>JADKHF010000044.1 GCA_016721865.1 Nitrosomonas sp. | reverse complement strand
CGCACGCTTACGTTCGTGTTCCAGCAGGAAACGTTTGCGAATGCGGATCGTTTTAGGCGTAATTTCCACCAGTTCATCATCCGCAATAAATTCAATTGCAGATTCCAAGGTGAGCTGAATTGGGGGTATTAACGTCACTGCTTCATCGGTTCCGGATGCGCGGATATTGGTTAATTGCTTGCCTTTGATCGGGTTGACTACCAGATCATTATCACGGGTGTGCACGCCAATCACCATGCCTTCATACAGGCGGTCCCCAGGGCTGACGAACATGCGGCCGCGGTCTTGCAGTTTCCAGAGGGCATACGCAACGGCTTCGCCATGTTCGGAGGAAATCAACACCCCATTTCTGCGCGGCGGGATTTCCGGGCGCATCGGGGCGAATTCGTCAAATACATGGCTCATCAAGCCGGTGCCGCGGGTCATGGTCATGAATTCGGATTGAAAACCGATCAAACCGCGTGCAGGAATGCGGTAATCCAGCCGCACGCGCCCTTTGGCGTCCGATACCATATCCTGCAAGTCGCCGCGGCGCGCGCCCAGGGCTTCCATGACTGCGCCCTGATTGGCTTCATCCACGTCCACCGTGAGCATTTCAAACGGCTCGCATTTGACGCCGTCGATCTCGCGGATCACCACGTGCGGGCGCGAGACAGCCAGTTCGTAACCTTCGCGGCGCATATTTTCCAGCAGAATGGTGAGATGCAGTTCGCCGCGTCCGGAGATCAGGAATGAATCGGTTTCGTTGGTTTCTTCCAGTCGCATTGCTACATTGGTTAATAATTCTTTTTCCAGACGTTCGCGCAACTGACGGCTGGTGACGAATTTACCTTCCTGCCCGGCAAAAGGCGAGGTATTGACCTGAAAGGTCATGGTGAGTGTCGGTTCATCCACCATATGGATAGGCAATGCTTCGGGATTGTCGATATCGGCCAGCGTGGTACCGATACTCAGCTCTTCCACGCCATTGATCAGTACAATATCACCGGCCAAGGCTTCTTTCATTTGTATCCGTTCCAGACCCTGGAAACCAAGAACCTGATTGACTTTTGCCTTTTTAGGGGGCTTGTCACCGAGTAATATCATCACTTCCTGCCCTGGTCTCAGCTTGCCGCGACTAATACGTCCAATACCAATGCGGCCGACAAAACTTGAGTAATCCAAGGCGCTGATTTGCAGTTGTAGGGGTTCTTCCGGATTGCCTTCCGGGGCAGGGACATGTTTGATGATGGTTTCAAACAACGGACGCATGTCCGTGCTGGGTTTATTCAGTTCCAATGTGGCAAAGCCATTTAATGCAGAAGCATAGACGACGGGAAAATCAAGTTGCTCATCACTGGCGCCAAGTTTGTCGAACAGATCAAACGTTTGATCGACCACCCAGTCAGCACGAGCGCCCGGCCGGTCAATCTTGTTAATCACGACAATCGGACGCAGCCCCAGAGCAAGGGCCTTTTTTGGTGACAAAACGGGTTTGCGGCATCGGGCCTTCGACTGCATCAACCAACAGCAATACACCATCCACCATCGACAAAACACGCTCTACCTCGCCACCAAAATCAGCATGGCCTGGGGTATCGACGATATTAATATGAATGCCTTCATAATCTATGGCACAATTCTTGGCCAAAATGGTAATGCCGCGTTCACGCTCAATATCGTTGGAATCCATTACGCGCTCGGAAATCTGTTGGTGTGCGGCAAAGGTGCCGGCTTGATGTAAAAGTTTGTCGACCATAGTCGTTTTGCCATGGTCAACGTGCGCGATGATGGCGATATTGCGGATAGGGCGAGACATAATAATTCCTCAAAAATAAGCTGTTAGTTGTTGCGGTGGGGGCAGCATTATAGCACTGACTGTCAATATGACCAACTTTCAATTAATCCGGCAGAGACAACGAAAAACACAGTAAGGTTCTGAATTATGAGTGATAGCAAAAAAACTGTAGCCCGGATGACGCCCTGTATTCGTTATTTATCCCGGGATTTACTGCAATCTCTGCAACTGACTGTTCAGGAGATTGTTGCCAGCATCGAACACCTGATTCTTGAACAAAATCTGCAGCAGGCCTGGAATGCGCCAAAAGCAGTGATCACCCCGCCGGATGGCCGGTATATGATGGCGACACTGGCGGCTGCCGATGATCCTCCGTTTCTTGCGGTCAAAGCCCTGGTGCTGAATCCGGATAACCCGAAGTACGGGTTCGAGAGTATCAATGCGTTGGTGACTTTACTGGATAGCCGGAGTGGATTGCCGCTCGCGATAATCGACGGCAACTGGGTCACTGCGGTACGGACTGCCGGATTAAGTGCGGTGGCTGCCAAACGGCTTGCTCGGCGTGATGCATCCATCGCTGCGTTTATCGGTTGTGGTGTGCAAGCGCACAGTCATTTGCAGGCGTTGGCTGCAATGTTTCCGTTAAAACAGATTCAAGCGTTTGGTCGTGGAACCGCCAGCCGCGATGCATTCTGTCGCAGCGCGGAAAACATGGGGCTGATGGCTATTGCCAGTCAAACTGCACAGGAAGCGGTTAGCGATGCTGACTTGATCGTTACTTCCGTAACACTGGCGCCACAATTGGTTCCATTTCTGGATGCCCGTTGGTTAAAACCCGGCGCTTTTGTCACGATGACCGATCTGGCCGCGCCGTGGCTGGTGGAAAGCATGTCTGCATTTGATCGGATTATTGTCGATGACCTGAAACAGGAAGCCAGCATGCCTAAACCCTTGGTTGATCCGGCGCTGGTTTGCGGCGATCTGACAAATTTGGTAACTGGTGATGCCGTTGGCCGCTGCAGCGATGATGAACGGACAGCTTTTGTTTTCCGGGGTCTGGCGATAGGGGATCTGGCGGTGGCAGTATTGGCTTATCAGCGTGCCTGTGAAAGTTCACAGGGCACGCTGATTGATTAAACTTGCGATTCCCCGTGGTTTTGCCACGGAGCCTCGTGTTTACTTTTGATTTTGAGTATAGGGCGTCTCTAAAAATCCAAATTTCGTTACAACACGTTGTTGCTCGCAAAAAATGTTTCCTTAAATATCTGACATATGCTGCGTCACCATTTTTTGTTCACACCTCGTTTTGTTTAGAACTTGGAATTTTTAGAGATGCCCTATATGCCGCTGATTATTTATTCTTTGTCCTTTTCAGCGCCAGTCATCAAAAATTTAACCAGCAGCGCGAAAATAAGCGGAATTGTGCTCAACCCCGTTACCATATAGTGCTCGGCAGTAAATTGATCGCCTTCATCCATGATGATGTAGCCAAAAAATATTGTGACCGGGGTAATAATAGATAGCGTTATTACCAAATTAAATAATCCTTTCATCTGTTCATATCCTATCGTAAATTGTTTTTTTGAAGTATATGCCTGTTGGCAAGGTATGCCCAGTATGTCAAAGTGCGGCGTCGCATCAGTGAATTTATATGATAAGCAGAGTAAAATTGATTTTTCGTAATTCACCGTTAATAAAAATTCCTTTTCATTGTGCTAGAACCAATCCTTGTTATGACTAATTTCCCCGATAAAAAGGGTGCGGTTGCATTAGCCGAAGCGTTGATTGCACAGCACCTGGGGGCTTGTGTCAATGTGTTGAGTCCATGTACTTCGATTTATCACTGGCAAGGCAAAGTTGAATCGGCAGATGAAATACCCGTTATGATCAAAACCCTGCGGCAGCACTATGACCAGGTTGAACAGTTGATCAAGATAATGCATCCTTATGAACTTCCGGAAGTGATTATGGTTCCTATCCTAAACGGATTACCTGCTTATTTGCAGTGGATCGCCAATGAAACACAACCACTCGATTAAATAATACTGAATACCGATGAGCCTATTCCAATTTCTGTTACTGATATTATGTCTGACCAGTACACCTGTTTCTGCGCAGGAAGGCGGCTCCTTCAGTTTGTTTTCAAAATTGCAGGGGTTGGGCATCAATCTGGGACAAATCAATCCACAAGAACTTTTGCCGCCCGATGAAGCATTCAAGATTTCGGTGGAAGTGCGTGATGGCAATACGCTGATTGCCAAATTGACCCCGGCGAAGGATTATTATCTCTATCGCGATAAAATTACATTTGAGCCGAAACAACCCGGCATGGTAATTGAAAAAGTAACTTTACCACCCGGAAAAATGAAGGAAGACCAGACTTTTGGTCAGACAGAAGTTTATTACAGCCCCATTCAGGCCATCATCGCGTTAAAACGCGCGGATCCCGCGAGCGAACAACCGCTGACACTGTCGGCTACTTACCAAGGTTGCAATGAGCCGGTCGGAGTGTGTTATGCACCCATTCACAAAGCCATCGATCTGACATTACCGGCGGTGAAAGCAGCGATCGGTGCTGTTGCTGAAGCGGCGAGCGGTCAAGCATCTGCAGCAGGGATTGATGCGACCGCTGAATTGTTTCAGGCGCCGTCCAGAGCTCCTGCCATCGAAACCGAAGCGTACAAAATTGATCTGATGTTTCAGACCGGTGATTTCTGGTTGATTCTGACAGGGTTTTTCGGCATCGGCCTGCTGCTTGCGTTTACACCCTGCGTGTTTCCGATGTTCCCGATTTTATCGGGAATTATTGCCAATCGCGGCAAGCATGTGACCAAGGGTCATGGATTTATCCTGGCGCTGGCTTATGTACTGGGTATGGCAATCACTTATGCCATCGCTGGTGTAGCTGCGGGGTTGTCGGGCGCGATGCTGTCGGCGGCGCTGCAAAATGTTTGGGTGTTGGGCACCTTTGCGGTGATATTTGTATTGCTGTCGTTTTCGATGTTTGGCTTTTACGAGCTGCAATTGCCCGGAGCACTGCAAACCAAATTATCAGAGGAAGCCGGGCACCTGAAAGGCGGACATTTAACCGGAGTTTTCGGCATGGGGGCGCTATCTGCATTGATAGTCGGACCGTGTGTCGCAGCGCCACTGGCAGGGGCCTTGCTGTATATCAGCCAAACCCGTGATGTGATTTTGGGCGGCTCAGCGTTGTTTGTCATGGCGCTGGGTATGGGCGTTCCGTTGCTGCTGCTGGGCGCATCGGCAGGGGCGTTATTACCGAGAGCCGGGGTATGGATGGAATCGATCAAGCAATTTTTTGGTGTGTTGTTGCTGGCGGTTGCTATTTGGCTGATTTCGCCCGTCATAAACGAAGTGATACATATGTCATTGTGGGCTGCGTTGTTGATCATCTCGGCTATTTATCTGCATGCGATTGACCCGCTGCCGGAAAGGGCTTCGGGGCTGCAGAAATTTCTCAAGGGCGTCGGTGTTATTGCGCTGCTGGTTGGCATCGCCTTGTTGATTGGCATCTTGTCTGGCGGCCGAGATGTTTTGCAGCCGCTTTCAAAAATAAATATGACAAGCGCGAGTACAATTAATAGTGGAGAAGCTGCGGCTTCCAGTTATGCATCTCTACCTTTCCAGCGGGTGAAAACCATTATTGAGCTGGAAAACCGCATTCAGCAATCCAGGGATAAATACATTTTGGTCAGAGTTCATGCGGATTGGTGCGTTTCATGTAAGGAAATGGATCGCTTTACCTTTTCCGATACCAAGGTGCAATCCCGCCTGAAGGATGTTGTTCTGCTTGAGATCGATGTGACCGATGGTACGCCGGATGATATGGACTTACTCAAACGATTTAAATTGTTTGGACCGCCGGGCATTTTGTTTATGGATCGTCAGGGTAATGACATTCCGAATATCAAAGTTATTGGTTTTCTGAACAAAAATGATTTTCTGACCGTGCTGAATGCGGTACTGCTTTAATAAGAATACCAGATAGAAAAGCGATCCATCTCGGGCATTGCTTCATTTAAAGGAATCGTAATGGCAAAATTGAGACAACTATTAATATATTTAGCTTTGGCTGCTCTTGCAATAACTACGGGTTTTATGTTGCGGGCACAGCTCATGGGTGGTTCGCCAACTGTCCTTTCCAGTGAAGCCAGTCAACAAGGTGCAAAAGCAATTCTTACTGCAAATTTACCGGATATTCAGGGAGAAAATCAGGCCATTTCGCAATGGCTGGGTAATGTGATCGTGGTGAATTTTTGGGCTACCTGGTGTACGCCCTGTCGTGAGGAAATCCCTGAATTTATTGCAGCGCAGGAAAAATTCCGCGAACAGGGTCTGGTTATTGTGGGAATCGCCATTGATCAAGCGGATAAAGTAAAGGCTTATAGTGAGGAATTTGGTATCAATTATCCGGTACTGGTCGGCAGTTTTCATACTTGGGCGTTGGCTGAAGCAGCGGGTAACCGGCAATCCGCTTTACCCTACACCGTGGTTATTAATCGTTCCGGTGAAATTGTTGAAACCTATTTGGGCCGTGTTCATTTGAACAAACTGGAAAAAGTGGTGATTCCGTTATTAAAAGAGAATCCTCAAGCTGAGCAGCCTAAACAGGCCGTTTGACGACATCATTTTAAAACATGCTGTTGGCCGATTTTGTACTGATTTTTCATTTTCTTTATGTTTTGTTTGTAGTTGGAAGCCTGCCCGTCATTTGGCTGGGCGCATGGCTTAAGCTGGCGTTTGTCAGAAACCCTTGGTTTCGTTATTTGCACCTGGCTGCCATTATACTGGTAGTGGCTGAGTCGTTGCTGGGTGTCGTTTGCCCGCTAACGCGATGGGAAAATACATTACGTCAGATTGAAACAGACAACAGTTTTATTCAGCAATGGCTACATAAAATCATATTCTTCGCTGTACCTGAAAACGTGTTCACGGTAGTTTATATCCTTTTTGCCGGCTTGGTTGCAGCTACTTTTAAATGGGTGCCGCCAAACTCTCATAGAGATCTTTGTTGATTATCCAGAGACGAGGCGATTCTCGTCTGCTTCTTCTGCGGCGGGTAGGAGCATTTCTTCGATGGTGGGATCAAATGTTTCTTCGTCAAATGCGGTGTCGCCATCGATAACCGGCTGACCCTGTGCTTTTAAGTTAAAAAAATCATACCGGGACGTATCCGCCAGATGCGATAGCTGAATATTTTGTATGGAGCGGAACATAGTTTCCAACCGGCCGGGAAATTTTTTATCCCATTGTTGCATCATTTCTTTGATAGCTTGGCGCTGCAGGTTTTTTTGCGATCCGCACAGGTTGCACGGAATAATAGGAAAATTTTCTGTTTCAGCGTAAGCAGCCAAATCTTTTTCCTTGCAATATGCTAGTGGCCGGATAACGATGTGTTTTCCGTCATCGCTGACCAGTTTTGGTGGCATGGCTTTAAGCTTTCCCCCATAAAACATGTTAAGAAACAAGGTTTCAAGAATATCATCACGATGATGACCCAGCGCTATCTTGGTAGCGCCCAATTCACTGGCGACGCGATATAACACGCCGCGCCGCAAGCGTGAACAAAGGCTACATGTGGTTTTTCCTTCTGCAATGACACGTTTTACGACACTGTAGGTATCTTGTTCAACAATACGGAAAGGCATGCCAATATCAGTCAGATAGCCTGGCAGCACTTGCTCCGGGAAACCGGGTTGTTTTTGGTCTAGATTAACTGCGATCAGTTCAAATTCTAACGGGGCGTGGGCTTGTAAATTGCGCAGAATATCCAGCAACGCATAACTATCCTTGCCACCGGACAAGCACACCATGATCCGATCACCGGCTTCGATCATGTTGAAATCAGCAATCGCTGTTCCCACCTGCCGTCTTAAGCGTTTGTGGAGCTTATTGGTATTATACTGTTGTTTTTTTTGCATGGTTTTGGCAAGTTGAGAAGAAGAAAAGGATTATTTTTTCGCTGAGTGGGCGCTACGCGTCTTGTGGCAGAATGCCGCTAAATTTTAGAAAGCGCTCACTATATCATTGACTCGAGTTACGGCGAAGATCGTAACCAAATTCGAACAGGCTTCGGAGCAGAAAACATTACCCGGTTGCGACGATTTTCCTTGTTTCTGTTGCAACTTTATCTTTTATAACAAACTTCTTGGTGTTATAATTTAAAGCTTTTGTTGCGTCCGGTTGCAAGGTATGGAGCAAATTAGAGAATACAATTGTACTATTTATAAACTAACCAAAGGGTTTTGCCTATTTATGACGACTATCAAACTTAAGGAAAACGAGCCATTTGAAGTTGCAATGCGACGTTTTAAACGTTCCATTGAGAAAACAGGGATACTGACGGAATTACGCGCGCGCGAGTTTTATGAAAAACCGACGGCGGAACGTAAGCGGAAACTGGCAGCAGCTGTAAAACGTAACTATAAACGTTTGCGCAGCCAATTGTTACCTCCTAAGCTTTATTAGTCGTAATATAAATAGAAGAAAAATGAATTTGATGTAGCTTAAATGCTATTTTCGAGTATTCTCGGAATAATCATTGAAGCAGACAATTAACTTCGTTGTGTCAATGTGCGATGAGTCTGAGACAGAGAATTACTGAAGACATGAAAGCAGCTATGCGTTCGGGTGCTACCCAACAGCGAGATACTATTCGTTTGCTGCAGGCCGCTATCAAGCAGCGTGAAGTCGATGAACGCATCGTGCTTGATGATGCCGCAGTGATTGCGGTTATTGAAAAAATGCTCAAGCAACGGAAGGATTCTATCGCACAGTATGAAGCAGCAAAGCGATTGGATCTGGCCAATATTGAGAAAGGATGAGGTCGTTATTCTAAGCGCATATATGCCACAAGCGCTTTCAGACTCTGAAATAGATACTTTGATTGCTGAAGCGATTTCAGAAACCGGTGCAAAAGGCATGCAGGATATGGGCAAGGTTATGGCCATATTGAAACCAAAACTTGCTGGGCGTGCAGATATGGCTAAAGTGTCGATGCTTATTAAAGGAAAAATATCAGCCTGAGATTGCCCGACTTCTTTGGGGTTGTTTTTTTAAACAAAACAATAGTTGATGTAATTTATTTATTCTTGAAGCTGGGTGTTATTGATTGCTTTCGGTAAATGATTCCTCAGCCATTTATTTATGACTTACTCAATCGTGTAGATATTGTTGATGCGATTGATCGTCATGTCCCGCTCAAAAAAGCAGGTGCTAACTTTGTTGCTTGCTGCCCGTTTCACAGTGAAAGAACTCCCTCATTTACTGTCAGCCAGTCTAAGCAGTTTTATCATTGCTTTGGTTGCGGTGCGCACGGGAATGCCATTAGTTTTTTGATGGAATATGGTGGTTTGGGCTTTGTTGAAGCTGTGCAGGACTTGGCAGCCTATGTAGGGATGCAAGTACCTGCGCAACAGACGGATACTTCTTCCAAACAGACAGCTGCGGATGATTTGTCGCAATATCCAGCGAACGATCAGAGCAGTAATAACCCGGAAATATCGCAACAGGATCTGTTAAGTGTGCTGCAAGTTGCTACCCGCTTCTATCGCGAGCAGCTCAAGATTTCAGAAAAGGCCATTGCCTATCTCAAGAAACGCGGCTTGTCCGGGAAGATAGCAGCACGATTTGCAATTGGTTATGCACCGGCTGGCTGGCAAAATCTCGCAGCCGTTTTTACTGATTATACATCTGAGAGAACCAGGAAAATATTGCAGCAGGCTGGATTAGTAATAATCAGCGACGATGCCAGGCAATATGATCGATTCAGGGATCGTATTATGTTCCCAATTCTTAATCAGAAAGGTCAGATCATTGGCTTTGGTGGCCGGGTATTGGAGCAGGAAGAGCCGAAATATCTGAATTCTCCGGAAACAATTTTATTTGAGAAGGGACGGGAGTTATATAACTTCTGCTCGGCGCGGCGCGCGATACGTGAAGCCAATTGTGTGATTGTTGTAGAGGGTTATATGGATGTCATCGCCCTCTCCCAGCACGGGATTGATTACGCAGTGGCTGCGTTGGGTACGGCTACTACCAGTTTCCATATACAAAAACTTTTACGTCAGACTGATAATATTATTTTTTGTTTCGACGGGGACAAAGCAGGCAGGAAGGCAGCGTGGCGAGCTCTTGAGAATAGCCTGGTATTGCTTTCAGATGGGAAGTATCTAAGTTTTCTTTTTTTGCCCGAAGGGGCAGATCCAGATAGTTATGTGAATCAGTATGGAAAAGAATCCTTTGAGCAGCAGCTTAAGCAAGCAACGCCTTTGTCTGAATTTCTATTCAGAGAATTATGTTTAAAGACAAACCTTCAGACCAGTGAAGGACGTGCCAAGTTAGTCAGTGATGCGAAGCCGCTATTGCAGCAAATAGCAGCGCCAGCATTGTCTTTGATGCTGGTAAGACGCCTGGTGGAGTTGAGCGGGATTAGTCAAGGCGAGTTAGAACAATTGTTGCAAATAAAACGTGCGCCCCGGACTCGTGCGATAAAGAATACAGCAAGGAAACAACCCATTACGCCCTATCGCCGGTTAACGAGAATGCTGTTGTATCACCCGAGTTATATCGCTAAACTAGACAGAAATTTGCTTGTCCAATGTACTGAAAACAGTGAAGAAGTTGTTGCATTAAAAGCGCTGGTTGATTTTCTTGATACGCACCCTCAGCTGATAGCAAGTAAATCTGCGCATTCAATACTGACTTATTTACAAAATAGTCCATATAGAGCATTACTGGAAGATATTGAAAGTGAGACCTTGGAATGGGGTAGTGCGATTGATTTGGAAGAAGAGTTTTTCGAAGTATTAGAAAAATTACAGCAAGTAAAACGTAAGAAACGCATGACTGAATTACATAGCAAATCTTTGGATATGTTAACCGACGAAGAAAAGCGAGAGCTCCAACGATTGGCTATGAAATGAAATCAGCTACAAGGTGTAAGTGATATCGAATTTTGATATAATCTAACGCTTTCAGCTTTTAATTTATCCAATATTATTGGGAATCCAATATGCCAAAGACAAAAGCGGTCGAGTCAAAAGATAATGAAGTTATCAAAAAATTAACAACTAAAAAAGTAAAAAATACCAATAAAGAAATGGTAGAGAAAGTAGAGCCTAATAAATTAGTAGCTAAAACTGAAAAAAAAATAAAAGCATCTGCTAAAAAAGCAGATGAAAAAACAACACGTGAAGATGCTCCGGATATAAAAGTATCCGCTAAAGCGGTTTATGCTGCTGCAGAGATTTCTCAAGCAATTATTGGAGAAAATGACATTGAATCCAGTGATGGCAAGAAAACTAGAGGTAGAACACCTAAGAAGAATAAAGCAACTGCTGGAATAGACCAAGTAAATGGTTTAGAAGCGGTTTCTGTTATAGATAGTGGTAATTCACTGCCACAAGATATCGAAGCGCGTCGCATGCGCCTGAAAATGCTTATTGGATTGGGCAAAGAGCGCGGGTACCTGACCTATGCTGAAATCAATGATCATTTGCCTGATGATATGCTGGATGCGGAGCAGATAGAAGGCATTATCAGCATGATCAATGATATGGGCATATCTGTGCATGATGAAGCGCCGGATGCCGAAACATTGCTGATGTCGGATGCAGCAACAACCGTTGCGGATGAGGATGTGGCGGAAGAAGCAGAAGCGGCACTCTCAACTGTAGATTCGGAATTTGGACGTACAACCGATCCTGTGCGCATGTATATGCGGGAAATGGGTTCAGTTGGTTTGCTAACGCGTGAAAGCGAAATTGAGATTGCAAAACGTATAGAAGGTGGTCTACGTCATATGATCCAGGCAATTTCTGCCTGTCCGCCGATTATTGCAAGAATTGTGGATCTGGCTACAGAAGTTGAAAAAGATATTTTACGCATTGATGAAGTTGTCGATGGATTACTGGATGCAAACGCTCAGGATATTATTAATGAAGAGCTTTCTGAAGAATCATTAGAGCAAGAATTAGCTTCCAGCGATCCTGGCGATGAAGATGACGATGAGGATGAGGACAGTGCTGCTATCGCCAGTGCAGATTTATTGAAATTAAAAACTGATGCACTGGAACGTTTTTCAGTTATTCGTGAAATATATAACGAGATGCAAGAGCTTCTTGAAAAAAATGGGCCTTATCATCAGGAATATATTGAGTTACAGGATAAAATTTCATCTGAACTGATGGCTATTCGCTTCTCGGCAAAAATGGTGGAGAAGCTTTGTGATACTCAACGGGAATTAGTGGGCGATGTACGCAACTATGAACGTAAAATAATGGATCTGTGTGTATCCAAAGCAAAAATGCCAAGGAATCATTTCATTAAAACTTTCCCCGGAAATGAAACAAACCTTGAGTGGGTAAAGCAAGAAATAGAAGCTGGAAAGACATATAGTCAGGCACTCGAGCACTATAGACCCTCAATTCTTGAAGAGCAGCAGAATTTATTGGCGCTCAAAAATAAGATTGGCATACCAATCAAGGACTTGAAAGAAATAAATCGTAAGATGTCGACGGGTGAAGCAAAGGCGCGTCGAGCCAAGCGCGAGATGACCGAAGCAAATTTACGTTTAGTGATCTCTATTGCCAAAAAATATACCAATCGGGGATTGCAATTCCTCGATCTGATTCAAGAAGGCAATATTGGTTTAATGAAAGCGGTCGATAAATTTGAATATCGGCGCGGCTACAAATTTTCAACATACGCAACTTGGTGGATTCGTCAGGCGATTACCCGGTCTATTGCAGATCAGGCACGTACTATCCGGATACCGGTGCATATGATTGAAACAATCAATAAAATGAATCGAATTTCACGCCAAATCCTGCAAGAAACTGGACAAGAGCCGGAACCGGCGGTTCTGGCACAGAAAATGGAAATGCCGGAAGAAAAGATTCGTAAAATTCTTAAAATCTCCAAAGAGCCCATTTCCATGGAAACGCCGATTGGTGATGATGAAGATTCGCATCTCGGCGACTTTATCGAAGATGCGGCAACAATGGCACCAGCCGATGCAGCAGTTTATGCTAGCTTACGTGGAGTAACAAAGGATATACTTGATTCTTTGACGCCGCGCGAAGCTAAAGTATTACGTATGCGTTTTGGCATTGAGATGAATACTGATCATACTTTGGAAGAAGTAGGAAAACAGTTCGATGTCACACGTGAGCGCATTCGTCAGATTGAAGCTAAAGCATTACGCAAGTTACGTCATCCAGCTCGCTCTGAACGCTTACGCAGTTTCCTAGATACTGGTAATAATTAAAATAATAAGTTAGGGGTCTGTAGCTCAGTTGGTTAGAGCAGGGGACTCATAATCCCTTGGTCACTGGTTCGAGTCCAGTCAGACCCACCAACAAATCAAGAGGTTAGATTAATTTCTAACCTCTTTTTTCTTTCTGATGTGACAAAATTGTGTCATCAAGGACGTTAGAAACTAGCTCGGCATGCTGCATAAGTTGCGGTTTTGATAAATGAGCATACCGTCTCACCATCTCTTCCGATTCCTCGCGATATTCCTATCGACGTTGCGCTTTCAAGTGCATTAATTCATCTTTGTTTTCAGGTGTACTCTTTGGTGGACGTCCCAGTGGTTTGCCTGCGAAGCGGATGTGATTGCGTTCCAGATAGCTGCGATTATCACGTGAGCCATATAGCGTGTCGGCAATGACGACTTCGGGATAATGGCCGTGACGCTTTTTGTAGACTTCAACTTGCGCTTGAAGATCATGGCCTTCATGTTGCGCATCCCAGTGCAGGAACCGCAATTGCTGTATTGGATGGTCGTCTCAGCTTGATCAGGCTGAGGTAGGCTTTCCTGGCAATCTCGCGATAAGTGCGTGGCTTCTTTTTCTGTGGCCAATTACTTCTGGCATGCAGTTCATCAATGATACGCTCACTCAATTCACGCGCTTCGTTTTCAGCAATCCAAAATCTGTCGGATAGCGTACGCCCTGTTCTGCAATGGTGGCATCAAGTATTAATTTGCCGCGATTGCGCGGCTGCTCATCCGCCAAAGATTGAGCTGCCCACATCACCGCTATTTGTTACATCATTGTCGTCGTTGTCATCATCACTTGCTTTGGCTGACTTCTTTGTCCGCTTAGGTTCAACCGTTTCGATGATCGTCTCATAAAATTCATCGAATACCGTCTGACCCATGCGCTTGCGTATCTCAACCAGTAATGATGACGCAAAGGGCGCCTTCGCTTGAAAACCTTTCAGGCCAATAAAATATTGCAGGTATGGATTCTCCCGGATCTGCTCAACAGTCTCTTCATCTGAAACCGATAACTTATGTTTAATAATCACCGCTCCGATCACAATTCCGGCATCTTTGGCTGGGCGGCCTAGACTTGAACATAACGTCTTATAGTAGCTCCCGGACAACTCGTCCCACGGTAGACAATCACTCAGTTTTACCCAGCGATTATTGGGATCAAGAATCATGCCCGGTGGTGTATCAAATCCTTTGAGGGGCAGTTGCTTTTGGCTGATATAACGAATCATAGTGCACGGTTTTTGGTGTTAATTCACATATTTACGTGCACTATTTTACCAAAATATACGCCATTATTCAATTCAATCAGCTAGTTATGCTTTTTGAGTAAGCTCTAGTTAATTCACTTTCTAACGCCAATTAGAATCAGTTAAAAAACACTTTTTACAGGGCAAGGTCAGAGTTCAAACGTATCCTTTTTACGACTTCAGTATCACCCTTGACTTACCCGAATGGAATAGGATCCCGTTCCGATAGGCGAGTAGTGCCTCACTCGAGCGAAATACTCACCCGGAGACAGCTGGCGACGAATGCGTGCATTTAATGCGACTCCGTCATCATTTCTGTCAATTTCCGGTATCTGACTATTCGGCCCGTGCAAGGTCATAAAGGTATCCGTCGTTCCGCTTGTTTCAATAGTATAGATATTTTCAGTCGTTATATTAAATCGGTACACATCGCTTTCATTCGCCGCAGAAATAGCCGCATTGATACTCACTCCATCTACAATAAGTTCGGGAATGGGACTGGGGCCAGTTCCATCAGAGCGTACGCCAACCGCATAATTTCCTGTGGAGTTCGGAGTATAAAGGCGAATACGCAGATAGTAGGTACCTGCCGAGAGATTCCGCGTGATTTGTGAATTAAAATTTTCGCCTGCGTCATCGTCTGAGGTCACTTCGACATTCGGATCATTGGGGCCAAAGAGCGTCATAAAAGTATCGGATGGTCCGGTGGTAAACATCGTATGGGGACCGAAGGTCGGGATGTCGAAGCGAAAAACGTCAGTTTCTCCCGGTGTTGAGATATCAGCCTGCGTTGGATTGGCTCCAACCACAATGAGAAGTGGCTGAGGCTGAGGCTGAGGGGCTATGCCGTCATAGACAATACCCAAAGCTGTGCTGTCAAGGACATCGATAGGACGCGCCCCGATCTGTCCTGAAGGGGTACTACCCATTGGATCGGTCAGGTTTTGTCCAAAAGGACCACCATTTGCTGGAAGATAACCTTGATTCGGGAAGCGTAATTGCCACTCATGCCAGATCTTGTCGACCATGCAATGATTCATGAAGAACACCGGATCATTCGGCGAGGTCATTGGCAGCATAGAGCCGCCGACCCAGACATGGCCACGGTTGTGGAGGTTGGGGCCAATCCAACCTTCAAGTTGATTACGGAAGCTTGGATTGCTGTTCATGTTCCATGGAGGTACGTCATATGGCATGATGGCCATGACTTGATTGATTTCCGCTTGAGTGGGTAAGGTTGGCAGCCCGTTTTGCCCAAACTCGCGCATCAGCGGACCAGCCGGCAATCCGCTGGAATTGATGACGGTCCATTGGCCAGCGCGGAATGGCCCGGTGCGGACGACTCCACCGGCATCCCCATTCCCCCCGAGCAAGTCGTCATTCCACATGGAGGCATTCGCTCCTCCCGATGGCCAGTTCCAGTAGGGTATCCCGAGATTTGGGTTGCCAGAGACACGCTGAAGTTCTAGCTCGAGATCAAAAATAAAACGGCGGTGCCAGGGCAGGAAGGCAGAACATCGATGAATGTCGCCCATACTGGCGTTTGCATGCCTGAGAACAAATTGGTCATAGATGCCTTCGGCTTTTAAAGCTTGAATGGCGGCAACGAATTCTGCCCGTTCAGCAGAAGTCAGGGTATTTGCATCTTTTCTGATAGCCATGAGAATTTCCTCCTTCTCTCAGTCTGTTTGAATTAGTCTTTTACATGGGAAAATTCGACAGTGTGCTTAGCGATTTCTCTTGCTAACTCCAACAACGAATCATATTGGGTATAGGGCAGATATTTCGAAGAAAACTTATTTTTTGCCTCATCATGATTGTAATCAATTTCCTTTCCATTAATTGATAAGTCGACATCATCTTTTATTTCAATAGTGCAACCTTCAAAAGTTTCTTTATGGTGTGCCATGTTATGAACTCCTTTCTTGAATAATGAAAATTGATCTATCCTTCATATAAAAAAGAATTTTTACTTAACCTTTACCAGCTTAGCCACTACAACTTTTGACAAGCCGGTAAAGGGATAGCATCTTCTTGCTATGTTATTTATCCCCCTCGCATTGCAGTTTCGAAGTAGTGATATTATCTGTATGGCGCCCACGCGCACGAATCACAGCCGATAGGTCTACAAAGTATCCATCCAGCTTATCGTAATTTAAATTTGCAAATCCCAGCGTTCTCGGAAAATCTAATAGCGCATCTTTCATTCCTGTTGTCTTGGTAGTCAGGAGTTCAAGACTCATTGTTTCTTCGAAAGAGGAGGCCTCATATTTTCCTAATTTTGTTACATTCTCAACCATAAAGCATCCTTCGTACTGAGCCTCTAGCTTAAAAGTACCGTCTTCTGAAATAGCCAATACACCAGAATGAAGCGTCGGTATCCCTGTGCAGTCATTTGTGTCCGCTAACTTAATGTAGCAAGTCATATTTTTCAAATTGAAAGGCACCTGAGACGTTGCCGTGGGGCTTCTCTGAATGAGTATCGAAATACCCACCATCAGCATTACAGCAAATAGTTTCATAGCGCCTTTCCTTGTTAATCCAGCAACACAGGGACAACCCCCGTAATTGTTGGGATTATTTTTATGCCTACTTGCAGTTTCAAGCACTATATCAGTAGGACAGACAAGAAGAAAATCGCATTTAATCGTTCCTTAAAGTTTTTTTTCAAAGGGAAAACTATATTATGCAAGCGCTTCGTACTAAATACTTATAAAATTTGATCATTTAGATAATTCATTTTTCCTGATAAAGTATTCAGTTACATCGGATTTTAACAGTTTGACAACCTATTTAATTCTGGATATTTATATTTTTTGTGAGAAAAAGTATTTATATTTCCAATAGTTACAACTAATTGTTTGAGTTTGAGCTTGCGACTGACTATCATCACACCAAGATATGATCAGCTGCAAAAGTACCGAAACGCAAAAACGCCTGCTCTATAAGGATTGCAAGTTATGACTCACGAACATCACGAGCATGTACAGCATACCCACGATCATCACACGAATCACCGTGCTATAGCGACCGATCCCGTTTGCGGAATGCCGGTCGATTCACATACAGCGAAGTATCGCGCCGAGCATGATGAACAAACTTACTATTTCTGCTCTGCCCACTGTCACGATAAATTCGTGGCTGAACCCAATACCTATTTAACCGGCAAGCCCCCAACCGGGGAATCCATGCCCGGCGCCATTTATACCTGCCCCATGCATCCGGAAATCCGGCAAGCCGGGCCGGGAAGCTGTCCGATTTGCGGCATGGCATTAGAACCGGTGGAAGTATCACTCAGTACCGGACCGAGTGCGGAACTCACGAACATGAGCCGCCGCTTCTGGATTGGCCTTATATTGACCGCACCCGTTTTTATCTTGGAAATGGGCGGTCATCTGATCGGGCTGGCGCATATACTATCTCCCCAAACTTCCAATTGGCTGCAACTGCTGCTGGCAACACCAGTCGTGTGGTGGTCAGGATGGCCGTTCTTTGTACGCGGCTGGCAATCGATAACAACCCGCGCGCTGAACATGTTCACACTGATTGCGATGGGCACCGGTGTGGCATGGATCTATAGCATTGTCGCCACCGTTGCACCCGATCTCTTTCCCGATGCCTTCCGCAGCAGCGATGGATCGGTCGCAGTGTATTTCGAGGCTGCGGCGGTTATCACCGTGCTGGTGTTATTAGGCCAAGTGCTGGAATTACGCGCACGTGAACGTACTTCCGGTGCGATTAAAGCCTTGCTCAATTTGTCACCAACGACGGCCCGCCGTCTTGACGATGGCGATGTCGAAAAGGAAATTAACCTGGATCAGGTAATGGTGGGTAATCGCCTACGGGTACGTCCCGGCGACCGGGTACCCGTCGATGGCCAAGTGATCGAAGGCAGCTCAAATATTGACGAGTCAATGGTAACCGGTGAATCCATGCCGGTTCGCAAGCAACCAGACGACCAGGTGATCGGCGGTACTATCAATGGACAAGGGAGTTTTGTGATGCGCGCGGAAAAAGTCGGGCGTGACACGATGCTAGCACAAATCGTCCGCATGGTATCGGAGGCGCAGCGTTCACGCGCACCGATTCAGCGTCTGGCAGACGTCGTTGCTGGCTGGTTTGTCCCGGCAGTCATTGTGACTGCCATACTGGCCTTTGCCGCCTGGTCAATCTGGGGGCCTGCTCCCGCCATGGCCTATGCACTGATCGCCGCCGTTAGCGTACTGATCATTGCCTGCCCATGTGCACTGGGTCTGGCGACACCAATGTCGATCATGGTGGGTGTCGGACGAGGTGCGACCGAAGGTGTCCTGATCAAAAACGCCGAAGCATTGGAACGCATGGAAAAGGTCAATACTATCGTGATTGACAAGACCGGCACGCTGACCGAAGGTAAACCCAGGGTCACGGCAATTCACACCGCAGGCAATATCGGCGAAAACGAGCTGCTGCGCCTTGCGGCCAGCTTGGAACAGGGAAGCGAGCACCCTTTGGCTGCTGCTATCGTTACCGCAGCGAAGGAACGCTCAATTGTGCTGGTCAAGGCAACCGGCTTCGACTCACCGGTTGGCAAAGGCGTGCTCGGCAGCGTCGATGGCCAGCGGATTGTGCTGGGCAACACCAAGTTTCTCGCAGAACTAAATATTGATGCCCGGGCCTTGGAAACGCAAGCGGATGTGCTGCGTCAGAATGGCGCGACAGTGATCTTTGTGGCGGTTGATGGTGTGATTGCTGGCATTGTCGCCATCGCTGATCCGGTGAAGGAATCGACACCTGCTGCCATTGATGCTCTGCACGCCGACGGCATCCGCATCGTCATGCTGACCGGTGACAACCGCACTACTGCTGAAGCAGTCGCTCGGCAATTGGGTATCGACGAAGTGGAAGCGGAAGTGTTACCTGATCAGAAAGCGGCAATCGTAACGCGATTGCGCGAACAAGGGCGAGTGGTCGCCATGGCGGGGGATGGTGTCAACGATGCTCCGGCTTTGGCCACCGCCGATGTTGGCATTGCCATGGGCACGGGCACCGATGTTGCGATTGAAAGCGCCGGAGTAACCTTGCTGCGCGGCGATCTGCTGGGCATTGTCCGGGCACGGCGTCTATCCGAAGCAACTATGCGTAACATTCGCCAGAATCTGTTCTTCGCCTTTATCTACAATACAGCGGGTATACCGATCGCGGCCGGGGCGTTGTATCCGTTCTTCGGTATTTTGCTGTCGCCGGTTTTTGCCGCGGCAGCGATGTCGTTATCTTCGGTCAGCGTGATCGTCAATGCATTGCGGTTACGCCTAACCAAGCTGGAGTAAGCATGGAATATTTAGAAACAACATTTCTAAATTTTTAATTTTATAATCTATATAAAAGAGTACTATCTAATTTTGGCATAGTTTTAGTTCACAACCTCAATATCAGGAGGTGTACCATGGCAAAAATTCTTGTCTTGTATTACAGCATGTATGGTCATATCGAAATTATGGCCAACGCGGTAGCTGAAGGTGCACGCAGCGTCGAAAATACAGAGGTTGCCGTTAAACGCGTCCCCGAACTCATGTCGGAAGAAGTGGCACGGAGGGTTGGTGCAAAACTGGATCAACCAGCACCCATTGCGACGGTTGATGAGCTGCCAAATTATGATGCGATCATCTTTGGTACACCAACACGTTTCGGCAACATGTGCGCGCAAATGCGCAATTTTTTGGATCAGACTGGCCGATTATGGCTAAGCGGCGGTCTAATTGGCAAAGTGGGCAGTGTGTTTACGTCTACAGGCACGCAGCATGGCGGACAGGAAACCACGATTACATCGTTTCATACCACCTTACTCCATCACGGCATGATCATCGTGGGTGTTCCCTATTCCTGCCAAGAGATCATGAACATGAGTGAAATCACCGGCGGGTCACCGTATGGGGCAAGCACGCTGGCCGGTGGCGATGGCAAACGCCAACCATCAGACAATGAAATAAAAATTGCGCATTTTCAAGGTTCTCATATTGCGAAAGTGGCCAACAAACTAGGGGGCGTTAACAATTAACGTAATTTCTGCAATAATTTACCAATAGATTGAATATGAAGGTGAATTAATGATGACAGGAATGTGTGATTATGAGCAGGGAAACGAATAGAACCCTTGGGCAAACCCAGTGATTGGGGGACAGGAGAAAAACCGCTTGTTCCTGGAAGCCGTACTGTGGGTTTGCCGCACGGCGCACCATGGCGCGATCTGCCGAGCCTGGGGCTGCACCGTGTACACATATAATCGATGGTCTAAAAGGGCCGTGAAGCGATATTCAAGACCTTATCAGAGGCCAGGACTGAATATTAATGACCGCGAGTTCAACTGCATCGCTGGTGCTCCCCAAAAACAACAGAAGAGAAATAACCTGACAAACAGCGCAGTGAGCCTGGCAATCCGTGACTGCCTGACAGAAGGACGCCTCAGTACGGCCAGGCAAACGCACGATGAGCAGATTCGCCGATTATATTTGGCGACAAGGCTGACGGACGAGCTATTAAAACATTGAAGCGTCAGGTGCAGAGATCCTCCTCGACAAAACCGAAGTTCAGCGGAGTATGATCGAGAAATTTATAAAGAACGAAACCTGGTCGAACGCCTGTTTCGAAGCTGCACGCGCAACGTGAACGATAAAACGAAACGGCTAGCGAGGCTGGCTTAATTGTTAACGCCCCCTAGCTCCCTGATAGAAGATTCTGAAAAAGAGAAAAATAATGCTCGTACTTTTCACCAGCAGAAAGTTTTAATGATGAGCCAAATATCACCAGCGCTTTCGCCTGTTCTGTTTGTAAATAGCGGCGTAAAAATAATGGAATGGACGCTCCTCTTTATTTGGTGGGCTTTATTGCACCCTTACTTTGGCACTTCGATGCCGTTTAAGGTAACGGATATCCATTCTATTATTACTGCTATTTACAGCTGTGTAAAACAACATGAGTTCAAAACATACCCTCATTTTTCTTTTTCTTCTGGTACTGAGTGGCTGCGCTGCGCTTAGCACTGTCAATTTTAAGGCACTGCATGGACCCGCTCAACCTCGTGAGCGGATCGTGGCCGAACTCAGGTCTGATCAAATCGACTACTGGCGCCAGGTAAAGCCCATCTTGGAGAATCGCTGCGTTGTGTGCCACAGCTGTTACGACGCCCCCTGCCAGCTCAAGCTCAGCAGTATCGAAGGCATCGAGCGTGGTGCCAGTACGGAAAATGTTTACGCTACGCGGCTACGTTCCGGCGAGCTTACGCGCCTTTATGAAGATGCTCACTCCGTGGATGAGTGGCGCGAAAAAAAGTTTTTCCCTGTACTTAACGAATATGTGAACGAGCCTGAAACCAATCGGCAGGCCAGTTTGATGTATCAGCTCCTGGAACTGAAAGAAAAACATCCCCTGCCACAAGCCGACATATTATCGAATGATTTCACGCTAGGTCTAAGCCGCGAAGAAACCTGCCCGAAAGTAGAGGCTACGCAGCATTTTGCTAGCGAACATCCATTATGGGGTATGCCCTATGCTCTGCCAGGTCTCGAGAATGATGAGCAGAATGTATTAAAAAACTGGATCGCGCAGGGTGCCGTCTACACGCCGCGGCCACCCATCGACAGCGACTATGCGTCACTCATAGAACAATGGGAATCCTTCCTAAATCGCGATAGCCTTAAAGGTCAGCTGGTCAGTCGCTACATCTATGAACACCTGTTCCTGGGTCATTTGCATTTTGACGAATTCAAGCCAATTAAATATTTTAAACTGGTGCGCTCCGCAAGCCCGCCGGGGCACCCCCTTGAGCGTATCAGTACCCGTCGGCCGTACGATGATCCCGGTGTTGATCGCGTCTACTACCGTTTTGTCGAAGAACAGGAATCTATTGTTGTAAAAACCCATATGCCCTACACCCTCAACAGCGCGCGCATGACACGCTGGCAACAGCTCTTTTTTGTAGAGCCTTACGAGGTCACATCACTGCCTGACTATCAACCCCACCTTTCGGCCAACCCCTTTGACAGCTTTCAGCAATTACCCACGGATTCGCGCTACCGTTTTATGTTAGATGAAGCACATTACACCATCCAGGGTTTCATCAAGGGGACCCGTTTGTCGAGGTCAGGTAGCCCTCAATGTGATTAAAGACCATTTCTGGGTCTTCTTTATTGAACCTAAGGTGTGGCAAAACAAAGCTTATTCAGAACTTCTAATCGACCATAAACAAGAACTCGAAATGCCAACGGTCAGAGGGGATGTTTATCTGCCATTGTTGAACTGGCAGATTTATTCCCGTAAAGAGCGCAAACTGCATGCTGCCTTCGATGCTTTCCTAACGGAAAACCTGGATGCTTTGAAGGATGTTAGTCTCGATTTGATTTGGGATGGCGATGGACACAATAATAACGCCGCACTTACGGTGTTCCGCCACTTTGACAGTGCCAGTGTGCACAAAGGCTTAGTCGGCCCCAAACCTCAAACAGCATGGCTAATAGGTTATGCGCTGCTGGAGAGAATTCACTATCTGTTGGTGGCAGGTTACGACGTTTATGGTAATGTCGGGCACGGGTTATTATCACGAATTTATATGGATTTTCTGCGTATGGAAGGCGAATCAAATTTCCTGCAGTTATTGCCAGAAACAGCCCGTAACCGAGAACGCGAAAACTGGTATCGCGGTGCAAATCCTGAACTCAAAGCCTATTTAACCAATCCAACTTTCGAGAAACAATCAATACCTGCCATACCTTACCAGACCCAAGATGAGAAGCTGGAGTTATTTGGGTTAATTGAAGAAAAACTGAAACCGGTGTTATCCACTCAACTCGAACTGGCAACGCTCAATAACCCCGTGCTAGAAAAACAGTTCGCGCGCTTGGCTACCTTTAGCGGTGCCAATACGGCATTGCTGCCGGAAACGATGTTTGTTGCGATTAATAACAAAGATAGACAACAGTTTGTCACTATCATACATAACATGGCGCATCTGAATGTCACATCAATGTTCGATGAATACAAAGAACTAATTCCGGAAGAAGACACCATTACTGTAACGACGGGTTTTGTTGGCTCATACGCTAATGCCTTCGTGAGTGTCGATCAATCTGAGCTTGCGGAATTTGTCGACACGGTACTGGCATTAAAAACTCGAGCGGACTATACAAAGCTGATGGATCGCTTTGGAGTACGAAGAACTAGTCCAGAATTTTGGGGCCATGCCGACAAAATTCACCAAGCCTCAAAACAGGATAACCCAATTGAAGCCGGAATCTTTGACTTTAATCGTCTTGAAAATCGCTAGGGTCTGTTGACATTTTTCGGTAATTATTTAATAAATATAGACAAACTCGTAATATTGAGGTTCCTATACCACCAATAAAACGAGTTTGCGATGCCCCGTTTGATGCCCCGTTTGATGTTCAGTGATGAGTTTTGGTCGAAGCTGGAGAAGATTCTGCTTCAAGAAACCATTTATAACAAGCGCAATTTGCGCATGACGGTAGAAGGAATACTGTATCGAATGCAGGTTGGTTGTCCGTGGAGAGACTTGCCGAAGGCATTTGGCTGTTGGAATTCCATCTACAAAAGGTTCTGTCAATGACGGAGTAAAAAGGTACCAAATAGCGCGCCAAAAGTGTACCAGTTAGGTTAATAAAAAAGAGGGATTTAACCTCTGGTTTTGCGCCTCTGATTTTTTATTTCTTGGGTTTCAGCAAAAGCGCAGTGTTTCCCCTAAAATCTTTTATATTGGTTTGGCATCCTCCTTTTCTATAGGTTTGGTTTGTACTGTCTGCTTTTGCCGTTTCTTGCTTGTGGCCAGGCGATACGATTCCCCATTCATTTCCAGAATATAAACATGATGGGTTAAGCGATCTAGTAACGCACCGGTCAATCGTTCTGATCCCAACACACTCGTCCATTCATCAAACGGTAGATTTGATGTGACCAGGGTCGAGCTATGTTCATATCGGCGACTGAACACCTCGAACAAGAGCTCTGAACCAACTGCAGTAAATGGCACATAACCCAGTTCGTCTATAATCAGCAACTTGACGTTAGCCAACTGCTTTTGTAGAACTTACTCATAAAGTATAACTAACTGTTTTAATTGAATAGTATTTCATATTTTGGTAAAATGGTGCACATAAATATGTGAATTAACACCAAAAACCGTGCACTATGATTCGTTAAATCAGCCAAAAGCAACTGCCACTGCCACTCGAAGGATTTGATACACCACCGGGCATGATTCTTGATCCCAATAATCGCTGGGTAAAACTGAGAGATTGCCTACCGTGGGATGAGTTGTCCGAGAGTTACTATAAGACGCTGTGTTCAAGACTAGGCCGCCCAGCCAAAGATGCCAGAATTGTGATTGGGGCAGTGATTATTAAACATAAATTATCGATTTCAGATGAAGAGACTGTTGAGCAGATCCGGGAGAATCCATACCTGCAATATTTTATTGGCCTGAAAGGTTTTCAAGCGAAGGCGCCCTTTGCGTCATCATTACTGGTTGAGATACGCAAGCGCATGGGTCAGACGGTATTCGATGAATTTCATGAGACGATCATCGAAACGGTTGAACCTAAGCGGACAAAGAAGTCAGTCAAAGCAAGTGATGATGACAACGACGAATGATGTATCAAATAGCGGTGAGGTAGGCAGCTGCGACACGGGTACCGCAATGGAAGCAGAGCAATCTTTGGCAGATGAGCCGCCGCGCAATCATGGCAAATTAATACTGGATGCCACCGTTGCAGAACAGGCCATACGCTATCCGACAGATCTTGGACTGCTGAACGAAGCGCGTGAATTGAGTGAGCGTATCATTGATGAACTGCATGCCAAAAGTAATCGTCCACAGAAAAAGAAGCCGCGCACTTATCGCGAGATTGCCAGAAAAGCCTATCTCAGCCTAGTCAAGCTGAGACGGCCATCCAACAGAAAGCGCCGTGCCGGTATCAGGCAGCAATTGCAGTTCCTGCACCGGAATTTAAATCATATTGAAGCGATGCTGACGGAATATACGCCTGGCACGCCCATACCATTACCCAATTGGTTGTTGCGCCGCTACTGGGTATTACCCCAGCTGTACCGGCAACAATATGCAATGTACAAAACCAACACCAGACGTTGTGATGATCGCATCGTCAGTATCAGTCAGCCGCATCTTCGGCCCATTATCAGGGGAAAGCAAGGCAAGACAGTGGAATTTGGCGCCAAAATAAGCGTGAGCTTGACAGGCAAAGGGTTGGCTCATGCCGACACGCTATATGGCTCACGTGATAATCGCAGCTATCTGGAACGCAATCACATCCGCTTCGCAGGCAAACCACCGGGACGTCCACCAAAGAGTACACCTGAAAACAAAGATGAATTAATGCACTTGAAAGCGAACGTCGACAGGAATATCGCGAGCGCATTCCAATTGAAGGAAAGTTTGGCCAGGAAAGTATGGTTATCGGCTCAACAATATTCGAGCCAAGCGCGCTGATACGTCTGCCGCATGGATTAATAGCATCTTCCTGGTTATGAACCTGCTCATCTTGGTGCGGGTTTTTATTTGTCTGAGAAATCTTGCTGCCAAAATAGCATTTTGGGTGACAAAAGAGTGCATGCCCAGAGAAATTCCGTTTGCGCGTGCCTGCCAATTCATCTCAAACCGGAATTCTTACTTGGCAGCGCATATCTGATCGCTGAATTTCTGAGTAAACTTTTTGTAGACGAATTCGTCTTGTTTGGAATGGACGTGCCGTAAAGCTGAGCTAGCGCCAGGCAAAAGCTTCGTTAGGTTTTTACTCCGAAGTTTGAAAGGCCAAACAAATCACCGAGAATACGCTTTTATCGGCCTGTCATTCGGGAAGCGAGCTGTTCTGGATAGCTTGATGTTTTTGTCCGGGGCGCTGCCACAACGGCTATGGGAATGTCTTGATTGTTCATGGTGAATTCTGATGTAATAGATACGAGATATTTTTACAAATTAATCAACTAAACCAGTTGGGAGCTGTTCAGCCGCTTTCGTTATTGATAGCCCAAGGTTAGCAATACATTTTCTCGTAAAATTTAGCCGGAATGAGGCGAGTGAAGTATTTCGCTCATACTCAATTTTCTATCGGTGTACAGACAATTTTAAGCCTGCTGCATTAATCACAGCTAGTGTCTAATTGCATAAGTTAACGATTGTATTTCTGAGTTGAGCACCTCTTACCTCGCGCTTCCTCCAAACAAACGGCGCAGCAGTTTTATTGTAGTGTTTCACGAACGCTTTGATGGCTTGCGTCAGTTGCTCCGTACTTTGGAAGCTTGCCCCATTCAGTGTTTTGCGTGTAAAGATGCCAAACCAAATTTCTACTTGGTTAAGCTAGCTTGCTGAAGTAGGTGTGAAGTGGAAGTGGACGTTAGGATGACGGGCTAGCCAGTCATCATTTCTCTTGTGGGTTGCGTAGTTGTCCAAGATCACGTGAATTTCTTGGTTGACAGGCACCTCAGCCACTACGTCATCAAGAAAGGCCTGGAAGTCTGGACGCTTCTTGACTGCCGTGACCTTGGATTGGATTACGCCAGTGGCCACGTTCAGCGCGGCAAATAAATTGACGGTACCGTGACGTCTGTACGTGCTTTTGATTCCGCGCACGATTTTTCCGCTGCTGGTATGAACGTAGCCAATTTTTCTCTCTAAGGCTTGAATCGATGGCTTTTCATCAATACTCAGAACCAGTGCGTTGGTGGGTGGCCCCAGGTACAAGCCTATCACATCTGCTGCTTTGGCCGCGAATTCTGGATCAGTACTCACGCACCAAGAACGCATGCGCCGTAGTTGAATGCCCTCCTTGCGAAGAATGCGCCAGATAGCGTCATCTGACACGCCCAGTGCCTGAGCTAGCGTTCTTCCGTCCCAACTGGAAAGCCCTTCGGGTGGAGTAAGTTCAAGCTGTTTGCGTATTCTATCGCGCAAGTCGCCGGCATCGTAGAAGGGTGGCTTGCCACTGCGCGCTCGGTCATGTAACGCCGCGATGCCGCCCTCCATAAATCTCTTGCGCCACATCGCTACCGTATTCGCCTGCAACTTCATGCGTGCCGCAATCTGGTCGTTACGTTCGCCCGCCAGACAGCCCAACACAATCTTTGCACGCTCGACCAAACGAGCTTGATCAGTGCGACTAGATCCCAGTCGCTCCAATTCTTTTCGATCCTGATCGCTGCATGTTACCTTTGCTGCTACCCGTGTCATGAGAGCCTCCTGCTTACGTTAAACAAACAGGAGATTACTTAAATATAACTATTTATGCAATTAAACACTAGCAAGGTTTTTATTGTCGGATTTCCTTTTGTGGATAATGCCCGGTAAAGGCTCTCTCTTGGGATTCCAGCACGGTCAGCTACTGTGGCCATGCCTTGCGCTTCTGCTATATGCCGCAGCGCTGACAGCAAAGCTTCGCGCCCTCCCGCCTGATTAACTTCATCCAGTGCGGTAGAAAGGTATTCGTCAGCAAAAGCCGGCTCTGCTCGCAGCAGTTCCACTACTGCATCATCATGAGGACGGGATGATTTAATCATGCTTTGTTTCTCCTATTCCAATTCTTCCAGTATTCCAATGCAGTATCAATTTCAGCCTGTTGTCTTCGCTTATCCCCTCCTGCCAATATCAAGATAAGTTTTTCTCCCGCTCTGGCGTAATACACACGCTAACCAAGCCCATGATCAATGCGCAATTCCCACATACCATCGGCAATAGGCTTACAGTCTCCAAAGTTTCCGGCGGCCATGCGTTGTATTCGCACTAAGATACGCGCACGCGCTTGCCGGTCTGTTAAACTCCCCAACCATTCCTTAAAAGGATCGCGCCCATCATTTGTCAGGTAATCGGAAACTTTAAACATATTGTGAATTATAAGTTACATTTAAGCAAATACAACACTGTTATTTCACCATGTGAAGCCCCGCCTTAGTGGAGGTAAGCTCAATTCCAGCTTGTTCCAAGATCCATGCTTCAATTTTAACGTGCCAAACCCGCAGCAGATCAAGTGGGCGACGTATGTAATGCTTTTCTCGCACCCTTTG
Source organism: Nitrosomonas sp. (assembly GCA_016721865.1). Taxonomy (GTDB): domain Bacteria; phylum Pseudomonadota; class Gammaproteobacteria; order Burkholderiales; family Nitrosomonadaceae; genus Nitrosomonas. Next base: position 106,242 of record JADKHF010000044.1, on the reverse strand, counting down.
CGGCTTGTGCCCTTGTATCTGCGCAGCAATACCGGCGGGCATTTCTATCCACTCGCACAAGCTGGCAAATGATCGCCTTAACCCATGCAATGTCACATCCAGCCCAGCAATAGTACATGCCTTATCGTGCGCAATGCGTGGTTCGATCAAGTGTCCACTTGCTGAAGCCGGACTACTGAAAACCCATACATTACGACGTGGTAATGTTGTCAGCAAATGAGCAACATAAGGCGTTAAGGGAATCACTTTCAATCCTTCCACCTTGTCTTTTATAGCCATACTATTCCACTGAAAATCTATATCATCCCAGCAAACAGAAATTAATTCATTCGGGCGCGCACCTGTTAGCAGCAAGCTTTGAAGGTATGCGCTGATGATAGGGTTGCTGATTTGTTTTACGGCAGTGAACCATGCAGATAATTGTTCGCGCTGCAATGCATCATTTTTTGACGCAGCCTTACCCAAATATTTTTTTACTTCTTTGACTTGTGCTGGATTGCTCGTAACGATAGAACTGTAAGTGGGATGCGTAGCGCACCAATTTAGAAACGTACTTAATAGTGTTCTGGCGTTACGCGCGCGAACTGGCCTTTTGACTCCTTCAACCTTTGCCCATGCTGTCATCAGTTCAGAGGTTAAGTCAATAAGCCGGATCCCTGCCAATGATGCAAGCGCACCGGGTTTTGTCAGTTTGTTACTCCTTGCTCTCTTCTTTCCACCGGATTGCATGGCGCGTACATGGTCATGCAAGTGCAGCTCTCCCCATGTGGATTTCATGGTTACGACATATTCATCCCATGCTTTGCCTACTGTCACAGTTTCACGAGCTTCCTGTGCTTTCATGGCAGCGATAGTGGCTTCCTTGGCGGCAGCTTCATCAGCTTTTACTTGGCGCGGATCAATGCCTTGATCTGTCATTACTTTAAGTCTTGACGCTTCTTTTTGTGCTTTACCGAGTGGCCATGCTTTGGGGCTGCCTATGGTTATACGTAAGGTTCTACCGTGTAGCTTTGTTTCAAAAATATAACTTTTACTATCAGTATTAGTGACACGTAACCCTAACCCAGGCGTTTTTCCATCCCAGTAGATGCTTTGCTTTGTGCCTAGCTTGCACTTAAATTCAGCAACTCTTTCTGCTGTGAAGTTTTCCCACTTCATTTTGTCACCTTTCTGTGTAGCCATTATGTAGGAAAACTATATCAAAATTGTGGAATATCTATCAACACAAATAAATAATGAAATGTTGTTATGTTATTGTTATAACTGTATTTGGTGATGAAGATCAACACAAACAAATAGTATTTTACGGGGACTCGTAATCCCTTGGTCGCTGGTTCGAGTCCAGCCAGACCCACCAAATAATGAAGCACTTAGAGACTAGAAATCCTAAGTGCTTTTTCTTATCTGAAGAATGTCACCGCGCTTTATCAACGACACTGGTCGCATTGCAACACAACAACCCGCCTAATTCCAATTCCCGATAGATATGCAAATATATGTATAACTAACTGTTTTTAATATATTATAGCAATATAATTATTTCTGTTTCTATCTGTAATTGGAATAAGCGGGTTTATGTGGAATGGTTATTTAGTTAATGCTATTTCCCAATCCCCAAAGATGTTAACCCGGATATTGAATGAATTGCACACGCCCTCACTTGTCTCTTGATTCCACAAGGGATTTATCTTAGTCAGGTGTATGAATAACTACACTGCTTCTTCGAAAAATCCCTTCTGAAACCAATATCATGCGTGAGCATCGTGCGAATTCATGCAATATCCGGGTTAATAAGCATTGAAAATCTACTCCTTTCAACACACACTATCCCCAACGATCTGATATATGTATGCAGAACATGTGCATAGAAATTATTGATGACAAATCCTGACGCTTTTACCTGGGAAAAGTTGGATGCTGATTGACAGGTAGACAAGCCATTTAAACTCAAGCAGGAATTCATCAGGCAATCATTTCGGCCTGCATTCCCAGTCGCCATTGCATATCACAAACGAATAGCCAAATCCTTTATAGTGCAATGAGAATAAATTGCTTTATGCGTAAGCATGCCCTTGCCTGTGTAACGTATCGAATGCTTCAGGCACACATAATCCTCATGTAAATTATCTGAAATCCAGACAAATCAGATCAGGTGTTTTGCTTTTCTGTGTCGTGACACAAAACTGAGCAATCCCAATCCGATCAGCAGCATGGCGTAGGTCTCTGGCTCCGGGATCGCGACGATAGGTGAAAGCATAAATGCACGGGATCCGCCACCAGGAGAATCCTCCCGCCTCCCCCATCCAACGATCTGTCCATGATTGTTGATGTCAACCGCTGCTGTCAGTTGAGTCCATCCGGCTGCGACAACCGGCGCAAGCAGTGAGAGATCGGTGATTAAACCATCGCTATACAGGAAAGCGCTGCCAGGGCAGAAGTCACAAAAACTATCTAATCCCCCCACCACTTGTCCAAAATCGTTGATACCGTCGGCGCGGCTGTCTATCGGCGTACCCAGATCGGCCATGCTTGAGCCGCTTGCACCAGTGACAAAGGCTTGCGCAGAATAATAACCTATGAATTCATCATAAAGGCTGGAAAATCCCACTACCTGCCCGGAATTGTTAATATCCCAGGCAATGCTGGATGTCGTCCCAGTAAGGGTACTCAAATCGGTCATGCCTGTGCCGTTTGCACCAGTGATGAAGGCGTGCTGATGAATATCAGCAGCCGAAATGGTTGAAGATCCCACTACCTGCCCGGAATCATTGATACCGTAGGCAGAACTTTTATTTCCACCCAAAGTACCTAAGTCGATCATGCCCACACCATTCGGACCAGTGATGAAGGCGTGGTAAGCTGCATTGCCCGCAATGGTTGAAGTTCCCACTACCTGCCCGGAATTGTTGATACCGTAGGCGTAGCTGATATCTCCACCCAAAGTACCCAAGTCGGTTATGCCTGCGCCGTTTACGCCAGTGATGAAGGCGTGAGCGTTACCATCAACAGTGAAAGAATGTCCCACCACCTGTCCGGAATTGTTGATATCGAAGGCATAGCTTGTTGTTCCACCCAACGTATCCAAATAATGCTTTCCTGCACCGTTCGCGCCGGTAATGAAGGCACGATTCGTTCCATCGCCATTGTCATGGCCCACCACGTGTCCGGAGTCGTTGATAGCATTGGCAACGCTGTATGTTCCGTCAAGAGTACCCAGTCCTGTAATTGACCAGTCCGCACGTGCAATTGCTGGAATCGAAGTTGCAAAAATTCCGGTGAGAAAGATTGCCATGCATTTAACTTTTAAAAGTTCCATCTTCACTATCACTCCTCATTATGGGGTTGATTCAACTGTTAAGCCTAAGAATCTATCGAACTATGCAACGAAAGATCTGGGAAATATGAACCTCTACCCCCATTAATTCAGCAGATTACTCTTGAGTCCGATAGATTCCTAGAAAAATTTTAAAAAACTTCATTGCCTGCCGGTTCAGCAGGGATTACGGCATTCATATTGCGCCTAAGATTGGCAGTGGATGTGTAAACCACTTTGCGGATGCGATTGATTGCGCCGAGCGGACGATGTTCGAATACTGAGTGCCAAGGCGTGTACGAAAGATTCTCACAGAATTTGTGCTGCTCCGGCTTATCAAAATCCTGTTTGGGGATCGTGATCGTGGCGACTTTAAAAAAAGGTGCTACGCTTTCTTCCCATTCGTTTGTGGCCATCTCGACGCTGAGTGCTGCGTTTGCCGCTGTGCGATTATCTCGCGGCTGAATCAAGAATTCGAAACAGGCGTCATCGGTATCGAGATGTTTCTTCATCGCCGTGCGCAGGAAATCGGCATCCTGAAATTGATCTTCTTGCGGAGTGTTGTCCAATTGACTGCAAGGTTTTGCGGAATATTTCATGGCGCGGCGGTCTGATCCGGAGCCGAGCTGATAAGGCACCATCGACCAGTAGCGCGAATAAAGCGGGTTTCTGATTTTCTTGCCATTGATTTTTGCTGCGATGATTGAGCCTTCGATCCCAAGTGAAAGGGGTGCGGACAATCGGGTCAACAGATTTGAACTGCTGAGCGACTGAATGAGACTCAGATATTTCTGCGGATCGTTAATGAAGAACACGGGATGATTGATCATCACGAAATCCTGAGTATTGTTCTCGTCGGGCAAGAGTTTCTCCCCGGGAACGCCCATGAGTTTGATTGCCATGCCCCGCCCGTCACCTTCTTTATCTTCGCGCGTTGGATCGCTGTCGCCATTTGAAAAGCGAATCCAGGCCTTATAGCTTGCACCGGGCTGAAAGATGCCGTGCTGATGTTCATCCTGCAGCGTCTTATTAACCTTAAAATCCGCCAGTACACAGCCATGTGCCTTGGAGTGAACATGGCGAAGCGCGGGAAGATCGTTCGCATAACGCGTTCTGATCGTTTGCTGGATACTCTCCATGATGGCCAAAGTCGTTGCTCCTTCTTCCGGCCAAGGCGACTCACCGAGTTCTGCGTCATATTCGATGTCACTGGTTAGCGCCAGTTGACTGCCGGATAGTTTCGTATCCGCAACCGTACTTTCTTGTGGGGTACTGCAGGCGGTTATAAGCGCCAGGCTTGACAAAAGTACTGCAATAATGGGCAAAGTTGGGAAAGGGGTTAATGGGTGCATGATAGCGGTCTCAAAGTAAAACGGAATGGGATTCAGGTATCGCAGTATTTTGAAAGTATTGCAGTGATTGCGTATTCAGTATGTTCGCTATCGCACAGATTTTGATGAATATTACGATTAGTATAAAAATTGGCGTAGGAATACTCTTTGTTTGATAAAGAGGAATCGAATGAAAACGCCGCGGAGTTTTTTTAATCAGTATGTTCATTATAGCGGTGATACCCGACTTAAATGGTTGCGCCGGGATGTCGGCGCAGGATAAGAATACTGCGATTGGTGCTGGTGGTGTCGTGGGTAACGCGGTCAGCAAAGGTAAAAGCAGCGCCAATGATTACACGAATCTACACCCGGCGTTTAAATTCTCTTTACTGTTCTTTCAAATACCGTGTAGTTACAGCGGAAACGTCTGGGTGAAAGGGATCGAGCTTCACCAAACCTTATGAGTCACATTACCATTCCTTCGAGTAAAGATTGCATGCCGAATCGAGTTCTGATCATCACGAGCGATGCTGGCGACGCCGAATCACTAAAGAATGTGCTCGGCCAGGCAGATGATAGTGCATTCAACATTGAATGGGTCACGTGCCTCTCCGATGGACTTGAGCGGCTGCGAGCAGATGATATTGATGCCATCCTGGTAGATTTGTTTCTGCCTGACAGCCAAGGCATTGCAACATTTGATCAGCTATTCGCCGTTGTGCCTCATACACCGATCTTGACGCTCCATGCGACAGATAACGAAATGCTTGCGAAGGAAGCGGTGCAGCGTGGCGCGCAAGGTCATCTGTCGAAAGCGCACATTGGCAATAATTTGATACCCGGTTCGCTAAGCAACATCATCCAGCGCAAGGCCGTCGAGGAATCTCTTTTCATAGAAAGAACACGCGCTGAAATCACGCTCAACTCCATCAGCGACGCAGTCATCAGCACGGATATGGCGGGCAATGTCGATTATTTGAATATTGCAGCGGAGGGTATGACCGGATGGCTGAAAGATGAAGCGCGTGGATATCCAATTCGCGAGGTGATGCGAATTATCGATGGCAAAACTTGCAACCCAGTGTCTAATCCAGTCGAATTGGTGCTGCGGCTGGACAAACCCATGACATTGGCTGCGGATACGATTTTGATCCGGCGCGATGGAAACGAAGTGGCGATCGAAGATTCGGCCGCACCGATCCATGATTCAAACGGGCGGATCAGCGGCGCAGTGATTGTGTTTCACGATGTCACGCCGGCGCGGGCGATGGTCGCGAAAATGGCCTATCTGGCGCAGCACGATTCCCTGACTAATTTGCCAAACCGCGTGTTGCTGAACGATCGTATCACCCAAGCCATCGAGTTGGCAAAACGGCGCGGTACGTACCTCGCTCTGCTGTTTCTGGATCTGGATAATTTCAAGCACATTAATGATTCGCTCGGACACGCAACCGGCGATCAGCTCCTGCAATCCATAGCACAAGATCTGAGCACCTGTGTGCGCAGTTCCGACACGGTTAGCCGGTTGGGCGGGGACGAATTCGTGATACTGCTGACACAGGACAAGCATGCACAGGATGCTGCCTTGACTGCCGACAAGATACTGACTGTGTTGGCAAAGCCACACGCTATTGCTGAACATGTTCTGCATATAACAACCAGTATCGGAATCAGTGTTTATCCCGCAGATGGCGAGGATCCGGAAACATTGATCAAGAATGCGGATATCGCGATGTATCACGCCAAGGAAAGAGGCCGTAACAATTACCAGTTTTTCAAGAATGACATGAACATCCGTGCATTTGAGCGATTAGCCATTGAGACGCATATCCGGTATGCGCTGATGCGTCAGGAATTCGTATTGTATTATCAGCCTAAGGTCAAGCTGGATAGCGGAAAGATCACCGGCGCCGAGGCATTGTTGCGCTGGCAGCATCCAGAATGGGGTTTAGTGCTGCCGGATCGTTTTGTGCAGATCGCAGAAGATTGCGGCTTGATCGTGCCGATCGGCCGCTGGGCGTTACGCGAAGCCTGTGCGCAAGCCAAGCGCTGGGAAGAAGCGGGACTGAAATTGGGAACAATTGCGGTTAATATCTCGGCGCTGGAATTTCGCTTCAAGGATTTCGTTGCTGGCGTAGATTTAATTTTGAGCGAAACCGGATTGGATCCCTGTCACCTGCAACTGGAAATTACCGAAAGCGTGTTGATGCGCGATGTTGAATCCAGCAACATGATCCTTCAGCAACTGAAGGATATGGGGATACAACTGGCGGTAGATGACTTTGGCACAGGCTACTCCAGTTTGAGTTACCTGCATCAATTTCCGATCGATATCCTCAAAATCGACCAGTCGTTTGTGCAGGATATTAGTTATGATAACGGAATCATTGCTAGCGCTATCATCGCCATGGGCGCCAGCCTGAAGCAACTGGTAATCGCCGAAGGTGTAGAGAAACAGGATCAGTTAGCCTTTCTGAAAACACAGCATTGCGAAGAAGGGCAGGGGTATTTTTTTAGTCGGCCAATTATCGCGGAGCAATTTGCACAACTGCTGGCAACAGGACGATGCGATAAACAAGAAGAACAGGGAAGTAATGATGAGTAGCCATTGAGTGAGGCCAGTGATTCGCGCCGTGAAACCTGGCAATTGGTGTTTCGGGATATTAACGAGCAGAATAAATTTGCTCCGCGTCCCCTGCGCCTATCCCTGTGGCAAGATCACGGGGGTTGTTTGTTCGTAACTAACTGTATTTAAGAAGTTATTGTAATATAATTATTACTCTTTCTATTGAGAATTGGAATCAGGAAACAACGCGGCGTAGTGATCGTTCAACGCGCCGTAACACTCGCAAGACACCGCTTCAAGTGCCTCTCGATCAAGGATACTGATTTCACCACGGTTATAACTGATAATCTTTCGCTGTTGCAGCTTGCCCGCGGCGATGGTGACGCTACTTCTGCGTACCCCGAGCATGTCGGCGAGGTATTCTTGCGTGAGATGGAAATGATCAGCGTGTGCGCGGTCGTGTGTCATCAGCAACCAGCGCGCCAGCCGTGGTCCAATCTCATGAAAATGGGTGCAGGCTGCGGTTTGCGACAGTTGCATCACCAATACATACAGATAACGGTTGAGTATGGACAGCAAGCAGGGGCAGTTGCGCAATTCGTTCTGAAATTGTTCGGTCCTTATCCGCAACGCACTGCCAGGACCTTGCACCACCGCCTTCAGTGGTGCATCAGCGACTCCCAGCAACAGCGTCACGCCGAGCATGCCTTCGTTACCGATCAGGCCTACTTCCAGCGGTTGATGGCCTTCCATAGTGATCACCAGCGAAATGAAGCCCTCAAGGGGAAAGTATATATGCTGGATGGGCTGATTCGGCTCACACAGGACATTGCCGAAAACCAACTCTACAGGTTCGCAGCACAGCATAAGTCTGTTTCGTTCATTATTTGGCAAACACCTAATCAGATGATTGACCACTTGCAATGGTTCTGTAGATGACATTGATTATCCGCAAAACGAAGAAACTAAAAAAATGGCACGAGAAAGTAGCTGCCCTATCCACGATAATGCAGACTAAGAGATAGTCACACAACAGTCTGTACGGTACACCACACAAAAAAGGTGCAATAATTGGATTCTTTTTTAAAACGGGGCTTAGCTCAAAGGAAATTTTAAAAAATCGATTATGTTCAGTAATTCTATCCCCAAGTCATTTACCCTGGTTTGGAAATACATCGGGCAACAGGCGATCGGTTTCTTTCTTGACTACGGCGTAACATTCACAACTTAGCTGCTCAAGTTTGGGCCGATCCAGTACCGTGATATGCCCGCGGTTGTATTCGATCACACCGAGTTTCTGTAATTTTCCGGCCGCATCGGTGACGCCTTCGCGGCGCACGCCCAGCATGTTGGCGATCAGTTCCTGGGTCATTGTCAATTGGTTGCCCGGCAAGCGATCCAGCGAAAGCAGCAACCAACGGCACAGTTGCTGTTCAATCGAATGGTGGCGATTGCATACCGCCGTCTGAGCCATTTGCGTAATCAGGGCCTGCGTATAGCGCAGCATCAGGAGCAAAAAACCTGTGTGGCGATTGAATTCTTCCTTGAGCCGCGATCCCGGCAGCCGGTAGGCGTGGCCGGCGCTTTGTACGACGCCCCGGCTTGGTGTGCTTTCACCTCCCATGAATAAAGCAATGCCGATAAGGCCATCGTTGCCGACCACAGAAATTTCCGCTGATGCGCCGCTTTCCATTACATAGAGCAGCGATACGATAGAGTCGGTCGGAAAATAGACATGGCGCAAAGTGTCCCCGGATTCATACAAAACCTTGCCAAGCGGCAGTGATACCAATTCAAGCGCAGGAAACAAACGGCTCTGAACTTCGGCCGGCAGGGCAGCCAGAAGATGATTCTGCTGTGGGGTGGGTGGGATGGGCGGGGTTGGCATAACAGCCTCCATTCTGACTACTGCCAGAATAACGCAAATCGGTTTTCTTTGTGCGCCATCATGCATATACTACCCGGATTCTTTTCTCATGGCCGTTTCAGGCGAGCAGTATGGGTTGCAAGCACGCAACACAAAGATCAAAAAGCTAGATTTGTGCGCTATCGCACAGACGCTTTGGCGTTTAATGTATTTAATCTTGCCATAAGTAGTTTTGCCGGTTTGTGTGAATGAAGTGACCGAAATGCATTGTGGTGAGCAATGCGAAAGCACGGCAACCGAGGCACTCAAACTAGATTCATTAGCAACACATTGTTTTTACAAACTATCTATCAAATAATCACTGGAGACATAATATGTTAGAAACCATCGCGTTAGTGTTAATCATTCTGTGGATACTCGGACTTGTTTCGTCGACAACAATGGGGGGATTTATTCACTTGCTCCTGGTCATAGCAATCATAGTGATACTGGTCCGGGTTATACAAGGCCGAGGGTAATCTTGCGTTGATTCCTTCTGGTTGTAGGCAGAAAAAGCCAGCAACTACACTTTATATCCGGATATATCCGGACGCTGGTCAATTAACGGCTGGTATGTACGGTATCACACAGACAGCTTTTGCCGCGGCCATTAGAATACAAACTGTAATGAGCGGAGTTCTGAATAGCGTAGGGTTCCTTTATATTTGTCCTTCCGAATGCAATGGGGGAGTCTTCTGGAAATCAACAGCATGGATTTCCCGCTCTGCTCGAAATGACGAATGACAGTTGTTCAGAAGAACTTTAGATAACACTATATTCAGCGGGAATGGCCTGGTGAATATAACCCAACCCAAAAATGGAGAAATAAACATGAAACCTTACTACCTTCTTATATTGATAATTACCGCAACGTTTCTGGCGTTGTCTGCCTGTGACAACAAGCAAACAGGCAGCGAAAAAGTTATGAATAAAGTAGATGACGCGCTGGATCGTCGCCCCGGCGAGAAAGTCCGTGATGCAGCGGAAGAAGTGGGTCAAGAGATTGACGATGCCGCCAAAGAAATCAAAGAAAGCGCTAAAGATGCTGGCAATTAGTATGCACCTTTCGTGAAGTTTGAAAGCCGGTTTTATATTTATTAACCAAGGAGATACATTATGAGCACGAAAAAAGCATACCAACAAAAGATAGAAGCTGAGGTAGAGTTGGCACAAGCCAAATTGGCTGAGTTAAGAGCCGAAGCGAAAGTTCCGCAGCGGATGTTCGTATTAAATATGACAATCAGATTAAAGAGCTTGAACAGAAGATTGATGCCACGAAGGACAGGTTGAAAGAACTGAGCGAAGCTGGCGATGATGCTTGGGAACATCTTAAGGACAGTGTGGAGAGTACTTGGGATACACTCAGCAGCGCTGTTAAAGATACTGCCGCGAAATTGAAGGCGCAGTTTAAAGATTGAATGTAGCCTAACCTTTAAACCGTTTCACGCTAATGCGCATACCGATTAGCGTGGATTTTGCGAGTAAAAAAGATAGTAAAATCCTCTAAATATCGGTATTCGATTCTCTCGGATCGACGAAGAATCAAGCGCGCGTACCATCTGAAAGCGTTATAGTTTGATCCATCAGCAATCCCGCATAGCTTGTTGGTTGAGCTTTGAGCAGATATTGCTTGCAGCACCGCGCAATCAACACTCCCTTTGCAACGCTCGATGCGAGCGAGAAGCAACACATCAATACTCCGCTGTATACTGCAGGTAAATACGCAAGGAGTAATATGAGCTTAAGCCAAGGAGAAGCAAAGATGAGCATGGGAGAACGTATTCTGCAATTCTTCCAGCTTGCCGCAATCGCCATCGTTCTGATTAGCTGCTACCAGATTGTCCATCCGTTTATTCCCGCGATCCTGTTCGCAATGGTGGTGTGCATTTCGACTTGGCCGCTTTATCTGCGGTTACGCAGGGCATTATGGGAAAAACCCGCGCTGGCGTCGTTATTGATGATACTGCTGCTGATTATGTTAGTAATCATTCCATCCGCGCTGCTTGCCGTCAATCTGGCGGATAATGTGACTGCCACTTTCGACATAATCAAAGTATCTCTGGAACGCGGTCCGATTAAGCCGCCTGCATGGCTTTAAAGAGATACCCTTGTTCGGTGAGCGTCTCCAACAGTTATTGGAAAGGACTTGCTTCCGGTGGAAAGGAAGCGGAATTGCTATTCAAAGAGCTGCTTGAGCCGGTCAGGAATTTTCTCGTTAACTTGGGTAACGTAATCGGTCAAAGCTTGCTGCAGATGGTGTTCGCTGCATTCATCGGTTTCTTTTTCTACCGTGACGGTGAAGCCTTGATACAGGCGTTGCGTAATGGGATGGGGAAGCTTCTTGCCGGTAGTCTCGGCGCTGAGCCTCTGGCAACGATCCATCATACTGTGACGGGAGTTGTGCATGGCATATTCGGCGCAGCATTGGCGCAGGCCATCGCCGCCATCATCGGTTTTCTCATCGCCGGAGTGCCGGGCGCTTTCCTGCTCGGTGCCGCCACTTTTTTTCTATCCATGATTCCAATGGGGCCAACCTTATTATGGGGCGGCGCCAGCGTCTGGTTTCTCTATCAGGAATCCTACGGCTGGGCAATTTTCATGGTGTTGTGGGGCGTATTGGTGATCAGCAGCATCGACAACTTCGTCAGACCCTACCTCATCAGTCGCGGAAGTAGTTTGTCTTTTCTGCTAATTTTTCTGGGTGTGTCTGGCGGCATCGTCGCCTATGGTTTTATTGGTATTTTCATTGGCCCCCCGATCCTGGCAGTGGGAATTACCCTGGCCCAGCTATGGACGGCACATCCAGCATTGAGGACAGATAATTCCCCCGAGCTACGCAGTTGAACGCAATTATCCGTTCTCTCTGCATCCTTTGTGCGGCGCCGCACATACTAAAGTCGAATCGTACTGTAAAGTTATTTATGTGTGGTGATGTGATTCGCATGGAGTAATCAGATTGGGTTTTAGACCCTTGTTGATTCGTACCAGCAGTATGTTATTGAAAAACTTACACATTGTTGCACAATTGCTCAATATGGCGACGTATTGGAATAGCAAATTAATAATTCGCAATACTGCAAAGGAGATCAAAATGGGTAAATATTTTCTGGGATGGCTGCTCGGAGTGCCGGTATTCGTATTGGTCATCATTTATCTGATTAACAACTAAGGAAGCTCTAAGAGGGTCCACTGAATCGTTGGAAATGTTGGAAAGTATGATGATTTTGTGCAATTTTGGCGCGTCATATTGCTTGAAGCTATTCTGGTCAGAGCGTATCATTTGAGCAGAATTGGCAAAGAAACTATTCGATTTCTTGTTATTTAGTTAAAAAATTATCGAATCTATTTGTTTAAACGGAGAACAACCATGGCAACAACAGATGAATTTAGTAAAGAGATGGAACAGTTAAAAAGGATTTGAACAGTCTGCGGGCAGACATTGGATCGTTGGTAACTTCAGTGAAGGCTCTGGCAGAAAAACAAGGTCAGAGTGTTGTCGATCTGGCTCATGATGCGGAAAATCATGTGCGTGACCAGACTAAGATTGCCGGAGAAAGTGTAGAAAAGTATATCGAAGAGCGCCCGCTTACCAGTGCACTTGTTGCCTTCGGCAGTGGTTTCGTGATCGGTATGCTGCTGAGTAATAAACGTTAAACGGCTGAAATAAGTGCTGCCAAAATTGCTTGCAGAGATCGTCGCTGCGGAACATGCCAAACTATGGCGAAGTTCGGTCAGGTTAGCTATCGTAATGGCCCTGTTGGGATTGGCCGTAATGGCCGTGGTAGTTGGTATGGTTTTTGTGCTTTATGGCTTGTACTTATCGTTAGCCGAGTCATTGCCGCCTTGGCAGGCAGGTGTGATTGTGGGTGGGGTAGTGGTGCTCTTTGCTGCAATTTTGCTACTGGTTATTGCACAGCAAAGCCGGCCAGCACGGATTAAAAGCAGCAATCCCCCCGAGCAGACGACTTCCGATGATTCCACCGCTCAGTTGGGATCCGTAATCGGCGATATCGTAGCTAAATCCAATGTAAAAAGCAGTGATATTGTGCTGACGGCATTGATCGCTGGAATAGTGCTCGGCGCTAGTCCGGGTTTACGGCAGCGGATACTTACCACGCTATCAGATCTGACCAAAACTACCGATAAGTAACTTTGTGACGCAGAACTCCCGTTTCATCAGGATTGCCATAGAATGGCTGGGGCTTCCCTAATTTTTCACCGCATCATTGGACTGATAACCAAAGCCAGCGCATCACCAGAAATCCAAAAAAACCAATCAGAATCATTAGACCAAATCCTAAGAGACCCAAAATTCCAACAAATAAACGGCTATGAATTACTGTTTTTTCTGGCTGATTAAGGTAATCATTCAACAATTGCACATTCCGTTGATTGGCCTTCCAGATCAAATCTGATACATCACCAACAACAGGAACAATGCCCAGGACTGCATCAAATCCAATATTGAAAGCCATTTTCAGAAGAATAGATTTTGGAGCGCCCATCTGAGCTGCTTGTGTGAGGATGTGACTTGAGATCAATGCTCCTAAAGCATCTCCGAATCCGGGGATCAATCCAATTATGCCATCAAGACCAAACCTTATCTGTGTGCCTGGAATACGAAAGGAGCTATCCATTAACCACGCTAGCCGATTTAACTTTTCTTGTGAATTTTCTATTTGTGATTTGTTCATGTTTAATCTCTTTCGGGTTTAATTCCTCGCCCCTTGCGGTGGCATGCTTTATTTATCGGACTCAATGATGAGCATAGATTTCAGACGATATAGGAAAAACAATCCCCCTTTTTTATTCGACAACCAAGCCGCACAGGCTACTCCACAAGGTTTCTGGCGCTTTCTTTTTTAATCAAACTTCGGGGTTTGAGCGCGATTCTGTGCTTTGTGTAGTGCGGCTGACCGAGGAGCCATCACGGCTAGCTGGTTTCATGAGGTATGCCGTATTTCATTGTGGCTTAGGCTGTTTTTGCAGACACCGCTTAATTTGTGGTGTTTTCCATCGCGCGGGCCATGGTCCTGCCCATATCAATCTGCAGAATGGGGTTGTTTTTCATGATGACCTGTTTAGGAAACTCTGAATAACCCTCATAGGTCATTCCGAACAAAGTGAGGAATCTTTGGTAATCAATACCATAGATTTCTCGCTACGCTCGAAATGACAGTTATTCAGAATTTCTTTAATGAATGCCGTGATTCGCATAAATTAAGTGATAAACGGTATAGGCTAAATACCTAGGCTTGAGATTTAGTGAACCATTCCTCCCGGCAATCTGCCGAGGCCCAAAACAAGCAACAAAACCCAATTACAAAGACGGAATTAACCTGCGAGCCGCTCCACTGGGGATATTTGAATTCTTTGGCGAAGGATCATTTGGATTTCCTCCAGAAGAAAGCTGCAGTTCTTCTTCTGCGGTTTTTACTTTTGCTGCCTTATCTTTATCGATAACAAAACCGGTTTTATAATTTGGGCCAATACTTTCTCTATCAACAAATTGATGGTTGGGATCAAAAGATTTGTCGAAAGCAAATGCACTGCCCGCAAAAAAAGCTGCACAAATAATAATCCCCAGTGTTAATTTTTTTCCTTGAATCATCATTATTCTCCTTGATTTCGGTTAATGTAGCTTTTCATAATCCCAAAATTCACATACCTTATCTGTGCGTTACCGCACACTTAATTGACAGATTTAGGCAATAAACCCCATAAAGCGGGTGTGAGTGATTGAGACATTAAACATTATGCATTAAGCATTCTACGCAATCAAATGAGGGTACTATATTCGACCCAACAGCATCAGAATGAGCAAGATCAGCAACACCGTCCCAAGGATGCCACTGGGGAAATAGCCCCACTCCCTGCTATGCGGCCACGTTGGAATCACGCCTGCAATAATGCCGCCGACCAATAACCATATCGCTTTGTCAGTGGGCGAGCCTGTTAGTGCTTGGGATACATCTGAACTTGCGGAATCAAAGGCGCTCACGCCCCAGACAACCAAAAGAACTCCAACGATAAGTAGTGCAACAGATAAACCTTTGTTCATGTGTTTTCTCCTGAAGGATTGAGGGTCAAAACAGCGTGTAGCTATAATAACCATCATTACTGACGATAATTACTAAGGACAAAATTACGCTGATTCTTCTATTGATTCTGTGCGATAGCGCACGGAAGTGTAGTTGCATCCACTTTATGATGAATTTGTTTGGAAGTGGATTAGTTATTGGGTAGGTAGCGCGGACTGTTGTCGGTTCGTGTTTTGAGAATGTTTCAATTTAGAATGAGGAATTCATCATGAACAAGGATCAATTAAAGGGCGAAGCAAAAGACTTAGCCGGCAAAATTCAGGAAGAAGCTGGAAAACTGGTTGGCAGCAAAGAACAGCAGGCCAAAGGACTGGGAAAACAGATCGAAGGAAAGATACAGAAGGGGGTCGGCGATTTGAAAGAAACTGTTAGTGAGGAATTCGGCTTGAACAAAGATCAAGTAAAGGGCGAAGTAAAAGACTTGGCCGGCAAAGTTCAGGAAGAAGCCGGTAAGCTGGTTGGCAGCAAAGAACAGCAGGCCAAAGGGCTGGAAAAACAAATCGAAGGAAAGATACAGAAAGGTATTGGCGATTTGAAAGAAGCTGTCAAGAAAGGATAGGATTTCGTTTGCTGGCGCGCGCGAACATAAACATCGTGTTTAGTTTTGGTTTGCGCGGCTTACGTACGTGGCGATACCCATAGTAAATCTCTATTTGTTTCAAAGAAAACTTACAAACAATTCTTTTGCTAAGGGCTGGTAGAGTCTTCTGGAAAATGATTATTTTTATTCCACGCGCGCTTCCAGGTTGGGAATGTTATACAATAAACATTGTTTGTTATCATATATTTATATTGCATATAATCTTAAATTTATTTATTACATAACAGCCTCTCGTTAGGCTATGTTGTGGATGCAACGGCATTTTTATCAACTGAAAAAGGTAAATACAATGAAATACCTAAAACTATTCACAGTAACCATGGTGCTGGTCGGAATGGCAGGCTGTATAACGTTTGGCTCAGGCAAGTCCGGACCACAAGGTCCACAAGGACCACAAGGTGAATCCGGAACCAAGGAAACGATTATTGTTGTTCCCGAGAAATAGCATTCAACTGGTAGGTTGTTGAAAAATGCTCAAGCCTGAGCGGGTTATTATATGCCCGTTCAAGTCAGGCAGGACATAAAGATGCGGTGGCAATGTCTACAACAAAATGAGCGGCTTGGCTATAAAAAAGCTTTGGAAGACTGCGTTCCTAAGGACATGTAGTAGTGGGGAGGTTTTAACCCATTAGCGTCAAAAGTAAAGCGCCCTCCAATGTTAGGAAGGTGCTGTAGGACGGGGTGAAAGAATGACCATCTACTTTGGCCGCGGGCGTGGCAGCTTAGCCTGCGCGGCATGGAGCCGTCCGGCACGTAATTCGACAACGGCTTTCACTACGGCAAGCGCGACATTGCGTGTTTCTTCCTGTATCGCCACATCCTTGTCCAGGACATCGTGACTGGTCGCATAGGGTTCGAAGTATCCGATGTAGCGATCCAGTCGTGCCTGAGCTCCGGCGTCGATAAAGCCCATCCAATCGAGCCAGTCGGACAAAGAACGCCTCGAACCTTCAATACCAGCCACATCGCCGTGGACAATTACTCCGTAGGCACGCCCAGCCAGGTGCTGCGGGTAATTCCATCCGGCCATCTCAAGTTCTTTCGCTTTGCCCGCATTCTTGCCTGCTGTCGATGTGGGGTCAGGGTTACCACCATCGGCGCAGACCATGCGGTCTATCATCAATTTCAAAGGACTTGGACTCTGGTACCAATAGACCGGGGTTACGATGATCACGGCATGGGCAGCCGTCCAGCGCTCATAGATTTCGGCCATCCAGTCATTGTTTTGATTGAGAGAGTGATGGGGATAACAACTACATGGCCAGTGACATAAAGGCATTGCCGTCGACACACATCCCTTGCATGGGTGGATGTTGCGACCATATTCCGAGGTAATCAGACTCAGATCGAGTACATCAACCTGGATATCAGCCTGTTCCAATGTTTCGCGAACAATCTTCAACAGCCGGAAGGATTTGGACATCTCGCCTGGACAGGTTCCATCGTTGCGTGCCGAGCCGCAGATCAGCAATATCCGTGACGGAGTTGAAGGTTCATTCCAGAGTCGTTGCGCTTCTTCTATACGTTGCTTTGTGGACATCCATTCGACTGACAATTCGTAATCCGGATCAGCATATCCCGGCCCCGCCTTCTGTGTAAAGGGCGCCTTGCGGCCATCGGTGTAGGCTTGCCAAGCAATTTCTTCAAGTCGTGCGATGGATTCGTCTTCGCTTCGAAACGCTGGGTCGATGAACGTGGCTCGGAACCGAACACTAAATTCAGTACGATCAAGTCGACCTGAAGTCTGGCCTTTGCGAATCTCGATGACCGGCGATTTCACTGCCCGGTTGGTCGGACTGCTGTTGTTGCCGCGATGGTTTTCCATAAGTTGATCATTTATGAATGCGAAGCGAGGACGGATAACTGCACAATGTGCAGTGTCAGCCAGATTCAATGTTAACAACAAAGACTATCTCGGAAAAATGTTCTTTTGGATACGGAGCACCTGCCATTACTCAAAGGCGAGAGAAAAACCTTTCTGGAGATTACTGGTTTTTAGACATAAAAAATTTCTCACCGAAGCTGTATGTTGCTGGTTGTGTTGACATTTGAGTGAATACCCATGAACCATTCAAATTCATGGGCGGCGCTACAGATTCTAATTAATGACCCATTCCCGAAGGGTTGTTTGGATTGACACCAGAAGGGATGTTTGGATTCGCTCGAGAAGGAATATCAGAGTTCACGCCAGTGGGGTCGTTTGACTTTGGATTCGCCATAACGGGGTTGTTTGGGTTCACTCCAGCAGGGTTGCTCGAGGAGGGATTGGACTGTAATTTCTGAACTGCATCTTTATCATTAGTTCTATTCAGTGTTTGTGCCGGCTCGGCAAATGCGGAAACACTCGTGAATATAAGGGCTGCACTGATAATAAATGCTATTGCTATGTTTTTTTCACGGATCATCATAGTACTCCTTTGAAGTTAATTTGAAGCACAATGATCCTCAGAATCCTCATGCTGGTCGGTGTGCTACCGCACGTTATTATGGAATTTGCGCAAACATCGATCCCGAAAACGAGTGTTTTCTAAATGACAGCAACACCGCATGTGGATGCGATTATGGCTAGTGTGCAGGTATAACATAATCAACCGTAAGTAACTCCAGTAAATGTCCGTTCGAGTCACGAAAATAAACCCCACGTCCGCCATAGTTGTGATTGATAGTCGAATTATCAACTTCACTGGGTCCGCTGCCATATTTAATATTCTCGGTTTGTAAGCGCTCGAATATTTCGTCAAATTCCTGTTCGGAAACCTTGAATGCATAGTGATTTGATTCAAACTTATCTCGACTATCAAAATCCAGGCACAACGTATCATTTACACGTACTACGATGAAACGTGAAAACTCGCCGATATATTCAAAACCAAACAATCTGCAATAGAATTTGGCAGATTCGACATTATCAAAGCAAGGCACAATAGTGTGATTAAGTGTAATAGCCATAAACTTTTCCTTCGGCAAGACATCCAGTAAGAATCAACAAAACTTCTCAAAACTTTAAAGATACATTGAACAATTGTATGCGAATCACAGTTTGCGTTTAATCTGTTGAGTCCCATACTTTATAAGAGTTCTGAGTAGTTACTTAAGGGCATCTCTAAAAATCCTAATTTCGTTACAACACTTTGTTGCTCGCAAAAAAATGCTTCCTTACGTATCAGACATATGCTGCGTCACCATTTTTTGTTCGCGCTTCGTTTTGTTTGGAACTTTGAATTTTCAGAAGTGCTCTTAATGTTATTTTGTGGGGTTATTATGAACTACTTTTCAGGAATTGTAGATTTGCCGTGGTGGGGATGGAATCTGAACATACCATCCTGGATTCCTCAGTTGAGGTCACTTAAGCCGCTCAAGAACCCTATAGATTAAGTCTTTCTGAAAGATTCAGAGCATTACCAAACAGGTGATTTTATTAAATTAGCTAAAATTTGCTGAAAACATTGTTACATATAGCTTCCCTCCTGATTGAGTCAATTGAGGCGCAATTAATGTCTTTAAGGAAGCTCTGAACAAGTGTCATTTCGAGCAAGAGCGAGGAATCTATTGCATTGATTATTAAAGATTCCTCAACTCGATCGGAATGACAAATGCGAGTTATTCAGAGTTTTCCTAGAAGCAGATGGTGGGTTTAGTTGATTATTCGCAGGTTGTATTATGTAATTTTGCGTCATTCCTTAAACGGGGCATTTTCCGGCTCCATACTCTCCACCTGTGGTATAGCCTTGCGTGGGTGCTGCGTGATGATCTGTTTCAATTTTTCATCCATCGCAGGCCCATGGACACTGTTCTGCTGCAGCTCCATATCCGTGGGAAATTCCTGGGGCTCCGGTGTTCCACGCTCAAGCTCGGTTTCGGCCGCAAGCCAGTCATCAAGATTATGCCCATGGGTGTAGCCACGCTTCACGAAGTGGGAGTAGGCAGCCTCACGAATCATCGCCTCGCGCTGCTCAAGGCTGAAAGTACCTCGCCACGTAATGTTGGGATCGCGTCTTTGGATATCGGGGGTGCGTGTCTGTTCAGCCATGTTTTTGTCCTCCAGTGTTAAAAATGAGTGGGCACGGAGCGAACGGATCACACCCGCATGCTAAGCGTCCATTTTTATTAAACTATCCGTCGCCCATGATGAGTCTGCCATATTGGGTCTTTTACACTTATCAAATCCTGGTACCCCATTAAAGCGATCCTTCTCAATGTTTAGTTCGAAGGATTTGTGCTTTATTACGGTTGAGTATTAATACAGGCAAAACTATGTGAGGTCAGTGCGGTAAAGCACATAAGAAAAGAAACAACCAGATGCATAAGGTGTAAATAGCGCAGTATTAAACTTGTTCTACCTGGCTAAGTTAATATCAGCCGGAAATTGGATATGTGTGCTAGCGCACAGAACTGATGATATATCACAGAGATAATTCAAAATATGGAAGTTAGGAGGGAGTAGAGAATATCTTCAGTTCGGAACCGTGAGGGATTTCAGTTTATTTAATTTTGGAGAAAGAATGTATGAATATAAAAAATAGGTTAATTGTTCTGACCATCTTGCTGATCGGCGGCTTATTTATAGCAGGGTGCGGAAAGAATGGAGACAAAGGGTCTCAGACTGAGACTAAAACTACGGTGGGAACCGAAATCGACGATACTGTCATAACCACAAAAGTAAAATCTGCCCTGCTTAAAGACACGGGTCTGGAAAGTTTGGATATCAAAGTTGAAACACGCAAAGGTGTTGTTCAACTAAGCGGTTTTGTGGAAAGCCAAAATCAAATGGATCGCGCCATGACAGTTGCTCAGGGGATTGATGGCGTCAGCAATGTGGATAATAAAATAAGGATTAAGACTAAAGATGCCAGTGTGGGTGCCAAGATAGATGACAGCGTCATTACTACTAAGGTAAAAGCCGAATTCATCAATGATCCAATCATCAAGAGCTTTGATATCGGGGTAGTGACGCGTGATGGAGAAGTTCAACTCAGCGGGTTTGTGGAAGACCAAACTCAGGTTGATCGGGCAATTGAGGTTGCACGGGGAGTCGAGGGGGTAAAGAGCGTCCTCGATGATGGATTGAGCATCAAGAAGTAGAAAACCAGGAAATACATCTAAATAGGATTGAAGGCCGGTAAATATTGTTTGACTTAAAAAATAACGAGCGTGATTATCACTGTGACTTTTTTACTACCAGACCAAGGTCTTGAAATTAAATAGGAGATCGCGATGCTGAAAACCAATTATTTTAGCCGCCTCACAAAAGGTGTCGGTTCGCTGCGGAATATATCAGCTCTGAAAAAGCGGCAAGAAGGAAAAATCGGTTACATTCTGCTATGGCTTATAGGTGTTCCCATACCCATCCTGTTTTTCATCTATCTATTGCGTGGCTGCGACTAGTTCATTATAGATCCGGCCAATAAATAGTTTGAATTTTTGGTGATTTTGCATGTCATAGAAGGATGGAAAAAATAGATGCAAGAACCTTAAAAGATGAAGCGCTGCATGAACGTCGTCGGCAAGTGATTCGTCTTCACAAGCGAGGCGGCAAACCTGGGCAAATAGCGCAAGTTACGGAGCTGAGCGGCACGGCTGTGAAGAAGATTATTCGACTTTATGAAGAAGGTGGTGCAGCTGGGCTAAAGCCTGGTAGACGCGGACGACGTACGGGTGACAAACGCAGCTTAAGCGAAGAACAGGAGTTGAGATTGCAACGGCTTATTTGTGATAAACGTCCTGAGCAACTGAAGATGGATTTTGCGTTGTGGAATCGTGGAGCGATAAGACAGTTAATCGAGCAGGAATGTGGCATATCCATGCCGATACGCACGGTGGGACACTACCTCAAGCGTTGGGGATTTACCCCGCAGAAGCCGATCCGCCGTGCTTATGAACAACGCCCGGAGGCGGTAAAGCAATGGCTCAATGAGCAATATCCGGATATTGCCAAGCGCGCTCGAACTGAAGGCGGGGAGATTCACTGGGTGATGAGACAGGATTAGTCAATACGGATGTGCGAGGACGTGGCTTTGCACCCAAGGGAAAACACCCGTGACCTACGCTCCTGGCACGCGGCAACGGCTGTCAATGATTGCCACTGTAACCAACAAAGGCTGTGCACGCTGGCAGATTATTGATGGAAATTTCAATTCAGATAGACTCATTGAATTTCTCGAACTACTGATCAAGGATGCAGGAAGAAAGTGTTCTTGATCCTGGATAATTTGAGAGTGCACCACAGCAAACCAGTGAAGGCTTGGCTGGAAGAAAATAAGGAAAGATCGAATGCTTTTATTTACCCAGCTACAGTCCGGAATTAAATCCAGAAGAAAGATTGAACTCAGATTTGAAGCAGGCTATCGGTTCGAAAGTTCCGGTGCGTACCAAGGAGAAATTACATGCCGCTGTCGATGATCATATGTTGATGCTGCAGAATAATCCAGAGCGCGTTGCTTCTTACTTCCAAGATCCGTATGTAAAATATGCCGCTTAAAACTATTTAATGGCCGGATCAATAAGTCAGGAAAGAAGATTTTGCAAAAAATGCTTTCAAAAGATGCGTTAGCTGACATGTGGTTTTTTTGTCCCGGCATTTAATGACCATTTAACGGTAATTATGCTGGTTGCGGTAATAATAGCGATAAATACGCAGGCTTGCGCCCTTTTGATTTATTCGAGGAGAATTATATGCTCGTAACATTTACAACCGATGCTTATGCAGACATAACCATGTTTGGAGATGTTGCGCTTGCTTTGCTTAAAATGATGGGACACAGTAAGACTGTACCCGGCGCCATTCTTGCAGCAGATGTTCCTAAAGCGTTGAGCCTATTAAAGGCCGCTATTAACGCAGAAAAGTCCTCACCACCAGTTGGAAAAGAGGACGAAGATGAACCGATGGTGAGTATGGCCGATAGAGCGCTACCTCTGATTAATCTACTGACCGCCGCAGCCGAAGCTGAGTGTAACGTGATGTGGAGTAAATAGTTGACGCCCCCGACGACCACGCCCCCGCCGGGGCCGCCCGCCCGCCCGGCGGCCGCCCCCCCCGCCGGCCCCCCGGCCGCCCCCCCCCCCCCCCCCCCCCGGGCCGCCCGGGCGCCTGCCGCCCCCCCCCGCGCCCCCCGACCCCGGCCCCCCCCCCCCCCCCCGCTATCTATCGTAATCTGAAGGCAATTCCAATCTGATCTTTTTTCCATTTATCCGCCGGTTTACAGGCAACAGGGTCAAAGAAGTAATGATTTGGTCAAATAAAACCGACCACTTTCGCAAGTTCTTTTTTCAAATTCTATCGGATGTTACATCACCAGTCGTTGTATGAATACGCTGAGTGTTATAGTACTCAATATAAGCGTGCGTATCAGCAAGGGCAGATTCCGGACTAGCTGGTTTGTCGATTTCTGAATTGCTTCGCCACGCTTCTCAATATCCTTTCCCGCTCCCCTCAAAGTGTTGCATGCAGACAATTGGATAACAATTAAAACAATCATTAATGTCTACATTCTCATCGCTAATAAAAAAAATAGTATCTTCTACAAGTTTAATGTATGAACCAATCAGCCGCTGCGTCGTGTTGTTGATACCAACTCCCTTCTTTTTTATAAGTACGCCCAATCTCCTTTTGTATCTGTGCGCTATCGCACATATTGATTTTTCTGTGTTTAATAAAGATGGTATAGTCAAAAAAGTATATAGATGCATTTATTAGTTTTTCCTACAGG
Source organism: Nitrosomonas sp. (assembly GCA_016721865.1). Lineage (GTDB taxonomy): Bacteria > Pseudomonadota > Gammaproteobacteria > Burkholderiales > Nitrosomonadaceae > Nitrosomonas. Next base: position 82,718 of record JADKHF010000044.1, on the reverse strand, counting down.
AGAATGCAGATAATGACTATTTCGCAAGCCGCTCATATTCCTCATAGCTTCCATAGCCTGAGCCAGAACCATCTTCTCAACGCCTTACCTGTGGATGAATTGGAACAGCTTCATCAGCATCTGGAACTGGTGCCACTGCCGCTCAGCAAAGTCCTTTCCGAGTCTGGCGGCAAATTGAGTCACGTTTATTTCCCCACTACCGCGATCATATCCCTGCTCTACGTCACGGAGGATGGGGCATCGGCCGAAATTGCGATGGTCGGCAATGATGGATTAATCGGAGTGGCTCTCTTTATGGGCGGGGAGACCATGCCGAGTTTGGCCGTGGTGCAGAGCGCGGGTTACGCTTACCGGATTAAGGGAGAATTGCTGAAGCAGGCGTTTAATCGCGAAATACCAATGCAACACCTGTTTCTACGTTTATACCCAGGCACTGCTCACGCAAATGGCGCAAACGGCGGTATGCAACCGGCACCATTCGATAGAACAGCAACTCTGTCGCTGGCTGCTGCTTAGCTTCGATCGCTTGCCCGCTAACGAGTTGATAATGACGCAAGAATTGATCAGCCATATGCTCGGTGTACGCCGTGAAGGCATCACCGATGCTGCCCGTAAATTACAACATGCCGGCTTGATTGAATACCACCGGGGCCACATCACGCTACTGGATCGGCAAAGGCTGGAAGATAAGGTCTGCGAGTGCTACAAAGTGGTCAAAAAGGAATACGATCGCCTGCTGCCCGATCTGATCGCAACGTAATCGGCTGTTTTATGAGAATTGTGTCAAAGGCCATCCTGCAACAGTTCAGCAGCTTTATTCGAACGCATCGCAAAATCATATCTTCTTGATCACCCCATCTTCCAGCTCCACAACCCGGTCAGCAATGTCCAGAATGCGGTAGTCATGTGTTACCAGAAGAATGGTGGTCTGCGATTCTTTGGCTAATCGTTTCAGAAGACTGACCGCCTCATAACCACTTTGTTTATCCAGGGAAGCGGTCGGTTCATCGGCCAGGACGATTTTAGGTTGCCCGACCAGGGCCCTTGCTATGGAAACACGTTGAAGCTGTCCCCCTGAAAGTTGGCCTGGTTTGTAATTGAGCCGGTCACCGAGTCCTACGGCGATCAGTATTTCCGCGGATCGGTCGCATCTCTGCTGCTCCGTCAGCATGTTATTCATCTCTAACGTCATGCTGACGTTTTGCAGCGCAGTGAGTGATTTAAGCAAATTATGCTGTTGAAAAATGTAGCCGATCTGTTGCCGGGCTTTCACTTTAACCTGCTCGCTGCTATTAATCAGCTGCTGATCGAGCACATTCACGCTCCCGTGAAAAGCTTGGCGCAGACCACCGATAATGGTCAGAAAAGTTGTTTTGCCGGAACCGGAAGGTCCGGTGATCAGTACTATCTCGCCTTTCTGAATTGAGAGAGTGATGTCTTTCAGCACAGGTTGCGTTAACGCACCGCTACCGAAGCTAAAATCCAGGTGCTCGACATCAATGACCGTTGACATCAGGTGCCCAACATATCAGCCGGATTAGCATCTTTCAACCTACGGATTGCCAGTAGCCCGGCCATGACGCACATGGAAAGAATAAACATAAACACGGTGATGATTTTGCTCAAGAGCATCGGCATCGGCATGTACATCTGGGATTCAGCCAGATGGTATAGCCCTAAAGAAAGCAGGTAACCAGGAATAAATCCTAGGATTGCCAAAAAGAAAGCCGAAGCAAACACGAGGCGAATAAAGTAACTGTGTTCATAGCCCATGGCTTTCAGCGTGGCGAATTCATTACGATGATTGGCGATGTCGGTGAACAAAATCTGATAGACGATCACCAGACCGACTACCCATCCCATCACGGTACCAAAACCAAAAATAAAACCAATCGGTGCCGTATTGGCCCAATAATCCTTTTCATATTTCAGTAGATCTTCATAGGAAAATATATTGATGAATTCGCTCAGCTGGTTTTTAAGCTCCGCTTCTACCTGTTTGATCGAAGCGCCGGGATGGAGCCTGATGACACCCATGTCGATATCACCATGATTTCTTTTGGGACGATATTAACCTTATAGTCATTAATTTCAGTCACATTCTGGCTCGTCTCGAGCAATTGGCGAACGGGGCCGAATTCCGGGCGGGAGTATTCATCAAACAGCACGGTATCCTTGAGCCGCAACTCGACTTGCTTGCTTTTGATTTCATCGACATTGAAGATCAACGAATCCGGATCAAAACCGTAAACCATCAAGGTTCGTTTAACCTGAGTTTGGATATTTTTGAAAGGTGCTAACCCGAGATACAGCGGATAAACTTCGGCAACCGCCGGGTTTCCCAGGACGCGCATTAGCTCACTACGCTTAAACTGGATCGGCCGCCACATGGCCTCGCTTTGTTTATGCATCAGGAATAAATCGCCATTCAGTTTTACCGGCGCAGAGGCTGCGCTGGCATACAATGAATCCTTGAAGCCCAACTGCATGAACACCAATACGCAAGCGAACAATACCCCGCAAATAGCGGCCACCAGTTTGGTTCGATCAAAGACGAGCTGCCGCCAGGCCAGACGTGCGGGAAAGTAGAACCAGGCAAGCTTATTCAAGGCGTAATCCGCACCTTAACCTGCCTGAAAATCTGGTGCTGCAAATCGGCAACGGCCTCCTGCTCAAGGGTAAGGCGCACTTCGATGATGCGATTATCCCGATCCGCCAATGGATCGGTATCATTCAAATCGTTTTTTCTGACCAGAAATCCCAATTCTCTGACGTGCGCAAGATAGCTCCGTGTAAGACCGGATGCCGTGATACACCCGGTTTGTCCTACTTTGACTTGAGGTAATTCCGATTCGTAGACTTCTGCTACGACATCCAGCTGCGACAAATCGGCAATTTGCAACAACCCGTTGTCTCCGATGCGCTCTCCCGGCCGAGTGAAGATTTTTACGATCGTGCCGGTGATCGATGCAGTGATCAGCGTATTGTCCAATTCGGCTTCCGCAATTTTCTGTTCGGATTGCGCGTGTGCGATCTCAGCCGACAAACGCTTCAGATTGGCGAGGGATTGCTCATACGCCAGTAGTTTCGCATCCGCCAGCGAAATACTTACTGCAGCACTGGGTTCAAGTGATTGATGGCGCACATGTTCTTTCTTGTTAAAAGTGAGTGCAGCCTGCTCAACAGTCCGCTGTGCTTCCAATACCTTGATACGCGCTCTGGCCGCATCCACCTCGGCTTTTCTTTTGGCATGATCCGAGAGTACCGCTAGTTTTTGACCGGACTTGACGGAATCGGCTTCCTGAAAAAACAGTTGCTCCACACGAGCACCTTCAGGCCCCGCATTATGCGAAACTTTGATCACCCGGGAACGCGGTTCAATGCGACCCAGTGCACCCACTCCCTGCTTCGTATCCAAACGGCACTGTGTCTCGGCCAGCACGTTGGAGCATGCAAGCAGGAATACTACAATAAGGAAAAGTGCATCAATGGGTTTGGCATACATCAATTATTTCTCAAAAAATCTAAACTTCAGGCAATCCGCCATTTTAACTGGTTTGATCAGGTACTGTATTAAACTGAATCCTTCTTTTGGGCTCAAATTAAGGCTGTCCGAGAATAATGATCGCAGTGAGGAGAAGCAGTTTTGTGACAGATTTTTAGATTATTTGAGGCAAATAACTTTAGCAAGTTGCTGAAATAAGCTCTATATTGAGGAAACTTCCTTCAGAGTCCTGCCTCCTTTGATTGATCATTATTTTAAAATGTCAGTATAATTAAACAATGTTGCCCTGATGGGCATGAGAAAAGTCTGGACCATATCTCTAAATTGAGGTTATTGGTATGAAGTTTTTGTGGGATCGCAAGGTTTTTTTATCTTGAATAATTTTTCGGATCTTTATTTATAGATGCCCAATTTACTTAACAAACCAATTCATATTCTGGGTGTTGGAGGTATTGGAACAGCAGTGGGCTGGGCCTTGGCCCGGGAAGGTTATTCCGTGATACTGGTTGACAAGAATCCCGCGAAAAGAATCGAAGGTAAAAAGAATGGGTTAACAGTAGTTGGATTGGGGACACAAACTGCATCTTTCATGTCATTTGATGATTCGATAGCGCCGACAAAAGGTTTTATTCTGCTCTGCACCAAAACCTATGACAATCCGGAAGTACTCGCGCGACTGCATGAAGACGCCTTCCTGGTACCGATTCAAAATGGCTTTGATCCGGAGCTGGGGCAACGCAATCACGCCTGCGAGGGCATTGCCTCCTTTGTATCGGAATGTCAGCGCGATCAACCTGTAACACGAATCACGCGACCCGGTAGCCTGCATATCGGGGCGCGCCGATCGATCACTGCCGATGAACAGGCTGAAATAATGGCGCTGGCTATTGCATTGGGAAAAGCCAAGTTATTTCCTGTCGAACTGGTTCCGGATATCCGGCCTTATAAAGCAACCAAGCTTATGTACAATGCTGCCATCTCGCCACTTGCGGCGATGGCTGGTGTAGATAATGGGGAGTTACTGACTGGTAAACTGGCCAAGTCGCTTTTTTTTGCATTGCTCCTTGAGAATTATGCGATTCTCCAGCATGCCAGAATTTCTCTTGCCCGTATTGGGCCGTTTCATCCCGATACGGTATCTTGTATTCTACACACACCCTGGTTACCGGCGATGATGGCCATGTTTTTCCGTCCATCGTTACGTGGTACGTATTGCTCGATGGCTCCTGATATTCAAGTTGAGCATGCGCGCACGGAAATCGACGCTTATACTGGTTATCTTATCCGTCTTGCTGGGAATTCTTTCTGTCCTTTGAGTCGCGCCACATTTGCGCTCATTGAGAAAATAACTTCTGAAGGCCTGAAACCCCAATATCAATATTTGCAGGATTTGGCAGATAATTTGCCGGAAGGTGTTTTAACTTGATTCTGGTCACTGGCGGTGCTGGATCCTGGTTCGCATTCCAGTTACTGGCAACGAATCCGTTCGTCCTGGCGGCCAGGGCCTGTGTCGATCATCTGCCACTGGATCAGATCGAACTGGTAAGTGCTGACATTCGTGATGAATCTGCCGTGCGAAAAGCCACTCGTGGCTGCAAATATGTATATCACCTCGCTGCAGATCCCAATCTCTGGCGTCGCGACCGCAGGGAATTCGACAGTATCAACCGTATGGGTACCATCCATGTATTGCGCGCGGCTCTTGACAGTGGTGCTGAACGGATCTTGTACACCAGCACCGAGAGCATCCTGTCATCCCGTAATTCTAATGGGGGTTCCGTCGAAAAGCTTCGTCTCAAAGCGAGCGATATGCTTGGCCCGTATTGCCTGAGCAAGTTTCAAGCGGAGGAAGAAGTCTTTCGTATGGTAGACGATGGGGCTCCTATTATTGTGGTTAGTCCGACCCTGCCCGTTGGGCCAGGAGACCGTTTGCAGACTCCTCCAACACGTATGTCGGTAGCCTTTTGCAGAGGAGAACTGCCGGCCTACCTGGATTGCCGGTTTAATCTCATTGATGTGCGAGATGTAGCGAAAGGTATGATGCTGGCGATGAAGAAAGGGAGAGCTGGAATCCGTTATCTGCTGGGTGCGCAGAATCTTCACCTTCTGGATTGGCTGCATATTTTGAGTAAGGAAGCAGGACAGCCCTTGCCGCGCTGGGAAATTCCTTATTCACTTGCCTTGATGGTGGCATGGTTCAGCGAAATATGGTCAGATTATGTAAGTGGAGAAATGCCGGCGGCCACGATAACTGGAGTGCGCCTGACCCGGCGCAATATGTTTTTTGATTCCTCCGCGAGTCTAAATGAATTAGGACTACATCCTCGCCCGATACACGAGTCTGCCCGTGATGCCATAGCCTGGTATCGATCACAGGGTTGGCTTTAATCCGAACCTATTCCTAATAAAGTAAGGGGCGAAGAATTGAATCGCAAAGAAGAACTTTCTACGGCTTATGGTTAACAGACCGTATTTTCCTGGATTGGGATTATCGAAATAAAATTTTTCGTGTATAGCCCAGGCGGTAACTTTTCCCTGGGATAACCCTTTAGCACAAGAGACTTTTACTGCATTTCTTCCTATTAACGATTGAAGCTTACCCCAAGTGAACGACATTAAAGAAATTACCGAAATATTGCTTAAATTCCGCGACGAACGAGATTGGGCGCAATTTCACAATCCCAAGGATCTCGCACTTGCTCTGAGTATTGAAGCAGGGGAGCTGCTGGAAGCTTTTCTGTGGAAATCTTCTGAGCAGGCGGATATCGGCAAGGTGAAAGAAGAGCTTGCCGATGTTATCGCGTTTGCTTTGCTTCTCGCTGAAAAATACGATCTTGATGTGAAACAGATCGTGCTGGAGAAGATCGAGAGAAACGCGCTGAAATATCCGGTGGAAAAAGCCCGAGGGGTTGCCAAAAAGTATACTGAGTTGTAACGGCGCCCACTACATTACCTAGAAAATATCCCCGGCTGCCTACTGTCAGCCGCCATAAGGTGGTGAGTTCCGCGTTGCGGGCAGCGTGGAGCGGATCGCTGGTATCCGAGACACGGGGATGGTGTGGTTTTATATCCGATTGGCTCAACACTTTTAAGCCTGCTGCATCAATCATTGCCAGCAATTCCGCGCGTGTTCGCAAACCCAATTGTTCGGCAAAATCAGACAAAATCAACCAGCCTTCGCCACCGGGTGCCAGATGGAACTTAAGGCCGTGCAAGAATCCACGCAGCATAAGGCTGTCAGGATCGAATATCGCATGTTCCAGCGGCGAGCTGGGACGTGCGGGGATCCACGGCGGATTGGATACGATCAGAGCGGCTTGTCCTTCGGGAAAGAGATCTGCCTGAACAACATCAACCTGGGCTCCAAGACCCAGACGGATCAGGTTTTCGCGCGCGCAGTTCAATGCTCGCAAATCCTGATCCGTAGCGACGATACGCTGGATTCCCCGGCGCGCCAGCACGGCAGCCAGCACACCGGTACCGGTACCGATGTCGAATGCGACTGATTGCGTTGCGACTAGTCCGGGTAATGGCGCTGCTGCGGCCAATTCCACGTACTCTCTGCGGATCGGTGAGAAAACACCATAATGCGGATGAATGCGTGCGCCCAATGCCGGAATTTCAATGCCTTTTTTACGCCATTCACAGGCTCCGATCAGCCCCTGTAATTCGCGCAGCGAAGCGATGTAATCTTCTGCGCTCGAGCCATACGCTTCCAGACAAGCCGGACGCACATCGGGCGCGCGGCGTAACGGAATACTGTGGTCCGCATTGAAAGGAATCAGCAACTGACCCAAGGTTCGGGCGCGTTGTGATTGCGCTTGGCGATGTAGATGAAAGGTTTCAGCGGGAGATACAATTAGTTTTTGGCTTTTACGCTCCGTCCGCTTTTTATCTATGCGCCGTGCCAGGGCTTGCAGCAATTGACGCGCATTCTGAAAATCGCCATGCCACAGCAGCCCAGTGCCTTCACAGGCGAGACGGTAAGCCGTGTCGGCTGTCATGCGATCATCAATGACTTGTATACGCTTGGGCGGCGACAGGTTCTTTTCTGAACACCAGCGCGCTGATTTCTCTTCTTCCGCTTCACGCCAGCGAATGACCGGATTATCACGCATCTTGATAGTTTTGGCAGGATGATACGGCTACAGAATGGGCGTATAAATACATGCTAGCGTATGAGAAATTTATTGATTATAGTTGAGATTTTAAGTTCAACCCATATTATACTCTTCATAAGATCTGGATTTATGGCAGTACTCTGCATCCGCTTACCTTGATTGTCATGCGATAACCGCTATGACAGACCGTTAACCCTCCTGGAGTTTTATGTCTTTCTCTACTTTCGGCTTGTCCGATGAAATTATCCGTGCCGTCACTGAACGTGGCTATACGGTTCCCACCCCCATTCAAACACAAGCCATCCCAGCCGTATTGGCCGGCGGCGACTTACTCGCTGGCGCACAGACCGGCACCGGAAAAACCGCTGGTTTTACGCTGCCCATTTTGCATCGCCTGTCCGATAAAAGTATCAAAGGGCCATCCAGCGGGCGGCCACCGATACGAGCGCTGATTCTTGTCCCGACGCGTGAACTTGCCGCGCAGGTGGAAGAAAGTGTGCGTGATTATGGCAAATACCTGAAATTAAGTTCGATGATTATGATCGGCGGTGTGAATATTAATCCGCAAATCACCCGCCTGAAAAGCCGTGTGGATATTTTGGTTGCGACGCCGGGGCGGTTACTCGATCATGTGCAACAAAAAACGTTGAGCCTGTCGCAAATTGAAATTCTCGTGCTGGATGAAGCTGATCGCATGTTGGACATGGGGTTTATTCGCGATATCAAAAAGATTCTCGCATTACTGCCCAGGCAGCGGCAGAATTTATTATTCTCGGCCACTTTCTCGGATGAAATCCAGGCGCTGGCGGATAATTTACTCAACAAGCCGGTAATGATTGAGGTTGCGCGGCGTAATGCGGTTGCCGATAAGGTGACGCATGTGGTGCATCCAGTGGATCGCGACCGCAAAAAAGAGCTGCTTGCGCATTTGATTAAGCAACATCGCTGGCCACAAGTATTGGTATTTACTCGTACCAAACACGGTGCCAATAAACTGGCTGAATTTTTGGACGGCCAATAACATTCCTGCACTTGCCATCCATGGCAACAAAAGTCAGTCGGCACGTACACAAGCATTGGCAAAATTCAAGACGGGCGGCCTGCAAGTGCTGGTAGCAACAGATATTGCCGCGCGCGGTATTGATATCAGTGAATTGCCGCATGTCGTCAACTTTGAACTACCCCATGTGGCTGAGGATTATGTTCACCGTATTGGCCGTACAGGTCGAGCCGGTGCAGAAGGGGATGCGGTGTCGCTGGTTTGTGTCGATGAAACTAAGCTGCTCACTGCGATCGAAAAACTGGTCAAGCGTGAATTGCCCAGTCAGGTGATTGCAGGTTTTGAACCGGATCCACGTATCAAAGCCGAGCCGATAAAAAATGGCCGTGGCGGCGAGCCGCGCGGTGCAGCACCTTCACGTAACCAACCCAAAAAGCGCAATGAGCAAAAACCGGCCGCCAAAAACCTGCCGGGGTTGGGGTTGGTTTTGCCATCCCATGAATAATCGCGCGCCTGCACCACGACGTACTGGAGGACGGGGTCGTTACGGTAATGCCTGACGGGGAGCCCCAGTCGAAGTCTCGATAAAAATCAGCTTATTTTAGTGGCTTACCCCTGACTAAAGGCGTTTAAATTGCTATCTGATTTTCCTTTGTGGAGCAGAATATTTTGCTTCAATGCGTTTGGTTACAGCGAGCGGAAGTTTTGCGCGGTACCCGATGGCCACTACCCCATCAATCGCCATACCTGCGGTAAAACCAGGTCTTCACCAACTGGGTCAGTACCACATAACACACCAAAATGACCGCCAGTAACGCCCAGTATAAAGGAGGAAGCGGGACAAAACCGAGCGTATCGGCCAGGGGGGAAACCGTCAGCCAGGCACCCACCGCGACGATGATGACCGAAGTGAGGATAAGCGGCCAACTGGCCCAGCTTTGGAAAAATGGGATCTTATTGGTGCGGATGACGTGAATGATCAACGTCTGGGTGAAGAGCGATTCGACGAACCAGCCGGTGTGGAACAAGGTCGGGTTGTTCCAGCAATTGAACACGTACAGCAGGATAAAAAATGTCAGGTAATCGAAAATCGAGCTGATCGGCCCTATAAATAGAATAAAACGCAGCATTCCACCAATCTCCCATTTACGCGGCTTGGTTAGCCATTCGGCATCCACTTCGTCGGTGGGGATGGTGGTCTGCGAAAAATCGTAGAGGAGGTTGTTAATCAACACCTGAATCGGCAGCATAGGCAGGAAAGGCAAGAAAGCGCTGGCCCCCACGACACTGAACATGTTGCCGAAGCTCGAGCTGGCCGCCATTTTGATGTGTTTGACAATATTGCCGAACACCCGTCGGCCTTCCAGTACGCCCTGTTGCAGCACCAGAAGGCTGTTTTCCAGCAAGATAATATCCGATGATTCCTTGGCGATATCCACGGCGCTATCCACCGAAATACCCACATCGGCGGCTTTCAGAGCCGGCGCATCGTTGATGCCATCGCCCATGAACCCTACTACGTGCCCCTTGCTTTGTAGCACGCGGATGATACGCTCCTTGTGTACCGGGGCAAGCCGGGCAAAAATACTGGTTGTGCTGACAGCCTCGGTCAGTTCCGCTTCGCTCATCCCCTCGATTTGTGAGCCGAGCAAGAGATGTTCTACCGAAAGACCGACTTCCTTGCAGATATAGGTCGTAATGATTTCGTTATCGCCGGTGAGGATCTTGATATCCACGTTCAGTTGGCGCAGTTGCTCCAGAGCCTCCGTTGCGGTTTCTTTAGGCGGATCAAGGAAGGCCAGGAAACCCAGCAGGATCAGATCGGATTCATCCTTGATCCCGTAGGTAGGCTCATCCGTTGCCCCCGGCATTTGTTTATAGGCCAATGCGATCACGCGGAAGCCCTGGCTGTTCAGATCAGCCGCTATCTGTCGGCGTTTGGCGTCATGTTCGGGCAGGACCTCGATCACCTCTCCCTTGACTTCCACCCGGGTGCATATGCTCAGCACTTCTTCTACGGCACCTTTGCAGATCAACGTGTTCAACCCGGTTGTGTCTTCCACGATTACCGACATCCGGCGCCGCACGAAGTCAAACGGGATTTCGTCTATCTTGCGGTATTCCTCATTGGCTTTTAGGTGCTCCTCGAGCTCTTCGTGGGCGAGAACAGCTTCGTCGAGCAGGTTTTTCATTCCCGTATGATGGTAGCTATTCAAGTAGCCGTATTCGAGCACCTTCTCACTGGGGTCTCCATGCGCGTCCAGATGTCTCTCAAGTACGATTTTGCCCTGGGTGATGGTGCCGGTCTTGTCGGTGCAGAGCACATCCATCGCCCCGAAGTTCTGGATCGCGCTCAGCCGCTTGACGATCACCTTCTTGCGTGCCATCGCCAGCGCACCCTTGGAAAGATTGACCGTCACAATCATCGGCAGCATTTCCGGGGTCAATCCTACGGCCACTGCCATTGCAAACAGAAAAGCTTCCACCCAATCGTGTTTGCTCAATCCGTTGATCAGGAAAACCGCCGGAACCATCACGGCGATGAAGTAGATCATTAGCCAGGTGAATTTATTGATGCCCTTGTCGAAGCTCGTCAACTGACGCTGCCCAACAATACTGGTGGCCAGTGCGCCAAAATAGGTTCGATCCCCGGTGTTGATGACCACAGCAGTTGCGGAGCCGCTCTCCACATTGGAGCCCAGGAAACAGATATTGGTCAATTCCAGCGGATTCTGTACATCGGTGGATGTGGCGTCGGCTTTTTTCTCGATGGGCAAGGATTCGCCAGTCAATGCAGATTGATTCAGGAACAAATCCCTGGCGGAAAGCACGCGCACATCGGCAGGGACCATATCACCGGCAGCCAGCCTGATAATATCACCCGGCACCAAAAGCTTAAGCAGCACTTCGGCTTCCCTGCCTTCGCGCACCCGCGTCGCGGTATTGCTGACCATCGCTTTGAGCTTTTCAGCGGCATTATCGGCCCGCATCTCTGATAGAAACGCAACACCACACCCAGAACCACCATCACGGAAATAATCACCGCCGCGCGCAAGTCGCCGGTTAAAAAGGAAATCACGCCGAGCGCCGTGAGCAGAAGGACCAATGGATTCCTGATGTTACTCAACAGACGCATCAAAGTCGATTGATACTTCTCCCGGGCAATCTCGTTCATCCCATACTGCTTCAAACGTAAATCGGCTTCTTTCTGGCTCAAGCCCTCCAATCGAGAATCAAGCCCATTCAGGATGATTTCGTTAGCGGCGTGCGCCGCTTTTAGCAATTGGTCTGAAACACGTACCCCGTTTCCATCCGCGAGATTATCCGGGCGTTGGACTGGATTCATGGCGGATTATAGGTATCGAACCAGATGCCTGGCCGGACTCATGCAGTTGTTGCGTTGCTTTCATCATTTTTCTTGTTCAAGCGTATCAATTAATGGATTTGATTCGAGCGCTTTGTGTATTTTCACTTCGACAGTATGTTCCAGGCGATCGTCGATCAGTGGAATTATTTGTAGCGGTAATGCAACTTGAATGCTTGCCAGGTTGCAAGTAAGCAAGGTGCAAAGTGCAGTTTGTCCCCTTCCAGCCTCAAGCCGAGCAGAGATTCCACAATCAGCCGGTACATCCAGCCAGCGGAGCCTGTATACCAGCTCCACCCGCCGCGGCCGGTATGCGGTGAAACCGCATACACATCAGCAGCAATGACATAAGGTTCGACTTTGTAAATCGCCACACCTGCTGCGGATTTTCCATGATTCACCGGGTTAATCATGGCCAATAATTCCCAAGCGCGCTGGCTGTCGCCCAAGGCTGCAAATGCCATTGCGGTCCAGATGGCGGCATGCGTGTACTGTCCGCCGTTCTCGCGCACACCGGGAACATAACCTTTGATATAGCCTGGATCCAGATCCGACGTGTCGAACGGCGGATCCAGGAGCTGGATCAATGCATGATCGTGCCGCACCAGACGGGCGTATACAGCATCCATACCCATGCGCGAACGCACACTATCACCTGCGCCGGAGAGTACCGACCAACTTTGCGAGATCGAATCAATCTGACATTCGGTATTGACCGCCGACCCCAGCGGCGTGCCGTCATCAAAGTAAGCGCGGCGGTACCATGCGCCATCCCAGGCGGTTTGCTCGATACGCTGGCGCAGTTGTGCGGCTTCGGTCTGGCATTGTCCGGCAAATGTCACGTCACCCCGTCGCTGTGCCAGTTCAGCGAAGCGCATCAACACGTCATATAGGAAAAAGCCGAGCCAAACACTTTCGCCTTTGCCGTGCAAGCCCACCAGGTTCATGCCATCGTTCCAGTCTCCGGAACCGATCAGCGGCAAGCCATGCTCGCCAAATGTTAGGCTATGCCGGATGGCGCGGACACAGTGCTGGTACAAACTGGCCGATTCGGCGGAGTATCCTGGCAGATCATAATAGGAATCATCCTCGGGACCCACTGGGCGGCCTTCGAGGAAAGAAATGGATTCATCAAGTACGCCGGTATCGCCGGTGCACAGTACATAGCGACACACCGCCAGCGGTAACCAGAGATAATCGTCTGAACAGCGGGTTCGTACCCCGCGGTTTGATGGGGGGTGCCACCAATGCTGTACATCCCCTTCCACAAACTGATGCGCCGCACATAGCATTATTTGTTCACGCACGCGTTGCGGCTCGGCATGAACCAATGCCATCACATCCTGCAATTGGTCGCGGAAGCCGAAGGCGCCGCCCGATTGATAATAGCCGCTACGTGCCCACAGACGACAGGCAAGCGTCTGATACACGAGCCAGCCATTGGCCAGCACATTGAGAGATAAATCTGGAGTTTCCACCTGGATTGCGCCGAGGTATGGTTCCAATACTGCCATACCGCTTTGAGCGCGGTGTGCGCGGCTGCCGAGCCACGAAAACGATTTACCAGTGCACGCGCGTCATCGGTATCGTGCATTCCAGCTTGGCCTAAGCGGAAGATAATCTCGCGTTCCTGCCCATCGGCCAGATTGAAGTTAACCTGGATCGCGGCGCAGGGATCGAGAGCCGCGCCTGTCTTGCCGGAAAGCCTTGTGCGTGCCATCGCCGCCGGATCTTTGAGCGAACCGTTACGTCCGATGAATTCAGCGCGGTCGCAACTGATTGAGCGATTGGTCTCATCGACATCGAAGAAAGCCATCCGGTTGGCGAATTCTGTGTTGTAAGGGTTGTGTGCGAACAGTGCGCCGCTAACGGAATCCACTTCAGTCGTCACGTGCATGGCCGATTTCGGCCGCAAATCGCCCAGCACCCATTCCACGTAGCCGGTCGCGGAGAGCCGTCGTGACCGGCCGGATGCATTACGTACTTTCAATACCGAGAATTTGACGGCTGCATCCATGGCCACGTATACCCACAGTTCGGAGATGATGCCGCCTTCTGTATGTTCAAACACACTGTAGCCGAATCCGTGCCGGCTGACGTAGGTATCCGCACCGCGGCAGGGCAGTGGTGTGGGCGACCAGAAATGGCCGGTCTCTTCGTCGCGCAGGTAAAAAGCTTCGCCGCTTGCATCGGATACCGGATCGTTGTGCCAGGGCGTGAGACGAAACTCGTGCGCGTTGTCGCTCCAGGTATAAGCTTGGCCGCTTTCGGAAATGACTGTACCAAAATGCGGATTCGCCAGCACATTCACCCACGGTGCGGGTGTCACTTGTGCAGCTGTGGTAGTAATGATGTATTCGTGTCCGTCCGCGGTGAAACCGCCCAGTCCATTGTGCAGAATCAGATCTCGCCGCGGCAACACGCTGCCGACTGGAAGATCGGCGCGGCGGCTGCGGCTTGGCCGGAAACGCGGCATTTGTACATTCCTTATACTACGGTGATTAATCTGTTCCGCCAGAGTTCCGCGGCTGTCAACTATGATGGCGCGCGCGACCGATTGGAACAGAATGCGATCTTCGTTCGAAATTTGTTCCGCACGCCGCACGAAAATACCGCCAGGTCTGTCAATGACATGCGCTTCGATGCCCGCCGCAATCAAACCGATAATCTGATCCTGAAGCAGTTGCCGGTAGCCGGCGCGATCTTCGTTCCAGATCACCAAATCCACTGCCAGTCCCTTCAAACGCCAGTAGGCGTGAGCTTGTACCAATTGCCGCACCAGTTCGATATTGTTTGCATCGCTGATCTGCAACAGTACGATCGGCAGGTCGCCGGAAATGGCATAACCCCACAAGCCGGATTGCCCGCGGCGATTCTGCAGCAAAATTTCGGTATCGGCGCGCAGCGAGGCGTTGGCATAAAGCACAGAGTTGGCTAAGCGTCCATACAGTTGCGCATCGGCCTCACTGGCATTGAGCTGACGCAACACTACTTGCGCATGTGTCCAGGCGACATCAAAGACACGATCCGCGAACCGCCGGTCCTGATATTTTTCCACCAGACCTAATGCAGCAGCTCGCGTTTCTGCCATGCCGCTTATCATATCGATAGTGAGCGTTTGATCCGGATCAAGTGTAATTGCATAGCGGATGGCGGCAACCGGATCCAGCACCGAACCCTGGCTGCCGGAGAGCTTACGGGATAGAGCGCCGCCCAGCGCTTGTGGATCGGCGGTGGTGTGGCCGCGACCGATAAATTGTGATCGATCGGTCTCGTAGGAAATGGCATCTATGGCTGTTCCATTCGCCGTCATCAGGTGAAACATCCACGGCGTTTGCTCGCTGCGTGAGCGCGGCCGGCGCGTGCAGAGTATGGCGTGGCGTTGCTCGTCGATTTCGGTTTGCACAAACAGGTTACTGAAAGCGGGGTGCAGTTCATCTGCAACGGGTACGGCCAGCACCACTTCGGCGTAACTCGTCACTGTGACGGTACGACGGACGCGGGCGCGGTTAGTGATGCGCAAGCGGCGCAGTTCGATATCATCTTCCGGCGACACCACAATATCAGTATGGGTCTCGAAATCATTATCGCGCCGGCGAAATTCGGCACGGCCTTCGGAGAAGATCACTTCGTAATGCTGTGGTTGTTTCAACGTCGGTTGATACGCGGTAGACCAGAATTCCCCGTTGCTCTCGTCGCGTAAATAACAGAACGAACCCCAGTGGTCGCAAGTCGTATCTTCGCGCCAGCGAGTAACGGCGAGATCCTTCCAACGGCTGTAGCCTCCGCCGGAATTGGTGATCATCACGTGATACCGGCCATTGGATAACAGTTGCACTTCCGGTGTCGGTGTATTGGCGCTGTTAAAAACACGAATCGACGCCTCCGGCGTAATGAAAGTCGGTCGAATGTCAGAAAATTGAGCCGTGCGCGGAAACAGCGCCATAGCCCTGGGAATCCGTTCCTGGAGCAGCAGCAGGGTTGCCTGGAACATCGGATCCGACTCGAAGCGCTTCTGCATCGGGCGATCCAGCAGCAAATAGGCCAGGGAGAGCAGGCTCATCCCCTGGTGATGTGCCATATAGGATCGCACCACCGTGCCTGATTCCCCGCGCCGTTGACGTGATGGTGTGTAGTCAATAGCTTCATAGAAACCAAACTTTCCTTCCAAACCTTCCGTGGCCAGTTGCTGCAGATTCAGGCATGCTTCTTCGGGAGCCACCATCAGCGCCAACACCGTAGCATAGGGTGCAACGACCAGATCATCGGCGAGTCCGCGTTTTAATCCCAGACCAGGCACGCCAAATGCCCGGTACTGGTAGTTGAGATGTACGTCAACCAGGTTGTAACCTGATTCTGACATACCCCACGGTATGCCGCGCTGCCGCCCATATTCGATCTGCCGCGCAACCGCCGCCTTATAAGTCTGGTCAAGCAACGTGTTATCAAAGTTCGGCATCACCAGGAGCGGCATCAGGTACTCGAACATCGAGCCGCTCCAGGATAAGAGAACGGGTTCGCCGCCGACGGTCGTAAGCAGACGCCCCAAGGCAAACCAGCTCTCCTGCGGCACTTGTCCCTGTGCGATTGCAATGAAATTGATCAATCTGGCTTCCGAAGCTAACAGGTCGTAGCAACTTGCATCCCGTCGCGAATCATCCACGTTATAGCCGATCGACAGCAGACGCGATGCCTTGTCGTACAGGAAGTCATATGCCATGTATGAGAGTTCGCCGGTTTGCAGGATTAATCGTTCGATCGCTGAAATCCTGTCGTTGGCGCGTAGAGCGGCCTGTGTAAGGCATTGCCGGAACGCATGCAGCCATTCGCGCTCTGCGGACTCCGCACTGCTGCTGATGCGCTGTTCGATGATCGGCAGCAATTTTTCCTCGATGCCAGTCAATTCCCGCAATGTTGGAATTGCGGTGATGTTGAGGTCAACGTCAGCCCCACCCGGTGCGACCGGCAGCCCAAGCCACGGGGCAAGAAACGTCAGCTCGTCAAGAACAAAACGGATTTGCCGGGCCAGCGCATGTGCCCACCAATTTGCATCATTCTCGGAAGTAATCTCAGAGACGACTGCACTGGCATGATCCAAAGCTGGATGATGTGTAGAATCTGCGTCTATATTTAGGTATCCCCCGGTTTCCGCATGCAGCTTTCGTTCCCGTTCTTCGACTGATGCTTGTACGCTTCCTGTTTGAAACAATGATTTCGCGGTAGCGTCAAGGCTATCGGCAAGTTCCTCTGCGCGCCTCGCCAGTCGGTCAAGGTACTGCCATGTCAGTGCGAGCGTGGTTGGCGGGGAATTGCATATCGACTCGATATCTGTTTGTAATTGGGTGAGCAAGTCTGATGGAATGCTACGCATGGCATCCACCAGAATTCCCAGCGTGTCATTGAATCCATGGAAGCAGCGTATGCTCAGGATTTTGTCATCGGCAAGCGTGGCCAGCCCCGGCCGCAAGGTTAGTAAATGGCCCGCAAGATTTCCGCTATCCACCGTGGAAATATAGGCTGGGTGCAGTAGTTTCAGGGATTGTGTGTCGTACCAGTTGTAGAAGTGATTGCGATGCCGTTCCAGCTTTTGCATGGTGTCAAGCGTATGCGCGGTGCGCTCGATGAGTTGCCCGGACGGAATATAGCCAAAGTCATAGGCCGTTAGATTTGCCAGGAGTGCCATCCCAATATTGGTCGGCGACGTGCGATGCGCAACTGCGGCACCACGATATTCCTGATAATTGTCCGGCGGCAACCAATTATCTTCCGGCCCAACGAAAGTCTCGAAGAACGCCCAGGTTTTGCGCGATACTTTGCGCAGAAAAATGGTCTGCTCAGCCGTTAGCTGTGCTTGACGGCGTGCAATCGGCTGACCTATCCACCAGGCAATCGCGGGTGAACCCAGCCACAGGAGCAGGACAGGCGCGGCGACCGCGAGCGCCGCGAGTTTGAACACCAGCAGATAAAACGTTGTAGCCATGGCGATCAGCGGGGCGGTCCACATCGCACGTAAACTTGCGGATAAATCCGTGCGACTGCTGCGCGCCACTTCACCCGATGGATTCCATTCGAGCAATCGCCTGCGCGTGAACAACATACGACCTAATGTGCGCACAATTGCATCCATACTGAAGTAGGCTTCGTAGGGAAGGCAGGTCAGGTTAAAGGTTGCTTGCGCCAGACGCTGGGTGGCCGTGTCGAGCGTAGCGGCAAGATGCTGTCTTAGCAACACGTCACAGGGCTTGTAAAACAGATCCAGAAGTGAGGTGATCAAGGGGGGAATCAGGATAATGCTGATCACCGCCAAAGTCCAAAGCCAGGGTGATGCCAGCACCGTCCAGCCTAACAACAACAGTACTGTCAGAGCCATCGGCACGAGACTACGCCGCAGGTTGTCGAACAATTTCCATTGTGATAGCCGCGAGAGCGAGTTATTCAGCCGCAGCTTACCAGGACCGGGAATGCGCGGCAGTAGCCAACTCAGCAATTGCCAATCGCCACGTATCCAGCGATGACGGCGATTTACATCCACGCTGTAATGTGCAGGATAATCCTCATACAAATTTACATCGCTCAATAAGCCAGCGCGTGTATAACATCCTTCCAGCAAATCGTGACTAAGAATCTGATTCTCGGGAAAGCGTGCATTCAATGCGCGCTCGAATGTATCCACTTCATAAATGCCTTTGCCGATGAATGAGCCTTCGCCAAACACGTCTTGGTAGACATCGGAGATGGCGTGAGTATAGGGGTCAATGCCGACTTCACCCCATGCAATCGCGCATAATGTGAGCGGTTTGTGCCTTCAGGCTCACGCTGACGCGCGGTTGAAGAATGCCGTAGCCCTCACACACGCGCTGCTGCTTTTCGTCGTAGCGCGGACGATTCAGCGGATGCGCCATGGCGCCTACTAACTGCCGCGCGACGTCACGCGGTAACTGCGTATCTGTGTCCAGCGTGATGACGTACTTCACGTTCGCAAGGCAAGTGGTATCACCAACGATGCGTGAGAAGCTTTTGCCGGCAACGCTGTGTGTTTCATCGCGCAGCAATGCATTCAAATCCGCAAGCTTGCCGCGTTTACGCTCGTAGCCCATCCAAATCCGCTCTTGCGGATTCCAGTGGCGCGGGCGATGAAACAGGAAAAAAATACTTTTTCCTGTCGTGCTATATTTTGCATTAAGCGCCTCAATTCCTGCCTGGGCCAACTGCAACATTGGCTCGTCATCGGCGAGGTTTTCTTCGTGCGCGTCGCGAAAATCGGTTAATAAGGCAAAATGCAGATTGTCGTCCTGGTTCGACAGAAAGCGTACTTCCAGCGTTTCTATCAGATTATCGATGTTTTGCAGATGCGTAAGCATCGTAGGCACGACGACCAGCGTTCGTGATTGCACAGGGATGCCGGTGGAAAAATCCATGCGTGGTAGCGGTTGCGGGTGAACGAACAAAGTCGCCAGCCAATTCACCAGAGCGAGCGCCAATTGACTGGTAGCCAGCAATCCGAGTATGCCGATCAATGCCAGTAACGCACCAGGTGCCCCCTGAGCGTATGCAACGGTTATCAAGCCAGCGCTGAAAAACAGCGTGAGCAGCACGATTGCGCCGAGATATACGCCCAGTGCGTGTTGCGACCCCATTTTCCTGATCTTTTCGACAACAGAAGAACGTACCTGTACCCGCGCTTCGAGTTCGCGCAAACCGCGGTCGATCAGATAGAAACCGACATGCGTTGCACGTTCGTCGCTATCCGGATTCGCCGTTTGAGCCGCATGCGCGAGTTGGATCGCACATCGAGCGACTTCAGTTTCAGTGAAGGCACTTCGCTTCGCGATCTTTTCAATCGCATGACGATAACGGTCACGGCTGGCAAAATCCATCTTGCTGTAAGCGCCGCCAGGATCTTCGTGCAATGTTTGCTCGACGAGGCTCATGTTTTCGACGAATTCGCGCCAATCCATCGCACCCAGGAAACGCAAACTGCCGATGCTGTTGCTGATAGAAACCTGATCGGCTGCCTGAAGTTGGTTTCCGGTATGCACCAATTGCTCGATGGTTAACCCTGATTCGGCAAGCACCTGCTCAATCCAGGTCAGCGGCAAAGCCAAAGCGAGGCTTTGTCCTTGCAGACGGCGCGTAAATTCCGATACGAATGGATTCGACATTGGCGGTTGCGAACGCGCCATGTCAGCGATTACCAGCACCAAGCTCTTCGGATCCTTCTCCGCGACCGTCATCATTTGCTCCGCCCACGCGCTAGCAAGGTCGCAATCGACTCTGTCAGCGGCGATACGAACGGCGACACGCCGTAGATTCTCAATCAATGCCAGCCGTAGCATGATGGGGATAGCCCATAATTCACCCAATTTGAGCGCGCTAACTGTTTGATAGGCAGCGACGAAACGACTGAGATTTTCCGAGTCTATCCGCCCATCTCCGTGCGAAATGATCTCCAGCGCGATATCGTACACACGCGGCAAGCCGGCTGAGGGGCCATTTAACAAACGCGGTAGTTCCTGGTTATATCCTTTAGGCATGTGACGCCTGGCGGTGCGGATCTGCTCTTCGATCAGATAGAAGTTGTCGAGCAGCCATTCACTGGCCGGCGTAATCTGCTGATTGGTTTTTACCGCCGTCGTGAGTCGTCCACAGACGCTGGTCAAAACGGCTTCATTCGCTGCCAATCGTGCCATCAGATGATCCTGCGGGCGTTTCTGCGTTAATTTGTGCATGGCGGCGAGATTCTTCCCATGCTGTTCCATTTGATCCGCGCTGAATAATTCCGAACGAAGCGGCGGCTCATTAAAGGCGTGCGTTAGAGGAATGCGGCTATCGCGCAAGCCCTCCTTCAACTGGTGCAAATACTGGAATAAACGAGTAACTTTGGTTTCCATTTAGAAATGGGTTCCGCTTTGGATAGGAACTTCACTGTACATCTCTTGGCAGAGCCAACGATTCAATGGAAAGAAATCAAACTTAAAATCTCTTGAAAAAGTATGTCCAACCTGAATTGATTTCAGAAATGAAGGGGAGCTGATCAGTCTTGTTGGCAAAATGTGAAATATAAATGTTTATCATACACAGATTTCCCGGATAAAATCGCTCGTCAAATAGCTGGAGAACGCCTCACTTGCAGAGGCGCCGGTTCAAAAACCAACTACACACACTATTCAGGGAAATTTTAGAGTTTTCTGACAGTGTGGTGTGGTTATTACAGGAAGGTAATTCAGCCGCCGCGGGTATGAGGACTGAATCGCTGCGCGGAGAATCTTTATGCTTGTCTCAAACGCGCTCATCCCAATAAAGCACTGCATAATGACACACCCAAGTGCGGGGATAAAAAATCCAGCGTCACTTAACCCGCATGTCATTCCTGACAGACTTCACGCCCTTGACTCTACCTACAACTTCAACTGCTTTATTGATATCGGCCTGGGAATTGACAAAGCCACTGAGCTGAACGACACCTTTGAAAGTTTCGACGTTGATTTCTGCGGATTTCAGGGAAGGTTCATTGAGGATTTCCGCTTTTACCTTTGTGGTAATGACAGTATCATCAAAATATTCCCCAGTACCCTCCTGCTTTGATGTTGATGCGCAGCCCAGGAAAAAAACCATTAGAGTAATTAAGAAAAAAATGGAAATACGGTTATTTAGTTGCGTCATGGTAAGGCTCTCCAGTAAGAATTCACAAAAATCAAAGCAAAAGTATTACAGGAACAGAGTAACCAGTATGTGCGCTAGCACACAAAGCATTCCGTTTCTCCGGATTGTGTCATGATTCTGGAGTATAAAATGTGAAGAGTCATTAACCACTTTGGTCAGTGGGGCTTGGAATTATTATTGATGCAGGGGAACGCATATGCTAGCATCACCAATAAATCCGCGGGATTATCATTACTCAATAAATACTTAATACTATGCGAACATTTATTTTATTGTTATTGCTGACTCTAACCACTCCGGCTTGGGCTGACACGAAAGCACAGATACGCGAGTTAGAGGAAACATTAGCCCGCATACAACAAGAAGCACAATCTACTTATCAACAGTTTCAGATGACTCAGGAATTACGTCATAACGAAATAGATGCGCCGCTACCAATAACGGTACCGCCCAGTTCACCCGCGGAAAGCATACCGATCCCGGAATATGACGAATTTCTTCTGGAAAAAAAGGGAAAAGAGGCCCGGATTAAAAAGTATACCGATGAGATAAATCGCCTTAACGCGCGTTATAATGAACTGCAGGCTGAGAAAGAAGGAATTCTTGAACAAATCAATTCATTGCAGCAAAATCCGGAAGAATAAATTTGTATCCTGGTTGTGATCAATTCGACTGTTCATTTTGTTTCTTCCGTTTGTCATATTAACCAAGACTGCAATAGTGCGCGGCATAAGCAGAAGTTTCCATACTTTTTGCCGAAGAAACCAGTATTCCCTTTAAATGCAACTAATTACACCATTTTTTAAGGAGTACAGGGGTGAACCGTTACTGACACTACTTCCCTTCAAAATTCTTATACCAGATGTCATAAATTTCGTCTGACCATAAAGACTTTATCCAGACAATCACATCATCAATCTGCTGCTCCGTCAACTTGCCTTCCCAGGCGGGCATGGAACCAATATCAGGGGGCGTTCCTTTGAGGATTGTTTTCTTCAAAACTTCTGTCGAATGATGCCAGGCATGCGCTGTACTGTCCAATGGCGGTGGAGGATATTTTCCCTCTGGACCAGGTTTGCGCCAATCCGGCGTCGCTTCTCCATTGGGCCCATGACAGCCAACACAATTTTCGGCATAAACACTTTCACCCCGTTTAATTTGTGCTTGATCAAAAATTCGTTTTACCAAACCGGTTTTACTATCGACCTGATGTTGCCCGGATATGCTGCCCAGTGGTGCAGAATCACCACAACCAAGCAACAGTGTCGCTATACCAAACAGCAGTAACTTATGCATTGTCGTGAAAAAATTACGATTACTTTAAACGCATGACTGAACCGCTCTTCTCTTGCCCCGGCTCAGGATTGGCCGGTTGCAATTGCTCTGCCTTCCTGGCATAGGGATCATAGCGATTATAAATGGTTGTATCCTTGCGTGCTTCATCCCGTTCTTTGATTAACAAAACATTATAAGGGTCACTGCGAGCACCTTCCATACCAGGAGTTCCGTGCGGCATATCAGGCACAGCCAATCCAATCGCTTTAGGTTTTTCTTGGAGTAAACGTATTATATCAGGCGCTGGCACATGTCCCTCGATAGCATAGCCGTTGACCAAAGCCGTATGGCACGAACCCAGCGATTCAGAGATACCTGATTTTTTTCTTATTTCTTTATTGCCAACATCATGCGTTTTTACGGTGAACCCGTGATCGCGCATATGATCGACCCATTTAGCGCAACACCCACAGGTCGGACTTTTATAAACGTCAACCGTAGCTGTTGCGGCTGCTTGTGAAACAACACTCAACAGACTGACAGCAAGGATTGATCCAGTTAACAGGGTGTTTACTCGTATTTTCATTTCTTCTCCACAGTTATTGTTCCACGCATCTTCTTAAAATGACCCGGCAACGGGCAGGCAAAATCAATGATTCCCGCGCTGGTAAACTGCCAGATAAATTCTTTTTGCTCACCTGGTTCAAGTTGTACCAAATGTGCTTCAGAATGTCCTTTTCAGGAAACAGGCGCCGCATATTAGCAACTTTCTTCAATTCTGCCTTAGAACCCATCAGCATTTCATGCTTTCTGTTGCCGCCATTTTTTATAACAAACTGGATAGTTTCGCCTTCACTGACTGTAATTTCAGAAGGCAAAAACATATTATCCACCTGAGTCAACTTAATGGTCCGGGACACCTTGCTTGAATCACCCGATTTACCTATATCAACTTCACTATTGGAATGGTTAGCACTCGAGTAACAATTGGTTGAAAACAAGACCAAGGTTACAAATGGTATAATCCTGTTCATAGAATTCTCCTGAAAAATAATTCCCGAACTTGTTTATCCATCTTTCTTAGAATCTAGCTATGCTAAATTGTTCCATCTTATTTGTCTAATATAAGTCTTCTTCAATATGCGCCAGGATTGAATTCTGCCATCCAACACTGATAATTTTTCCTATAGAATCTATAAGTGGCTGACCAAAAAGGTTTTTAGCAACTGCAGAACATAAACTTGCGTTCATTAATCAGCTACACCTATAATTGCAGCCTGGAAATCACACCTTTTCAGCGAATGCGACAAAAAGGTTTCACGTGAAACATCTCTGGTAAGCATCCTTCCGTACCATCAAGAAATTTTTAGTTACTTGTTCGAATATCGCAGGCTTTTGCACTATGAGCAATCACACAGATTTTGAGATTATCGTTGTAGGTGGCGGCCATGCTGGCACTGAAGCGGCATTGGCGGCTGCACGCATGGGGCACAAAACATTGTTACTGACACACAATATCGAAACAATTGGTCAGATGTCGTGCAACCCATCTATCGGCGGCATAGGGAAAAGTCATCTGGTCAAGGAAATCGATGCTTTGGGCGGCGCGATGGGAATGGCTGCTGATGAAGCCGGTATTCAGTTTCGCATTCTCAATTCAAGCAAAGGTCCCGCCGTCAGAGCCACGCGAGCGCAAGCTGATCGGGTGCTTTACCGGCAAGCAATCCGCAAGCGTATCGAGAATCAGCCTAATCTTCGAGTCATGCAGCAAGCTGTGGATGATCTGATCGTTGAAAAAGATCGGGTGATTGGTGTTATTACACAGCTTAATATCAGAATCCATGCGCGCGCGGTGATATTGACCGTCGGCACATTCCTGGCGGGCATGGCGCATATCGGCAAAACCAATTTTAAAGCAGGTCGAGCGGGCGATCCACCTTCCGTGATGCTGGCGCAAAGACTGCGCGAAATGGAATTTCCAGCCGGACGATTGAAGACCGGCACGCCACCGCGCATCGACGGCCGCAGTATGAATTATGCAAAACTTCTGGAGCAACCCGGCGATCAACCAACACCGGTGTTTTCATTGATCGATACAGGCATTCAGCATCCGCCGCAGATATCGTGCTGGATTACCAGTACCAATGGGGGCACGCACGAAATCATTCGCGACGGCCTGGTGGATTCGCCGATGTACACTGGGAAAATCGAAGGCATCGGCCCGCGTTACTGCCCTTCGATCGAAGATAAGGTGGTACGTTTTTCTGCCCGCGAATCACATTCCATATTTCTGGAACCGGAAGGCTTGGGCACCCATGAAATATATCCCAACGGCATATCGACCAGCCTGTCGTTTGAAGTACAGGTAAAGCTGATTCATTCCATTGCTGGTCTGGAAAATGCGCATATCACGCGGCCTGGTTATGCGATTGAATATGATTATTTTGATCCGCGTAATCTGAAACGTTCGCTTGAGACAAAAACCATCGAAAACCTGTACTTTGCCGGACAAATCAACGGAACAACCGGTTATGAAGAAGCCGCCGCCCAGGGTTTGTTGGCTGGTATTAATGCCGCACTGAAAATTCAGGAAAGGGAAGCGTGGCTGCCACGACGCAATGAAGCCTATTTGGGGGTTCTGGTCGATGATCTGGTGACTTCCGGCGTGACTGAGCCTTACCGGATGTTTACCAGCCGTGCGGAATACCGTTTGCAATTACGCGAAGACAATGCCGATTTGCGCCTGACCGAAATGGGAAAAAAACTTGGACTGGTGGAAGATGCGCGCTGGGCGGCTTTCACCGATAAGCAAGAGGCGATCGGGAAAGAGCAGCAAAGACTCAATTCAATCCGCCTGTTGCCTGGCACATTACCAGAGGATGAAGCCATTCGCGTTTTGGGTAAAGGAATAGAACGAGAATATACGTTGAATGAACTGCTAAAACGCCCTGACGTCACCTATGCCACACTGATGACATTGCCGGGTGCAGGTGCGCCTGTGATCAGTGTGCAAGTCGCTGAACAAGTTGAAATTCAGGCCAAATATCACGGTTATATCCAACGTCAGCAGGAAGAAGTTTCCCGCCAGGCACAATACGAAAATACCTTACTACCAAAAGATATAGATTATCGGGTGGTTAAAGGACTTTCCAATGAAGTACAACAAAAACTGAATCAGCACAAACCGGAAACCATTGGCCAGGCTTCGCGGATTTCGGTGTAACGCCGGCTGCAGTCTCATTATTATTGGTGCATTTAAAGCGTGGATTTGGAGATAAAAAGCAGAGCGCATGAGCTTGTTACAGCAAATCACGCAAAGTTTGCGGGCACTCGATTATGATTTTGCAGCGCAGGAAAAGCCGCTTCCCGGACTGATCGAACGGTATTTATTGCTGATCGAGAAATGGAACAAAATACATAATTTAACCGCTATCCGGAATCTGCAAGACATGCTTTATCAACATGTGATGGATAGCCTGGCTGTGTTGCCTCATATCAATGGCCCGAAAATCATTGATGTCGGTAGCGGTGCCGGATTGCCGGGTATCCCGATCGCACTGGCAAGACCGGACTGGCAGGTATTGCTGGTTGAAAGTAATCAAAAAAAAGCATCTTTTTTGCAACAGGTTAAGATTGAATTGGCATTGCAGAATGTTGAAGTCATGGGGCAGCGCGTCGAGGATATCTGCTTGGATAAAAAGGTGGATACAATCGTTACGCGTGCATTTTCAGAATTGGGTGAATTTGTTGATTTAACCCGGCAATTGGCTGCGGAAGATGATGTAAATTTCCGCTGGGTCGCGATGAAAGCAAATTGCTCAGACACTGAACTGAAGCAAATCCATACTCCCTTTTGTATTGAAAAAAGTGTATCGCTGGTTGTGCCTAGACTTAATGCGGCCAGGCAATTGATTATCGTAAAGAAACAGTAACTCCGGATTAAAACACTTGGCAGCTTTGATTCAGCCTAATGAATGCAGGATAAACCCATGACGAAAATTCTCGCCATTACCAATCAAAAAGGTGGTGTTGGAAAAACCACAACCAGTGTTAATCTGGCAGCAAGTCTGACTGCTTCTGGAAAACGTGTTTTACTGGTCGATCTCGATCCGCAAGCCAATGCAACGATGGGCAGCGGCACCAACAAACAAACGGT
Source organism: Nitrosomonas sp. (assembly GCA_016721865.1). Taxonomy (GTDB): domain Bacteria; phylum Pseudomonadota; class Gammaproteobacteria; order Burkholderiales; family Nitrosomonadaceae; genus Nitrosomonas. Next base: position 55,634 of record JADKHF010000044.1, on the reverse strand, counting down.
CAAAACCACGGTTTATCAAATTTTACTCGGGGAATCGGCGATACAAGCAACGCGCATTACTGGCACGCGAGGCAAATATGATTTGATACCCGCCAACCGCGACTTGGCGGGTGCAGAAGTTGAAATGGTTGATTTGCCCCAGCGGGAAGCGCGGTTGAAAACGGCACTCGAAGCCATCGAACAAGAATATGATTATATTCTGATTGATTGTCCACCCGCTCTAAACTTGTTAACCCTTAACGGGTTATGTGCGGCACAGGCGGTGATGATCCCGATGCAATGCGAATATTACGCGCTGGAAGGACTCAGTGATCTGGTCAATACCATTAAGCGCGTGCGTCATAATTTTAACCCCAAGTTGCGTATCGAAGGTCTGCTGCGCACCATGTTTGATCCGCGCAATATCCTGGCACAGCAGGTTTCTGATCAATTGCAAAAGCACTTTGGCGATAAAGTCTATCGTACCGTGATCCCGCGCAATATCCGCCTGGCCGAAGCGCCCGGCTTTGGCGTGCCCGTTCTGTATCACGACGGACAATCTAAAGGCGCGCAGGCTTACCTGGAGCTTGCTAAAGAAATACTTGACGCTGAGCACCTCTAAAAATACAAATTTCGTTACAATGCTTCCTTACATATCAATCATATGCAGCGTAACAATTTCTGCTCTTGCCTCACTTTGATGAGAACTTTGAATTATAAGCAATGCCCTGCTTGATGGGAAAATTATGGAATCGGTAAAATGACAAAACAAAAAGGATTGGGAAGAGGTTTGGATGCCTTATTGTCGGGCAATGGGAATGCCGATTTTGCGGAAGAATCACTGCAAAGCCTTGAAATAGCCAAGCTTCAACCCGGCAAATACCAACCCAGAACCAATATGGATCAAGTGGCTTTGGCAGAGCTGGCCGAGTCGATCAAAGCGCAAGGTGTCATGCAGCCGATTCTGGTGCGGCCCATCAGCGCGGACCGATACGAAATCATCGCGGGCGAACGAAGGTGGCGCGCAGCTCAATTAGCGGGATTGACCGAAGTGCCGGCACTGATACGAAAAGTTGCCGATGAATCAGCGCTCGCCATGTCGTTGATTGAAAACATACAACGTGAAAATCTGAATCCACTGGAAGAGGCCATGGGCATTCAGCGTTTGATTAATGAATTTGGTATGACGCATCAAACCGCCGGTGAAGCGCTAGGCAATTCACGCAGTACGATTTCCAATCTGTTGCGTTTGCTCAACTTGTCTGCACCGGTACAGGAATTGATGATGCAGGGTAAAATTGATATGGGACACGGACGTGCTCTGTTGTCATTAGCGCCAGTACAACAAATTAAAATTGCCAACGTGATCGTGCAGAAACAGCTTTCCGTGCGCGAAACGGAGAAAATCGTCAACCATATCGAACATCCCGCGCCTAAAATGGTGAAAAAACCTGATAGAGATCTGCTGCGATTAGAGGAAGATGTTTCCGAGCGTCTTGGTGCGCAGGTGGCGATCAAGCCGAAGAAGAATGGCCAGGGCAATATCGTCATTCACTATACCAGTTTGGATCAATTGGATGATATTTTGAGTAAGTTATAAAATAAGAAATTGTAAATTTGCGAGCAACAAGGAGTTGTATCAAAATTTGGATTTTTAGAGATGCCCATTAGAGATTTCCAATACCCCGTCAGTTAAGTTGAACAAGGAAAATTATGGATGCAAGATTACTGGATATTTTGGTATGCCCCCTATGCAAAGGGCCACTTATCTACAAAAAGGAAGACAAGGAGCTGATCTGCAAGCCTGATCGGCTTGCTTTTGCGATCAAGGACGGTATTCCAATCATGCTGGAAGAGGAAGCGCGCAGAATACCGGACGAAGTGGAAATTAAATGAATCCCAATCTTCTTAAAATACGATGATTACAAGTATCCGGCTTGCGCCCCGTATGGCGGCTATTTTAGGCGCATTGATTGCAGATTCCGCGGCATTGGGTCTGCATTGGCTTTATGATCCCGCGCGGATTGCACAGATTGAAAAAATCAAAGGGCTGGTTTTTTTGCAACCCGATGCAAATGATTATGCCGGTACCAGCGGATACTTCGCGCATGGCAATAAATCTGCGGGTGATTCATCCGGCTATGGTGAGGTATGTCTGCTGATGCTGCGGCATTTTGCGCAGCATGGACAATTTGATCGTGTTGCATACCAGACGGAATACCGCAGTTATTTTGGTCCGGGTGGCGCTTACATCGGTTATGTTGATTCGCCTACACGCCAGACCTTGCAAACACTATTACCGCTCAAGCCCGAAGAATTCCCGGAAAACTCCGGCGCTGATGACGATCAGTTTGCCGCACTGGCAACGGTACCGGTGGTGGCAGCCATGCACACCGGATCGCAGGAAGCGTTGAAAGTTAAAATAGATCAGGTTGTGCGTCTGACCAATCATAATGACACTGCGGTTGCAGCAGCACAGTATGCAGGCTGTGTTTTGCTGGAAGTATTAAATGGAAAATCCATCACCCAGGCACTCACCAGCGCACTACCGCAAGCTGGAGAAAAGCTGACGCCACTGCTTGAAGAAGTTTTGCAAGCCCGCGTGCTCGATAGCGCAGTAGTGGCTAAACGCTTTGGTACAGCCTGTCACGTTCTGGAAGGGTTGCCGGTCATTGCGCATATCGCTCAACATGCACCCGATTATCGTACTGCTATCGAAGAAAATATCCGCGTCGGCGGCGACAGTTGCGGTCGTGCCATCGTGCTCGGTGCCATTATAGCGGCGTATACATCGCAGCGCAGTGAGCAGAATTCTTCTATTCCGCTCGAGTGGGCTGCCCGCTATCAAAAGTTATCGATCGCCGCGTATGCATGCGCGCAACTTTGAGCGTCAGTAGATAAATTCCCTGAGAATGGATATAATTTGCTGATAATTAGTCAGTCTTTAAAATACGAAGCAAAAAACCAATCATTCTAACCATTCACATCATCAAGATTACCTGCGTTGCTATATCACGAACCAAAGAATGCCTTAATTCAATACGCGTTACAGCGTGCAGATCAGGTGAAATGACACTAAAAAAACAAGCAGCGCATCCGGCATGTTCGTCGATTGACCTTATTCATTACTATAAATATTTATTAATTCTGGAGGAAAAATGAGTCACACGCTATATGAAACCACTATTCAGCGGGTACAACGCTGTGAGCTAGCAGTTCCTGGTTCCAATCCGGGGATGTTTGAGAAAGCACTTAATAGCGGCGTAGATTTTGTTTTCCTCGATCTGGAAGATGCCGTAGCGCCCGATGACAAAGTACAGGCACGCAAGAATGTTATCGAAGTGCTCAACGATCTGGATTGGAAAGGCCATGGCATCACGGTTTCGGTACGTATCAACGGCCTGGATACCCAGTATATGGTGCGAGATGTCGTTGATCTGGTAGAGCAGGCCGGGCACAAGATTGATACGCTGCTGATCCCGAAAGCAGGGGTCTATGCAGATATTTATATGGTTCAAGCCATGGTAACCCAGCTCGAAATGCAACAAGGCCTGAAAAATAAAATTGGTCTCGAAGCATTGATCGAAACAGCACTGGGTATGGCGAATGTGGAAGACATTGCACGTAATGGCGCTGCAGGACGGCTGGAGGCATTACATTTTGGTGTTGCCGACTATGCCGCCAGTAACCGCGCCAGAACCACCAATATCGGTGGTCTTAATCCGGATTATCCTGGCGATCAGTGGCATTTTGCCATCAGCCGTATGATCGTGGCTTGCCGTGCTTATGGTTTACGTCCTATTGATGGCCCTTTTGGCGATATCAAGGATCCGGATGGTTTTGTGTTGGCTGCTAAACGTGCAGCGGCATTGGGCTGTGAAGGAAAATGGGCGATTCATCCCACGCAAATCGAATTGGCGAATGACGTATTTACGCCGCCAGCCCGCGAAATTGAAAAAGCAAACCGCATTCTGGCAGCACTCAAAGAAGCTGCAGCACAAGGTAAAGGTGCTGCAGCGCTGGATGGCCGATTAATCGACGCAGCCTCTGAAAGAATGGCCAATAATGTGGTGAAGGTCGCTGAAGCGATTGCAGCAAAAAATGGATAAGGCCGCACTGAGCGGCCTTTATCTTTATGGCTCATTGTATTGAGACAATATAAAATTATCGAATTGAATTTAATGCGATTTTTGAGGAAATTGAAGTGAATATTCACGAATATCAAGCAAAGGAAATTTTGGCTGAATACGGCGTCAAGATTGCTGAGGGCGGTTTAGCCTATAGCGCAGTGGAAGCCGTACAACGCGCCAGGGAAATTGACGGCGACGTATGGGTTGTCAAAGCACAGATTCATTCCGGAGCGCGCGGCAAAGCGGGCGGGATCAAGGTTTGCAGAACACATGGTGAAGTTGAGCAAGCTGCCGAAGCATTGCTGGGAAAGAGTCTGGTTACACATCAAACCGGACCTGCCGGAAAAATCTGTTCCAGGCTATATATTGAAGCAGGAACCAGTATCGCCAAGGAAATGTATCTGTCATTCATGATTGATCGCAGCAGCGAGCGTGTCATCATGGTCGGCTCAGCGCAAGGCGGCATGGAAATTGAGAAACTGGCTGAAACCAATCCGGAAGCGATCATCAAGATTTATATCGAACCGGCGGTCGGGTTGCAGGATTTCCAGGCGAGAAAAATGGCTTTTGCCTTGAATATCGACAGTGCGCAACTTAATCATGCTGTTAAAACCATTAAAGGCTGTTACCGTGCATTGCGCGATCTGGATGCCAACGTTCTGGAAATCAATCCATTGGTGTTGACCACCAACAACGAAATCGTTGCGCTCGATGCCAAGATGGCTTTTGACGAGAACGCATTGTTCCGCCGCCACAAGATTGCAGAGCTGCGCGACAACACGCAGGTGGACAATCGTGAAGTCGCTGCCGCAGAAGCAGGCTTAAGTTATGTCGGTCTGGATGGGGATATCGGCTGTATGATTAATGGCGCGGGTCTGGCAATGGCAACCATGGACATGATTAAACTGGCTGGCGGCGAGCCAGCCAATTTTCTCGATGTCGGCGGCGGCGCATCGGCTGAGCGCACAGAAAAAGCCTTTCGTTTGGTGCTGGCTGATGCCGGTGTCAAAGCGATGCTGGTAAACATTTTTGCCGGTATCAACCGGTGTGACTGGATTGCGGAAGGCGTTGTGCATGCGGTCAAAAACATTGATATGAAAATACCGCTGGTGGTTCGTCTGTCGGGAACCAATGTAGAAGAAGGCCGCCGCATTATTGCGGATAGCGGCTTGCCGATTATCACAGCCGATACGTTAGCGGATGCCGCGGAGAAAGTCGTACGCGCACGTAACGAAGTCGTCGCAAGAGAAGCCTAGGAGTATAAAATGGCGATATTAATCAACGAAAATACACGAATTATTGTTCAAGGCTTTACCGGAAAAATCGGCACCTTCCACGCACAGGAAATGATTGACTATGGCTCCAATGTGGTTGGCGGTGTTACCCCTGGAAAAGGTGGACAAACCCACCTGGGATTACCGGTATTCAATACCGTCAAAGAAGCGGTCGATCAGGTTGGCGCGGAAGCCAGCATTGTTTTTGTACCGCCCGCATTTGCTGCAGATTCCATCATGGAGGCCGCCGATGCCGGTATCAAATATTGCGTATCCATCACCGATGGCATTCCGACACAGGACATGATGACAGTGAAGAATTTCCTGCGCCGCTTTCCCAAGGAAGAGCGCATGCTGCTGGCAGGCCCCAATTGCGCGGGCACAATCAGCCCAGGCCGTGCCATGCTGGGAATCATGCCCGGACATATTTATATCCGCGGAAATGTCGGTGTGGTGGGCCGCTCCGGCACATTGGGGTATGAAGCCGCCGATCAAATGCGCTTGCTGGGAATCGGCATTTCAACCTCTGTGGGCATTGGCGGTGATCCGATCACCGGCAGCTCGCACCGGGACATTCTGGAAAGATTGGAGCAGGACCCTGAAACCAAGGTGGCGCTGATGATCGGTGAAATAGGCGGTCCGCAGGAAGTGGAAGCCGGCAGATTCGCCAAAGAAAACATGACCAAGCCGCTGGTGGCTTATATCGCTGGCCTGACCGCACCGGAAGGACGACGCATGGGACATGCAGGCGCCATTATTTCTGCTGCGGGTGAAAGTGCGGCTGAAAAGGTTGCAATTCTGAAAGAACTCGGTGTTACCATTTGCCCGACTCCGTCTCTGATGGGACAAACCATTGCGGAAGTAATGGCTAAGATGTAATCGTTTTGTTTTTAAAATAAAAACCCGGAGACTGGTGTTTCCGGGTTTTTTGTTTGGCTGAGTGAAAATTTGGGTGTTTTTAATGTAATAAATTGCATCATTTCGGATATCTAATTTTAGTTATGCTTCTAAATAAGTGATGAATCGTAGATCCACAAGTCAGGATCAGGCCTTGGTCAAACGAAGAAACACAGGGCTTGACCACAAGTACGCAGGGTCAGGTACAGAATCACGAATCCAGCAAAGTAGTTGTAACATGTAACTTGATCGGTTACATTAAAGCGATGATCAAAAGTTTCCGCCATCCTGGATTAGAGAATTATTTTCTGAAAGGAATAAGATCGGGAATTCTGGTTGCGCATGAGCGCCGGATTCAATTGATTTTGTCCCGGCTGCATGCATCCACTTCCCCTCAGGATATGGATTTACCGGGATTGCGGCTGCATAAATTGACCGGAAAAAGGAAAGAAACCTGGTCGGTCAGTGTCAGCGGAAATTGGAGAATTACATTTGAGTTTGATGGAAAAGATGCGATAGCTGTTAACTATGAAGATTATCACTGAGTGAAATAATGAAAATGCACAGCCCTCCCCATCCCGGGGAAGTCATCAAAGAATTATGCCTGGAGCCGCTCGGACTATCCGTAACCGATGCAGCGAAGGCCTTGGGTGTTAGCCGTAAAACCTTATCGGCCATAATGAATGGCCGATCCGGCATCAGCCCGGAAATGGCGCTGAGATTAGCAAAGGCATTCGATACTTCACCGGAAAGCTGGCTCAATCAACAAATGCAATATGATTTGTGGATTGCTGAGCAGAACTTGGGCGAATTGAAAGTAGAGAAGCTTGCTCATGTTGTGTAGCAAGGTAGGGTGCAATTGCTATTGTGCCGAATAAAAATTCCGGTGCAATGCGCTTTTTCGCCTGTTTTTGCCTTGCATCGGCTGCCTCGAAAACGTTTTTCAACGGCCTGTTAAAAGCCGAATTTTATTAACCGCCGCTATGTTATGCTTGCGGCATTTTTTGAACGCGATCAGAAGATATGGAACACGAAGATAAACCTGGAAACACGCCGCCGAAAAGAATTCACCCAATCGCGCGTTTTCTTTTTCTTACCCGCTGGTTACAGTTGCCTTTATACCTGGGATTGGTATTAGCGCAATGTGTATATGTATTTCATTTCTGGGTTGAGCTATCCGATTTGATTGGTGCGGTCTTAGGGAATCAAAATTCATTACAGCATATTCTCGACACAGTCACGATTAAAGGCGCAGAAAGACCCGCGAAGTTAACCGAAACGGCCATTATGCTGATTGTTCTGGGATTGATCGATGTAGTGATGATCTCCAATCTGCTGATCATGGTCATTATTGGCGGTTATGAAACCTTTGTCTCGCGCATGAATCTGGAAGGACACCCCGATCAACCGGAATGGTTGTCGCATGTGAATGCTTCTGTTTTAAAGGTTAAACTGGCAACCGCCATTATCGGGATTTCGTCGATACACTTGCTGAAAACCTTTATCAACACCAGTACGTACGATGAAAAAACATTGCTTGCACAAACGGGTATACACATGGCTTTTTTACTTTCGGCCATTGCCATCGCCTATTGTGATCGCATTATCACGCAAACCAGTCAACAATCGGCTGAACACTGATAACAACAATCTGCTGATCTCAGGCTACAGCCGTAACATCATGCAATAACTGCAGTATTCCCTGCAAAGCTGTAGCCACAGCCAAACGCCGTATGGTTTCACGATTTCCTGTAAAAAACCGGGTTTCTTGTTGGACTAAACCCTCTTTAATCGCCCAGGCAAAACAAACCATCCCCACGGGTTTCGTTGCAGTACCGCCATCGGGGCCAGCAATCCCGGTGATCGATACGCTGATCTGCGCACGGCTTCTGTTTAGCGCTCCGAGCGCCATTTCCCGGGCAGTTTGCGCGGATACGGCGCCGTATTGATCCAATGTCGCTTGCTGAACGCCCAGCATTTCACATTTGGAAGCGTTGCTATACGTGATAACCCCCCGTTCATACCAGGCTGAGCTGCCTGCCACGGCAGTCACGGCTTGACCTAACCAGCCGCCGGTACAAGATTCGGCGGTTACAAGCAGCAATCCGCACTGGAGCAGGCGTTTTCCAACTTTGACTGCCAAATCGGAAGGATCTTGATTTATATCAGAAATTTTCTGACTCCTTTTCAATATTATGATCAAGGGTAGACTATGTAACCGGAAAAAAACCAAATAGCACTTTAACCTGCCGTCGTGCTAATCTTCAAACGCATGCTGCTTGAGCCATTATATTTGAACCTGTATATATTTTCTGAGGTGCAGAAATATGCAAGCTGTTTATTCATCAAGGATGCCTTTTATTGATGCCCTAAAAGCCATCTGTTGTTTACTGATCGTCACGCATCACTTGGCCATATATGGCCCCATGTCGGATATCGCCTATCCGTTGATCCCTGCTGTATTAGATTGGTTGCGTGAATACGGATTAATCGCTGTACAAATATTTTTTGTCATCGCCGGTTTTCTTACTGCTGCAAAACTTGCGCCACAGGGTTTGCCAATAGTCACATCACCAATCCGGCCGATTCAACAACGCTATCTGAGATTGATTACGCCGTATCTGGCTGCTTTAACTTTAGCGATTGGCTGTGCCGCATTGGCCAGAATCTGGATGAACCATGAGTCAATTCCTGGTACACCCAACTTGTTTCAACTGCTGGCGCATATTTTTCTGCTGCACGATCTGCTGAACCAGGAAGTCCTGTCAGCAGGAATCTGGTACGTTGCCATTGATTTTCAGTTATTTGTACTAACCATACTACTCTTCTGGAGTTCCAAACAAATCCAGAATCGATACGCAGGTTTGCAAATATTTAGTCTAATTTTAATTCTAAGCTTAACAGCTATTTCACTGTTCTTTTTCAATCGAGACAGTTACTGGGATGAAACGGCTTTATATTTTTTTGGTTCGTATGGCCTTGGTATTCTGATTTATTGGGCTTCTGTCAGCCGGCATCAGCTTTTTTGGTTTATCGTGCTGATCGCACTGATTTTTGCAGCCCTGACCGTAGATTTCCGTTCCCGCATAGCCGTAGCAGGCAGTGTCATGCTGATACTGGGGCTGGCGCACTATTATGATGTTTTAGGAAGTAAGCGCGTGCCTGGCTACCTGACTTATCTTGGACGTGCGTCCTATTCCATATTCCTGGTTCATTTTCCCATCTCTCTGGTTGTTAATGCGGCATTCTTCAGATTCCTACCGCACCAGCCAATCATTCATTTATTCGGCCTGTTGTTAGCAGTAGGCGCGAGTATCGGCGCGGGCATTCTGCTTTTCAACTGGCTTGAGGTTCGTCCGGTAACGCATCGGATGCATATCTTGCTACCCGCGGGGTTTATTACTTGCGGTCTACTTGTGGCAATGCTTGGAAATAGTTAAAGCGATGGATTCGCAGAAGATATTGGGAATCACAGGCGGCGTGCATTCAAGTTTTCATCCATAAACGCGCCCAATGATTTTATCCAGAGTGGTTGCATAAAAATAAAACCGATATTGTGCCCGCCTTCCAGTGTCAGGAATTGTTTCGGTTCCGGTGCTGCCTGAAACAACTGCCGGCCCAGTTCAAACGGTATGATTTCGTCCTGCGGGCTATGCGCGATAAAAACCGGGCAAGTCACCGATTGCAGGGATTTGCGTGTGTCGTAATCAAAACGGCTGATCCAGCGTACCGGCAAGAAGGGATATAGCTTTGCGGCCAGATCGGGCACTGACGTAAAAGTCGAAGCCAGTGCCAGCAAGCCGGGCTTTTCCTGCGCAGCCAGCCAGGCTGCCACCGCACCCCCGAGCGATTCTCCAAATACTGCAATCCGCGCCGGTGCAATGCCTCGGGTTTCAGTCAAATAACGCCAGGCCGCCTGCGCGTCCAGATACGTACCGGATTCGGAGGGAACGCCGCTGCTCTGGCCATAGCCACGATAATCAAACAACAGCGTGTTGTAGCCAAGCCGCTTGAACATCGCCAGATAATTGATGCGGTGGGAAATATTTCCGGCGTTGCCATGAAAAAACAGCACCGTGCCTTTGGCATTGGGCACGGACATCCACCAGCCGTGCAGTGTTTCACCATCACGGGTGGCGATGTTGACAGACGTATAATCCAGGCCGATTGCCTCCGGCGTAATGCTGAGCGGTTTTTCCGGAAAATAAACCAAGCGCGACTGGCCGGAATACACCAGCAAAACCACGCCCAGGTAGGCAACAGCCAGCATGATGAGCAGATTAAGCAGCATACGCATCGCTAATGGTTAGGGCTCTTGAGATCAATCACGATATCCGCACCCAGACGGCCGGTGGTAAATGCGGCATCGCTGAATTTGGGAAAGCCGAACTGTTGCCCGGGATTATTCGATAAGCCAAAAGGTTCGCGTGGTAACATATTCCATTGTTTTTTTAATTTACGGTCTCCATCCTTATCGTGATAGACCGCCACTGCGTAGGTGCCGGGCTGTTCGAGATTCATACACACGATCTGCTGCCCTGCCGCTGCCGGAATACGAACCTTGCGTTTACGCCCTGCTTTGAATAGAAAATGTTCCGGATCATCGTACAACTCAACGTTTAAAACACCCCCGGCCCCCACATTATTCACAGTGATCCTGACCTGAGCGATGCTGGCATTACAGGCATCCGGCGCTTCATGCGGTTTAATGGTGAGTGGCTGTGACGCGCTGGTTTGAGTGAAAAACAATAAACTCATGATAAAAATCAAAGCATGCATAAGAAATCCTGTTGGCTGCGAAGAATTTACAGGAAATGGCGAGGTTTTCATTGGCTCAAGAATTCTCATAACGCGGTGTGAATGGTTTACTATAACTGCCTATTCTAGACCAATAAACATAATCAGCGGGATTTATGAACAAAGAGCAACTCAAAAAACTCGAAGCCGATCTGTGGAGCGCCGCCGATAAACTGCGTGCGAATTCCGACTTGAAGTCCAGCGAATACGCGACGCCGGTGCTCGGGCTGATCTTCCTCAAGTTTGCCGACAACAACTACCGCCGTCACGAGAAGGCGATTCTCGCCGAATTTCAGAAGTTGCAGGGCACCCGCCGCGAGAAACCGGTTTCTGAAATCGCCATTGAGCAATGCGGTTTTTACCTGCCCGACCATACCCGCTACGATTATCTGCTGAATCTGCCGGAAGAAAAGGACATCGCCAGGGCGCTCAAGGAAGCGATGAAAGCCATCGAGGAATACAAGCCGGAGCTCGAAGGCGTACTGCCGAAGGATGAATACGCCGCGCTGACGCGCACCGACAAAACCATTCCGCAACAATTGCTGAGAACCTTCGCGGATATTCCCGCCAATGCGACCGGCGATCTGTTCGGGCAGATTTATGAATACTTCCTGTCCGAATTCGCGCGCAGCGAAGGCCAGAAAGGCGGCGAGTTTTTTACGCCGCGTTCCGTGGTGCGCCTGATGGTCGAGATCATCGAACCGCACGGCGGCAAAGTGTTCGATCCCGCCTGCGGTTCCGGCGGCATGTTCGTGCAATCCGCCCAGTTCATCGAAGCGCACCGTAACGAACTGAAAGGCGCGGACAGCGGCGTGTATGTCTGCGGCCAGGAAAAAACCCAGGACACCGTCAACCTCGCCAAGATGAACCTCGCCGTCAACGGCCTGCGCGGCGAAATCAAGCAGGCCAACACCTACTACGAAGACCCGTATGGCAGTTTCGGCGCGTTCGATTACGTCCTCGCCAATCCCCCGTTCAACGTGGACGACGTGAGCCTCTCCAGCGTGGAAAAGGACCAGCGCTTCAACACCTACGGCATCCCGCGCAACAAATCGAAAGTGAAAAAAGCCGACGCCGGCAAGGAAACCGTGCCCAACGGCAACTACCTGTGGATCAACCTGTTCGCCACCTCGCTCAAACCGCAAGGCCGCGCCGCGCTGGTCATGGCAAATTCCGCCTCCGATGCGCGCCACTCCGAAGCCGACATCCGCAAAACGCTGATCGAGCAAAACCTCATCTACGCCATGCTGACGCTGCCCTCGAACATGTTCTACACCGTCACGCTGCCCGCGACGCTGTGGTTCTTCGACAAAGCCAAGAACGATGACAGAATTTTGTTCATCGACGCGCGCAACATTTTCACCCAGATTGACCGCGCCCACCGCGAATTCAGCGAAGAACACATCCAGAACATCGCCCTCATCAGCCACCTGCACAAAGGCCGGCGCGAGAAATTCATCCGGCTTATTGAACGCTATTTTACTGCCGGTATGGAGCGGCTGATCGAAAACAACGAAAAGATCGAACCCGTCTGCGCGCAACTGCTCGATGTACTGGACGACGCAGGCGGCAAACAGGCCGTGGCTGAACTGCTGCAGCGCTGGAGGGCGCTGGATAAGCTTGTGTTCCACTTCGTGCAATACCAGGAAGGATATATGTTTGCGGTAGCGATCGACAGGAAAAACAAGGCGCAGCAACAACTGCGCAATGCATTCGATCCGTTCTTCTCCGCACTGCACGAAGGCTTGAAGCGCCTGGACAAGACCGTGCGGCAGCACGAAAAACAGCAAACCGGGCAGGCGCAGCAGGCAGGCAAGCGCACTGCGCCCGACCGCAGAACAAAAGCACTCAAATCCGCACTGGAAGAACTGCATCAGGATGTGAAAAACGCGGAAATTTACTTTCAGCATATCCACTGGCTGCAGGAACGCTTTCCCAACGCGGAGTACGAGGACGTCACCGGCCTGTGCAAACTGGCCACGCCGGAGGAAATCAAGGAGCAGGATTATTCGCTGAATCCGGGACGCTATGTCGGCGTGGTGATTGAGGAGGATGGCAAGAGCGAGGAGGAATTTATTGAGGAACTTTTAAAGCTAAATTCAGAGCTCCAAGAGCTCACAAGTCAGGCAGCCACACTTGATGCCGTGGTCTTTCAGAACATTCAAAAAATTACTGGCGAATTCTGATGAAGTGGAAGGTAGTAAAACTCGATGAAATTAAAGCACCAGAAAAAGGCGCATTAGTTTCTGGCCCATTTGGATCGAATATTGGGAGTAGATTTTTTGTTGCCACAGGTGTTCCGGTAATTCGCGGAAATAATCTTGCGATGGGTCAAAAGATTTATTGACGATGGTTTTGTAACCATAGACAGAAGATAAGGCTCCTGAGTTGAGAAACTGCAATGCAAGAAGTGACGATATTATTTTCACCGCAGCGGGTACCTTAGGGCAAAATTGGACTTTTTCCGAAAATCGGCAGGTTTGAGGGCTACATCATTTCAAATAAACAGATTCGACTGCGCTTGGATACTAACCAAGCTTTTCCTCTCTTTGCTTACTATTTCTTAAGTTCGCCAGATATGAGGGCATTTATTGCAAGCCAGAACAAAGGTTCATCTGTACCTCAACTTTGACACTTGGTGTAATTCAGAGTTTAAGATTCCGCTCCCGCCGATTACAACTCAAAAAGGATCGTGGCGATTCTTTCCGCCTATGACAAATTGATCGAAAACAACCAGCGGCGCATCGCGCTGCTGGAAAAGATGGCCGAGGAAATCTACCGTGAATGGTTCGTGCGACTGCGCTTTCCCGGTCACGAGAAGGTGAAGAAGGTCAAAGGTGTGCCGGAAGGCTGGGAGATTCAGAAGATCGGCCAACTTTTAATCCATCCATCATCAGTCGCCAAGCCATGAGAATAATATCTCCAACTTTGATATTAATTTGTTGAGCACAACGATTGATGATGAATGGCCAAGTTCTGCATTTGTTCTGGATACGGCGGCGAAAATTTCGCAATCATGGTATGATAGTTCAGCTGCTCAATTGGTCCCCTATCCATTGTGATTGACCATAGCGACTGAGAATCTGATTGTCGACTGGCTTGCCGTAGATTCTGCCCAAACTACAACATCTTGTCATTTTTCCAAAATTGTTTTTGCATTCTTATAGTTACTTCGCTCATCAAATTCACAAAAACATATGATCAACTTTGCGCATGCCTGTCCCAACAAAAGTCTCAGCCAGGAGTTTGATAAAGCATTTCGCTGCTTGGCCCAACGGAAGGTTTGATCTTGAGTAGTTCTAAAGAGGACAGAGCCAATATTCATTCAGGTTGAGCAATTGTTCAAAACAAATCCTATCGCCGGAAAACCGGGATCAACTGCTTCCCGCCTGATTCCGGGCAAACTTTCCGTCGAACAGCTCGACATCCGATTCCCGCCCGGCATGGAGGAATCCGCGCATGCCAATTGAAACCATCAGGGTGTTTGATCTACAGCGCCCAAGGGTTGAACACTTGCGGGTGCAGCGTGAAATCCTGCACGTTGCGGGTGACCACGGTGAGGCCGTGGCATTGGGCGGTGGCCATGATCAGGCCGTCCATGACCGGCAGGGGTTGTCCAGCCAGTTCGGCAGTCGCGGCGATTTGCGCCCAGACATGCAGCGCGGCGGCGTCGAGCGGCAGGATACGCCCGGCGAAACGCTGTTCCACCTTACCCAGCCAGGCGGTGAGTTTCTGGCTGCGGCGCGGATCGGATGCGCGCAATTTGAGGATGCCTTTTTCGATTTCCCCCAGGCTGATGACGCTGATAAACAAACTGGATTCATCCTGTTCGTCCAGCCAACGGATGACTGCCGGCGCAGGCGCTTTCCGGACATATTCGGACAGCGCGCAGGTGTCCAACAGCCAGCTCATAGCGCGATGGCGCGTCCGGTGTCACGGCTGCGGGAAATATCCAGATCATCCGCAACGAGACCGGGTTGCAGCAGTGCATCGGAGAGTTTGCCTTCACGGCGCGTGAGGCGGGCATATTCTTGCGCCGAAACCACCACTGCCGCCGGTTTGCCGTGTACGGTGACCGTTTGGGCATCGCCGCTGGCTGCTTGTTTGATAAGTTGGCTGAAATTGCTTTTTGCTTCTTGCAGTTGCCATTCTTTATGCATGATACCCTCCAATTATTCTGGCCAGACTGGGCAGAATTTAGCACAAAGCGGATGGATTGGCGATGTTCCATTTTCAGTGAATTTTCCATCGAACATTTTGCAAAGTCGACATTGAGGGAGAACTGAATAACCATTTAAGCCGCTTGCGAGCGTATGAGGAAAGTTTAATAGTCAATGCAAGATTTCATCTCCTTGCTGGAAATGACACTTGTGTCGGGGTTTCCTTTTTTGCTCCCGGGCATCGACTTATTTAGAGATCACGTGCCTTAAGGAGCAGACTCCAGGGATTAGGGCACCAGACCTTCGACAGGCGCATGGAGAAATCTTCGAAAAGCCATGACTGCGCGGTGGAATTACATCGACGGGAATAGCGGTTGCGGAACCCCCCCCCCGCCCCCAAACAAACGCGTGAAGCGGAATGACGGTTTGCCGGCGTGCTTGAAGGGAGAGATGAGGCTGATGGACAAGGCCTACCTTATGTACCTGCTTATCCATCTGAACCGATCAGGTGATGATGTGGTGTCAAGCCTTCCCGAGATTGGCCGCATCTATGAGCACAGAAATTAAGTTTGAGATTACCAAAAATCTACCGTTTGAGAAGCCTGGCTTTACCTTTGAGACGACTAGCCATGGCTGCTGGCGAAACCTTGTTGAACGGATGAACAACAGGTCAAAAATGGCGGGGCGGGTAGAAGACATCACTGGTCATTGATTTGAAGGCTGAAACTGGAAGGATTTGAGTTTGGGGCGGGAGTAGGCTCTCCCTGAGGTGTATTCCGGTGAAATTGAGGAAACCGCAATGAGCGGCTTTGGTTGAATTGATCGTGCCATCAAAGCGGAGTAAGAAACTGTCAGTTCCGAACAGGAATGCCTTGATCTGTTTCGAACAATTAGGTTTGTCTGCAGGAAATGACCGGCAGCAAGTGGGTTGTGTATTTGATCGTTACTTAACCTTGTTCGTTAGTTAAGGAAAATCCATTTCCCTTAACTTAGACGGCGAGCAAGTTAAAGCAAAATAAATCCGGATAGAAAACTGAATGCCTAACTTTATTTCCGAAGATCAGATCGAGCAAGCGCTGGTGCAGAAGCTCCAGCATCTGCACGGCTTCGACGTGCTCGATTGCCATACGGACAATGCGGAGGATTTGAACGACGGTTCAAACCGCGCCAGCAAGCGCGATGTGATCTTGGTGGACCGGGTGCGCGAAGCTGCGCTTCGTCTGAACCCGGATATTCCGCGAGCAGCCATCGAGAGTGCCTTGGAAAAACTGTGTGAACGGCGGCAAGCAATGACGCTGATTGCGGCAAACCAGGAAATCTACGGCCTGTTGCGCGACGGCATTCCGGTAACGTTCGACAATGCGCAGGGACAGTCTCAGCAGGAGCGCGTGCGGTTGCTGGATTTTAACGTGCCGGGCAATAACCGCTTTCTGGCCGTGACGCAACTGTGGATCAAGGGCGAGCGCGGTTTTCGCCGCCCGGATGTGTTGTTGTACGTGAACGGTATTCCGCTGGTGTTCATCGAACTGAAAAACTCGAATGTGAAGCTGCGCAACGCTTATGACGACAATCTGACGAATTACAAGGCGGAGATTCCACAGCTTTTCCTGACCAATGCGTTTTGCGTGCTGTCGAACGCCGTCGAAACCAGAGTCGGCAGTATCACGGCGCAGTGGGAGCATTATTTCAACTGGCTGCGCGCTGATGACGAAAAACAGAAAATTGACCGCGCGGCAATCCGTGCGCAAGGCACCAGCCTGGAAGGAGTCATCGAGGGTTTGTTGCCGCAGCAAAAGTTGCTGGATTACGTGGAAAATTTCGTTCTCTATTACAAAGACACGCAGAAAATCATCGCGCAGAACCACCAGTTTATCGGCGTGAATCGCGCGTATGACGTTTTCCTCCAACGTGAGGAATTGGCAGGCAAGCTCGGGGTGTTCTGGCATACGCAGGGATCGGGCAAGAGTTTTTCGATGATTTTTTATGCGCGCAAAATTTTCCGCAAACAGACTGGCAATTTCACGTTCGTCGTGGTGACCGACCGCGACGATCTGGACGGGCAGATTTACCGTAATTTCCTCAACACCCGCACGGTGAGCGAGGCCGAGGCGGCGCAACCGAAGAACAGCGAGGAAATGCGCAAATTCCTCGGGCAGAACAAACGCATCGTTTTTACGCTGATCCAGAAATTCCGCTGGGACAAAGGCCGCGAATATCCCGAGCTTTCAGCGCGCAGCGACATCATCGTGATCGTCGACGAGGCGCACCGCACGCAATACAAGTCGCTGGCGGAGAACATGCGCAAGGGCTTGCCCAGGGCGAACTATCTGGCATTTACCGGCACGCCGCTGCTCGGGCGCGAACGCAAAACCAATGCGTGGTTCGGCGGTTATGTGTCGGAATACAATTTCCAGCAGTCGATGGATGATGGTGCGACGGTGCCGCTGTTTTACCAGAAACGCGTGCCGGAGGTGTTGATCCAGAACGAAGGATTGAGCGAGGAGTTTTACCAGATTCTGGAGGATGAGAATCTGGACGAGGTACAGCAGGCCAAGCTGGAGCAGCGTTTTGCCAAAGAGGTGGAAGTCATCAAACGCGACGACCGGCTGGAAAAAATCGCGCGGGACATCGTTTATCACTTCCCCCGGCGCGGCTATCTCGGTAAAGGACTGGTGGTGTCGGTGGATAAATTCACCGCCGTGAAGATGTACGACAAGGTGCAGCGGCTGTGGAAGGAAGAGATAAGAACCCTGAAAGGGATTATCAGCAAAACCGCCAGCGAAATTGAGAAGCGGCGTCTGGAGCAGCGCGTTGAATTCATGCGCTCTGTTGAAATGGCCGTGGTGATTAGCGGAGACGCGGGCGAGGAAGAAAAATTCGCCGCGCAGGGTTTGACCATCAAACCGCATCGTGAACGCATGGATAAGCTGGATGAACATGGGCACGATATTGAATACAACTACAAAGACCCGGAGCATCCGCTGCAACTGGTGTTTGTCTGCGCCATGTGGCTGACCGGCTTTGATGCGCCGACACTTTCCACGCTATATCTCGACAAACCGATGCAAGGCCATACGCTGATGCAAACCATCGCCCGCGCCAATCGCGTGACGTCGTGGAAGATCAACGAGGTGGAGAAGCGCAATGGCGAAATCGTGGATTACTACAATGTGTTCCGCAACATGAAGCTGGCGCTGAAGGATTACGCGCAAGGCGGCGACGAGACCGAATCGCCGGTCAAGGAAAAAGCGGAACTGTTTCGTTTGCTGGACGATGCGATTGAACAGGGCTTTGCGTTTTGCCATGAAAAGGCGGTTGCGTTGCGCGAGGTGCTAGCCGGCGATGATGTATTCAAACAAGTCGAGCGATTTGAGTCATTTGCCAACACCTTGCTGGCAAACGACGAATGGCGCAGGAGTTTCAACGTGTATGAAAACACCATCACGTCGCTGTATGAGGCGTGCAAGCCGGAAGTTCTGGGACGCGGCAAGGGGCGCGAGGTGGCGGCGTTTCAGTATCTGCGCGGCGTGATCGAAGCGCATATCGAACAGAAGGACATCGACGCGATCAGCCTGAAGATTGCCGAATTGCTGGATGAAAGTGTGGTGGTGGATGGCGCGGATGCGCTTAAAGCACAACAAAACGATGCGGAATATCAGATTATTCAAAAGGGCAAGACCTGGGATTTGAGCAAAATCAATTTCGACAAATTGCGCGAGGAATTCAAGCAGGCGGCTTACAAACATATCGAGATCGCTGATTTGCGCGCTTTTTTGCAGCATAAACTGGAATTGATGCTGCAGCAGAATGCAACGCGAACAGATTTTGCCCAGCGCTTGCAGCAGATTATTGACACCTACAACGCCGGCGGTTCTTCCACCGAAAACTACTATGAAGATCTGATGCAATTCACCGAGGATTTGCGGGCGGAAGACGAGCGCCACATTCGCGAGGGCTTGAACGAAGACGAACTGGAACTGTTCGATTTGCTGAAAAAAGACAGGATGACACAGGAAGAAACGCAGAAAGTCCGGCTTGCTGCAAAATCACTGCTGCATCGCCTTCTGCAAGAACACCCCAGGGTGCTGGTGCAGGATTGGTATAAGGATACGCAAACCCAGAAAATGGTGCGTTCTGCGGTCGAACAGGTGCTGGATAGCAATTTACCGGAAAGCTATGATCGCGTGCTATTCCGCGAGAAATGCGACAATGTGTTTTATCTGGTGCTGGAATATGCCAGTCATGGCAGGAAGTGGGCGGCTTAACATTCGTGGAAAAATGTATTCGAGGCAGCCGATGCAAGGCAAAAACAGGTGAGAAAGCGCAGTTTATGCATGATAAATGAGCATTTTGAGCCTGTTTTTAACACCGCAGCGGCAACACAGATAATTTTTCAACGAATGTTAAAGCTTATGTTATTGCTAAATGCTCTATACCAGAACTTAAATCCCGCGTTTTGGCTTCAGCACCTTCGAGTTTAATTTGCAGACGTAGCTCATTCACGGAATCAGCATTCCTCAGTGCATCTTCATAGCTTATTTTTCCTGCCTCATAAAGCTCAAACAATGCGGAATCAAACGTCTGCATGCCCATTTCACGGGATTTCTTCATAATTTCCTTAATTTCATGGACATTTCCCTTAAAAATCAAATCTGAGATAAGGGGAGAATTCAGTAGCACTTCGATGGCCGCTACTCGCCCTTTTCCATCTTTCGCCGGTATCAATCGCTGTGCTACCAGTGATTTCATATTCAACGACAAGTCCATGAGTAGCTGAGCCCTGCGCTCTTCCGGAAAAAAATTGATAATGCGGTCAAGCGCCTGATTGGCGCTGTTTGCGTGTAACGTGCCCAAACAAAGATGGCCGGTTTCGGCAAAGGCAATGGCATGCTCCATGGTTTCACGATCACGTATTTCGCCGATTAAAATGACATCGGGTGCTTGCCGCAGTGTATTTTTTAGAGCCGCTTCCCATGATTCAGTATCCACACCGACTTCACGTTGCGTAATGACACAATGGATATGTTCATGCACATATTCCACCGGATCTTCAATGGTAATAATATGGCCGAAGCTATTTTTATTGCGGTGCCCGATTAAAGCCGCCATCGATGTGGATTTTCCCGAACCGGTACCGCCCACAAAAATCACCAGACCCCGCTTGCTCATCACAACTTCCTTGAGGATCTGCGGTAAACCCAGATCATCAAACTCAGGAATTTTGGTGGTAATGGTACGCAGCACCATGCCGACCCGTTGCTGCTGGATAAAGGTGTTAACCCGGAAACGCCCGATTCCGGCTGGACTAATCGCAAAATTACATTCTTTGGCAGCTTCGAACTCAGCCGCTTGCTTGTCATTCATAATCGCTCGGGCTAACACTTCGGTATGCTGCGCGGACAATGATTGCTGAGAAACGGGTGTCATTTTTCCATCAATTTTGAATGCAGGCGGAAATCCGGCTGTAATAAACATGTCGGATGCCTTTTTACTGAGCATTAGGCGCAGTAAATCAGACATAAATTTTGTTGCTTGTTCCCTATCCATAGCATGCTCCTGACGTTATCAATCCACTAATCGATCGATTAAATCCTGAAATTATCCTTATTCATGGCCTTACTGCGTGCTTCGGCCATTGAAATAACGTTGCGTTTCACCAGATCAGTCAAATTCTGATCCAATGTTTGCATGCCAACGTTCTGGCCTGTTTGGATTGCCGAATACATCTGTGCAATTTTGGCTTCCCGGATCAGATTACGTATCGCTGGTGTGCCAATCATTATTTCATGTGCAGCTACGCGTCCCTTGCCATCCTTGGTTCTTAACAGCGCTTGCGAAATAACAGCGCGTAATGATTCAGATAGCATCGCGCGCATCATTTCTTTTTCTTCTGCGGGAAAAACGTCAATAATACGATCCACGGTTTTTGCGGCAGAGCTTGTATGTAATGTGCCAAATACCAAATGGCCTGTTTCAGCCGCCGTCATTGCCAAGCGTATGGTTTCCAGATCACGCATTTCACCTACCAGAATGATGTCAGGGTCTTCACGCAGCGCCGAGCGCAGCGCATTGGAGAAGCTTAAGGTATCTCGTCCCACTTCTCGCTGATTAATCAGGCATTTCTTGCTCTCGTGCACGAATTCTATGGGATCTTCAAGTGTCAGAATGTGACCATGTTCATTTTCATTAATATCATTGACCATTGCCGCTAATGTGGTGGATTTTCCAGAACCGGTAGGACCTGTTACTAAAACGACACCACGCGGTTGTTTGGCAATTTCAGCAAATATTTTGGGTGCTTTGATATCTTCCAGACTCAAAACTTTTGATGGGATCGTGCGCATAACTGCTGCGGCACCACGCTGCGTATTAAATGCATTGACGCGGAAACGTGCGAGATTGGGAACTGCAAAGGAAAAATCACACTCCAGGTGTTCCTCATAAAATTTGCGCTGACTATCATTCATAATGTCGTACACCATCGCGTGCACTTCTTTATGTTCCATCGCGGGCAAATTGATGCGCCGGATCTCGCCATGTACCCGGATCATCGGCGGCATGCCTGCAGATAAATGTAAATCTGAAGCGCTATTCTTAACTACGAATGTAAGCAGCTCTACTATATTCATTGCGATGTCCTTTTGTGACAATACTTAACGTCATGTGAAATGTTCGAATAAGAATTCATCAATCTCAAGTAAGCAGTACCTGAGTTAGCTCGTTAGTCAACGGAAGGTACAGATGAAAATTGAGTAAATTCAGGCTTATAAAATGCATTGAAAGTGGATCGCCATCACATTGGAAGGATTTCTACTGTAGTGCCCTATTCGGCAGGATTCGTTTGAATCCCATCAATTAGTTTTTATGCAGGCTGATTGATTGCTTCGCTGATTCGATTGGCCCAGGCTGCAGCTTCCAGTTCCATTCTGGTGAATTCACTTATGCTAAGAAAGCCCAATTCCGCCAGCATCGATGAAACTTTCTCGAATTCACCTTTTTCATGGGCTTCGATCAATTCCAGTTGACGACCCAGGTATCCACGCCGATTCAGCAAAGCATCGCCCATGTCTTTCTGTATGCTGAGCGAACTGACAAGTTCGGACATTTCTATCCCGAGTAAGGTGTCCAGCAATGAAAGAGTACCCACCATAAAAGCGCGATCGTGGTGATTCTTGTCATGCGGGCGATCTGCTATGGCGATGAATTCAAGCAGTTTGCCACGCACAGTGGCTGTTTGCATTAATGCATCCGATGCACTGCCATCCTTTTGCTTGGCGGCATAAAGTAATATTTGTATCCAGCGCTGGAGTTGTTTCCGGCCGAGTATCATAATGGCTCGTTTTATCGAGTTAATCGTGCTTGGCAAACCGCTTGCGGCTGAATTTACCATGCGCAGCAGGTTATAGCTTAAACCGGGTTGATACTTGAGTTCATTCTCAATTTCAGTCACATCGCTGTCTTTAACGACCAATAACAAGAGTTTCAGCAGAGAGAGTTTGGATGGATCGATACGTTTTCCTGAGATTATTTCTGGCTTTGCAAAATAAAAACCTTGCAACATTTGAAAATTTAAAGCAATGCAGTTTCTGGCAATTTCCTGATTTTCAACTTTCTCTGCCAGAAACAATACCGGCGAGCGCTTTAGTTTCCTTATAAGACTGATCAGGTCGTTTTGTTTCAGCGCGGTGATATTGATTTTGACTACATTAATCAAAGGCATGATGCGATCAAATCGTTTATCCAGTTGAACAACATTGGAAAGCGCCAGTTGATAGCCTTTTTGTTTCAAAAAAGTACAGCGATGAATGATTGCATCATTAATTTCGACGCTTCGTAAAATTTCAAGAACTACATGCTTTTTGGGAAGCATGCAAATGGCATCATGCATCAACAACTCAGTGTCGACTTTAATAAAACCACGCCGTTTTCCTATTACATTTTCGATGCCTAGCTGACCGTAGGTATCAATGATGACATTTGCTGAGGCGGCAGAATTATCGGTAACAGTAACTGTGTTATTCTGGTCGGAACGGAATAGAAGTTCAAATGCGACTAAGTTTTGTTTGCTGTCAAGAATCGGTAACCTGCCAAGATAAACTTCCTTCATATATTCTCCTGTATCTTCTATCTATCTTGCACGCTTTTGTTTATCGTCTTGAATTTAACCAACTTGAGTTTTAACGGGTGCGTCATAAGATACCCTGGTAATTGAGATATTTTTAGCGATCACCAGGAAGAAAATTTATTTAATCAAACTGTTACAGGGGTGCGCTGCGGTTCTGCCCGATGCAGCATCGGCGCATTAATGCACAGGGTTACTAAGCTATGCGCAAAGATAATGAAACAATCCGGGAATATGATCCTTTGTGATTTCTTGATAACTACCGTATGGCATTGAACACTTCTATTACCTGCAATTTGGCCACTGTTATCACCGACTCAATAATTTCAACCGACAAACCAAGGTAACTCCATGTTTTGAGTGCACGGTCAGGTATTGATTCTTCGAGATTTATTCGTTGATTAGTACAAGGTTGGATATAGTTGGCGATATTGATAGCTGCGCAAAGCGCGCTGGCATCATACTGATATTCTGCATCCTTCATGGGATCGAATTGGTATTCAACCATTTTCCAAATATTAGGTGGTAATTTCCATTGCTTCAGAAGCTCAGCACCTAATTGCGCATGGGTAAAGCCAAAAATCTTACGTTCTTCATGGATTACTGCGTCCTCGCCTTGGTTCATGCAACGCAACACTTTTGCAGATTCTTCCGGGTACTGGCTGAAGAGTATTAATCTCCCAACACCATGCAACAACCCGGCAATAAAGAAACGTTCTCTACTGTCAACGCTTGATGCCAGTAACCGCGCAGTTACACCACAGGTGACACTGTGATTCCAAAATGTATCCATGTCTACCAGATCAGGTGGGATGCCTTTAAATGTAGAAGTCACTGATGATGCAATAACTAGATTACGCAATTCTTTATGACCAATTATGGAAATTGCTTTTAAAATGGTTTCTACTTTTCCAGAGAAACCAAAATAAGTACTGTTCGCAAACTTCAATACTTTTGCTGTTAATGCCTGATCACTTAAAATTACCTGCTCCAATTCATGATTGGTTGCTTCCCCAGAATCAATCAGGTCATTTACGCGTATCACAACATCCGGTAAGGAAAAAATTGAGCGAACATTCTTGGCAATCGTGCGAGGATCCATTTGAGTCTCAGTTAAGAAAATATATATTAGCGCTGGTCATGATTTAATTGGATTGTGCGAAGGTAACATTTGGTTTTCATGATGGAATGGCAGTTCGTTGCTTGCCGGGATTCCATCGAAACGCTTCGCTAGCAAAACCAGAATGCACCATGCGAAGATTAAACTACTATATGTAGTAATGCGTTGACGATTAAGCGGTGAAAACTGTCTGATTTCGTGAAGAAAGCGTGATGCGGATGCGGATTATTATGCCGGACAGGCTATTTGCCAGAGATAAGCGACTGATATTTAGCCAGTAGTTGTTCTCTGCTCTCAATCCTGTCAGGATTGGTAACAATACAATCTACGGGACATACTTCGATACATTGCGGTTCATTGTAGTGCCCAACACATTCTGTGCATAAGCTGGCATCTATCTTGTAAATTTCTTCGCCCTGAGAAATGGCACCGTTAGGGCATTCGGGTTCACAAACATCACAGTTAATACATTCGTCAGTAATAATTAATGCCATTTAATTTCCTCAAAACTATTTTGTTATTTTTTCGCGTAGTTTTTTTGCCACCAGCGGGTGTACAAATGCATCCGCATTACCGCCCAATGACGCAATCTCCCGCACAATGGTTGCTGAAATAAACATATATTGTTCTGATGGTGTCATGAATAAAGTTTCCACATCGGGATACATACTACGATTCATCCCCGCCATCTGGAACTCATATTCAAAATCTGAAGCGGCACGCAAACCGCGCAAAATTATTCGCGCGTTCTGTTGCTGCAGGAAATTCATCAATAAGCCAGAAAACGCCATGATTTTGACATTCGGACAGTCTGACAATACCTCGTGTGCCATTTCCACTCTTTCGTCTAAAGTAAAGAATGGTTTTTTACTGCTGCTTACAGCTATCGCTACTATCACTTGATCGAACAAACGCGAAGCACGCCGGACAAGATCTTCGTGTCCACGCGTTATTGGATCAAACGTACCAGGATAAATCACTTTATCCATTCAGTTCTAACTCCAGAAGCTGATAATAAACCGCACCTGCTTTTGCGCTCCGTTTCACACACCATTGTGTATCTGCAATCCAAGTGCCTTTAGTCTCAATGTAAACCAGTCCGCCTTTCTCCAGATGTGATGGCAGTAATGGCAACAATTTGGGTAACAGTTCAAGGCGATAAGGCGGATCAAGAAAAATGACATCAAATTTGCGTACATCATAATTTAAAAAATTTAACGCATTCATCATTTTCAGTTCAACCTGCGTAGCTTGCAGTTTTTCCTTATTCTCATGCAGTGCATTATAAATTCTCAAATCCGCATCGACCATAACCACTTGTGACGCGCCGCGAGATGCGGCTTCAAAACCCAGCGCACCACTTCCAGCAAACAAATCGAGACAACTCTGGCCAGTTAAATCCTGTCCCAGCCAATTAAACACTGTCTCACGTATTCTATCGGGGGTGGGCCTTAAATCAGGATTTGCTGGAAAAGTCAGCAAACGGCTGCGCCACAGGCCGCCAATGATACGGACTTTTCCTCTAACTGAAGGCATGGATCAAGCGTTTACTCAATTGCTCCCACGACGACAGTTACCATACCGTCAGGTTGAATTCTCCGCTGGAATGCCTGCCGGATTTGCTCGATTGTTACTGCTTCAACAGCTGCCAAATAATCCGTTAAATAAGTCAGTGGTAAATTATAAAAGCCGATCATGGAAAGATAGCTCAATATTTTGCTATTACTATCTATTCGAAGCGGGAAACCGCCGATAATATTTTGTTTGGCAGCCAGCAATTCTTCCTCTGTTGGACCACTTGCAACAAAATCTTTAAGCACTTTCTGGGTTAGTGCCAGCGCTTCTTCTGACTGTTCCTTTTTTGTCTGCAGACCTATTTGAAAAGGTCCCTGTTCTTTATAGGGAGAAAAGAAACTGTAAACGCTATAAGCTAAGCCGCGTTGCTGACGAAATTCTTCCATCAGACGTGAAATAAACCCCCCGCCGCCCAGTATATGATTTCCGACTAGAAGGGGAAAATAATCAGGATCACTTCGACGCAGGCCCGGATAGGCTAATTGGATATGACTCTGTGTTGCCGGATGAGGGATTCTTTTTATCCCTGCGACGGGAATTGATACTGCTGGCACTTCAGTTTTCTGTCCGCTGGAAGGTAGGCTGTCAGTTAATTGTTCCGCAATAGCCGCAGCCTCAAGCTGAGTAACATCCCCAATGATCGCTATCACTGCGTTTCCGGCAACATAAAAAGAACGATAAAAAGCAAGCAAATCTTCCCGCTGCAAATTATTCAGGGTATCAATCTCACCCTGTTCATTGAATCCGTATGGATGATTGCTATACAGCATTTTCATCAGTTCACGCTCGCCAATGTAATCTGGCTTGGTGCTCGATTCTTTAATGCTCGAAACTATTCTTGCCTTTTCACGCGACAATATTTCCTGCGGGAATTCCGGGGACTGAATAATGCGCGCAAATACATCGAGTGCTTGCTTGCGCTCCCGTTCACTGCTCAAAGTACGCAAGGCTAACCCAGCTCGATCGCGGTCAAAATTATTTTTTAGTTGTGCGCCAACATCGGCCAACGCTGTGGCAATTTGGTCTTCAGATAAGCCGCCTGCGCCAAGACTGAGTAAATGCTGTACCAGATTGGCACAGCCTGATTTACAAGCGGTATCCATGGCACTACCCGCAGCAAACTCCACGTTGATATCAAGCATGGGTAAATCGTGATTTTCAACAAAATAAACCCGTGCCCCGGAGGATGTCTGCCAATACTGGATTGGTAGTGAAGCCAATACCCATTGAGAATAGAAACTGAACAACACGATACATATGAATCGTTTTATTTGCACTAAAGCCTCCTGCAGCTCAAGTATTTCAGTAATAGGTTGCCATTAACCACTGTTGCGCAATCCGGCTGTTACACCATTAATCGTAAGGTGGATGGAACGCTTAACTTCTTCACTATCTTCACCGGACCGGTAACGGCGCAGCAATTCCACCTGCAAATGGTTGAGCGGATCAATATAAGGGGTTCTATTGCGGATACTCCGTGCCAGTGTTGGATTGTCTTGCAGCAACTCGGTATGACCAGTCACGGCAAACAGCCATTTCTGACTCCTTGCCCATTCTTCCTTGATACGCCCAAAAATCTGCTCACGCAATGCTGCATCTTCGACTAATTCCGCATAGCGGGATGCAATACCCATATCTGTCTTAGCCAGCACCATGTCCATGTTCGACAATAATGTTTGCATAAAGGGCCATTCCCGGTACATCTCCTGTAATAATGCCAATCCCTGGCCATTCGGATCTTGATGATTGACAAAAGCTTCCACCGCGTGACCAAACCCGTACCATCCCGGCAGCATCATCCGACTCAAACTCCAGCTAAATACCCAAGGAATTGCACGCAAATCTTCAATCGCATCGGAATTCTTACGTGACGGCGGCCTGCTGCCAATATGCAGCCCCGCCATTTCGCGGATCGGCGTTGATTCCAGGAAGAATTGCTTAAATCCGGGTGTTTCGTACACCAAGTCACGGTAAGCTACAAAAGACACAGATGCCAATTTCTCCATAGCCGAATAATAACGATCGGAATTTGCGCCGATTGAATCGTGACTCAGCAGCGTTGCTTCCATCGTCGCCGCCACCAATGTTTCGAGGTTCCGCCGCCCAATTTCAGGTTCGGCATATTTACTACTGATCACCTCGCCTTGCTCGGTTACGCGTATTTGACCATTAACGCTGCCTGGCGGCTGAGCCAGGATACTTTGATAACTCGGTCCGCCACCTCGGCCCACCGTGCCTCCGCGGCCGTGAAACAAGCGTAACTCAACTTTGTGCTTGGCGAAAACTTTGGTGAGTTCAATTTCGGCTTTATAAATCTCCCAATTCGACGTGATAAAGCCGCCATCCTTGTTGCTATCGGAGTAACCCAGCATGACTTCTTGCACGTTGGCACGCGAACTCAGCAGTTTGCGGTAATAAGGGAAGGAAAATAACTGATCCATAATAACGCTACAGCTACGCAAGTCCGAGATTGTTTCAAATAATGGGATAATATTGAGGTGAAGTTGCGGGTTTTCTCCGGCTTGCAACAGGCCGACTTGCTGTAACAGGAATGCTACTTCCAGCACATTAATGATATCGGTGGTCATCGAAATGATGTAATTCGACATCGCCACACGTCCAAAGCGACGATGAATTTCGGCGGCGCATTGTAAAATGCTCAGTTCAGATTGCGCCTGTTCGGAAAAATCAGCGTACGAGGTCAGTATGGAACGTGGCTGACTAATTTCTGCAAGCAGCCACTCAGTACGATCTTTTTCACTCAGCTGCGCATATCCTTTCCGGCCCGTGCTGCGCTCGAATAATTCGCTGACGACCTGCTCATGGATCTTGCTATGCTGGCGCATATCCAGCGGCGCTAAATGAAAACCAAATACATCCACGGCGCGGCTGAGATTACGTAATGCGCCACGTGCTATCCAAGATGATTTATGCTGTTTGAGCGAATGGATGATGGCATTGAGGTCGTGCAAAAATTCAGTACTGCTTGCATAAGGCGCTCTGGTCTCGGTCGGCGTGTATTGCGTAACCTGATGTCCTAATTGATGCGCGGTTGCAACCAAACGCGCAGCTATACTCAGGAAAATCCGCCGGTACGGTTCGTCAGACCGGTTAGGAATATCCGGCGCGGTAGCGGCCAGTTGCTTAACTTCATCGCTGACTTGCACCAATTGCTCGGTCAGACTCATGGAGCGGCCGATTTTCTGCACGGCGTCGATGTAAAAATCCAGTGCCACCGACGATTGACGTTCCACCGCCCGCAACATGACATCATGCGTGACAAAGGGATTGCCATCACGGTCACCACCAATCCAACTACCGATGCGCAAGAAAGATGTGACATAGGGGGCATCTTTACCCAAGCGGCGTTCGAGCAGGTCTTCTATTTTGGCATAGATATATGGGATCTCTGTCAAAAAGGTGTAGCTGTAATACGCCAAGCCATTTTCAATTTCATCATACACAGACAAGCGGGTGGGACGTAACATGCGGGTCTGCCACAATATCTGAATGGTAGCGCGTAAGCCTTCCTCATTGTGGCGCAATTCATTGGGCGTGAGTTCAGTTCGCGCACGTTCTTTCAGTAAACGCTCAATGGTCAACTGACAATCCAGAATACTTCTTCGTTGAACTTCTGTTGGGTGCGCGGTCAGAACCGGTGATATCATTGCTTTGCTAAAAAAATCCGCCAGGACTGTAATATCCTTCCTGTTTTCCAATACGCGTTCCAGTGCCAATGTAACACTTCCAGCCTGCGGTGGGGATCCCGCGCGAAGATGCGCGCGCCGACGCCGGTTGTGATGAACATCCTCAGCAATATTGGAAAGTAATGAAAAATAACTGAATGCACGAACAACGGGCAATGAATCTTTGTCACTCAACCGTTTGAGTATTGTATTGAGTTCATCTCTTGCCTGTAGATCTTGGTCGCGATGAAAACGGATCGCAGTCTGCCGTATATTCTCGACCATTTCGAAAGCACTATCTCCGTCCTGCTCCCGTAACGTATCACCCAACATACGCCCCAGAAAACGAATGTCTTCACGCAATGGTAAGTCTTTATCATTCACCAACTTATTATTGGCGACATTATTCTCTGAATCAGCCGCGCTCATCGCATCACACACTTACTTAAAAATGAGTCCGGCACGCACTTGCGACAAGCCAAGTCAATACAGACCATGCTAAAATGGCCGTCGTTAAGAAATTTTTGTAATTTTTCCATTTTATACTATTAATGCCCAATTCACTTTTATCCCTCCAGAAAATCGTCATTGCATCACGAGAAAGCCTGCTTGCAATGTGGCAGGCTAAGTTCATCCAGAAATGTTTAGGCGAATTATACCCGCAAACTGAAATCAGCATACTCGGCATGACAACGCGCGGCGATCAAATACTGGATCAGTCCTTAGCAAAAATAGGCGGGAAGGGGCTGTTCATTAAGGAATTGGAGCAAGCTTTAGAAGATGGACGTGCTGATATTGCTGTGCATTCAATGAAAGATATGCCCATGAATGTACCCGAGGGATTCAGGCTTGCTGCTATCACTGAACGGGAGGATCCTCGCGATGCTTTTGTTTCCAATCAGTATGCCAGTCTGGATGCGTTGCCCGCAGGCAGCATCGTAGGCACATCAAGCCTGCGGCGAGAAAGTCAATTGCGCGCACAGTTTCCTCATCTTCAAGTACATCCATTGCGTGGCAATGTGCAAACCCGGTTACGTAAACTCGATGACGGGCAGTATGCTGCAATCATTCTTGCTGCGGCTGGTTTAAAACGGCTTGGATTATCCGATCGCATCACAGCACTACTGAATCCTGAACAAAGTTTACCTGCGGTGGGGCAAGGTGCTTTGGGAATTGAATGCCGGGCTGACCGTACAGATTTGGTTGAGCTAATGCAGCCTTTGCACCACCAAGCAACTGCCTATTGTGTGGAAGCAGAACGAGCCTTAAGTCGAGTATTGGGAGGTAGCTGCCAGGTACCACTGGGAGCGTTTGCGGAAATTATCAATGGTACACTCGAATTACGTGGATTCGTTGCACAACCTGATGGAAAACGCATCGTCAGCGGCGCATTAAATGGCAAGCCAGAAACCGGCATCACTTTGGGACAACAACTGGCTGAAAAGCTAATAACAGAAGGTGCTGATGAAATCTTGGCAACCCTAGTTCCTGCAGATGGTTGGAAATAGCATTGTCTGCAAAAAAACAGTTAGACGGCATTAATATTCTGGTTACTCGCCCAATACATCAATCTACCTTTCTTGCAGAAGGTATTCGCGCTATGGGTGGTAATCCAATACTACTTCCGGTACTGGAAATAACGGATGTAAAAGATTTAAATCCTTTGATTGATTTAATTAGCCGCTTAGATGAATTCGATTGGGCAATATTTGTCAGTCCCAATGCTGTCAACAAAGCCATGCAGTTAATCGGCAAGCAACGTATTTTGCCTCCGTATATAAGATTTGCCGCTGTCGGAAAAGGCAGTGCAGATGCTTTAAAGCACTATGGCGTCAACGAAGTACTCGTTCCAGTTGAGCATTTTGATAGTGAAGCATTACTGCAGCAGGAGCAATTGCAAGACATGGCTGGTAAACGAGTTGTTATTTTTCGTGGTAACGGCGGCAGGGAATTACTGGGAGACACACTCATACAGCGTGGCGCATCGCTCGAATACGCAGAATGTTATCAACGCAGGAAACCAGATATTGATACAACGTCATTATTATCTGCATGGATGCAGGGCGAGATACATGCCGTAATTATTACAAGCAGCGAAGGATTACATAATTTATTTGACATAATAGGCAAGCTTGGCCAACAATTACTGAAATCGACACCAGTTTTTACAGTTCCTGAGCGTATTGCCCGAACAGCGAAAACATTGGGGTTGAGAAAAATCGTAAAATCGACGTCTACTGGAGATGAAGGTTTGCTGGAATGCCTGCAAGCGTATTTTCAGATAACTGGAAAATAGTACAACTTATAAGATATCTGGAAGGGAGCGCTCGAAATAAATCTAAAATTCTAAAAGCGTTTATTACATCACATATACCTATCATGGCTGGTGTCTATGTAATCTGTGGTTCACATTAACAATGATCGACTCTACTGTAATGAGGAGAAAATATGAAATTGATACTCTGGCTATTGGCACTATTTGCCGCTGCTGTAGCTGTTACACTTGCTGCAAAAAACACGACAGGGCGCGCTCTGTTGGAGATGCCGCCTTATCAAATAGAGCTATCACTTGATCACTTCATAATTGGGATAATCGCAGCATTTATTGTTTTTTACATTCTGGTTCGATTTATTCTGGGGATAATTGGATTTAGTCGTCGGCATCGTCATAAAAAGGCAGACGAGACGCTACTCTCTGGATTAAAAGCTTACTTTGAGGGTGATTTTGTTAAAGCCCAGAAAAATGCTGCTATTGCATTAAAGTTAGCTGAATCATCGACGGCACAAGCAATTTGTGCTGTCATTGCAGCTCGTTCAGCAAACAAGCTTGATGAAATCGCAGCGCGAGATCAGTATCTGAACACTGCACTTCAAAAAGCACCCGATGAAAAATCATTATGTCTTGCCACGAAAACAGAGTTTCTGCTGAATGATGGGCATTACGAAGAAGCGCTTAATACATTACAATCACTATACTCGGAAGGGGGCTTGCAATCGACTGCCGTTTTACAACTGGAACTGGAAGCTCAACAACAAGCTGGAAATTGGGATGCCGTCATTGAATTAACTGAAGTGCTGGCAAAACGTAAATCGGCCAATAAAATTCTGGTAAAAGAATTAAAACATGACGCACAAATAGAAAATATTAGAAGCAAAGCTTCCGATTTGCGGACACTAAATCAGTATTGGCAGCACATATCACCCACGGAGAAAATGGATCGTAAACTTTCTGTCGCTGCCGTGCGTGCATATATCTCACTGGGAAACTGCAAGATCGCAAATCAGATCATTGAACAGAATGTTCCCATTACATGGGATAACGAATTGATTGAGCTCTATGCGGAATGTCTGGATTATCATGTTAACAGGCAGATTGAGTGTGCTGAAGTTTGGCTTAAATCACAACCCAATAACGCGCAAATATTATTGACATTGGGTAAACTTTGCACGCACTGTGAGCTTTGGGGTAAAGCGCAGAATTATTTAGAAGCTAGCTTATCTGTTGCGCCCGGGCATAAAGCACATTTTGCTTTGGCGCAACTGAATGAGAAATTAGGTAAACATGAATTAGCAATGAATCATTATAATAAGGGGCTTGAATTAACACTCAGACAACTCAATTAAAGCGGCCAAGATTCTTTTTGCAATTTAAAGATTGCTGATTGAGGGTACAAATACATCGGAGAAGAAAGCATCCGTTGGTAAATCGCGAGACTTGGTAAAGTCGTAATAAGCAGCTTTTACCATAGCTGGAGCGCCACAGGCATATACCTGATGTTTTTCCAAACTGCTAAAGTCTTGCATGATGGCTTCATGTACCAAACCTGTTCTCCCTTCCCAGTTGTCGGTTGGTAAGGGTTCAGACAGCACGGGGACAAAAGTGAAATTCTTGTGTTGTTGTTGCCACTTATCTGCTAAATCTGCTAAATACAAATCAGCTCTTTTACGAGCACCCCAGTAGAGTGTCATTTTTATTTTATTGTTTCGAGCGTTCTCTTGATGAAAAATATGTTCAAGAATACTTTTGATTGGCGCGAACCCTGTACCACTTGCAAGAAATATAATGGAAGTATTCTCGGGGGCATCACGTAAGAAGAATGAACCAAGAGGACCTGTGAAGCGAAGAATATCTTTGACTTTCATGTACGTAAAAACATGTTCAGCAAATTCACCTCCAGGATAATTACGTGCATGTAATTGTAAAAAATTCATCATCATGAGGTGCATTCGCCAAAGAAAACTTCGGCGTTTTTCATCTTTGAGCAGGATATCGATATATTGGCCTGCTAAAAACCGCAGCCGCTGATTAGCAGGAAGTTTCAGGGAAATAATCATCACATCAGGAGCGACAAGCTCAAGATTATGTACACGGCACGGTAATGTTTTAATTTCAATATCCTTAGTGGCACCGATTTCATGGCATTCAATAACCAGATCGGTTAATGGAGAAGCGCAACAAAATAATGCATTACCGTCCCGCTTCTCTTCTTCAGTCAAGGTTTCTTCACTATGCTGGCCATAGTCCACTGCTCCTTGTAGGATTTTTCCTTTGCAAATTCCACAGGAACCATTGCGGCAGCCATAAGGCAGCGAGAAACCTTCACGTAGGGCTGCTTCAAGAATAGTTTCTCCAGACTCTACTTTCAGAGCATGACCGCTAGGTTTAATAATGATTTTATACGACATTGAGTGACAGGCAAATAAAAAATATAATTATTAAAAATAAATAGCTTATATGAAAAAAACACTGTTAATTGTTGGTTGTGGTGATATTGCTTTACGAGCAGTGCCACTCTTACAGACACATTACCGAATTCTCGGTTTATATCGTAATTTAGATAGCGCAGAAAATCTGCGGTTACATGGCATTATCCCAATTTACGGAAATCTTGATCTCCCGGAAAGTCTTGAGAAACTCGCTGGGATTTCACAATTAGTTCTATACTTGGCCCCCCCACCCAGTCAAGGATTATACGACTGCAGAACCGCGCATCTACTGTCTGCATTAGCCAGACGGACAAAAAAGCACGCAGCGATTTTACCACAACGACTCATCTATATCAGTACCAGCGGGGTTTATGGTGACTGTCATGGAGCGTTAATTGACGAGACGCACCCTGTTCATCCGGAAAGTGATCGTGCAATACGACGCATTGATGCTGAAAGACGGATACGTAACTGGGGAAAGCGTAATCATATCTCCGTTTCCATATTACGCGTGCCGGGAATTTATGCAGCAAACAGATTGCCATTAACACGTTTGCGGGAGGGCCATCCTGCATTATTGGATACGGAAGACAGTTATACCAATCATATTCATGCAGATGATCTGGCTCGAATAATTTACGCTGCCTTGCGGCATGCAAGGCCAAATAGAATCTATCATACCTGCGATGATTCGCAATTAAAAATGGGAGAGTATTTTGATATGGTTGCCGATCATTTTGGTTTGCCGCGCCCACCTCGTATCACCCGTATTCAAGCTCAAGAACAGATATCACCTGCGATGCTATCTTTCATGAAAGAATCCAGGCGGCTTAATAATCTAAGATTGAGAAAAGAATTACAAGTCAAATTGTTGTACCCAACCGTATCTGATGGCCTTAAGGCTGTTCGTAAAGAGAGTCAATAAAATCTTATATCGAACGCAATGCGATGCAAATTGGCGCTAAGTAATACACGAGACTATGCCGTTAGTTGCGTACAAGCTCAAAATATTATTTTGAGCTTTATTTTTAATGACGGTAGCAGAATTTGAGTCATTGCAATGTTTATCTATTATATATTTTCATGAATATTCTAAGGGTTTGAGGAGCTAATTATGGCAACTGTGACAGCGCACACAGAAAATAAACTAAAGAAATTAATTACTCGTGGGAAGGCCAGGACAGAGCCGGTAAACAGATAAAAGGTGAAATGCGCGCAGCTGGAACAGTCATTGTTACGGCTACATTACGCCGCCAGGGTATCAAGGTTACAAAAATAAAGAAAACTCAGTCCGGCGGCACAATTACTGACAAAGATATAACGTTATTTACACGTCAGTTGGCTACTATGATGAAATCTGGTGTGCCACTGTTACAAGCCTTCGATATAGTGGGCAGAGGTCACAGCAACCGTGCCTTGAGTAAATTACTTTTGGATATTAAAGCCGACGTAGAAACTGGTAGTAATTTGACAGATGCATTTCGCAAATACCCACTTTACTTCGATGCACTATACTGTAATCTCGTGGGAGCAGGAGAAGCGGCCGGTATTCTGGATACCATTCTAGATCGTTTGGCAACCTACAAAGAAAAAATTCAAGCCATTAAGGGGAAAATTAAATCTGCACTTTTTTACCCTATCTCGATTATCGTGGTTGCTTTTGTCATTACTGCGGTAATCATGATTTTTGTAATCCCGGCTTTTAAAGATCTATTTGAAGGGTTTGGTGCTGAATTGCCTGCTCCAACGCTTCTTGTAATGACCATCTCAGACTTTTTGTTGCCTATTGGTGGGCCATTCTAGGTATTCTAGGCGGTGGAATTTACGCTTTCTTATACACTTGGAAACGATCAATCCCGATGCAACGTGTTATGGATCGTTTTGCGCTTAAGTTACCTATCTTCGGAGAAGTCATACGTAAAGCCACGATTGCACGCTGGTCACGCACGCTTTCAACCATGTTTGCTGCAGGTGTTCCTCTGGTGGAGTCATTGGATTCTGTCGCAGGTGCGGCAGGGAATCATATTTATTACGAAGCCACCAAGAACATACAAATCGACGTCAGTACAGGAAATAGTTTGATGTCTTCCATGGCCAGCACCAATGTATTTCCGAACATGGTGATTCAAATGGTCGCCATTGGCGAAGAGGCTGGATCGCTTGATTCCATGTTAAGTAAAATTGCCGACTTCTACGAAGCAGAAGTAGATGATGCGGTTGCCGCACTGTCAAGCTTGATGGAGCCCATCATAATGGTTGTTTTGGGAACACTTATTGGCGGTATGGTTATTGCGATGTATTTACCCATCTTTAAAATGGGTATGGTTGTTAATTAAACGTGATTCTCAGAATTCAATTCTAATACATAAAATAGCTATGTTATTCCTATCCATGTTGCAAGATATGCCAACTTTTTTTATTTCATTTGTTGCAATAATCGGGTTAATGATCGGCAGTTTTCTAAACGTCTTAATATACCGTCTGCCTGAAATGATGAAAAGAAATTGGCTGCAGCAGTGTGCAGAGTTGCATGCTGATACGGCCAAAGTGTTGCCGACATTTAACCTGATTACCCCTCGCTCAGTATGTATTCATTGCGGACATAAAATAACTACATGGGAAAATATTCCTATTGTTAGCTATCTTTTTCTACATGGACGTTGCTCTCAGTGCCATGCACGTATTTCACTCAGTTATCCTATTGTAGAAGCTGTAACGGCTCTGATGAGCGGTTTTATTGCCTGGTATTATGGTTACGGCCTGATAACTATTGCAGTATTAATTTTTGTGTGGGCACTCATTGTCCTTGCTGTCATTGATATAAACACGCAACTACTGCCGGATGATATAACGTTGCCACTATTATGGATAGGCTTACTGGTTAATATGAACAGCGGTTTTACTGATATTCAATCTGCGATTATTGGCGCTGTAGCAGGCTATCTTTTCTTGTGGTCAATTTACTGGTGCTTTAAACTTCTCACGGGTAAAGAAGGCATGGGCTATGGCGATTTTAAATTGTTGTCTGCTATTGGCGCGTGGTTAGGATGGAATATGCTTCCGCTGGTCATACTCTTTTCATCACTGGTCGGTGCGATTGTCGGTATTGGATTAATGTTAGCAGCCAAACTCAATAAGAATATTCCCATTCCATTCGGTCCTTACCTGGTTGGCGGGGCACTTATCGCCCTATTCTGGGGAGAAAAGCTAAATCATGCTTATTTTGGTTTATTCTGAGCAATGACTTTTATCGTTGGATTGACTGGAGGGATTGGTTGTGGAAAATCCAGTGCCAGTCAATTCTTCTTAGATTTAGGTATTGACGTTATTGATACCGATGTAATTGCTCGAAAATTAACCCAGCCTGATGGTTTAGCTATTGGCCTGGTTCGGAATGCATTCCGAGATAATTTGATTGCGGTGGATGGTGCTTTGGATAGGGAAAAGATGCGTAACCTGATTTTCTCGGATAGTGATTCACGGCTTAAGCTCGAAAAGATTCTACACCCGCTTATTCTTAAAGAAACTGTTCAACAAATTGCACAAACCCATTCTCCCTACAGCATAATCGTTGTCCCCTTGTTATTTGAAACAAATGACTATGACAAGATTATTCAACGAATTCTGGTCGTCGATTGTGAGGAGCAGCAGCAAATTTTACGTACCATGGCGCGCAGCAATTTATCTGAACAAAAGGTAAAAGCGATTATGGCAGCACAGATCTCGCGAAAAGTGCGCTTACAAAAAGCTGATGATGTTATCATCAATAATCAGGATATAGATTATCTGAAAGCACAGGTAATTCAGTTACATCATAAGTATTTGATTCTTTCACAGAGTAAACTGGATACTGGAATTTAATGGCTAAGAAATTGCTAAGAAATTATTTGTGAAATAATCCTATCTAAGGCAATATTCCAGTATCGCCAAATTTTCTTGTGGATGCATAGCTATTGTGATTTGTTACGAACACCCGCTTAATGAACGTATCCGTACTCTTCTGCGACTTGAGGATTTATTTAACAAAATTGATTTCTTTTCAACTAAAGATACCGCAACTGAGCATCATGCTTCACTCATTGCACTATTTGAGATTCTCGAAATTACCAGTCGCGCAGATATTAAATCAGATTTATTACAAGAGCTTGAACGACAAAAGCAGATACTTGAGATGTTGCGCAGGAATCCGGATGTTTCTGAGGTAGCACTCGATAATGTGCTCAATGATATTAAAACTACTTTCCGGGAAATGCTGGATTTTCCCGGAAAGGTTGGTGAGCATTTGCGAGAGAACGAATGGCTAATGACAATCAAGCAGCGAATTGGGATACCGGGCGGTTGTTGTGTATTTGATTTGCCATCTTATCATTATTGGTTGAACTTGGACCCTGCTCACCGGCATAGAGACTTTAACGAATGGCTGACACCATTTCAACCCATACGCAATGCGTTTGGTATTGTGCTTTACCTTCTGAGAAAAAGTGGTAAGACCTTGCAAGTTGTCGCAAATCAAGGTATTTTCCAGCAAACAGGCTCGGAATATACAGCACATATGCTGAGGTTGAGCTTAAGTGATCAATTGTCTTGTGTGCCTGAAATCAGCGCCAATAAATATGCTCTGAATATTCGCTTTGTCCCCACTCAACCAGGTCAAAGAAACAAGGTTTACGAAGGTGATGTTACATTTGAACTTACCTTCTGTAATCTATAGTTATGTCTAAAATTATTCCTGAATTATTCAGAAGTTTATAAATTCATAAATATAGTCAGCAGCTACAGGATTAGTTTGTTTCAAATTATGGGCAAAAGAATGGTGTTTAATTTTCGTATACGCCGGAGCTTCTTTCGTCAGTAGCGCGAATGAATCAGACACTGGCTTCGGGAGCATCTTCGATGAAAGTCGCAGTATTCAGTGCCAAGTGCTACGACCGTAATTTCTTGAATGCAGCCAACGCTGCCGCCGGGCATCAGCTTGCCTATTTCGACGTACCCTTGGATCTGGACACTGTGGCGCTGGCAGTCGGCTACGATGCGGTGTGTATCTTCGTTAATGACAAGGCGGATGCCGACGTGCTCAAAGCACTGGCGGGCGGAGGTGCACGCCTCGTCGCTTTGCGATGTACAGGCTTTAACAACGTGGATCTGAAGGCGGCAGCGCAATTCGGACTTAAGGTGGCCCGGGTCGTTAGCTACTCTCCCTATTCCGTCGCCGAGCATGCTGTTGCACTGCTTCTTGCCATAAACAGAAAAATTCACCGCGCCTACAACCGAACCAGAGACTCGAACTTCGCGCTCGACGGACTGATGGGCTTCGATCTGCACGGGAAGACGGTTGCCGTTGTAGGTACCGGGAAGATCGGGCGCGTGTTTGCCCGCATCATGCTGGGATTCGGTTGCGAAGTCATTGGCTATGACAAGTACCCTTCGCCGGAATTCGAGATATTCGGAGCACGTTACGCCGAACCGCGTGAGATCGGTGCAAGAGCGGACATTATTTCCCTGCACTGTCCGCTGACGCCGGAAACGCACCATATCGTGAATGCGGACACGCTGGCCCGCGTCAAGCGCGGCGCCTTGCTGGTTAATACCAGCCGAGGCGGACTGGTCGACACCGAGGCAGCTATTGAAGCCCTCAAGAGCAAACAACTCGGTGGTCTGGCTATCGATGTTTATGAACAGGAAGCTGATCTGTTCTTCCGTGACTTATCGAGCACAATCATTCCCGATGACGTTTTGCAACGCCTGATTTCTTTCCCGAACGTTATTGTCACCGGACATCAGGCGTTCTTTACACAAGAAGCTATCGCTACCATCAGCAAAACGACCATCAACAGCGTCACCGAGTTTGCCACCGGACAACCGCTGTCCAATGAGATCAAGGCTTCCTGACCTGGCCTGCTCGGATTGTCTGAATACGGTTATCCGGTTAAATCTGATTTATAACAGATGTTCTTTCAATGAACTGCTAATGGTTTCCCTTAGTTAAAAATCATAGTTTCCCCAATATACGTTCCACATTGTGATCGTTAAGATAGCAACATCTCAACATTTTTATAAGGTGACTTATCATGAACGCACTGAAAGTAACCACGATCATTTCATTATTTGTTTTTTGTTTTGTTGCAACCTCAGCACTTGCCGAGGTTCCGGCGGCTCCAGACAGTATTAATCCGAACGATCATGCTGCATTGGCGAATTACTATGAAGGTTTGGCGAAGGAGGTTTCCGAAAAATTAGAAACCAATCAGCAAAACTGAACGATTATGAGGAGCATCCATATTACTATGGAAGACGAGGACATGATCTTAAATCACATCTGCAAGCCAATATTCGTGCATATGAAAAGGAATTAGCCGAAGATTTGGGGGAAGCAACATTACATAGAAAAATAGCAGAAATGGAACAGGATAGACAATTTAATAATGCGAAAGCTGATGTTGGTGAAGTAGGCAGTGCGACAGCTCAGTAAGTTATACATTTCTGTTAATTCTTTTTTGTAGCAGCTCGGGGGCGATCGGACAGTTATCCTATTTGACGAAGTAACTGTCCGATCAAATCTGGGCGATTGTAAATTACTTACCTCAGATTTTGCCATGCCTCAGCTTCGCCCCGTTCTCAATCATACCGCGCGTCCAATCTCCCACTAATATATCCCCCTCTCACTTAATGCTAATCACATCAGTTCTAGGCATTGGCATTCGGCTGATGCCCCCTATTTACGATAATTGTGTCGACCCAAAATGTTACGCCTACTCCCGGTATCACTCGGTCTGAGAACATTGAAACTACCATAGAAACTATACTTTGGATTGCTAATCCAGATTACTGTGGAGGTGGTAGAGGTGGGTTACCGGATGGCGGAGGTGGTGGAGTAAATTTCGCTGGTGGTGTTGAAATTCTTGGATTAACGCCACTATTTGCAGGCTGGTCGCTGCTGATATTACCTGAAACAGGAACACGATGGCCTTTCGCATACATACACTGAATGTAGCCCATGTCATAACGCTGCTGACTTTCATAACCCGAAGATGTACCGCTGCTTAACCCCATTAGCGCGCCCACTAAAAGGCCTACACCAGAACCTATGGCAGCTCCTTCACCGCCACCTATGGCAACGCCGGAAATCGCGCCTAACCCTGCTCCAATAGCTGCACTTTCTACACCGCTAGTTCGGGATGATTGTTGAGGCGTCTTGCCACCAATTTGTTG
The DNA here is from genome assembly GCA_016721865.1 of Nitrosomonas sp. Lineage (GTDB taxonomy): Bacteria > Pseudomonadota > Gammaproteobacteria > Burkholderiales > Nitrosomonadaceae > Nitrosomonas. The sequence goes on along the minus strand of JADKHF010000044.1, from coordinate 13,978 downwards.
ATAAGCATATTCTCTGCACTCATAATCATCATAACGAAACTGATCAAAACTTTTGCCAGAACCAGGCAATGTCATAACACTTGGACCCGTCGGCAGGTTTACGCAGGCAGTTAGTAGGCAAAAAATCAGAAATATGCATAATCTTCTTGTTATAAACATGTTTGAACTCTTTGCGTTATTGCGTAGATGGTTGCGGAGCAACCTGTAACCAGCCCCCCGGGCAATTCTTGACATATGGATAGTAGCCGTCCGGATCCTGACAATAGTACCAGTAATTGGTTTGAGGCTGGACTGGTTGAACCTGTTGCTGCTGTATATATACAGGGGGAGTTGAAGGCACTATCACGGTTCGTGGATAAGCATAATAAGGTGGGTAGTAATAAGGGTCGCCATATCCATAACCGCCAAACCCGTAACCACCATATCCATAAAATCCTGGGCCATAAAACCCCGGGCTATAATAGCCCAAGCCAATATTTAGATGACTATGTCCATGACTACTGTGGCCACCTGTATGACCATAACTGCCTCCAGGATGCCCGCTTCCGCCAGAATGAGCGCCTCCTCCAGATCGACCGCCACCTCCACCATGCCCGTCCCGCGCTAAGACGGAATGGCTTGCAATCGTTGCAAGCAGAGCGGCGATCAGATAGATCAATCTAATATTTTTCATATGAAGCTCATTGTGCATTATTAGTTAAAGATAAAGTTGATTCTACGCACCAGCGCGTGATAAAGCAGCTTTCTGGCCAGATTGGTAATTCATATCTTCATCATACAATGTAAGCCGGAAATTCTTATTATCATTTCGATTCATTTGACAGAATGCAAACCTCATTAGTTTCAGTTATTCAATCTGGGGTAACACGCATCATTCAGAAGTAAGCCGGGTCCTTCTCATTCTGTGGTGCTTCCTGAAATCAATGCTAACTTTCTAGCGCGAGTCATAACCTTTATTAGGATTTCTCTTTTTGAGGCTTCCGCTCTATTATTGTGGAGTTCCTGATGTACAAGCCGGAATGGCCCGCGGCCATGGGTATATCGTGCTCCTTTACCCGTTTCATGCTCCGCGATTCGGCGGGCTAAATCTGTAGTAATGCCGGTATAGAGACTTGAATCAGCGCATTCCAATATGTAGACCACCCAGCGCATAATTTTCTGCTTCCTTCTTCCTGAAATCGTGCCAGGGTATGACAATTTGTCAGTAATCAAGCAGCCAGTTCATTCGCAATCATTTCCGCCCGCTTCAATACCATCTCAGTCGCCAGTAATTGCATATCAGGCGGATAACCAATTGTCGTAATGTGCGTTTCACAATCACTTTCAGCTTGGCTTTCACGCTTTCCTTAATGGTCCAGTCTATCGAAGCATTTTGACGAACCCGCTGGGTCAGTACGATTGCCAGTTCACGTGATTTGTCATTGCTGGCCACAGCGGTGTAGAAGGCATATTCAAAGGTCGATAAATCAAGCTTCTCGGCTTCCTTGTCGCCTAATAGATGCCACGATTTCCTTACTGATTTTGATCAACTCATCAATCACTTCGGCAGCGGTCAGCCACATGTCACGCACGATCACAAGTTTCAGCTCGTCACTGTCATCCTTCATGCGCTCAGCCAATAGCTTGCGTTGCTGCTTGTTGGTGTGGTGCTTTGCCATGACCGGACCATCGGAGGAAGCCGCTGTCATCACCACCTTGATCGCGCCCTTGTTTAAGTCATCGGAATGCCAAGCCGGTCGCAGTTTGACGATTTCACCGTAAAGATCAGCGGTAATACGGCGCGACATGCACACAACCATGCCTTTACCGGCAAAGACTTCCTGGCGCGCTTCAAAATGATTCACGATATCCTGCGCAATGTTCTGGATACGCCGCTCGCTGCCAATCAGTGCTTCCATCTGCGTCCATTTGGATTTGACTTTCTGGGTGTCGGTCAGCTCATCCTGATCCAGTTCATCATCCAGTTCCTTGATCAGATTTCTGCCTTCTTCGCTCAGGGCGACTTTTGCCAAGCGGCTTTCGTAGTAGATACGCACCGTGGCGCCATCTTCCACAGCCTGCGCAATATCGTAAATATCCACATAATGGCCAAACACGGCGGGCGTGTTGACGTCGGTTTTTTCAATCGGCGTACCGGTAAAGCCTAAATACGTAGCATTGGGTAGCGCATCACGCAGGTACTTGGCAAAACCGTACACCACTTTCTTGCCGATCACTTCACCCTGCGCATCTTTATCATCGATGGTTTTAGCACTAAAGCCATATTGCGTACGATGCGCTTCATCGGCGATCACCACGATGTTGCGCCGGTCGGAAAGTTCTTCGTATACATTGCCTTCTTCCGGCTGGAATTTCTGGATCGTGGTAAAGATCACGCCACCGGATGCCACACGTAACAAATCTTTTAATTGCTGGCGGTTCTCGACCTGCCTGGGTTCCTGTCGCAGCAACTGTTTGCAGGCTGCAAAAGTATCGAATAGTTGATCATCCAGATCGTTGCGGTCGGTAATCACCAGGATCGTCGGATTGTTCAGCGCCAGCACCACCTTTCCGGTATAGAACACCATCGACAGTGATTTACCGCTGCCTTGCGTGTGCCACACGACACCGGCCTTTTTGTCGCCTCTGGGCTGCTGCGCCACATCGGGCAAGCCATAGCTGGCCGGGCTTTGCATGACTTCTGGATTAAGGCCAATGTCTGCTGCACGCAAGGTTGAAGCCACTGCTGCGTTCACCGCGTAATACTGGTGGTAGGCGGCAATCTTCATGACTGCGCTGATGCTGATCACACCGGTTTGTGGATCTTCTTTTTTGGATTTCTCAAACACCACAAAATGCCGCACCAGATCGAGCAAGGTGGTTTTGTTCAGCATTCCTTTGATCAACGTTTCCAGTTCTGGCCGTAGGGGCGTATCGCATACGTCCTCGTGGGTATCATGAACACCATCAGGGCGCATGCCATGCGCCCCTACGTCATCGGCGGTTTTCCAGGTCATGAATCGGCTGATTCCCGCGGAGAGTGAACCGGCCTTGGCTTCCAATCCGTCCGAGATGACCAGCAAGGCGTTGCAGGTAAACAAACTGGGAATGCTCTGTTTGTAGGTTTCCAGTTGTTGGAATGCGGATTTAATCGTGGTGTTTTCATCGGTGGCATTTTTGAGCTCGATCACCACCAGCGGGATGCCATTCACAAACACCACCAGATCGGGGCGTTTATTCTGGTTGTTTTCAATGACGGTAAACTGACTGGCCACGACAAATTCATTATTGCCGGGGTTTTCAAAATCAATCAGCCAGACGATATCGCCGCGCTCATTGCCTTCGTGCTGGTAACTGACCTTCACACCTTCGGTGAGCAGGCGATGGAACGTCTCATTGTTTGTGAGTAATTCGGGGGAATGAATGCGCTCGACTTCTTTCAGGGCGGTTTGTAATACCGTGGCATTCATGCCCGAATTAATACGATTGAGCGCCTTTTCTAAACGGCCGGTAAGCAGTACTTCGTCATAGCGGCTGCGTTCGGGATGGTCGCCATCGGGGGCAATGTCGGGTGCGTGGATATGGCTGTAACCGAGCTGCGTGAATAATTTTATCGCCAGCGCTTCAATCGCTGATTCGGTGAGTTTAGACATTTTGAACAGATGCCGCCAAATTAAGACGGTTGGCGACGGCCAGGAGCCGCTTATCCTGAGTCCACAACCGGGTATTGCCGGATAACTGCGTTGCAGCTAATAAATGGGCGTCGATCAAGCCAATACCCAAACCAAACAGCGAATGTTTTTCGATGAAATAATTCACTTCATCGGTAAAAGCAACGGGGGCCTGGGGCAAGTTATCTAGCGCGGTCAAAATTTCTTCACGTTGGCGCAAATTGCCCAGCGCCAGTTCGCCACGAACAAAGGGATGACCTAATACGCTGTTCTCAGTCAGCAGGCGGACTAAATGCGGATCGTTATTGCGCAGATGGTTAATCCAGACCGAGGTGTCGACCAGAATCATTCAGTTACTTAATCGCTGGTTTGCCGGCGTGGAATTGCGTTCAACTGTGGTTCAGAGCCGCCCAGATTTGCCAGCCTTTTGGCGCTTTCGCGTTCGATCAGCGCTTTCAATGCTTCTTTGATCAGCGCGGATTTCTCTTGCACATGGGTTAAGGCTTGCGCTTTTTGCAGTAATTCGTCATCCAATACGATCGTGGTTCTCATGGCCTATCTCCGAATAGTTCATCGAATGATGCGCTTTATTATGCATGGAGGCAAGTGGACGAAAAGCGCCTGTGTTTCCCGGCATGGCCCATTCTTGCTTCGATGCCGTACATCGTGAGCTTAGACATAATAAGTGTCCGTATCCCAGCACCGGGGATTGGTTTGAATATATTCCGCAATTTTCAGGTAAGCATCCTCGTTGCGGATAATGTGCTCGAAATAAGTGCGCTGCCAGAAACGTTGGCAAAATGTACCCGAGATCGCATGAAGCAGTTTGGTCACCGACGATTTAAACCCCCGCACAACATCCCCCACCGTTGGGGCGGGTTGCACCGTTGATGTGGGTGGTGCCGTAGGGGCGCGTTGCACGCGCCCTGGTGGTTCATCCAAGTCCGCGCATTCAGGGTGCATGCCATGTGGGCGCGTGCAATTGGGGCGCATGCAATGCGCCCCTACGAGCTGGATGATACCGTGGACGTGATTGGGCATGATGATAAATTCGTGCAATACGACATGGGAACGAATATGTTCTGTTTTGCGCCATTCTTCATCTGCGACAATCCCCAATTCATTGAATTGCATCTCACCATCAACAATGTTTCCAAACAATGGCACCCGATTATGCGTGCAGATGGTAATAAAATACAATCCGGCCTGTGAATAATCATATCCTTGCAATCGAATCGATTTGCGGCGATGGATGGTTGGATTGTAGGTCATTGTATTCGAATGATTGTAGGGGGTAGGGGAGAATAATCATTTGCCCCTACGGATTATTGCCATTGATCAAATTGATGATGACTTTCACCATCGTGTCTTTTTCCTCGGGTTTGCTCTCGGCAATCAGCAACGTAAACGCAACCAGGGCATTATCGGCGATGCGCTTTTCTCCATCGGAGTTGAGCAGATAATCATGGCGCGCCAGAAACCAGACAAACAGTGCGGCGGCAATGCGTATATTGCCATCGGAGAATGAATGATTCTTGACGATGAAATACAGCAGATTAACCGCTTTCTTCAATACTGGGATAGAGTTCCTTGCCGCCAAACGTCTGGTAAATGGTTTCCAACGAGCTTTTGAAGGAATCGTCTTTTTCGTTGCCGAACAATCCACCCAGTTTCTCCTGTTCACGCCAAAGCCGGATTTGCTGGATCGCTTCATCATAGGAAATTCTGTGCTGTCCGGCTTGCTGGATTCCCGTCACCTGTAAACGCTGATGATCGTAATCGTCCAGCACCGTCAGCGCGTGGCTGTATTGCTCCAGTATTGACAGAATGCCTTGCGATTCTGAAGCGGTTAAGTCTTTCTGTTGGAACAAGCGTGAAGACAAGGCAATCGCTTGTTTTAAATCCGCGAGTTTTTGCTGTTGCGTATGAAGTTTCTGTTCATTCAGTGCATAACCTTGCACCAGGTAGCGCTTGAGAATGTTGCTGGCCCAGATACGGAATTGCGTGCCTTTTTTGGAATTGACGCGATAACCGACGGAAATAATCATATCCAGATTGTAATGTTCAATCTCGCGGTTTACCTTGCGTTCGCCTTCCTGTTGAACTATCCGGAATTTCCGGATAGTTGCCTCAGCCGCGAGCTCCTGTTCCGCAAGCACATTGCGAATATGCTCATTGATGGTGCGCACATCCTTGTCAAACAAAGACGACAGTTGGCGCTGAGTCAGCCAAACCGTGTCTTGATCCAGCGTAACCTCAAGCTGCACGCTGCCATCGGCGGATTGATAAATAGTAATCTGGTCTTGCGTATTCATACGGCTACCCGTATTTCGCCGCTCATCAGTTTGGGGAGTAGGGTGTCGCGGAGGGTTTCGAGAGTGTGTATTTGTTCAAGATTCGCCATTAGTTTTTTAATGTTGGGCATTGTAAACTCAGAATACTGTTCAGCTAACTTCGTTGATGGCAGGTTGATCTTCAAATTTAGAATATCTGCTGGTCTTACTCGTTGATGACTTCCGCTTGTGCCAGACGCAGAGGTAGATAGCTCTTCTTTTGCCTCATTGGATTTCAACAGAAAATACAAATAGCCATACAATTTCTCATCTTTGGGCTTAAATACCTGAAATTCAGATGAACAAATAGCATTTTCACCCGGCCTACCTCCAATCGGCCAAATACGCGGAAAGCGCGGATTTAGCTTTGAAACCAATATAGTCCATGGTTGAACACTATACTTATTACTTAATATTTCACTGCCAGCCTCCACTATTGGCCTCATACCGTTATCGAATAATGGCAAGCTATAATGTGTATATAACTGAATAGGCTTATTTGCTGGATTTACACCAACCTTTAGGTGATCAGCATAATCCGCCAACGTCCCTTCTTCCCCAATCCTCCTGTGCTTCCTCCACAAACCACTGCCTAAACAGCGTTTCAGCCATGGCTTCGAGGGTTTTGTTCTGGCGGTGCAGCAGGTCGATTTTGTCGTCAAGGCTGCTGAGGACGGAGGCGATGGCTTTTTGTTCGTCTGGTGGGGGAACAAGAATTTCTAGCCCATTAAGTTGATCCCTTGATACATTATTGATCCGGCCATTAAAAAGATTTATTAGAATCTCCGTATTCCGGCCTTTTCTGCTATGAAAAATCGAACTGTTTAATGGCCGACTCTATAGGAAATGTCGAGCCAGTCGCCGATGCCAATAATGAAGATAAATTGGAATCAATTATCCCTCTAATAAAATATCTGTATTTCTCGCCATTCTTTGGACGAATTGCAGCCAGCCCCCGGCCTAACGCATACTCCTGATCAGCCCAATTCATTTTTCCTGTTGTTGAGCCACGCACGCAAAATAAAATATCGTTCTTTTTGCTAACTGAAGTTTCACGCTTTTTTATGAATCGATGATTCAATTCTCTGGAATTTTTGGCTTAGCGGGGTTTTTTCTTGAATGGCAAGATAGCGCCGATATCAACCCTGTTAATAGTAGGGTAAAAATCGAAATATATCCTTTCAATACAGTAAGATATGATTGCGGCGACGCACGGTTTTTGTTATAATTTCATCTGTTAAGCAACTGAAACCAATAATAAAAAAGGCATCGCCGCATGTTCATTCTACGCAACATCCTCTTCCCCCTCCAGCAGGAATTTAACCACCGTTGCAAAGGCGATGAACGAGGTGTCTGGTTTGTTTATACGCTCCTAGCTGTTATCGCTCATTTTACTTCTTCACGCAGCGCCAACCTATTGCGATGCTTGCAAACATTGTTCGGGCTGTCGCTTAGTCAGCGCAGATTTTACATCTTCATGGCCTCATCAAAATTGCCTTGGTCACGCCTTTGGACGACGCTGTGGTCTCTGATACCCAACCCGACGACAAAAGGACGGCTATTGCTGGCCTTGGATGACTATATCAATCCCAAGACTGGTAAAAAGATTTTCGGCTGCGCGTCTTTCTTTGACCATGCTGCCAAGACCAACCAATCGAAATACCCCTGGGCACAAAATGTTGTGTCCATCGGTTTATTAAAAATTGTCAAAGGCCGCTGGGCTTGCTTACCGCTGGCGTTTCGTTTCTATCACATGGAAAAAACGATTGCGGCCAAGAAGGTTAGGGTCGATGGCAAGATACCACCGTTTCAAACCAAATTTGAGCAGGCCATTGAAATGCTGCTGGAAATTTCTGTCGCTTTTCCTGGAAACCCATTGCTGATCGTTACGGATAGCTGGTTTGGAAACGACGGCTTGCTTAAACCGATGCGCAAAACCGTTGGACAGCACTGTCATATGCTTTCCAGATTGCGCGTCAACACCACTTTGTTTGCGCTACCACCCGAACACCGGAAACATCAGCTCGGCCGATCCAGAAAGTATGGCGACAAAATGGGCAATGCCACAACGCTGGCCAATGAATTCCTTGAACGCGCAACCACTTATTCGGTTAACCTCTACGGCAAACAACGCGATGTTCTGGCCTTTGACAACATCATGATGTTGAAAACACTCAAGTGTGCCGTGCGCGTTGTTTGGATCTATCGAAGATCACAATGGGTCGCACTCTTTACCACCGACCTCGATCTCACCGTCGAGCAGATTATCGAATACTACGGCGCACGCTGGAAAATCGAAGCCGGTTTCAAAGAGATCAAGCAGGAAATCGGTAGCTCAAAAAGCCAAACCCGAAACTACCATGCCGTTACCAACCATCTCAACTTCTGCATGATGGCCGCCACCGTAACCTGGATTTACGCCGATCACCTTGATAAAACACCGCAGCGTTGTTACGCTGTTAACAATCGAAGTCACTTTGCCTTTTCCGATGTCAGAAAACTGATTACTCAGGCTGCGCTCAATAAGGATTTTGTTAGCTTTTGCCCTAAACCAGACAAACCCATTCAAAATTCTTTTATCGATGCATTATTGCGTATGGTTGCTTAAGCGAGAATGTAAAGTTTAGTGCAAAACGGTGAAACTTCAGTTTGCTAAATTTTTTTGGCGCACTTGTAAACTGTGAAGGTTCTGGATATTTAATCCCAAATTCAGTAGGCCCATTTAATAATGGAACGCCGACACCATTTGTGTTACATGTTTCACCTGTTGGTGACTGACCCATTATTATTTCAGCCACATCGGAAAGAAACCCTTCTTTCCACTCGCTCACAACTTCACCCTCACCAAACTCTCAACAATCGCCCGGTTCAACGCCGCTTCTTCCTGCAATTGCGCTTCAAATTCCACCTTCAACGCGGCAAAACGCTCGGGGAAATTAAAATCGTCTTCTTCGTCCGGCAGACCAACATACCGTCCCGGTGTCAGCACGTAATCGAGTTCGGCGACGCGCGAAATCGGCACCGACGCGCAAAACCCCCGCACATCCTCGTAGGGGCGCATTGCATGCGCCCCCATTGCATCTGCCCTCGTTACATCATCAGGGCGCGTGCAACGCGCCCCTACGGATGGGGATGGATCGCCCGTGCGCCAAGCGTGGTAGGTGCTGGCGATTGGCTGGATGTCGTCACGTGACAATTCAAGGGTGCGGCGGTTGATCAGGTGGCCGAGGTTGCGGGCATCGATAAAAAGAATCTCATTCTTGCGCGGATGTCCGTTATTGCGCGCGCGGTTCATGAACCACAATCCCGTAGGGATTTGTGTGTTCAAAAACAACTTACCCGGCAAGTTAACGATGCAGTCGATCAGATTGTCTTCCGGATCAGCGCCAGCGAGATCGCCTTCACCCGCTTTGAGCCGGTCGTAGTGTTCCTCAAAAGCATCGGAGATATATTTCAGGAAGATCAATCCCAGCACGACATGCTTGTATTCCGCCGCGTAGATATTTTTGCGTAATTTGTCGGCGGCTTTCCACAGTTGTTTTTCCAACGGTTCTTGTTTGGTTTCTTTGGTTTTGGCCATGGTGACAGGCTTTCCTTTATACATGAGAATATTCGATGCAATCGCAGCCATAAACCGGTTTATGGCATGAAAGCACTGTACATCAATATCAGATCAGGCATTAAACGTCAAAATCTAGGGGGCGTTAACAATTAACGTAATTTCTGCAATAATTTACCAATAGATTGAATATGAAGGTGAATTAATGATGAACAGGAATGTGTTGATTGATGAGCAGTGGAAACGAATAGAACCCTTGTTGTCGGGCAAACTCAGTGATTGCGGGGTAACAGGGAGAAATAACCGCTTGTTCCTGGAAGCCGTACTGTGGGTTTGCCGCACAGGCGCACCATGGCGCGATCTGCCAGAAGCTCTGGGGAGCTGGCATACCGTGTACACGTTATAATCGATGGTCTAAAAGGGCGTTGGGAAGCGATATTCAAGACCTTATCAGAGGCCAGCGACTTTGAATATTTAATGATCGACGGTTCGATTGTTCGACTGCATCAGCATGGTGCTCCCCAAAAAAAACAACAGGAAGAGGCGGTTGGAAAATCAAGAGGCGGTCTGAGTACCAAAATACATGCAGCAGTTGATGCTCTGGGCAATCCTGTTAGACTGCGACTGACAGAAGGACAAGCCTCGAGTACGGCCAGGCAAACGCACTGATTGAGCAGATTCAAGCCGATTATATTTTGGCGGACAAAGGCTATGACGGTGACGAGCTTATTAATAACATTGAAGCGTCAGGTGCAGTAGCGGTAATTCCTCCTCGACAAAACCGTATAGTTCAGCGGGAGTATGATCGAGAAATTTATAAAGAACGAAACCTGGTCGAACGCCTGTTTCAGAAGCTTAAGCAATTTCGCCGAATTGCAACACGGTATGAACGATTAAAACGAAACTATCAAGTCATGCTATATTTGGCTAGCTCGATGATATGGATGGCTTAATTGTTAACGCCCCCTAGGGTTTTGTACTGTTGATAACATCGCCATATTCAAATTCATGGTGACATGTCAGCTATAATCATTTTAGCCGGATAATCAATTTTTACTAATCAATGAGGGGGTGTCATGAAAAAAATCGTTATGGCGGTCTGTGCTGCTTTCATACTGTCTTCCTGTGCATGGGTTGAGGTCACTTCGAAGGGCGAAGGCGTGCGCTGGGTGCAATCAGTTAAAGCAGTCGAGCCGTGCAGAAAACTTGGAAGAGTGAATACCAAAGTTGTCAGTCAAGTAGTGTTCAATCGTGATACGGAGAAAGTTGCCGGTGAGCTTGCGGATCTTGCACGTAATGAGGCGGCTTTGATGGGTGGCGATACGATCATTGCTGTTTCGGAGATTAATGACGGAAGGCGCAGCTTTGATGTTTACCAGTGCGTTCCAGCCAAATAAATTTGCTGCTGCGTGGCCTGCGCCTGTCCCTGTCCCTGTGGTAAGTCGACGGGGAATCGCAAGTCAGAAATGGCGTTGATAATGTCCGATTAATTCACCCTGACCAATGATATGGCCTTGCATGGCGTGTTCAAGTGCGGCTTTAGCAGGATGTTGCAAATCAGGTAATACCGTGTCCAATGCGTACAGCTTATGGTAATAACGGTGATTGCCGATTGGCGGGCACGGACCACCGTAGCCTGTGCGCTTCCAGTCATTGATTCCCTGCAAGGTACCTGGCGGGAGATTTTCTTCCGCAACCCCTTCAGCCAGACCGGTGGCACTGGGCGGGATGTTATACAGCACCCAGTGTACCCAGGTCATTTCAGGCGCGGCCGGATCGGGTGCATCCGGATCATCGACGATCAGCACGAGACTTTGGGTACCTTCAGGGATACCTGCCCAGTTAAGTGCCGGTGAAATATCCTTTCCGTCACAGGTATAACGTGATGGGATAGTGTCGTTATGCGAAAAGGATGGCGATGTCAGTGTCAGAACGGTCAGAATCAAAGCAGCCATGGTTTTATCCTCTCTTCCGGGATGATCGAATGCTGTCGTTTTCTTTTATCATAGAAAAGAGATTCGTAAAGCTTTTTATTTTTCTGATTTACTCTGCCTTTTCCTTTTCTGGCAATAACTTCCGTCGGGCTATTTATGCGTGTATCCTTTGTTTAAGGCATAAACGGAGGCGTGTTGCGATGAATACATTAACCAAATTTGTACTGGGCATGATGGGGCAGCTGCGACCAAAACCTGCGATAGGGAATACCATTCAATCAATTTCACTGCCGCTACCGGAGAAACGCGGCGGCCTTCCATTAATGGAGGCGTTAGCCATGCGCCACTCATCCCGCGATTTTGCACCGGATCCATTGTCCTTGCAGCTTCTTTCAAATCTTCTCTGGGCGACTTATGGGATTAATCGTCCCGACGGCGGACGTACTGCACCTTCGGCATTGAATGCCCAGGAAATTGATGTATTCCTGGCGCTGCCATCAGGCGCGTACCGCTTTGATGCGGCAACCAATGATTACAACTGGTGGCGGCAAGTGACTTGAGGCGCGTTACGGGTTACCAGGATTTTGTCGATGAAGCGCCATTGGATTTGGTTTACGTGGCTGACTACACGCGGATGAACCGGGTGCCGGTAGGGCAGCGTGAATCCTATGCATCTGTAGCGGCTGGTGCCATTTCCCAGAATGTATACCTGTTTGCTGCCAGCAATGGTTTGGCTACCGTTATCCGCGCCTGGATCGACCGCGCAGCGATTGCTGATGCACTCGGATTGACGCACGACCAGCAGGTATTGCTGTCACAGACCGTTGGGTACCCGAAGAAATCGACATAATACCAGGGCGGGTATTTTTGATAATTGAGCGGCTTACCATGTTGAGAATATCAGACAATCTGACAATACCTTTGGCGGAAATCGAGATACAGGCTGTCCGTTCACAGGGCTCCGGCGGGCAGAATGTAAATAAAGTATCGAGCGCAATTCATTTGCGATTCGATATCAATGCTTCATCTCTACCAGAAATCTATAAAGAAAGGCTGTTGAATTTGAAAGATAGCCGGATTACCAGTGAAGGTGTTGTTATCATAAAGGCTCAGCGGTATAGCAGTCAGGTTAAGAACAGGGAAGATGCACTTAATCGATTACGGGAGATTATCAAAAATATCACTGTTCAGACTAAGCCCCGGACACCCACTAAACCAACAAAGGCTTCCAGGATAAAGCGTTTGGAAGGTAAGGCTATACAGAGTCGAAGGAAATCGTTACGCAGCAAGATTGAGGAGGAGTGATAAAATTAAAACAGGTGGCGGGCAAGGTCAGTGTCGTGTGCCCGGCAGCATCGCTTGCGGGAAGCAATCAAGGTTAAACAGTTCTACTATAGATCCGGCCAATAAATAGTTTGAATTTTTGGTGATTTTGCATGTCATAGAAGGATGGAAAAAATAGATGCAAGAACCTTAAAAGATGAAGCGCTGCATGAACGTCGTCGGCAGGTGATTCGTCTTCACAAGCGAGGCGGCAAACCTGGGCAAATAGCGCAAGTTACGGAGCTGAGCGCACGGCTGTGAAGAAGATTATTCGACTTTATGAAGAAGGTGGTGCAGCTGGGCTAAAGCCTGGTAGACGCGGACGACGTACGGGTGACAAACGCAGCTTAAGCGAAGAGCAGGAGTTGAGATTGCAACGGCTTATTTGTGATAAACGTCCTGAGCAGGCAAGAAGATGGATTTTGCGTTGTGGAATCGTGGAGCGATAAGACAGTTAATCGAGCAGGAATGCGGGCATTCATGCCGATACGCACAGTGGGACACTACCTCAAGCGTTGGGGATTTACCCGCAGAAGCCGATCCGACGTGCTTATGAACAACGCCCGGAGGCGGTAAAGCAATGGCTCAATGAGCAATATCCGGATATTGCCAAGCGCGCTAGAACTGAAGGCGGGGAGATTCACTGGGGTGATGAGACAGATTAGTCAATACGGATGTGCGAGGACGTGGCTTTGCACCCAAGGGAAAAACACCCGTGACCTACGCTCCTGGCACGCGGCAACGGCTGTCAATGATTGCCACTGTAACCAACAAAGGCTGTGCACGCTGGCAGATTATTGATGGAAATTTCAATTCAGATAGACTCATTGAATTTCTCGAACTACTGATCAAGGATGCGGGAAGAAAGTGTTCTTGATCCTGGATAATTTGAGAGTACCACAGCAAACCAGTGAAGGCTTGGCTGGAAGAAAATAAGGAAAAGATCGAATGCTTTTATTACCCAGCTACAGTCCGGAATTAAATCCAGAAGAAAGATTGAACTCAGATTTGAAGCGACTATCGGTTCGAAAGTTCCGGTGCGTACCAGGGAGAAATTACATGCCGCTGTCGATGATCATATGTTGATGCTGCAGAATAATCAGAGCGCGTTGCTTCTTACTTCCAAGATCCGTATGTAAAATATGCCGCTAAAACTATTTAATGGCCGGATCAATAATA
>JADKHF010000043.1 GCA_016721865.1 Nitrosomonas sp. | reverse complement strand
CGAGTACCCGGCTCGATTCCAACTTTATCTACGGTAAAAGTCAGCAGTGGTTTGCTGTCGTGTTGATTGGCGGCAGTGAACAACAGCTATAGATCCGGCCAATAAATAGTTTGAATTTTGGTGATTTTGCATGTCATAGAAGGATGGAAAAATAGATGCAAGAACAACCCAAAGATGCCGCGCTGCATGAACGTCGTCGGCAAGTGATTCGTCTTCACAAGCCAGGCGGCAAGCCTGGGCAAATGGCGCAAAGTTACGGAGCTGAGCGGCACGGCCTGTGAAGAAGATTATTCGACTTTATGAAGAAGGTGGTTGCAGCTGGGCTAAAGCCTGGTAGACGCGGTTCAGCGTACGGGTGATATGACGCAGCTTAAGCGAAGAGCCGGAGTTGAGATTGCAACGGCTTGTTAGTGATAAACGTCACAGAGCAACTGAAGATGGATTTTTCGTTTGTGGAATCGTGGAGCGATAAGACAGTTAAGCCGAGCAGAGATGTAACTTATCCATGCCGGTAGCACCGGTGGGACACTACCTCAAGCGTTGAGGATTTACCCCGCAGAAGCCGATCCGACGTGCTTATGAACAACGCCCGGAGGCGGTAAAGCAATGGCTCAATGAGCAATATCCGGATATTTGCCAAGCGCTCGAACTGAAAGCGGGGAGATTCACTGGGGTGATGAGACGGGATTAGTCAATACGGATGTGCGAGGACGTGGCTTTGCACCCAAGGAAAAACACCCGTGACCCACGCTCCTGGCACGCGGCAACGGCTTTGCTCAATGATTGCCACTGTAACCAACAAAGGCTGTCAACGCTGGCAAGATTATTGATGGAAATTTCAATTCAGATAGACGCATTGAATTTCTCGAACTGCAAGTCAAGGATGCAGGAAGAAAGTGTTCTTGATCCTGGATAATTTTTAGTGCCACAAAGCAAACCAGTGAAGGCTTGGCTGGAAGAAAATAAGGAAAAGATCAAATGCTTTTGTTTACCCAGCTACAGTCGGGAGTTAAATCCAGAAGAAAGATTGAACTCAGATTTGAAGCAGGCTATCGGTTCCGAAAGTTCCGGTGTTGCACCAAGGAGAAATTACATGCCGCTGTCGATGATCATATGTTGATGCTGCAGAATAATCCAGGACGCGTTGCTTCTTACTTCCAAGATCCGTGGCATCCACCAAAAATATGCCGCTTAAAACTATTTAATGGCCGGATCAATAACACCAAACCATTGTTATCAACCAGTGTATGCTGTTATAACCAAAACAGATTTCCACCTTTCTTAACCCAGCGTGCTTCTGTATCTACACCGGGCTGAATCACTTTAATAACGCGCATGGCCTTTTTCGCATCTTCATCGTCACGATCCTCTCGGTCAGCAACCACTTCATACGATGGCCTGGTTTTTGTTTACGCGGGCGTGCGTAATACTGGCGTCGACATGACAGCCCTGAGTCACCATGATGTCGTGCTCCTGGATCTGTTGATTGATCTTCTCCAGCAAACCATCCCATGCATGTGCTTGTGTTAATCGTGTCCTGAAACGAGACAGTACCGAATGATCCGGAACATCGTCTTCCAGACTCAGGCCCAAAAACCGCATCACGTGCAGATTCGCGTTAGCCATGTCTTCAACTGACTCATCACTGAGTCCACCGTGCCAGATTCCTGTCAGCAACATTTTGAACAGCAGCAGACCGGAATAGGCAGGACGGCCTGCGGCAGGTAATGCTAACGAGGAGTTATTCGTCAGTATGTACAAAATCAGCTCAAAGTGATGGATGAAATTGAAGGAAGGTTTGGGCAACTATCCTCTTCTAAAACTCGGTCGCTTGCGGCCGAGTTTTTTATCAGTCAGCATACAGACTCCCCATTTTTTCAATGTCGACAGTCTACCCGAATGTGTTGATGACCTCGCTTAATGCGACAGAGCCTTTTTGACAGCATACCTCACTCTATTTTATTGTGCCTTCGACATATCTCAGACATTTTTCAAAAGCTTCTGGATAATCTTTTTCTACTCTTCGATCGAGATCATTGGCAAGGGCTTCACTTTTCTTGGTGTTTGCTATCAAATGAGTATATCCGGCATTTGCAGCTTTCCTGGGATCAATGCATCATCCATAGAATTAAAAGATATTGAATATCAATAGACTGATATCGATTCCGGCCGTCTTGGTGATTTTTGCAATACTCAATACATGCAGATAATAAATATTGTTCTATCAGGATATTTCGTTCCACCTGCTCGCCAAGAGAGTTGCCCATAAAGTAGTATTAGCGGAATGTTCAATCGTCTCAAGCGCACGCTTCGAGTAATAATTGATAAATTCAGTGTTGGCGCCACCACCTACCCCACAGCTCTCCGCTTTTTGCTGCTGCCCGCTGGAGAGGTACCAAATCCATTCCTTTGGCAGCCAGCCGCCATGCTTATTAACTAGCGATTCTATTCGCTCGGGCATGTAAAAAGACGTGCCAATGTCAAAGTATTCCGGATTCTGGGCGAAAAGTGGAGTATGTGAATTTACCGGTAATGGTTTCCATAAAAAAACATCACTATCAATATGAATGAATGGCTCTTTCTGCAAGTTGTAAGTAAATATTTTACCTACCGCCCACCATCTTTGGTCATGATCTTTGAGAGAATTCCAGCGGTGCTCACTACATCGAACTCAACTGGAGACCATCGACCAGCATTTTCGCACCATAGTCATCTGTGAATAATACAGTTTTCCAAAAAACTTTCTGGCTTGCTGCAGATAGTATCCACGACAACAAATGCTGTTTTTCGCTACACCAGATACTTTTTCGGGCTTCGAAATAAGGCTTGCTCCAAAAAGACCAGACCGCGTTCATTGATTACTGACCATCTTGGGGACAGATTAAATCCGTCCCTATACCCAGCCTAAGCGAAAGTAATTATATTGGCACGAGGAAGACTGCGGATCAAAACTGCCGACAATCGAATTGAGGATAAACCCCCCCTATCATCTACCTTTATGATGGCTAATGGCGGTAGCGATGTAAGGTTCCCATTGGGGATAGCATTAAAGGTATCAAATTACCATTGTTTTCTTTGATAAAATTCCCATTTTCATCAGTGAGTATTGGCCAATCACATCACCTGTTGCATAACGAGCCGGTATCAACCAGCAATCACCACGACGGACTGGGTCATCTTGATTAAACCAACTTCACTTCAATACCGTCTTCTAATTTAATCCAGGTATTATTTTCAATTTTATGACACCTTCTGTATTGACCTTATTAGCATTTTTTTGGTCCCAACGGCGAAGAAATGGATGTTTGCTTAAATCATCACTATTAACACTAACCGCTCCTGATAAGGTGACTGTTCTATTAATTAAATCAATGACTTGCACTTTAATCAATGGCATGGCTTTATCATGCAAGTCGATTCTGTCATCTATATACTCAACCCAATCATCAACGGCCAAACCCAACTTGCCATCACAACCCAAATGTTCCAGTTCAACTAATATAGTATCAGATGCTGTATCGGGTTTTACATTCTTGATAGGAAATATGAACGATCCATTCTCTCTCGAGAATTTAAATGTTAGAATTTTGATTTGTCTCGGATTATTAATTCGCCATTACTATCTATATCAAAATTACTATCATGAATTTCAACCCGGTAGAGCTGATTTTCAGCACCGCGGTATTGAGCTTCGGGTTCGGTCAGGCACGGCATGGTAACCGATTGGCCTTGTTTAGCCCTGGCACTCATGCAAATTTTACTTAACGCTAATACCTTATCAGTTAATAATGAGCTGCCTTGGTTACAATATGCATATTGATCATTGATCAACGGATAGACTTTCACCTGCCAAACAACTTTGGAGCGCGTCGCGGTATCTATGCCGTTAAGGGCTTTTTCCCGAATATCGTCATCGGCCACGAAACTGATATGCCGTTCCCATACGTCCAGGTACACGATGTAATTGCCATTTACTAATGTATCATTTTCAGAGAGCGGAAAATCAGCCTGTGATAAATAAGTAACATCATCCCGTTCATTCTCACAAAGAATTCCGTTCACGTAATAACGGCCTTTTCCTATCTTAAAATCTCCAACGTCTCCAGTTGAAATGGCAAACCATAACCCTCCCACTCGGACCCGCATAGGCCCAATGAGATCCGTTGCTAATGTTTGTATGTAATGCAACAAGATGGACGCTTGCTCATTCCAATCCGCATCGAGTTGAACCCTGCCCTGTTGCATCAGTACACGCAAAAAATGTTTGTCGGGATCAAATGTGTTTCTTGTAAAATCGCCTTTCATGTCGTTCTCCTAGCTCGATAAAATGATGCCGACATCCATCCTTGCGGGGATAAATTCGTCTAAACGGACGCGCAAATTTGCCATCCGCTGGGGTTGATATAAATGATGATAAACCCCCATTTCGGACTCATCATCCGCACCACGTTTAATTTCTTCTGCACAGCATTCGGCCAACTGGCAATATAAAGGCATGCCACGCGAACACTATTAAAGACCGGATGAACCCGAGTTGCTTCGTTCCTGAGCCGCTTGGAATAATGGCTTCGCCAGGCACGTCTAGCTTGTTAGTTTGGCATCCTGCCTCAGATCCTCGGCTTTCTTTTTCATTACCAAATCAGGCTGGCATTGATAGCGGCGAGGCGTACGCGATTCCGGCGTCACATAACAAAATCGCATACCCAGTTGTCGTCTTGCCACGGTAATCCGTCCCACGAAAATGCAATTTTCAGCCAATTCGATGGCATGCACCTGAATTTGCCCGAATACGGTGCTGCGCAAATAGTTAAAATCGCGTAACCGACCTCTGCAATCCGGCGTCCCTATAGCCTCTAATTCTGGATCAGTCGCATCCAGAATACTGTCGCTGATGCATATCTGGACAGGATCCACGCGACTTCTTTTTCGATACTTCGACAACGAAAGTCTAATACTCCCTCGTCTGCAGCAACGTCTTGTTGCCTGTCCTCCATTTCAATCAAGGGTTTGACGGCTGGATCACTTCGATTGAACCGATAATGCTATGTTCGATTTTTTCACATAGATGTGAAACCAACAACTTTAAACTCGCCATCGTTGATTCCATAGGACTGCAGTCGTCATTTATTTCCCAGCCAGGTACTAATGTTGTATGGCGGATGATGATATCCGCCTGTTTTGACCCTGCTATAGGATACCCGCCCTCAGCGATCTGTTGATCGGTTTGATCGGTTTGTTCAATTTCATCCGAACTCTCAATAGCACTTATCTCAACAGGACGCCCGACCACAATTAAACCATCGAGAATAAAACAGCTGCCACGCGCAACTTGCAGAGAAGGACTCAGGCCGTCCCTGTGTTTTTCAGAAAGACCAATCACCGCCCGTTTGCCCAGGGCCGATCTAATCTGCAGACTTTCACCGGTTTGCAACGCGATATCGAAATCTTCTTCGTATAATCCTGCTATCCATGATTTCAGTACTGCGTTTCTAAGTTTTTTTGTTGTTCTATTTCCTGCACTTGACCGGCTTGTTCCTGCCGCCATTGATCGATGGCAGCGTTAATGGTTTTATTGTTTTCGTCTGCACCGACACGATAGAGTTTATGTAAAGTAAGTTGAGGCAGCGGCCGATCGTACTCACCCCCACCCAGCTCTGAGCTGAAACCGTAATGATACCTGACCAGAACATCACATTTTCCTGGAGGTTTTCTCGAAGGAAATGCGATCCGACCAAGCACAGGGTCAACGGCGACAAATCCCTTGGGGGGAAGATAACGCCAATGGCTCAAATCAGCAGCGATAATGTGTTCCGGCTGCACCAATTCCAGGATTGTTTGGTTTCTACGCGTGCTGCTCAGCCAAATCTGAAGGCTCTTTCCTTCGCCGTAAAGTTTGGTCTTTTGTTCTTCGAACAAGCGTCTTCTGATAGGAACTGGCAAATTAAACTCATCAGCAATATGTGTTGGATCCGTTTCCGGTTCAGGTTTTAAAAAAAGCGGGCTGTCATTGCCTAGCACACTGAAGGTGAAACAATGATTTCCAACAGCCTGCTGGCAATAAGCCGGCGTCTTCGTGACTGAATAAGATTTCAAGCGCCACACAAATACACCAACGCTGGGAATATTGAAGTAACCTGTTGATCTATTTGAGTTGATGCGGCGAATATCGATCGTATGGGCAATCGTATCAAATGGACTATCGATGAGATCGAGGCTGGAACCATTCCGTATATCGACTGTTTTTCCTCGATCCAAATGCTGATAATTCAGAGCTTGCGTCCAGCCCAATAATTTATAAAACTCCACCGCTCTGGCCTAAGCCAGCCTCCAACATCATTCGCCAGTTGCTCCAGCAATGCCAATGAACCTTTGCGCCGACGGTAGCGGATGGTATTCGCCACTTCACGCCGAGGTATCAAGATCTTGTTTCGCAGCTGATCCTCCGGGTTGCTCCGGGTGAGGGCTCACCAGCTTCATGCACCGGTACATAGCCGATCAACTCTCCAATATATGGAACCACCCAATCTTCGCAGGTTTCAATAAACCAATTCTCATAAAGCTGAAAAATATCGTCTTCAACCAGATTAACCTGCTCGGAAATGATTTGCAGCAAAGCTTTAAGAGGTTCGCCCTGGTCGGCATCCCGCATCCGGTAAATAGCCGGAAGCAACTCATAGAGACGGTCTATTCTTGAATCGTGCATGACAACCTCACTTAATCTGATTTAATATCAAAGTTGCGGGAACATCGGGGCTTAAAAAAGCAAGCTGAGCCGGACGAATAAACTTTTCCTGGACCGGCAGATTAACGACAAGCCTTTGCGGAACTCGAAGCTCTCCGCTTTCGGACAATTCCTCTTTCTGGGCTTCCGTAAGGTTTTGAATCCGATTGACGATTTTTGATACCTCATCGGCAATCTCATCAGGAGTTAATAACCTGCGCGGGTCAACCAAAGGCAGGGTTCCATCATTAGTTAATATCTGAATTTCAGCCTCGGTTAGTGGTTGTTTTTCAGGTACGCCGCCAAAGGCATCGACATCGACATAAGCAACACCCTGGACCGACTGCATGGCGCTAAGGATTTCACTCAAAAAGACATCCTGACCCAGTTCACGCCGCTCAAAACTGAATTGATCAAGTAATGCGCTACGAACCTCAGTAACAACCGGCTCCGTTGATAATCAGGCAAAATCAAACCCTTGCTTCAATAACGATCATCAACAATTCGCGCACGGCCAATTGTATTTTCTGGAAAGGGTCACCAAAATCATGCAGCGCCTGCCGAAGATTTCTAAATAAGTCGGAATTTTCATCAATGGGTATGTCCCCGGCACCGGCGATGGTGACATGTATCAATGGTAACCGGCCGTCGCTCAGCTCAATCGCATAAGCTTTGCCAATTCCGGCGTAAATACGTGAAAAATCCTCATAATCCTGGTGGAAACCAATCGATCCAGTGCTTTTACAGCCAAAGGCGCGTGTTGCTTGCCTGGTCACGACTTTCCTGTCGGCGCCACCTGATGCGCGCAAAGGATTGATAACTTCTTTAACGCCCGCGGCTTGGTCAGTAATAGCGAAACCTGCTCCGCCTTAATATTGCTGGCCTGACCGATGCCGTTGCGATATTCGGACCGTATATTCTCCACACCGGTAGGGGAGCCTTGAGCCCTGCTTGCCATTGCCGAAAGTCACCGAAGTTTTATCTTCGTTATCGGTTTGGCTAATAAAGACGCGGCCACTGGCCTGTAACCCGGCTAAGGAATCCGCCTCTTGCCACTCGATATTATTAACAAAAACCTTTAATGTACTGTCTATTCCCGAGGGATTGGCCGACGATACATGGGTTAACGGCTTTTGTTTGAGCGCAAAGGTTTGCAAAGCCTTGGCGCCATCGCCGCTGCCTAAAATCTCCAATCGGGTTTCGCCATGCGTGGCCTTGACAACGTTGCCGTGAATCGTGACCGTTTCGCGCTTAAAGCAGTAAGCCAGTTTTTGGCTAATTGAATATAGGTGTGCAAATTCTCGTCGGGCAAACCCGTCACGATATCATGTGTTACCGAAGCCAATAGCGCCAATTCACTAAATCTCACCCCTGCAACTTCGTCCCTTTCCCCGCTAACAATGACCCATCTTCCGGCTTCCAAGCCGTCATAGAAACCGTCCAGCTCGATTGTTTCATCCTTGCCTCCGCAGACGGGCTTGGTAATCGGTTCTTCGGCAAGCTCAGGATTGCCATTCTGGATATAAACCGTCGTGTTTTTTATGATTACATTCGTGTCACTTGCATTTCTCCAATCAGAATCTAATTTTAAAACAGTGACTTTCATTTTTATCGGGTCAGATTCGGTCGTTGTTGTTCGTTGTCCAACTTTAATGGTAGTAATGGTCGGACATGTTCTAAAAAAGGCAAGATTATCGGGTGGCGTACCTCCTAATGTGATAGCGTCCACGGCAACCACCTTGGCAAACCGGACGAGTTCCTGGCCTATCTTGATAGCCACCCGGTCACCTTTTTTTATGTTTGGATATTCGGCATCCAAAGCTAGGGTGGTTAAATTTTCTGCACTGGCCTCTGCGACATCAGAATAGGTTAGGTTGATTCTAATGGGGTCGGACGGGCATCGCCCGCCTGTCGGTAAGGGTAAATTATGACCAAAAAGAGAGGCCTTAATTCCCAATTGATAAACATTGATGTTTTTAGCAGTCAATTTGACGCTAGCCGTTGCCGTAGCCAAATGATTCTTGAGAGCGGGAGAGAAAGCGCTCAGCACCGAATACCCGGCCTGCGCAGCCGGCCTGCTGCTACTTATGGCTGTGGCGCTTAGGGCAGAAATACCAATATCGGAGCCGAGAGTTTTTAATGAAGCATCTTTCTGCAATGCGAATTGACCTGTCAGGCTTTGCCGTAACTGAAATTGATTTGCTGGCTGGATCGAGGCGGGCCGAACCAATTGATGAATAATGTCAACAACAGGAACCATAGTAAATGGGGACAGGGATTGTTCAATAAAAGTCACCAGCGTTCGATCCCATTCATTCTCCGGCAAAACATCATAGGCCTGTGTAAAAAAAAGAGGCATGCCGTCGTCAAAATCTATCAACAAGGCATCGTTAGCCTTTAAATTGGTGCCAAGGCCTTTTAAGTAGACACGCGAATTGTCTTCTATGGTTGAGCGCGTTTGCGCCTGCGCCAGCCTGGGTTTGAGATTATTCCACTTGGCCTGAGCCTTCAGATCTTCGCTTACTTCAAATGACTGCGGCAACTCGCCAGGGCCGGGTATACTTTGCGAACGCGCACCTCTGGGAATAATCACTTCCTCTTTCGCGTTATCATCAAGCGTATAGGCGAGATAGACACTGGAAGCCACTCCTGGTCGCAATTTATACCCCACCAGCTGAGCCAGTTCTAGAATTGAACGGCGTTCGGTCGCGGTACGCAGATAGCCTTCATTGGCAATCCGTTCTTGATAAAACGTCAAGACATCGGCCACTGTTGCCCAGGAGTCCAAAAGAGCAAGAACTGGATCACTTGCATCACGAGTCGTTAAGCCTTTTAACGGATAAACCTTCTTCGTGTTGTCTTGCTCATCCTGCTTTTCTAAATAATACCCCGTCAAACGTGCCGTCATGGTTTCCAGAAAACTGGCATGAGTACCGATGCGATAGTTGATTTCCGACAACCCGGGCCGGTTGTAAGTAGACAAAGGCGTAACAATTTCAATCCCTTCGCAGCAATCGCAAGCATCTTGATCAACGATTGCGGGATAACAACAATCACAGCAATTTGTTTTCATCTTCCACCTCGCATATCCAGGGTCAGTTTACCGTTTTCAGGAAAACTGGGATCATTATCAATCGGCCGATTTCAAAAGGACTCAACGGCAACAGTCCGTTTTCTATTTCGTTATTTTCCAACTCGCCAAAGCGCAGCATTTTGGTTACCTCGACACTTTCTATCCCCTGCACTGATTGGGCCACGGCAACGATTCTGCTTAGATAAACATCATCACCAAAGGTCAAATTATCGGGATGAAAAAAATCCCGGCTTACCGTCGGACAGTTTTTGTTACTGAAGAGTTTCAACAATTCAGCTTTAACATGCCCTCTTAAATAATTTGGCCGAACGCAAATTGCCAGTTCGATATCCAGCGGTACCGCTGCGCGGATTTCACAATGAGGTCATGGCCCATGCGCCGATAGCGATGCAGCCGGCAGGTAATTTCATCGAGCAAAGCCTGATCTGCTTCTTCACGGCCAAAAGGATCGACGGCAACCCATACTTCGTACCAGCTTCCGTTCCAGCGTAATTTAGCGATGGCGTTTTGGACTTTGTTCTTAAATTCGCGCAAAACAATGGCGGCATAGTCGCTAAGCAATGACAGCTCTCTGCAACTCTTTACGGGAATGCATGGGGAGCAAAAAGCTGACTTCGGAAATGGGCTCCCGTTCTGTTCCGCCTTGTGCCGACATGGGGTTACGGACAATTTTAATTCCGTGCAGTTGGTTGTTTTTAAAAACCACATGCGAAATAGACTCAGCGCCGACATTGCCCGCAAAACCATTACCGATGCGATAATTAGCTTGAAACTTCATACCTGCCACAGGTTTTCTATCCAATTCCCCGTTACCAAAACGTAGATGGGCGCGTCCTTCATTATCAAGTTCCGCAACGAATTGTAAGTCGCTAGCTTGGCTGGACAGCAAATCCGCTTGAGGAACCCACGTCTGTTCCCCAGTGTTTTCATCATGACTGACTAACTTTATTGCTGGAACCCGGATTGTAGCGCCGTGTCCTGTGGATACTTTCCGCTAAAATGCCTTCGTCTTTGCAGCATTCGCTAACATCTCCTTTATGCACGTCGTCTAAATCCTCATGCACTGTTCGTCCATGGTCGACCAGGATAACATTGCCGCAGACAATACTGACATATTCAATAATTTTGCATTTTGGAGGCGGTCCCAATACGGATGAGGCATAGGGAAAAGGTAGCGCGTCCTCTTCATCCCAGGTGATATGAGTTATATGTTGACCATTCAGAGGATCAATATCTGCTGTGACGGTTGTCAAACGAACCGCATGACGATGCTTAGGATTAACGTCATTACGATAGCCAAGATTAGCATCTTTCAGGCGGCCCGTTACGGGATCGATGATTTCTTCTTGCTGAAAACCCGTTTCAGGGTCGATAACTTCTTCAAAAAGTAAAACATCGCCGGGTTTCAGGTGCAATTTAGCCAGTGATATGTTTGTAAGCGCCTTACTTTTATCAGAATTGATCTCCTGCGTTTCCATATCTTTTGCAGGCTCACACTCAGAATCTTGACCGGATGAGGCCTCAGGTGGGATCCATTCCCCTACTAAGGTCGCACTGGTTGCGCCCTGGGGAATACAGCATTGCTGATCCCCCCACGTATAAAATGCGATTCGGTTGTGATCTTTATAAAGACGGATATCACCATTAGCGATGGGCTCAAAAACTTCATAGCGAGAAGCTGGAAATTGTTGCAAATCTTCTCTGGATATTAAAACGCTTTTCGCAAATAAGGCATCATCAAGGCGGGTAATAAAATAAATGTCACACGGTTTTATCGAAGTCAAATCTTGTTCTACTTCTACGCATAACCACGTCCTGGCGTTACAGCCTTCATGCATCTGATAATCGACCAACCGCGCATGGCGTCGTACCGAAAGCCGTTGCCGCGCAGTATCGAGATAGGCTTCAGTTGCTACCGCATCCTGATAATAGCTTAGATGGTCGCCAACATAAGCCATTACCTCAACTAACGCAATGCCGATATCGGGAATATGCCTTTCTTTCCATTCCGGCATAATCAGAGCCAGCCGATCCAGAATCAATTGCCTAAAGCTTGCATAATCCTTGGCGAGATAATTGATATCGGGTTCTATTGCCGGTTCAACGGGGCAGGTGACCTGAGCTTTACAGTCAAGATCATTTGGGCAATCGATTTTAAATTGAATTCAATCCGATTATAACGAGGATCAAATGCAGAATGCGGTTGCCATTGACCTTGTTCATCCTTCTCAACCACCCGCAAGGTATAGGTGGAAAAATCCCCTGCCTTATCGACTACGATTTCCATAGAATCGTCAAATTCGATACGCTTGGCTTTATGAATGTCTACACTGACAACTTGAATATCTCGTATTCGCCATCCGCCTTCGATGCGGATATTGGTTTCATCCAGCGCGTCCGGAGCTCTGCCCAAAAAATAAACCCGCAAATGCCATTGATTTTCCAGGTCAGACAGAAGCTGATCAATCCGTCCTACTTCCAGATAATCAAGACCGCTGAGCGTAACATGTTGACGCACTTTTTCACGTCGAATCCCGACATTACAAGTTAGACTATTCATGCTGCAGTACTCCTGACAAACGATGTCGCAGTGATTTCACCAGTGCGGCGAATCTTATACGTTAACTCAACGCTTAAACTAGCATCCTGACTGCTTACCAATAGCTCTTGAATCTCGATAACGTCTCCTAGCCACTGTTGTAAGCCTGCCTGAATAGTAAATTGCAAAGTTGCAGCCAGTTCAGGGCTATTCGGTGCAAAAATCAATTGCAAAATACCGCTGCCGAATTCAGGCCGATTGACGCGTTCACCGCTGTTAGTAAATAAAAAACTGTTCAATCATGTCCCTAATATGATCGTTATCATCCGTAATTGCGGTACGCCCGCGATTGTCAAAATGAAACGGAAAGTCGATATTTAACATACACTGCCCTCCTTATATTGCGCTGACCCTTGGCTGGGTTGCGATAATCAACAATGGTGTGCCAGTAGGCGCGCAAATGGCCTGACTGCTTTGCACCAGCAGCGGTTGACCGTTTGAGGTCACGCGTGTCGTTCCGATCAGCCATTGTGCCGTCACACACGGACCGTTCGCAGCCGGCGGCGGAGGTAAAGTACAACCGGCAACCAGATAAGGTGTAGTCATTAATACTGTCGGCTGGCCACTGACCGTCACCCGTGGATTCGGCACGGTAGGCGTTGCCTGCCCTACATGTGAACACAGCACTTGAGCGCCAACATGTACGAGAAATCCAGGCATGTTAATCTCCTAAATAATGACCAAGGCGCCATTGTTAATCGTAATGGTCGGACCAACCATGTTAATGGTGGCGCCCTTGCCGTTGGATATAAAATCCCGGCATCGTTAACCACGATAGACGCCCCTGTCGTACTGCGCAGGATAATTCCCCCGGTTGTCGGCGCTGGCGGCATGACCGGCGGCGGCACGGAAGGCGGCAAATCGCTGATGATAACGGCCTGCTGCAAAGTCGATTGAATGACAAAACTTGGGGAGGCGGGATTACCCGCGGGCACGGCAAGGGGCATCTCGGCAACCGAGCCGAACCAGCAGCCGCTCCAGATCGGATAATCAGGATCGCCCTGCTCAAATTCGACCCAGACGCCAGCGCCGATTTGCGGCAGCATATAAGCGCCCATTTGTTTTCCTGAACTAGGGAAACAAGGCATCGCCCAAGAAGTAGGCACCAGCCCCGCCATCGGGAACCTGTACCTGCAAACGGCCTATTTGCATGGGATCGACGTTATTAAGGACCGTGCCCCGGTATTTTCCGTAGTAAGGTTGACTCATGCTGCACCTCGGTGTAATTGAGACCAAGCCATTCCGCGTCAAGGTAAAACTCTGCTTAAACTCGCCTTGTTTTAAGGTGCTAGTCACGGTTTTGACATAATATAAACCGTCATAGGCCATGCCCACACCTCTCTACGCCCACCAACTGCCGGGCTTTCAAAATCCGGCCGTAACGTATTACATTCAATGATCCCGTCCCTTCAACCGCATCGGCTGAACGAGAAGTGGCTGCGAGTCCTCGGGAAATAGCCTGCATCG
Organism: Nitrosomonas sp.; assembly: GCA_016721865.1. Taxonomy (GTDB): domain Bacteria; phylum Pseudomonadota; class Gammaproteobacteria; order Burkholderiales; family Nitrosomonadaceae; genus Nitrosomonas. Next base: position 16,848 of record JADKHF010000043.1, on the reverse strand, counting down.
GTGACAGTTTGGCGGTATCCCGCAACACCGTCACATTAGTTATAGGAGCCGGAATGATGCCCAGCGGCGGTTGCAGCGGATTAAGATTTGGAATCGGCAATGGAATCGGAATTTTGGTTAACTGATTCTGGATCAACACGACCGGTAATGTAGTTTCAGCCGTTTTAAAAGTGAAGCTAAGCGATTCGACATTGCTATGCGCATCCATATCGAGGTTCAGCGCAGGCTGTGGCGGGCCGACTTTGATTTCAGGTCCCCAATAAGCCGTATTCAATCCCGGCGCTGGCCCTGGGTCGATATAAAAAACATAACCGGCATCTCTCGCCAGTTGCTTGATATAAGCCAAGTCAGACCCTGCTGCGCTGGAATACGCTCGACAGAATCGGCACATCCGTAAATAAACTGGGAATGACCAAGGGAATCATGCCAAAAACGGCATATTTGGCAATAATCAAGGCAATACGGGCTTCTACCGGCATGGCTGGAAATGGAAAGCCACTAAAATCAATTAAATCCATGGCTTTGGTTAAATCTTCCCCGATGACTGTTAGCGTTGATTGCCCCGGTTGACTACCCGGCGCAAGCTGATTGAGGGTCATCACGCCATCCATCAACACCTGTGGAGTACCGTCAATCGTCAAGACAATGATCACTCGCAGCATCGGCGTTTGCCCAGCCGCCACCAAGAAAAGTGTTTGTAAAGGCGAGCGATTGGTTAACGTAAAGGTCAATTTAAACCCACTGGCCGCACCGGTATTATGAGTGACTTCAATACTGGTCAAGGCGTCGAGCACCGCTCTCGGCACCGGCACCGGCACCACTGGGCCAACCAGCAATGTGAGATGGACACCTTTAGCGCATCCGACACTCCTGGAATTCCCTGAGGCAACGTGATCAGGAGTCTGCGCCCTATCGTTTCAGTCAATTCATCGGGACGCATCGCTCTATTGGCATCACACTTGCCAGAATTGTTCCGGTCGCCCAAATAATGCGCCGTTATATTATCCAGACGCTCGCCTTCGGTCACGACGTGTTCTTGGAGTAAGGCAAAATTTTCCGGTTGCGGCAGAAAGCGGCGTTTAAGATAAATCACCGTTTTACCATCAGGCTTTGTTAATGTCGCGGTTTCAAGTCCATAATACCGGCTGCTTACCGGAAACAAGGTATTTTTTAATGCCCCGCCCTGAAACATTGCTTTTAAAGGATCAAACATACTCATCTCCTATAAACCATTCTCTTTATGGAATTCCATTGATACCCAAGCTTCCTAGTGCGCCGCCCTGATTCTTTCCCGATAATTGTTCTTTATTCTGCAAAAAGCTCATAAACAGGCTGCCGCCTTTATGCGCGAAGCCTAAATCATCAATACTCAACACCCGCATACCCAGACTCACTTTTGCCCGTATCGGATTCAGCGACGGGTCAAAGGCTTCTTCGGTAATACTAAATTCCGTCAACCGCACCGGTAAAATTCGGTGTTTACTCCAGATAAACAACATGAGCGGCGTTTCCATCGGTACGATTTCCAAGGTTCCTGAACCAGCCAGGCTATTGTTGGCTTGCAGCTGGCTACTGCTCGGATAGATCATGGTCTCCAAAGCGGCAAGCTGTGGATGCAGTCCATATTGAACGATATTGGCATGCTGCTCGGGAAATTCCAGTTGATCCGCCGCATCGATTTCAGCGGACAGCTTGATGGTTTCAACCGGTGGCCCTTTTAATCGCAGGGCTTCCGAACGATCGCCGCTACCTGCGCCCATACCTTGAATCTGGAAAGAACGGGTTAAGGTATCCGAGTTGTATTGCAAGGCGATAATACGCTGCACCGCGCTGGTGCCGGGATTAAGCAGTACAATGCCGCCTTTGATCAACTTGGGTGAACCGGGAAACGTGGTCATTCTTATCTCCAGTTACATTCCAGAAAGTAGGGGGGTTTCGCGCCCTGCCGGTCGTTTTTAACAATTTCATCTTTATCCTATTTACCGTTGTTTGGTGCATGGAATGCACCCTACCTGGCTATCTCCAACGTTCTCCAGGCCCTCACGCCCCCGGCCCGTCACGCCGCAGCCCCGCTGGACCAGCAGGCGCAGAACATCGGAACTGGGTCGCAGCAGACACCCGGGCCCCAACGTCGCCATAGGTCAACGCGAGCGAATAATCCACATTGCGCTTCAACTCGTAAAACTCGTGTAACGGGATACTGATCCGCAACTCAGCTCCCGGCTCGAGCTCGACGGGTAATCCGACGATATGATCCGCGAGAGTGGCAATGTCCGCAGGCTCGACTGCCAGTCCATCTTCCGCGCGCAACGTCATTTCAAGGAAGTGAAAGGAGCGGAGGACGGCTATTTGATACGCTTTGCGGAAAATCCCCAACCTTCCGTCGGCCGGTAATTGCCCGGGTTGTGGCTGCGAGCAGCCTTATCGTCGTCGTTGGTGATCCGCAGGTCGGCCCAAACGCCGTTTTCAGTGCGGATATCGATCGCGGCCTTCATGGCATCGGATTGGTGACGTCCAGGGAGCAGGTGGAGCAGTCCGCATTGCTCTTGGGATTCGAAAATGCCATCGGCCCTCCATCCGCGGTCGCGTGGAAGGCGCCGCCTTTGCTGAAACCTTGTGACCGATAAGATCTCGCAGCTTTCTCGGGAGTATTTCCCATCGCGGTCCATAATGCGGCGGTCGCATCGGCGGCGCTGGCGCCTGTGAACGCGGTGCCGGCGGTCTTCGCGTCCTGCAGCTTCTTATCCCATTTGCCTATGGCATCGTCGAACGCGTCCTTGTGATCGGAAAGATGGCGGTTCTCATGCCTGCGATTGGCCTTGTATACGGAATCGTCGGACGGATTCCCATGCGCGGTGAACGTCGAGTTTCCGGCTCCCGCGCAGGCAGCCAATCCGGTTGCTCCTCCGGCCTGGGCTTTCGTTACCACCTTCGTCCATGGCCCCGGGCGGAGGACGGTCTCGTCGCCGCTACCTTCCTGTGCCGGCACGGTGTCGACTTTCGCCATCCAGGTGGCCGGGTCTGTGCTGGGCAGTGGCGAGGTTGTCACGCCCGGAACCTTGATCGCAGCATCCGCGTCTGTGGGGGTCTCAAGCTTCGTCCCATTCAAGAGGTGCCACGTGATCGGGGCACTACCTGCGAACGACATATCGGCCAAGTTCACGGTTTCGTGGACGGCAGCCCCCTTCCATGTCGCCGAGCGCTGAATCGTTTTCTGGCTCAAGCCCTCCACTTCTATCGGACTGGCAGCCTCTTCGCTCTCGAATTCTTCGGGCTTGTTGACGAGCCCAGCAACCCCTTGTCCAATCGCGCTGCGGCGCCGCTGAATTTGTGAATGGCCTTGCTGAATCGTATGTACGAGCTCGTGAGCCAGCAGATGCCGTCCACGATCGCTGCCCGGCGCATATTGACCGGCCGCAAAGGCGATGTGCCGGCCGACGGTGTAGGCACGCGCGCCGATGCTCTGCGCCGATTTGGCGTCGCGGCCGTCGGCGTGAATGCGCACTTGCGAGAAATCCCGGCCGAAGCGCGGCTCGAAAAAGGCACGGGCCTGCGCGTCGAGGGGTTCGCCGGGCGAGCGCAGCACCTCGGGCACGATCGCAGGTGCCTCGGTGCCTGAAGACTCACGGCCGTCATGCTGCTTGGCTCGGAGCGTCTCTCCCAGTTCTTCTTCCTCGCAAGCAGTGCATTTACGTTGCAGCGCTACGCCGCTGGCCGTTGGCGACGGGGCGGGCATGCGCATCACCTGCTCGGCGACGCGATCCGCCTCATGTTCAAGTGGATCGTTAGCCTGCCCGACAACCAGCTTCGCTTGCATTGCGGCTGGGAGCGGCTCTGTAGCCAGCGGCGATGACGGTTGCGGCCGACTCGTCCGGTCAGTCGAGAACACCGGTATCCGGCTGAAATCATGACCGAAGTGACCAGATGCGGTCGCATTGGAGACGGCCTCGGGGCTATCAGACTGAGCCTGCGGTGGCTGCAGCACCGCTCGATTTTCAATCGTGCGCTGCAAGTGAAGGATCGATCTCACCTCAGGGCTGTGCCTAAGTGGGCCGACCGAGTATCGTAGACTTGGCGGGTGTAGCCTGCTGAGTTGCCTTCGGTTTCTCTGATAAAGTGTGCATGGTTAATCTCCTTTTGGTAGATACTCGCCTATATCTCTATGATTGCCGCTAGCGCATTTGCACTGGAGTATGCCTTGAAGCAGGCCGCAAAAAAATTTTGGAATCGGCTGACTGCGCCACGGTTGTTTTATTCATGACCGATTCCTCCATACACCGATTGCGCGATTTGCTGTCCAATTTGCACCGGTTTATTGTCAGTTAATTGAATACCATCGGCGGAAATACGCGGCAAAGCTACGCCTTGAGCAAGACTGGGCGAAATCCCACCTTCTGTAAGCAATCGAGTCAATTCGGCTTCTACCGTGGCTTGTAACATTCGTCGCAGATCAGATTCGACATTTACACCATCCAAAACCAGCCGTTCGATATGCAAATTAATGTTCATTTTGCCTCCGTCGCATCCAGCCAGCGAAAATCCGATTCTTTCGCGGGACGCTCCATTTTCTTAATTCCGTACGCGCTGCGTTCAAGACCAATGGCATCGTAACCCGGCCACCGTCTTGAGCCGCTAGAAATGCCGCATTCAACGCCACATTCTGGATGCTGCCGCCGGTCATATTGAGCGCTGCCAAACGTTGATAATCTAAAACCTGATCAACCGGTGTATCCGGTGGAAATACTTTCCGCCAGATTTCCTTGCGTTCCTCGATACCGGGAATGGGAAAATCGACGATAAACCGCAAGCGCCGCATAAAGGCTTTATCCAACGCGCTTTTCATATTGGTCGCCAGAATCGCCAGACCCCGGTAGGACTCCATGCGTTGCAGCAGATAATTGATCTCGATATTGGCATAGCGGTCATGGCTGTCCTTGACCTCGCTGCGTTTGCCGAACAAGGCGTCGGCTTCGTCGAAGAACAGGATGGCACCGCTGTCTTCGGCGGCATCGAACAGCTTGCGCAAGTTCTTTTCCGTTTCACCGATATATTTATTCACGACCGCGGACAGATCGATGCGGAAAAGATCGAGCTGGAGTTCATTGGCGATCACTTCCGCAGCCATGGTCTTGCCGGTGCCGCTTTCACCGGCGAATAAGGCGTTGATACCTAACCCGCGGTTCATTTTTTCGCGAAAGCCCCAAGTATCGTATACACGGTTGCGCTGGGCTACCTGATCGGTGATTTGCCGCAGCAAAGCTTTTTGTTCCGGCGGCAGCACCAGTTGTTCCCACTCGGCTTTGGCCGCAATCCGGGTTGCCAGTTGTTCCATGCCTGCCCGTGCCGCGATACGGCATGCTTGCCATAAGTCGCAGCTTAATTTCGATGAGTCCTGCGAACCGGCAGCCTGCGCCGCTTTGGCAAGACGTTTGATTTCATTCTGGCTGAAAGAAAACTGCTCGGCCAAGCGCTGCGGCTGATCTTGGGCTTGATCTTGCAGCGCTTCAGTCCAAAGCTGTTGTTGCTCTTTGCGGAGTCGGTTTATTAATTTCGACCGTTATCCGGCCTCTATGCGACTCGGCCTTTGAATCCTGCAGATCAAGAAATACCACACCGCTGCTGCGTTCCAGAAAACGCTTCAATTGCGTTTTTTCGGCATCGTCGGCACCGTAAACATTGATATACAGCGCCAGCGGCATCAATATGGATTCCCTCTGCCAGAGCCGGGAGAACGTTTCGAAATCCCCGGTTTGGCTGGGTATGGTTTTAATGTCTATGGTGTGAAGATTTAACCCCAGGCGTTTGCCACTTTTACAGCGATCAACTGTTTGCTGGCGGTATCGTGCCCTAGCAGTTCAATGAAAGGAATTCTTTCCTTGCCATTGGCTGCTTTTAAGCATCCGACAATATGATCGACAGCCTGTTGCTGTGAGGGCGGGGGCGCGCCATTGTCCTGCTGACTTATCAGTGGTCGATCAGCGGCGTTAAACGATCATCAAGGTAGTTCAGCCCTTTAAGATAATTGAGAATACGTTCGTCGACGCATAATGCGGATGCGGTTAAGGCTTGAGCATTGGGCTGATTGATTTCCAATAATCGCCAGTAACGCAAGGGCGCATTGGGCGCTAACGCATTCCAGTCGGGATCGTCAAATAAAGCAAAGGCCAAAGCGAAGGTGGGATAAGGTTTGTTCAAACTTTCCTGGACTCTGGCACAAAGACCGGCAATTCGTGTATCCAGCTCTACCGCAGCACATAAAGCCAACACATTACGATCAAATTCTGCTAACCCTAGATGACTGGCCAATAAGCTGAGCGCGGGAGGCGGATTGTTTTTTTCCAATTCCAACATTTTTTGATGCGCACGTTCGATTACTTCGTCCAGCGAAGTAGCTGCCGGCGGTGGAAGCATTTTCTTTTCTGATGTTCGATTAGATCTAAACCAACCCCTAAAACTTTCGGCTCCTCTTGCTTTGAAGGCTTAGCCGCCGGTACAAGTCGCTGCAGTCGAAGGCGAACCCAGACAATCATCGCTGCCAGATGCTTGTTATTGATTTCCACCCAATTGGCTTGATCGCTCATGTGATGATCACCTTCTGGTTATCGGCAAACCGCGGCGTATCGCCTGAAAAATCTACCGGAATACTATCGGCACCGTCCACTCGCAAACGCAAGACATAAGACGTTACCCTGGTTGCCGCATTTTCGACAGTAAAAGTCAGCGTGGTCAATGCCGACGGATTGGCCGGTGTGACAATAGCATCGGCCTTGATAGTCTGATCACCAAACAATAGCAAAACCCGTTGATCCGAAAGAACTTGAGGAAGGCATTCGACGGTCAAAACGACGTTTACCAGCCGGTGCGGTTGTGGGATCAACCGATTGTAATTTTGGGCACAAGGGCATGGCTAAGGCATTACTTGTCCAGACAGGAATATCCGGACGCTGAATCACTAATGAAACCATATAAAATCCTGCCGGCCATTTTGATCCTACATCGACATCGTCCGCCTGTGCGGGAAGCTTGACGGCCATTTCCGTTTCGGAACGATCTAGATCAGGGAGAACGTCGATCGGATCAACCAGCAAGGGATGTTGAAAGCGGATGACAATGTTATCAACACCCAGATGTTCTCCAAGAATAGTAATCAAATCGCCTAATTCGGCTCCCGGTTTCTGATTTGGAAAGCGTAAGCCTAAAATAGAGGGCGACGGCGCGGCAGTCACGTCGGCGCCCCGATCTTGTTCGCCGCGTTTTAATACCGGCAATGGTGCCCTGTTAGCTCGTGTACTTTCAATTAACACCGCTGAGACCTGGTAGCCGGTGGAGAGTCTATATTCTGCCGAGTGTAAACTCGTCCACAACTTGGACATATCATCCAGACTCAAGGTGTAAGGCGTGATTCGAACACGTTCAATTTGTTGCTGAAGACCAGAGTCCGGGGTAATACCTTCGATATCGGTTCTGCCCAGTAAGGGATGGTCGTGCAATATACTCATTGCCCGACCCATAAGTTGTTGACCTGAAATATCGTCATCGTTTGCACCATAAGCGGTAATCAGATAGTTCAGGACTAGAGGCAAGGGCGGATAAGCATTTTCACCGCTTCTTGCCTCGCCGGGCATTGGAAAATTACTAAACGCTGGATTGCAATGCGTGCTGTACAGAAAAATATTGATCTGCTCGCCGCTTTCTCCCACACGGGCCACGCTGGGCGGTTTTGTACTTACCGTTGCTGCCGCACTGGAAAGCAAATGGCGCAAGGTTGCGGTTACAGTTGCAAGCGCATTCGGTCCGCTCATGTTCTCCCCTTGCTTTCACGTTGCTTCAGGTAATCATCCAGGCTCAGCACCCCCGTAGGCTTATTCTGAGCTATGGCCGGTTTTGCAGGCTCTGGGTTAGTCGCGCGGATCTCGATGCGACCAATCGTGACATTGATGACGGGTTCGGCTTGAGATTGAGCATTTATTTCCCCGCCACCGGTTGTTGAGCTCAGCTTGCATACCCATTAACCATGCCGGAGTTTGAAGATATCAGTTTGACTAATGATTGGAGCAGTGACCGGCTTTTTCTGATCATTAGTGGATTTTATTAATTGCTCACCATTCTTTTCGCCTTTTGTTTCCGACTGAGCTAAATATTTTCACTGGATCAGCTTCAATTTTGATGGCGCCTGCGGACGATAATTGCACATGGTCTTGTAACCCGCGTTTTCCTTCTGAGTTATTATTCGCTTGGCTTGTTAATCGTCCAAGGGCTTCTTCAATACTATTAGTTAGCCCGTTTCATTTGAAACAATTTTGCTCGTAGTTTGATCAGCTTGCTCCGCCGGATGACACTGAGTTTTGCAATCCACTGGGGCTGTTAAAGGATTCCGAAGGTTTCGATTTTTGACCTAATCGCTCCAGCATACTTTGAATCTGCTCATTCATTGAATCTATGCGATTTCTGTCGAGTGAATTGAGATCGGTAGTACTGAAACTTTCGTCAGTTTGAGCAAGTTGCTCTATCATGACTGACCGAGACGTTGACGGCGGATTCTCAGGAGTTGGTTTCTCTAAATTTGAAGACTTTGAGAACGCTAATTGCATGTCAAGTCCTGTGTTCAGGCTTTCTTTAACAATTTCATTCGCCGTGCTTGCAAAGGCAGTATCCTTGACTACAGATGTTGCAGGTTCCGGCTCATACATCGACCTTATCCGAGGTTGCACCTTGTCAACTGTGCCTTGGTGGCGATTAATCATGTTAAGTAAAAAACCACTCATGGTCCTATCATCCCCAGATATAACTGCCGACGAACAGGACTGAGATTAAGTATTTCCCGTTCAGTCCATCCGTAAGTTCGAGCCAATTTATGTACAGTTTGCAACATACGTTCCGCCCACTCATTGATTTCTGCCCAAAGAAAACTGGCAATATCAAAAAACACTTCCCAACGATGCGAACATTCGGGGCAAGTCAAATTAATACGGACTTCTGCTTGGGGGTCCAACTCTTCGATGCGCAGATTCAAAGCTTGGATAACAGATTCGGGTAGTTGCTCAATATCACAAAATGCTCCTGCATATTCTACTGAAAGGATACAGCGCCTCAGTAATCGCTGCAGGGCAACTGCTGCATTGCTGCTGCCTTCAAGCTCAAACATATCGATACTATTGGGCAAGCGAAAACAAAGATGATAATCATCTATCTCCAGTCTAAATTGATGAGCTGTTTGATAGCCGGGTGTTCTCACAAGGATGTCGGAAATGTCCTGTTCCCATTCAATGCGCATGGCGCACTGCGGGCATACCGCGTTATTAACCAGACGCGATCCGAATAATCGCTCGCGCACTAACAACAAACAAGCATCACGAGTGCCGATACTTAAGTCTGCAAAACTATCGGGACCCATTTCAGGAAATGCCGTAACCAGAAGCATTAGCGCTCTCTGCAGCAGCGACCGGTTTAGTCCCTGCTCCCAAACGTTTAACACATCTGCGGCATTCAAGTTTCTCATCGCAGCTTAGCCTTCAGGTTCGGTAAACTGAGGTTCGGTAGGTTCGGCTACTTCATAATCGCGTTCCCAACCTTCATTTTCCAATTTGATGGTCTGTATTGCGACGGCGTTGGCATTAGCATCCAGGCCCGGTAATGCTCGAAATTCGAAACCCAGCAACGAAACACTTTATATGCAATAGCTAATGACCCGCCTCATTATAAAGCTCGATAATGATGTCTTTACGAAAAAGCTTTCAAAGATCCTTCCGCGCCCAGTCCAGAACCATAATTCCATACACTGTTGGCCCATTTTTCAAATTCGGTATCATGGGTGACACCACCGCTCCAGCGTTATCGCATCAAATTTGGTTCTTCCAGGGGATTTGCGCGATGTGCTCGGATCACCACCTTCACGATGCTCAACCAATTCCGTACTACGTTTTAGTGCGCCTATTTTGCTAACGCCGGCGACAAATCGCCCATCCCATTTAATGCGGAATTTGAAGTTTTTATAGGGATCAAATCGTTGAGAGTTAACACTAAATTGAGCCATGATTTTCTCCTTTTAAACTTGCAGTTCACCAGCGATTTGCTGGAGTTTGATAATGACGAATTCAGCCGGTTTTAACGGCGCAAATCCCACTACGATATTAACAATACCCCGGTCTATGTCGTTCTGGGTCGTGGTTTCCTTATCGCATTTGACGAAATAGGCCTGGCTCGGAGTGGTTCCCTGAAGTGCGCCTGGCGGAACAATGTATTCTGTAAAGCACCGACATTCAGCCTGATTTGCGCCCATAAAGGTTCGTCGTTGGGTTCGAATACTACCCACTGGGTGCCTCTGAACAGAGTTTCTTCAATGAAGAGCGCAAGACGGCGGACGGAATATATTTGTATTCATCGGCGAGTATGTCAGCTCCTCTCAACGTTCTGGATCCCCAGACGATTTTGCCTATCACCGGGAAACTGCGCAGGCAATTAATACCTAAAGGATTTAATTCGCCGTTTTCAGCATCGTTTAAATTGACCGATAACCCAGAAAGACCCCTTAGGGTCGCTTCTATCTTAAACGGGCGCCTTCCATACGCCTCGCTGCACATCCGTTCTGGCTATAATACCCGCAACCGCGCCACTGGGAGCATATTCTTCGATCTGATTGTCACGCAAGGGGTTTGGTTGTTTAAGGCGAGGAAAAAACAACGCGGCATTTTTACTTCTACTGCCTACATATACGTCAACACCATCCCTAGCTGCATCCTTATCCATCCAGTCACTTGCTGGATCAATCAATAATATAGCCCGCTCTTCTTCACAAAAAGTTATCGCAGCAGCCAATAAGCCCGCAGGATAATCAGCTGAACCTTCTGCAGGCAAGCATAAAAGATTAAACAAATCAGCCTGTTTTAATAGATACAAACCCTGCTTGGCATCATAAGCCCAGCCTCGATGTAGGAATTTGCCACTGGGCGACTATCTACAGCCTGTGTAGTGACAACGTAATTGGTTGCAGGCGTATTATCTCCAAATGGTTTTTCACCCGGTGCAGGTACAGCACTGTCTTTAGGTCTAGCTGCAGGAAGAGCTCCTTGTACGCGAACCAGTTTTGATTGGTTTACCAGTACATTGTCAATTCGCCTTGGCCCATCGACAACTGATACATTTAAATATCTTTCTGTTACCCCGGTAGTTGTATCCTGAATGCTAATGTTGAATAAGTCAGTTTCCGCCAGTCCTTGAGCTGTTGCAACCTCGGCCGATACATCATGATCTACTCTAGCCCTCAGGTTATTTCCCCCAGGAGCCTTCATATGCAGCAACCAATGGTAAAGTATCTACCGTCAAAATAGCTAAAATGACGTCCCCAGCATTCGCTTGAAAAGTCGTCCGATAATGGCTTGGCTTCCCCCATTGAGATAAAAATCCCTAACCGCATAACTCATTGAGCTGTTGAGATCTAATCCTCCGAAAATCCGTTCATAGTCTGCGAAACTGTTAATGGTTATTGCCTTATTAACAGGACCTCGCTTGGCTCTACCGATAAATGCGGTAATGGAAGTTGCGACCCCTGTGATAGTACGTACACCACTGGCTATCTCCTCAATATAGACACCGGGGTAAGTTGGTGATATGGGCATAGTAAATCTCCTGTATGATAACTATTGGGTTTGATATTCAAGCGTTAGCTTTATTGCTCGAATAAACTTTATTACCGCCAAGATTGCAGCAAGTAATGCTACTTCCGCGGAGAGTACTGCCAAGGGAACTTCCCCTGCTATTGTTTTCGAGCGTTTGCGGAAAATTGAGGGGATTAAGCGCATAAACTATCCTCATGATTTGTTCCTATGGCACTACCTTGCTCATAAGAAAAGGATAATTGTGGCCCAAAACTGAAGCGTCCAAGATTGGTCGCGATCAGTACCGACATGGAACCGATGTAGGTGACTAAATTAGAGACGAATTTTTCATCCAAATTTCGGATGGTGCTACCACCCTTCAATAAAGATATAATTGAGATAGATTGTGAGGCACATTCATTTTTCAGAACTCCGCCTTTTTTGAAAGCTTCTGCAACACCACAGCTATGAGTTTTCTGGTATTCCAAACTAACCTCCCTTTTAAGAGGTGACTCAATCAAATCTTCTTATGCTGATGTCAATCGTTCATAATCCTTTGCAGTGTTCAGTATAAATGAAGATGTTTTAACCCTTATGTGAGAAAAATCACACTTCCTTTTATTCCTCTATAACACTGTGAACTTACGGTAACATGTTGTCAAGAACAATTTCTCATACCGTCAGCACCTCCCGCTAATTCAAACAACATTTTGCTGCAAAATCAAATTTATGAATTTTTTGCGAAATCTATGTTTTGAGGCAAAGCGAAACCATCTGACTCAAGTCAGTTTTAAAATTAGCTATTTTCCCTGGAAACACCCTTCGAACAGGTTCTGTCGCATTAAGCGAGGTCATCGATACATTCGTGTAGACTGTTGACGTCGAAAAAATGGTGAGGTTACATGCTGGTTGTAAAGGGAATGCGATTTCCGATTGCGGTGATTCTGGTCTGCATCCGCTGGTACGCGGCGTATCCGTTAAGTTGCCGGTATCTGAAAGAGATGATGGAGGAGCGTGATGTTGCAGTTGACCATTCTACAGTGAGCCGTTGGGCGATCCGGTTTCTACCATTACTGGAAAAGATTTTCAGAAAGTATAAGCGCCCAGTTAGCGGAAGCTGGCGGATGGACGAGACTTACATTAAAGTGAAAGGCGTTTGGAAATACCTCTATTGCGCTGTAGACAGGGATGGCAAAACGATCGACTTTCTATTAACGGCCAAGCGTGATAAGGCCGCTGCTAAACGCTTCTTTGACAAAGCCATGCAAGCCAATGGCGTTCCTGAAAAGGTCACGATGGATAAAAGTGGCGCCAATAAAGCAGCGATTGATGAGATCAATGCCAACAGAGAGAAGCCCTTGGTGGTTCGTCAGGTCAAATATCTCAATAATATTGTGGAACAAGATCATCGAGCAGTGAAACGAATAACGAAGCCAATGCTCGGATTCAGATCTTTTCAATCAGCTAAAAACATCTTGGCTGGTATCGAACTAATGCACATGATTCGCAAAGGTCAGATGATGATGGAGGGAGCTGACAAGATGTCTTTTGCTGAGCAATTTTATGCGCTGGCAGAATAAATCCGCCTAGTTTAAAGGGATGGCATGTCAGCTCATCCGAAATATGCGTTTTGCGCTTAATGCGACAGAACCGAATTCTGAACACCCTCCAGCTTTACAGCGTTTTCATATACTCAATCAGCTGATAGCGTTCTTCTTCAGTATAATCACGCCACTCATTACTCTCTGCTTGGGTTTGGGTATAGTATTTTCCACTATGTCCAGCATTACTATTGCCAGGTATCGGATTTCCTTGTTTATCAACGCTATTAAATAAGAAGCTGTTACCGTCCTGATTTGACTCAAATCCCACTTGCTCGGTATTTAATGTCGTGCCGCCCACATGAAAAGATTTTTCTCTTTCTGTATCAGGAAGCAGCAATTGATATAAGGTTGGGACAGAGCCATTGTGCAGATATGGTGCCGTTGCCCAGATTCCATTCAATGGCCTTGCTTTATAAGCAACAAGGTTGGGTGGTTTCGGTCCACCTTTTTCAACTGGAAAGTGATAACCCGCCAGCTCCAACTTTTGTTTATCATCCAGTGGCGGATTAAAATTGTTTAATTGTTTCTCGACAACTTTCCCTACAACAGTAGTCAGCATGACACCTCTGGGGACCTTGTCCTGATCTTTAAATTCCTCCGGAAGGTAATTACGCATAGCCCCCGGATCAACATTTAATGCCGGATTTACAAAATTCATCGCCATCAGCGGGTCAGTCCCGATTTTATCCAGCGCCGTCATGTGTATTTCGATGAATTGCTTTCCAAGCGGATTGGGCTCGGTCATCGGAAATTTCCCATTCTCATCGCGAACCCCGTGGCACATAGCACAATTTTGGGCAAATAATACCTTGCCTTTTGCAGCTTTCGTCTCATTGATTTCAGGCAGTGGCGCCTCCATTTGGGTGAGTCAAGCTTGCTCATTAACTGCTCCAGCTGATCTAAATTAACTATCTTTGCTGAAAGATAGAATCGTTCCTCGTCATTTGTGGTATTCACAATAGTGTAGGCAAAAAACGCCTGAAACCTCGCCGACATTTCGTCCAAGATGGTTGTTGGCTGATCCGTTCCACTGTACCCAGTTGAGCTGGGAGTCATTCCACAGGAAGGGATAACTAACCGGCGCATTGGCGGGCGCAGCATTTTCTTTAATGCCGATAAAACTTGACGTGACGCGATTTAAAATCGCGCCAAATGCGTCCAGACGTCCATAGCCATAAGGAGTTATTAAATTGTCATAATTGATCTGAATATAATCATTTAACCAGGCGTTATAGGCCATCATTTCTATTTTCAGGTGCTGCTGCTCGGTTTCGTTATACCCGCCTTCTGCCAGCACATTTTTTGCGAATCGGGTTAGCTTTTCGTCATCACTTATTGTCGCAGTCAATGCATTTGAAAGCGATTGGATTAATGCCTGAAACTCGGCCATGGACGGCCCGCCGTCAATCCGAATAATATGATTTTTGTAGTTAACCTCAGAAGTGTGGCAAGCCCGCGCATGTCAAGCCCAGCCATTCCTTGTATTGTGTATGAAGTTCCTGATTATCAGATGACAGTCGGGTTGAGGTTAATGCAGAAGTGAGAAATTCTTCTATATTGTCATCTTTAATAAATCCAATCGGCAGACCGTCTGGATTTCTAACGGGAGTATTTGTTGAGGAATATAGCCAAGTTTTTCAAAATTCTCATTGCTCCGGAACAGATTATCATTATCTGATTGTTCCAGCGCTAAAAACCAGGAATAAGGGATCAGTTGGGAACCTTGTGAGGTATTATAAAATCCAATCTTTCATCATCGCTCCAGCCTTGGTCGAAAGTAATAATATTGGTCTGTTGGGATGTTTCTTCTGTATCAGCTTCTTTAATGTCTTCGCAACCCATTATCAGAATAATGGAAAACATAAAATTACGATTAACCTTTTCATGACCTTGGCTATAGTAAATAACTAGTTTTTTTGTTTATCCTTGTCGGCTTGTTACTTTCTTATTATCCACTCAAATCATTTGGTTTGGCTATATTAAGTACTGATCACGTGGAGAACAGCTAACATAAAATCCCTGGTGCGCACTTAGGAAAGCCGGAGGGCTCATTGGCCTGGGCTCTATATTTCGCTGAAGCATGATAAACGCCCAAGCGCAATCGATTGATACCGCCCAGCGGCTGGAATTCGGCCAGTCCGTGCCATGGGGTGAACACCAAATGTTCGCACTCTGTTATGCGTAACGGATTATCAAAATCCTGTGGGTCGATAGTGATTGTGGCAACATTCTCGAATGGCGCGATTTCTTTTTCCCATGTCGAGGAAGCATTCTCGATAGATAAAGAATCAGCCGTCCTAATCTGTACCTGGAAGTCAAAGATGGCCTGTTTTCCTTCAGCTGGATCAGGCTCTCCTTAAGGGCTTCGCGCAAGTAATTGGCTGATAGAGGATCGGTCGGCATTGGAGTTTTAGCGGGATCTCGGGGCGTAACAGCAAATTTGGCAATTACGTCTTTTCCGAACAAGAAAGGCGAAGCTGAGAAATAAGGGCTTTCAAGTGGATCGCTCATTTGAGTTACTCTGATTTCTTGAAGAATTTTTAACGTTTCTAATTTTTCCTTATCATTAGGATCGATAGATGCGAAGAATGAACGTGTATCGTCTTGGTTGGCTAACTGAATTCTGGTGAATTCGGATGCTCTGCTACGCTGGCAAAAGCAAACTTGGGTTGGTTGATTAGCAGGAAATCCTGCGTTTTAGCGCCAGTTTTGCCAAGTAGTGTATTGCCCTCAACTCCATCAACTTAATGGACATGCCCCTGCTCTCGTTGCCGCCACTTTCATTGTTGTCTGGAGTGACTGGACGTAGCATTGGAGAAACGAATCCATGTTTCATAGGTTTTTCCAGCGGTGGCGAGCACGCCGACTTGATATTCTTTTGGTATGTCAGGATTAACGTTGAATTTTGCTTGCACTGGCGTGATCCTTGGGATGAACGCCGCGTCGCGCCATACTATTGGGGTAACGCTGTTTAAGCAGTTGGAAGGTAAGAGAGATTGTTTCTTCAATTTGCTCGGCCTCACCTACGGGAATAGTTTCGAATTGCGTAGGAGGGGCGCCTGGCTCCTGATCTTGAGCAAGATCAATAAGGCTCTGTCACAATTAATTGTTGAAAATGATTTGTAAAATTACATGATCTCTTATTAATCATGAAGTTATATTATTTTATAGTGTCCAAAAAGTCGTTTGTTATCAGATAACTGGGAAATTCAACAATTAACTGCTACATAGCGTAATAACTTCAGCCTGCTGAAGAACCGCTTCTTCCTGGCTTCCCTTAAATCTTCGCAACCTATTAACATAGATAGGGGAAACATTAAAAATAGAGTTAATATTTTCATGATTTTAAATTTCCTTGAATACTTAAGGCTTTGTTACAAAAAATACATCTAACTAATAAGCTATAAATTCCTGAGTAAGATAAGATTAATAAGATCTCCAATGGCTTAAATGCTTGAGCAGTTGCGCCCATCAATGTCATGCCTTTTAACGTTTGGTGGTTTGGGTATCGATGTTAAGTCTCTGTTCACGTAAGGATGATCTTGAAGGGCTGAAATTAATTTTCCTGGGGACTGTGGACGATCGATCGGCTGCAATTTCGGCAAAATCAGTTGCAATTCTGGCAAAGGTGGCCACCGCAGTTTTTCGGT
>JADKHF010000042.1 GCA_016721865.1 Nitrosomonas sp. | reverse complement strand
CTGCATCAGCATGGTGCTCCCAACAACAACAGGAAGAGGCGGTTGGAAAATCAAGAGGCGGTCTGAGTACCAAAATACATGCAGCAGTTGATGCCTGGGCAATCCTGTTAGACTGCGACTGACAGAAGGACAAGCCTGGAGTATGATCAGGCGAACGCACCATTGAGCAGATTCTAGCCGATTAGGCTTTCAGCGGACAAAGGCTGCGACAGTGGACGAGTTTATTAACAGCGTTGAAGCGTCAGGTGCGGTAGCGGTTATTCCGGCCTCGACAAAACCGTATAATTCGGACGGGAATATTATCGAGAAATTTATAAAGAACGTAACCTGGTCGAACGCCTGTTTGAAGCTTGCCAATTTCGCCGAATTGCAACACGGTATGAACGATTAAAACGAAACTATCAAGCCATGCTATATTTGGCTAGTTCCATGATATGGCTGGCTTAATTGTTAACGCCCCCTAAGGTTATTAATATTTCCATCATTTAACTTTGAAACGATATATTACAAAGAATTCATGCTCATTTTTGTTATTTTGTTTCTGGTATCGTATATATTATGCTTTTTTACACCCCTTAAAGGAGTCTATAATTATGGCGCAAGATACAATCTCGTGTGAGCTTCATGACTTTGTGGAAGTTGCCTGCATGTACGGCTATCGTCTTAAACTCATCTTAAAAAACAACCAAATCATTGAAGGCAAAGCGGTTGATATTGTCAATTCTCCTGAGAAACGAGAATGTCTAGTAATTGATAGTGATTCCAGACAACATATCGAATTAATTCAACTTGCCAAAATGGAAGTCCTTACACCCAATGCCAAATTTAGTGCAGTCGTTTTCCAGTAAAATCTTGCAAAAAAACCAACTCATCTTATTCAAATATAACAATACCTCTGACTAAAGCACTCCAGTTTGCCAGAGTCACGACCGGTTTTAAAATGTCGCCAATCGCAACCCAGTTAGTCCACTGGCATAAAGATCATGGCCGTCATCACCTTCCGTGGCAAGGGAATCGTGATCCCTATGCTGTCTGGTTATCTGAAGTCATGTTACAACAGACACAGGTAAATACAGTCATCCCTTATTATTCCCGATTCATGCGAGAATTCCCCACAATTATCAGTTTGGCACAGGCACCTCTTGATGCCGTGCTGGTCATCTGGAGCGGCCTTGGCTATTATTCGCGCGCACGCAATTTACACCAAGCTGCGCGCATAATTATGCAGGATTATCAGGGACAATTTCCTGACACCCGAGCAATGATTCAGAAACTGCCGGGAATTGGACGCTCTACAGCCGCTGCCATAGCAGTTTTTGCGTTTAGCAAACGTGAAGCCATTCTGGATGGTAATGTTAAGCGAATCTTAACGCGTTATTTTGGAATTGCAGGCAATCCGGAAGAAAGCAGGATAAAGAACCTGCTATGGAAGAAAGCTGAAGAAGTGTTACCTGTAATCTATCGTGAGAACCAGATTGAAACATATACACAAGCTCTGATGGATCTGGGAGCTACTGTTTGTATACGCCACACGCCTCTTTGTAAAGCATGTCCACTTCAACAACATTGTGTCGCATTCAAAGAAAACCGTGTGGATCAATTCCCAACTGCCAAACTCCGCAAACCATTACCAAAGAAAGAAACGGTCTTTTTACTACTTATGCAGCATCAGAAGTTGCTATTGGAAAAAAGGCCTGCTTCCGGTATCTGGGGAGAATTATGGTGTCCACCTGAAATCAGATCCGGAATAGATGCCGCTATTTATTGCAATCATTTTTTAGGCCTACAAGTTCAATCGCCGGTTGAGTTACCGATTTTAGACCATCAATTTACGCATTTTAAATTACGTATTCATCCACAGTTGCTGTAAGTTGTCCTGGCACCCCTCAACCCACAAAAAAATTTATTGGATTAAACCTGCCGATGCACTTGAACAAGCCATTCCGGCACCTTTGAGAAAATTGTTAAAACAAAATTTCTTACAGGATAACCATGACACCTCTAACCCTCTGAACACAAATTAATAATAGTGGATAATGTACTGGAATGGAGGAGGCATCAACGCAAGCAGTTAATTTCAGCTCGTGAAACTTTATCTGAAGATATTCATCAGCAATGGAGTCAAGCAATTTCCAATTTTCTCAAAAAAGGATTTCCAAAGCTTCAGAAAATGAATATTGGAATTTATTGGCCATTTCGGAGTGAATACGACCCACGGTCAATTGCCCTTTATTTTATGCAAAATGGAGCGACGCTCGCACTACCGGAAGTAACCGGCAAGGATGAGCCACTTTGTTTTCGTGAATGGTTGCCTGCAACACCGTTAAAAAAGGGTGCTTATGGTATCCCCGGCCTATAGAGACCAGAATTGTTAGGGTTGATGCAATTATTATTCCCATGGTTGGATTTGATCAACATGGCTATCGACTGGGCTATGGCAGCGGTTATTTTGACCGGACTCTGGCTATTTACCAGCCACAACCCCTAACTATCGGAATAGCTTTTGAAATGCAACGATTAGAGAATGTCCACGCCCAGCCACATGATATAGCAATGCAATATATTGTGACAGAAGCAGGTATTTTCCGAACTGAAAGTCACAAACTCAAACTTATCTCGGCATCTCAATGCGCTGATGGGTAAAAAGCTAAAATGCATTGATATTAGCTTTCTAATTCCCAGCGAAGAATCAAGATATATATGACCCCGATATGATCGACAATACGTGCAACTAAAAAATAATCCCCGTCCAAAAGACAGAGGAGTTTTCAGGAATGTAGTTAAATCAGGTTAAGCATTCAGCTTTCTGTAACGTGCCACAAAACCCAGCAGACTCAAACCGGCCAACAACATCACATATGTTTCTAGCTCTGGAACTGCAGCAATAGGCGTATCGAATGCTGCGCCACCAAAATCGCGACATCACCTTTGGTTGAATTTGGATTATGCTGACCGAGTTGTACAATTCTTAATGAATGCGCTATAGAATCCAATTCTGTCACCACCAAAATTCTATTTCCTGTTCGATACATATCGTGTGTGCCAACATCTATGTTGTCGACAAAAAACTGCGCAAAGCCATCATTATGATCCCCAGCCATGACGAAACCAACACTATTACTGATTACGGAAAACGATGTGGTCGCTTCGCTCGTTCCGGGTATACCTGCTGCTGAATCATCTAACAACCACAACTCCTGTCTAAACCACCCTCCTGTTGGTCCAGTGCCGGTAACTTCCCAATCGATCCCACCTCGCCCAGCATTTCTATATTCAATAACTGGATTCCCATTGATTTCGATTGGATTTCCTTGACGTGTTGCTGCCGCCCCTAAAGGTATCCATTGTGTGGATAAGGCTGATGCGTGCGAACTGATCAACAGTAGTGTAACTACCAGTACTCGCGTCATTTTCTATCTCCCATTACAGTTAAAGTATAAAAATAAAAAATTTATATTTTTTAAAAATATATATATCAGTATGTGGGACATGCTATCTAACAAACAGATATAGAAAATAGGCTATTTATCCTGAGATTGTTCTTGTAGACATACTTAGGGGCATCTCTAAAAATCCAAATTTCATCACAACATTTTGTTGCTCACAAAATTTTCCTTACATATCAATTACATGCTTCGTCACCATTTTTGCTCGCGCCTCGTTTTGTTTAGAACTTTGAATTTTTAGAGGCGCCCTTAGGAAAGGGCTGCTTTTTGTATGAGTTAAAGTTGTCGGCTATTAGATAAAATAGCTTACCTATTCAGCTTAGATCAGCCTTCTGCTCCCCAACGAGGAATCAAGGTGTGTATGATCCCCAGATGATCTAGGATTCGAGCAACAACAAAATCAATCATATCCTGTATCGTCTGCGGGTGATGATAAAAACCCGGATTCGCCGGTAGAATAACCGCACCGCTACGCACCAGCTTGAGCATATTTTCCAGATGAATTGCAGAAAATGGCATTTCCCGTGGCACTAAAATAAGTTGCCTGTTTTCCTTTAACATGACGTCGGCTGCCCTTTCAATAAGCTTCTGATTCAGGCCTGCAGCAATCGCTGCCAAAGTCCCCATGGTACATGGACAAATTACCATCGAATCGGCCGGATTAGAGCCGGAAGCAACCGGTGCAAACCATTCCTCACGTCCGAATACACGCAATTGCCCATCAGGCAAATGATATTGGTGATTAAAAAAATTCTCCGCTTCCTTAGCACTGGATGGCAGCACCAGTTTCATTTCCTGCTGTGCAACAATCTGCGCTACTTTTGAATACAGGAGATAAACTTGCTTTCCTTCCCGCAACAACATTTCAAGCAAACGAATCCCATAAGGCATTCCAGATGCACCGGTCAATGCCAAGGTAATCGTCTGAGAATTTTTCATCTTAATCCACGTTGATTTTGCAAATCATTCCAAAGTAAGAATAACCAAAAGAAAATGAGCGAATCATTCGCGCTAGTACTGGTTTTTATCTGCCAATTTGTTATTCATTTCCCGTTCATGGCGTTCAATAAACTCCTTAGTGCCATCAATACCACGCAATTGCAAAACATAATTTCGTACCGCTGCTTCGACGAGAACGGCCAAATTCCGGCCAGCCGCTACAGGAATAATGACCTTACGGATATCAACATTCATGATGCTCTCATTTAGATCACTGATGGGCAGTCGTTCCAATAAACCAGAATTTGTTCCTCCGCTATTCTGCAAATGAACAATCAGCTTCATATTTTTACGGCGTCGCACTGCGGTTTCTCCAAATATCGTACGGATATTCAACATCCCTAAACCCCGTACTTCAAGATAATCCCTGAGCATTGGAGGACAGCGGCCTTCCAATGTCTCCGGGGCAATACGTCGTAATTCCACGACATCATCCGCTACCAAACCATGACCGCGGCTGATTAATTCGAGAGCTAACTCGCTTTTACCGACGCCGCTTTCACCAGTGATCATGACCCCCATACCCAGTACATCTAGAAGTACACCATGCAAACTGCATGAAGGAGCCAGCACGCTGCCCAAGTAAGAGCGAATCAGCCAGATAACTTCCAGACCAGGGTAAGGTGAATGCAGTAAAGGGATATCGAATGCACTGGCCATACTATGGATAGACACAGGAACTTCGGCATTGTCCGCCACGATAATACATGCCAGGTTACTTTGCGTCAGCTGGTTTATTTTTTTCTCAAGTGAAGCAGCATCCAGCTTGTTTAAATAATGAATCTCATCACTACTAATCACCTGGATCCAGTCCGGGTGGATAAAATTCAAATGGCCGATCATGCCTTGACCAGACTGCGCAATACCTTCATCACTGAGTTCAGTGTCGCCACCCTGCTGACCAGCGATCCAGGTTAGTTTCAGCTTCTCCTTCTTATCTTCAAATAGCTGGGCAATACTAATCTTCGACATTCGGCTTCCAATCAACAATGAGTTTATGGATCTTTTCCGTATCTCTGCACTGCAATATTCCTTCACGAAACTGCTTATCGCTGAACATCTGCGCCAGCTCACTGAGAATCTGCAAATGCTTGTCAGTAGCTTTCTCTGGGACCAGTAAAATACAGGCGATATTGACTGGCTGTCCGTCAGGTGCATCAAATGGTATCGCCTCTTTCATAGTTACCAAAGCAGCAACTGCCTCGCGTAATCCCTTTATACGACCATGCGGGATAGCCACACCTTGCCCTAAACCTGTTGAACCAAGTTTTTCCCGTGCGAACAAACTATCAAAAACCTGACTGCGGGCAATCTGATTGGTATTTTCAAATAATAATCCAGCTTGTTCAAAAACACGTTTCTTGCTGGTGACATCCAGATCGACAATAACATTGGAAAGCGGTAATAATTGCGAAATTTGATTCATGGGAAATAGGATTATTTCGTTCAAATGATAATGAAGCAGACAGAGTTTCTTGATTGCAATTAATCCAGCATTCCAAAAAAATCATCATTTATTGTCTGGAAATAGAAACATGCTCAATTATTTTCTATTGTTCATCAAGATCTTGATTTTTCAATGCACCATGGTTCCGGCGCTCAAGATTCTTTTCCTTATGTTTGAGTATCTGCCGGTCCAGCTTGTCCACTAGACTATCAATCGATGCATACATATCTTCACTATCAGTTTCGACAAAAATATCTTTACCCCGCACATGAACATTTGCTTCCGCCTTTTGCTTAAGCTTCTCTACCGACAGAATGACACTAACATCGATGACATGATCAAAATGGCGTGTAATTTTACCGATTTTTGAAATGACATATTCGCGCATGGCATCGGTAATTTCCACATGGTTGCCGGTAAGTTTAAGGTTCATATCCTTCCTTTTCTTCTGATTAAAATGATTTACGAAGATTTGCTGCAGGAATCTGTATCGATTCCCGGTACTTCGCAATGGTTCGACGAGCAACAACAATACCTTGCTGTTCAAGAATATTTGAAATTCTGTTATCGCTGAGTGGTTTCCTTGGGTTTTCTTCCTGTATCAGTTGCTTGATCAATGCACGAATAGCTGTCGCTGAACAAGCTCCTCCTGAATCCGTGGAGACATGACTACCAAAAAAATATTTAAGTTCAAAAATACCTCGCGGAGTATACATAAATTTTTGTGTAGTTACCCGTGATACTGTTGATTCATGTAGATCCAAGGTTTCCGCAATATCTCGTAATACAAGCGGACGCATAGCAACTTCTCCATGTTCAAAAAATTGCTGCTGACGTTCCACAATTGCACTGGCTACTTTCAAAATAGTACTTGAGCGCTGCTGAATATTCTTAATCAGCCACTTAGCTTCATTCAACTGGCTTACTAGCCCACGCGAAGAATAATGCTCCTGTTTGAGTATGTTAGCATAGAGGTGATTAATATTAAGGCGTGGATCGCGGCCATATTAAGATTTACTCCCCAGATTCCATTCCTTTTAGCAACCGTAACATCAGGCACAATATAACGTGCACTTTGTGAATTAAACTGGGCCCCTGGCTTAGGATTCAGATTAACAATCAGTTTTTGAATAGCTCGTAGACTTTGATCATCACATGCCAATAGTCTCTTGATCTGACCAAAATCGTGCGACGCCAAAATTTCCAAATATTCTTGTACAACTTTTATGGCCTGGTCACGATAAACATCATCAGGCAATGCTTGCAGCTGTATCACCAGACATTCTTGTAGATTACGTGCCCCCACACCAGGCGGATCAAGCCGCTGCAAATACTTGAGCGCATCCTGCAAGTCATCCAGACTGATACCCAGTTCTGCAGGCAGCATTTCCATCACTTCATCCAAATCCTGTAACAGATAGCCGTCCTCATTCAGGCTATCAATCAACAGGCTAATAATGCTTTTCTCACGCTCGGAAATTTGACTCAAGCATGTTTGAGAATTCAAATGTTCACGCAGGCTTAATGGTCTGTCAGGTATTTGTGGCGCTTCATGATCATCATCTTCATGAGTGTCATATGAAAAAATATTTTCTTGCGGCCATTCAGACTCAGGCTCAAAACTCTCTTCCGGCTCTACTTTAACTTCAGCTGCTCCCGCCTCTGGTGACACATTATCAAAATCCTCAGAGTCAGAAGATTCTGTATGCTCAAATGAATTTTCGGCCAAAGGAGCATTCCATTCCTCACATAACTCCAATAACGGATTCTCCTGCACGATCCGTTCAATCTCTTGATTTAATTCAAGCGTTGATAATTGCAGCAGCCGGATGGATTGCTGCAATTGGGGGGTAAGCCTAAGTTGCTGTGATAGCTTTAGCTGGAGTGTTAACTTCATGATTCTGGAGAAACAGCAATTACTAAATGATTCAACTTCAATTCGTTCATTACTTTACAATCGGAAGTGTTCTCCCAAATAAACTTCCCTAACCTTTTCATTATCTATGATCTCTTCAGGTTTCCCATTAGCCAGCACATGACCTTCACTGATGATATAAGCTCGATCACAAATCCCCAACGTCTCTCGAACATTATGATCCGTAATCAGTACACCAATTTTCCGCTCTCTAAGAAAAGAAATGACTTTCTGTATATCCACGACAGCGATCGGATCAACGCCTGCAAAGGGCTCATCCAGTAAAATAAAACGCGGTTGCGATGCCAGTGCACGAGCTATTTCGACACGGCGTCGCTCACCTCCCGACAAACTGATTGCAGAATTATTACGCAAATGACCGATATGCAAATCGTGTAATAAGTCATCTAAATACCGCTGTTTCGTCTCTTCGTCCAAATTCTGCAACTCTAATACCGCAAGAATATTCTCTTCAACAGTCAAACGCCGGAAAATGGATGCTTCTTGCGGCAAATAGCTTAGTCCAAGCTTTGCCCTTTGATGAATCGGCAATTGACTTAAATCTTGCTCATCCAGATGTATCCCCCCGCCATCAAGAGGTACCAGGCCGACGATCATATAGAAGCAGGTTGTTTTTCCGGCACCATTGGGTCCGAGTAATCCAATCACCTCGCCGCTACTGATTGAAAAAGAAACATCCTGCACTACAGTGCGTGACTTATAGCGTTTTTTTAAATTACTGGCCGTTAATTCGCTCATTCTCTGAAATCATATCCGTTTCTATTCTGGCGTTGCTATTTGTGTTATTCAGATTTATTTTTAGGTTGGATAGTTATCCGCACCCGCTTATCAGGACCTGTTTCATCGCCACGTTCCTTGCTGCCAATGACTTTGAAGAATGCACTATTCATATCATAGGAAATATAATCGCCCTGCACTTCATCGGAACCGCGTTTTATCGTGCCTGTCGGAATAATTCAATTTTTTCCGTCTTACTATCGTATTCAGCCCGCTGACTCCATCCTTCAACATACTCACTCAGACCATCGCGTTTCTGCCGAAAGCTAACAAGATCTCCAATGGCTGTTGCATGCCGGAATCCCTGCAAATCTTCTTTCATAATCACTTTGTCAGCACTAATCCGCAAAGTTCCCTGCGTCATGATCACATTTCCGGTAAACACACTGACTCGGTTAGATTCTTTACGATTCACATCTTCAACGGTTGCACGGTCAGCTTCCAGATGAATCGGTTTTTCACGATCAGCCCTTTCAGCCCAGACCGGCTGGATAAAGCACAAACCAAGCAAGCCCAAAGTGACAATTAGTTTCATTTTTTATTTATATTCACAGACTTTACTTTGGACAGGAGCTGCATCACTCCAATACGATTATTGAATTCGAGACCGGTTGAATGGATCGTGGTATTCAATCTTGTAATAGTCACCGCCTGATCTGTCTTAACCAGATTCTCATCCGGAATAAGATGTAAGAAATCAGTCATCAAAGTAATCTTGCTCTTTTCATCATCAGTTCCTCTGATTGCAGTCACATTTCCCATTAAATAAATATTCTTACCTTTGCTTTTTATTTCAGCTCTATCTGCATGCAATCGCATCAGCGGTTTTTCCGGCTCGGTATTAATAAAACTTACTTGCTCCATCTGTGTAACTTCTTCATCTAGGTAGTGAAATAATTTCTCAGCTGTGAACTCACGTTGAATCTCCCGCTCGTAATCTATACGAATACCGGACAGGTCTTCTACAATATAGTCTGGATTGACATACAAATTATTATCTCCAATCTGTTCAGATGGCTGTGTTATCCGATCCAGCCAGAACGTCAATAAAGCCAGAAGAATCAGTAGAATCAAAGGAGAGCTGATATGTAGACGATTAACCATCTAGAAATATTGCCCGTTTCATTAATCCCATAATCATGGCCATCAATCTAACCCTATTGATCAAAAAATACCCTTCTCGAAATTATAACAGAACACCAATCTGCATTTAACGAATCGATTCTTGCACCATCTTTCAGTGGACCTTTAAATTTCATGCACGAATCCATATCTTAGGATAGAGTAGTAATGCGTATCATTTTACAAACCATTGAGAAAAGAATCGTAATGCATCAAAAAGCCTTTGAATTTGAACAATATGATCAATTGCAGGATGAAGCGTGCGCGCAACGTATTATTGCGGCCAAAAATATTCTGGGAAAACGCGCCGTCATTCTGGCGCATCATTATCAACGTGCAGATGTATACCGGCATGCAGATCTGACCGGTGATTCTTTAAAACTTTCCTTTCTTGCAGCGCAAACTGACGCTGATTACCTGGTTTTCTGCGGCGTCCATTTTATGGCTGAAGTAGCAGACATCCTCTCCAGCCCGCAACAAATTGCTATTTTACCGGATATGGCTGCTGGCTGTTCCATGGCTGATATGGCCAATCTTTCCAATGTCGAACGTGCCTGGCGGGAGCTTTCGGAAATACTGGATCCCGATGCAACGATCACGCCAGTGACCTATATCAATTCTGCGGCTGATCTCAAGGCTTTCTGTGGCGAGCACGGAGGCATTGTTTGCACATCCAGTAACGCCAGCAAAGTTCTGCAATGGTCATTCAACCAACGGGAAAAAGTTTTGTTTTTTCCTGATCAGCATCTCGGCCGCTGGAGTGGACATCAATTAGGTATTCCATTAGATGAAATGCCGGTATGGAATTTTGATGAGCCCATGGGCGGGTTAACCGTCGAACAAATTAAGAAAGCCAAAATTTTATTATGGAAAGGCCATTGCTCTGTTCATCAAATGTTTCAACCGCAGCATATCATTCGTTTTCGTAATCAGTACCCCGATGGTATCGTCATTTCTCACCCGGAATGTAGCTTTGAAGTTTGCAAGGCATCTGATTACGTTGGTTCAACGGAATACATCATTAGAACCATTGCAGAAGCAAAAAGCGGTACACGCTGGTTAGTTGGCACTGAACTCAATTTGGTCAGCCGGATCACTGAAGAATTCAAATCCAAAGGAAAAATTGTCCAGTTTATGTCACCTATGGTCTGTATGTGTTCGACGATGGCCCGAATTGATCCGCAGCACCTGTCTTGGGCACTGGAAAATCTGGTCAATGGCAATGTCGTGAATCAGATCAAGGTCCCCCAGGATGAAGCCAAGCTGGCAAAATTGGCATTGGATAGAATGCTGAAGATTTCATAGCCACATATAACCAGTGCCTGAGAATGAGCAAATCGTCAGCTACACGCCCGCAAAGATTTTTCCGGCACTAACAACCCGCACATGAGAAATTTTCATTTTGTGGATAACAATCAAATCACCCTGCTGCACAATGGCGATGAGTATTTTCCGGAATTGGAAGCGGCAATAGAAAAAGCGCAGATCGAAATACATATTGAAACTTATATTTTTGAATACGACGCGGTTGGCAGCAGAATCTCAGCGGCTTTAAAACGAGCGGCACAACGCGGTGTGACTGTCCACCTGCTGCTGGATGGTTTCGGTTCGCAGGATTTCCCGCGGAAAGAAATTGACAGCATGCTTCAGTCCGGCATGAAGGTACTGATATTCCGGCCTGAATTTATTTTTTCAATGCCCCGCCGCTATCGCCTGCGCCGGATGCATCGCAAATTAGTCATTGTTGACGCACAAACTGCTTTGTCGGCGGCATCAATATCATTGATGATCAGCATAATCCGGAAAAACTAACGCCGCGTTTTGATTATGCTGTTATTATTAAAGGCCCGCTACTTATTCAAATCCATAAGGCTGTGAAGCATTTATGGATGTTAGTCGCATGGGTGCATTTAAAGAAACGCTGGGTTAGCCCGGTTACCATAAAGCCGGTAGACAAACCTTGCGGGAATCAAAAAGCCGCATTTTTGATTCGTGATAACTGGCGCCATCGTCATGGCATCGAGCACGCTTATTTAGAAGCCATCAACCAGGCACACACAGAAATTATTATTGCCAATGCTTATTTTCTACCAGGAAGAAAGTTTAGCAACGCGCTGAAAAATGCCGCTCAACGTGGCGTAACTGTTGAGCTTTTATTGCAAGGTAAAATTGAATATCGTTTGCAACACCATGCAACTCAGGCACTGTATGAAAATTTGTTGAAAGCCGGGATAAAAATTTATGAATATAATCGCAGTTATTTGCATGCCAAAGTAGCGGTTATTGATCAGCATTGGGCAACAGTGGGCTCTTCCAATATTGATCCTTTCAGTTTACTCCTGGCGAGAGAAGCCAATATCTTTATTGAAGATCATCAATTTGCGCATGAGCTAAGAACAAGTTTAAAAGCCGCGATTGCAGAAGAATCCATCGCTGTAACGCCAGAACACAAAAGCTTTTTCACATGGCGCAATTATGTATTGAATTGGCTGAGTTTTTATATCGTACGGATGATGCAAGGTGTGCTGGGTTATGACTGGCATGACAACATACCGTGATTACATAAATGAATAGCCCTAACACCACTTTCGTTTGAATCGAAAACCAATAAATATCACCACGCGAATGGAACACACACAATACAGGCAAAGAAAACCAGATCTGGCGCCGGAACAATATGATCAGATTACTGCAGCCGCTCAGATATTGCATCAAGGCGGCACAGTGGCTTTTCCTACTGAAACGGTTTATGGCCTCGGCGCAGATGTCACCAACCCGGTTGCAATTAATAAAATCTACACAATAAAACAGCGGCCGATTAATCACCCGCTGATCGTTCATATCGGAAATATTTCCCATTTACATTACTGGGCACAAGCGATACCTGATTCTGCCTGGGAACTTGCCAATCACTTCTGGCCTGGACCACTAACATTGATTCTGCAACGCAGCCGCCACATACCCGATAGCGTGACCGGCGGGCAGGATACCGTGGGGTTGCGCATACCGGCCCATCCTGTTGCGCTGGCTCTACTTGAAGCATTGGGACCGAAAAAAGCGCTGGCTGCGCCGTCCGCAAACCGTTTCGGGCGTATCAGTCCTACCACAGCGGCACATGTGCGAGAAGAGTTGGGTTCGACGGTCGATATGATTCTGGACGGGGGCGCCTGTAGAATAGGTCTGGAAAGTACAATCATCAGTTTTCATGATCGATCACCCAAGATACTCCGCCCAGGCGGAATTGCGTTATCTGCACTTGAACTTGTACTGGACAGTCCGATTATGTTAGCGCACAACACAAACCAAACAATACGTACATCCGGATCATTACCAGCGCACTATGCGCCCACAACACCATTAAGAATATATTCGACGGAGCAAATATGGGATCGCGCATTGGCATTGGCTGCAAAGGTCTGCGAATACTAGCCATCACATGGTCCAGTATCAATCAATCACAACCTTCGGATCAATTTATACAACAATTCTCCATGCCCGCAGATCCAGTCACTTATGGCCAGCAACTCTATGCAAAATTACGCCACTTTGATCAGGCATCATTTGATTATATGATAATAGAGGCACCGCCTGATCATCCCAGCTGGTTTGCCATAATTGATCGCCTGCAACGTGCCAGCTATAATCCGTTCAACAATAACCAGAATTAAAATGACGAATACAGATAATAAACTTCAAGCCGTGCTTTTTGATGTTGATGGCACTCTTGCTGACACGGAGCAGGATGGTCATCGTCTCGCCTTCAATGCTGCATTTAAACAATTCGGTCTCGACTGGAATTGGGATATCAACCTTTATGGCGAACTATTGCAAGTCACCGGCGGGAAAGAACGAATTCGCTATTACATAGAAAGATATGTTCCGCACATACTTAATAAAAACGATTTGACGGACTGGATAATCAGTTTACACAAAACCAAAACCAAATACTTTGAATCACTCATGGAAACGGCAACATTCCATTGCGCCCTGGTGTCTCGCGATTAATCCATGAGTTGCGCCAGGAAAAAATAAAACTCGCGATTGCAACAACAACGACCATGGAGAATGTTACCGCGCTGCTAGAATCGACCTTGGGCGAAGAATCGATCGGCTGGTTCGACGTGATCGGTGCCGGAGATATTGTGCCAATGAAAAAACCGGCACCCGATATTTATTACTGGGTACTCAATCAACTCAAATTAACCGCGCAACAATGTATCGCCATCGAAGACTCGGAAAATGGTTTGAAATCAGCACTGGCTGCAAGCCTCCTACGCTCATCACGGTAAGTGGTTATACTCGTTTACAAAATTTTGACGGTGCAGTCGCAGTTTTATCAGATCTTGGCGAGCCATCCCAACCGTTCACCAAAATCAGAAGCGTAACAACTCTTGATAAAGGGTGGGTTGATCATAGGCTACTCAGCAGCTTAATTAGCTGACTCTGAAAGAACCACGTCAATTGTTATCTGGGAGTAAGTAGCGTTAAGACTTCCAATGTACATCTTAAAATGTACATCTTATGAATCTATTCAGACAACTTACCCGGCTGCATAACCGGAGGACCAGGCCCATTGAAGATTAAACCCTCCCAAGTGACCAGTGACGTCGACTACTTCTCCAATAAAATACAACCCCGGTATGCGTTTGGACGATGATAATCATGTGTATCGACCCCCCCAACGTCACTTCTGCTTTTTTATAACCCACTGTTCCAGTGGGAATAATCTTCCAATCATGGAGCTTGTCTGCAATCTGGCGCAACTCATTATCACGATACTGATTCATAGGTTTTACAGTAATTAATAACTGGGTGAGCACGGTTGCGCACCAAGCCTGCACAAAACTTTTCGGTAAGTAGCGCGCCAGTAGATTGGGTAACATTATGGCGCTTTGTCTAACCATTTGGAAAATCTGTTGCACATCCTGTTGCGGTAGCAAATTGATATGGAGGAATTCTCCCGGCTGCCAAAAAGAGGAAATCTGTAAAATTGCCGGACCGCTCAAACCACGGTGCGTAAATAATATGCTTTCACGGAATGCCGTGCCACCGCAACTCACTTCAGCATCCATCGCCACACCTGAAATATCTTTAAAGCCGACAAAATCTCCACCTGAAAAGTTAAACCGACCAAAGCAGGACGTAAAGGTGTCACATGAATACCAAATTGACTGGCAATTTGATAACCGAATGCACTGGCACCAATTTGCGGGATGGATAAACCACCCGTGGCAATTGCCAATGAACTTGCTTCTAAAGTATTGCGTTCAGTCGTCAGTATGAATTTCCGCTCGGTATGTTGTGTTTCTTTCTCTGCCAGGAGATATTCGACTTGCTTTAGCTGAGAAGGCATTTGCCAATCCACGCCAACCGCTGCGCATTCACGCTGCAGCATGTCAATGATTTGCTGGGCGCTGTCATCACAAAACAATTGTCCTGATTTTTTCTCATGATAGCGAATGCCATGTTTCTCAAGCAACGCAATAAAATCCTGGGGTGAAAATCGGGCAAGTGCAGAACGGCAAAAATGAGAATTGCTGGAGAGAAAATTTTCAGCTTTGGTATAACGATTGGTAAAATTGCAGCGGCCGCCGCCGGAGATACGGATTTTCTCTGCCAGCTTGCGGGAATGATCAACCAGCATTACACTGCGACCCCGTTTACCGGCTTCAATCGCACACATCATTCCTGCAGCACCTGCACCAATGATAACCACATCTTTGGATACTTTTTTCAAGCGCATTGATCGCAATACATGCGTCAAGACTTTCTGGCAAGAGAAAGTTTTTTATTCAGACATCATATCTAAACGGGTTGATATCATCATGACAATAAACAGAAAAAGCGACAAACCAACACGTATACCCAAGGACCTGACCATGCGTGTCGATTGACCTTTATCTTTATACATATAATACAGAGCCGATCCCAAGCTATATACTATTAGAAGAAATACTACCGCTGCGAAGATTTTCAATGGCTTGTTCCTACAAGAAGTTGAATTTTTCAAGTTTAGCCGAGTTTTGCTGATTGTCCAATGGCTATTTGAATATAAAATTGCAACCATTCTCAGCATCAACTGAGTCATTATTAGACTGATACTTTGCAACATCCATCATTTAAAACCCAGAATGCAATATTTAACGCGCTTACCACCCGCTATTTTCTTAATGGGCCCCACCGCAAGCGGCAAAAGTCGAATTGCTCTGGATATTGCTGAAAATTTTCCAGTTGAGATTATCAGCGTTGATTCCGCTCAGGTTTATCGCCATTTAGATATTGGAACAGCCAAGCCAGATCCAGCAACCCTAACCCAAACACCTCATCACCTGATTAATCTAATCGACCCAAACCAACACTACTCGGCAGCACAATTTCGTCATGATGCATTAAATGTCATGAATGAGATTACACAGCGCAATAAAATTCCATTACTTGTAGGCGGCACCATGCTTTATTTCCGGGCATTGCAGGATGGTCTTTCGATATTGCCCTCAGCGGACAAGAATCTTCGCCTGATGCTTGAAAACATGGCTAACGAATTGGGCTGGCCAGCCATGCATCAAAAGCTCGAAGAATTGGATCAGGAAACCGCAGCACGTATCAAACCCACGGATAGTCAGCGCATTCAACGAGCTCTAGAAGTATGTTATCTGACCCAGAAACCGATGTCTGAGATTCTCAGAACTCCCAGGCAAGCGGACTTTCCTTACCAGAAAATAAGCATTGCACTCATTCCCAGTGATCGCAGTCAACTACACCGGCGCATCGAAGAACGCTTTGAAGCCATGTTGAACCATGGATTAATTGATGAAGTTCAATCCATTCGCCAACGGTTTTCACTTGATATTGAATTCCCATCGATGCGTTGTGTCGGTTATCGCCAAACCTGCCTTTACCTGGATAATAAAATAAACAGCGCTGAATTACGTGAAATGGGTATCGCTGCCACTCGTCAATTGGCTAAGCGGCAGCTCACATGGCTACGCGGCATGAAAACTGATGAAGTGAAAGAATTTGATTGCCTGACGGGTGATTTGACCGCTCAAGTACAACACTTTTTACATGCCGCAATCCAGAAACAAGCATTCTAAGGGCGCCTCTAAGAATTCAAAGTTCTAAACAGAACGAGGCGCGAGAAAAAAATGGTGACGCAGCATATAACTGATATGTAAGGAAACTTTTTGTAAGTAACAAAGTGATGTGACGAATTTTGGATTTTCAGACTTGCCCTTAAGTGCTTGGAAAACCTTTGTCATTACTTCATTTTAATAACACCTGCTTGTCTATATCCTGCCTGTAGCGTTATGATTCCCTATATATCAGAAGAAATAAATAACATACAAACATAAGGGCATACATGGACGCCCACCTCTAGAAATTCAAAGTTCTAAACAAAACGAGGCGTGAACAAAAAATGGTGACGCAGCATATGTCGATAGAAACATTTTTGGCAACAAAGGTTGTAACAAAATTTGTATTTTTAGAGATGGTCATAAAGAACTGCTGCACAATAGAACAATTACATTACAACATTCGCATTCAATTTTTAAAAACATTGACAGGAAGGAAACACTATGCAAACTCGTTATAAACTATTTACTTCTCCCGTACTTCTTATGTGTTTATTCATACTGAGCAGTTGCGAAAACTATGCAGAAAAAACACATGAATCCTGGATCACACCACCACCAGGAGCTGTTTATGATGATTCGACCGTTTTTGCACGCATCACCCAAGCCGTTCAATCAGATCCTGTGTTACAAGGCGCCAATATCGAAATTAAAGTCGATGATGGCAATGTAGTTTTAAGTGGCTCGGTCAAAAATGAAGAACAACTTACCCGTGTCAATATGCACACATGGATTGTTGATGGGGTCAAGAAAGTGGATAACCAGATTGTCAAAGAATAATCATAAGTCCAAATAAAAAATCCCCTCACAAGGGGATTTTTTATTTGTATCTCTCAGACAATTTCAGATTCCGCGCAGCAACTCATTAATACCCGTTTTTGACCGGGTCTTGGCATCAACCTGTTTAACAATCACTGCACAGTACAGACTGTATTTTCCATTCTCAGCCGGCAAGTTACCTGACACAACAACAGATCCCGGCGGAATACGGCCATAACTGACTTCCCCCGTTTCGCGATTATAAATTTTTGTACTCTGGCCAATATATACGCCCATGGAAATCACTGAATTCTCACCGACAATCACGCCTTCCACAACTTCTGAACGTGCCCCGATAAAACAGTTATCCTCAATAATCGTAGGATTTGCCTGAACCGGCTCCAACACACCCCCAATGCCAACACCGCCGGATAAATGCACATTCTTGCCAATTTGCGCACAGGATCCTACCGTTGCCCAGGTATCGACCATGGTCCCTTCATCAACATATGCACCGATATTGACATAAGACGGCATCAGTACCACATTGCTGGCAATAAATGAACCTTTACGTACAGCTGCAGGAGGCACGACACGAAAACCGCCGTCACGAAAATCTCTGGAACTGTAATCAGCAAATTTTGACGGCACTTTGTCAAAATAATTGGAAAAACCGCCTTTGATAAAACTATTGTCTTCGATACGAAATGACAGCAGCACCGCTTTCTTGATCCACTGATGCGTCACCCAATCGCCATTGACTTTCTCAGCCACACGCAGTTTGCCACCATCCAGCATATTGAGCACTTGCGCGATAGATTCCTTCAGATTGGCATCGACATTGCGCGGCGTAATATCAGCACGGCGATCAAAAGCTTCTTCAATGATGCTTTTCAATTCATTCATAATTTTTCCTAATAATTTAGATTCAGCTCAGTTGAATCACCAAGCTCTTGATTCTGTTCATAGCTTCGATACATTCCTGTGGTGAAGCAACCAGCGCAATCCGCACATAATCTTTTCCCGGATTCATGCCATGCGCATCACGTGCCAGATAACTGCCCGGCAACACCGTGACATTATAATCTTGATAAAGCCGTTTGGTGAATTCAGTATCACTGACCGGTGTTTTAATCCACAAATAAAAACCAGCATCCGGCATCTGCACCGTCATTGCATCTGACAACAATGCTATCGACGAAGAAAATTTTTGCGCATACAAACGACGATTCTCCACCACATGCGCTTCATCGCTCCACGCTGCGGCACTCGCCGCTTGAGCGGCGGGATTCATCGCAGAGCCATGATAAGTCCGATACAGCAGGAATTTTTCTAATAATGTGGCATCTCCGGCCACATAACCAGAACGCAACCCCGGCACATTCGAACGTTTCGACAGGCTATTGAACGCCACCAAGCGCGGGAAACCAGAACGACCCAATTGCTGCGCGGCATCCAATGCCCCTAAAGGCGGATCTGCCTCATCAAAATATATTTCCGAATAACATTCATCCGAAGCAATCACAAAACCATAACGATCAGACAACGCAAACAATTCCCGCCATTCATTCAGCTGCATTACACCGCCTGTTGGATTATTGGGCGAGCACACATAAATCAATTGCGTGCGTGACCATACTTCATCGGTCAATTGTGAATAATCCAGTTTGAAATAATTTTCCGGCAACGTGTTAATAAAATAAGGGGTAGCGCCTGCCAATAGCGCAGCACCTTCGTAAATCTGATAAAACGGATTGGGACAAACCACCGCCGGATGGCTGGCGCTGGTATCAATTACCGCCTGCGCAAAAGAAAATAACGCCTCACGGCTGCCGTTGACGGGAATGATCTCGGTACCCGGATTGATACCGGGCAGATTAAAGCGTCGTTTGATCCAAGCTGCGATGCTGTTCCTCAGCGCTGGCGTTCCCAGCGTTGTCGGATAAATGGATAAACCATCCAGGTTATCTATCATCGCCTGACGAATAAAATCAGGTGTCGCATGCTTAGGCTCACCAATCTGCAAATCAATTGGATTTAACGCAGCATTGCGTATCACACCCTCTAATAGTAAACGCAGTTTCTGAAAAGGATAAGGTTGTAGCTGATGCAGATTTGGATTCATGCTCTTATTAGAAGCAGTTCTCGGTCATAAACTTTCCCACTGATTGCCCCGGAAGATTAGGATTATTTTTTTGTGTATTGATTATAAAACGCGCTTAGAAGAATGACCAACTTAAATAATAAGGTGGTATTTTTCTTCGCTTGTGTAGTTTCCAGTCCCCGTTGATTCTCAGTGCAGCGCATCAATGCGCATGATCACCGGGCGGCGGCATAATTTCGCCTTCTTTGTTGAGTTGAGTCAATTGTAATGTCAGCGCATCGATATTTTGCCAGCCGAATCCTTCAAACTGGGCTACCCATCGCGCACGCAAGTATCCGAAGCGATCGGTTACAAACTCCATATGTCCCGGAAACATGCCTTTTCTCGACAGATCGGGAACCGTCCTGACACGCCGGTATAACCAGTAGGTGTCTTTGATTTCCGACCATCCTTCAGTGACTACTGGAAATGGAACAATACTGACAACTTGCTGCAATTCCTGTTCATTCAGCGCATGAATTGGAACCGCCAGAATCTCAGTGTTAAGCGCCTTGATTCTGTCATAAGCTGCAGCCAATTGAAAAAAACGTTCCTTCGATTGTGGCCAAGAGAATAACACCAGAACCACATTCTTCTGCAAGCGGAAATCCTTTAAATTACCATCGGAACCATCACTCGCAGAATAATTAAATACCGGTGATGCAATCGCCGGAGTCTCTGGAACAATCATGCTGCCCAGCAGGCGCGCATCAAAACCGCGCTACAACGCCTGGAGAAAATTGATGAGATCCCAGCGGTCTTCTTCAGTCAAAGATGCAGCAAAGCCAGGCATTTTTGTACCCGGAATTCCCTGCGATAGCTGGTGAAAAACGTTACCCACTGTATATTTCGCCGTATGCTGCCCGGTCAACAGATCCGTTGGATCCCTTACCTCCGGATCGACGACAGCGCCAGTTCCTTTGCCTTGCGGGCCATGACAGTTCACACAATGTTCACTAAACAACCGGAACCCATTCGAGATTGAAATCGTATCGAAAGGCACGGTTGGTTTCAGATACGTTTCAGGATAAGCCTCGATGGTCAAAGGCGGCAGGGCGATCGCCATCGAACTGATCCCCAGTAAACCCGGAACCAGGATTCTTTTCATTCTATTCCAGTTATTTTTTGCACCCAACCAAACCGTACCCAGTGCTACAAAAAACAGCACAACGCCCGACCACACCATTTCCTGCACATTCGGTTCATCCCATGTCGCATTTATCGAAAAACGAAACGGATAAGGCCAGTTCTCGATCAACGTATGCTTGGCAGGAAGCGTATTAGCCAGGATAGTTGCAAGAAGTATCAGTAATAACGCCAGAATAAATTCGATGCCAACCCATTTCTTTAAATGGATAACACTCTCACTGTTTTGTTGTGTATCTCCATCAGTAAGCATTGGAAGCCACTTATTACGCACCTGATAGGCAATTACCAGAATGATTGCCAAAAAACTCAGTTTACCAATCAATAACCAACCATAAGAACTGGAAACCAGCGTGTGATAAAAGGTCTCCACCAAACGATCGGTAACAATCAAACCAGTCACCACCAGCAACAACATCACGGGTAATGCAACCGCCGAGAATTTCTTCAAATAGTTTAAGGTTGCCACATTGGATGGAATACCCGGTTCGTTATGATTGCTATACAAAATAAACAAAAAGGCCGGTAATGCGCCAAACCACACGCCAGCCAACAAGATATGCAACGCATAAGGCGCTACTGCCTTAAACGACATCTCATCCGCGCTGGTATGACTCATGAGCGTGCCTGCTATCAGAGGAAGCGACGCGACAACAGCACATGAAAAATAATGCCACCGTTCCCGCCGAATATGCTGAAAAAACAGAATGACACCGAATAACATGCATGCCAGCAATGCACGAGCCACCCAGATATGCCCAATTTGTGTCTGCAGCACAACTTCCAGCCAGGCTGCCGGGTTCCAGAAATTGGCTATATTCGCGGTTGCTTCACTCGTTGTTGTAGCCAAAATACCCACGAGTCCCAGCAAGATCACCCCAGCCATCCCCGGAAGCCCCCTTTCCAGCCGGATAACCCACGGCGACTCAAATACCGTTCTTTGCTGCCCGATAATAGCGAAAAAAACGCAGCTTCCAAACAAAATCAGGTTGGCAGTCAGTTGTGACCACCGGGCAAATGCAGCAATGATTTCAATCATGGTTTTACAATAGGTATTGTTAGGGTTACTTTGACAACGTCAGTATCTAAGGAGTTTGCCGGATATGCAACGCTGCAAAAAATTCATAGCCTAGCGCAGCGCCGCATGATATTCAAGGCATTTTAATTTTCTCTACCAGTCATACAGGTAAGCCAGGATTGTCTGAATGAGGATTCTATTCGCGCTTTTCAAGAATGAAATTTGCTTGCGTATCCTGCGCCAGTTGCTTGACGAGATAAGGCATCACCACCTGCAATATCCCATAAAGTGTCCACGGCGGGTTGAACACAAACATGCCACTGCCATGCATACCGAAGCCGCCTTTGTCCGGTGCCTGCACACTGAGTTCGATATGCAGCCAACTCTTCACGGGTAACCGCTTGAGCTGCTCGGGCAATTGCTTTGCCTCAATGCGCTGCAACTGTGGGTACCATACCGCATATATGCCGTTGGAAAATCGCTTCAGGCCTTCGCCCAGTGCCGATAAGACGCGACGATAATCCTGTTTATCTTCGTAAGGCGGGTCGATCAATACCAGCGCGCGGCGTGGTGGCGGGGGCAACAGTGCTTTCATCGCACCGAAACCATCGGCACGCTGCACTTTTACCCGCGCATCCTCGGCGGCGAAGTTTTGCTGAAGGATCTCGCTATCCGCCGGATGCAGTTCGAACAACCGCAACCGATCCTGTTCGCGTAACAAGTGCATTGCGAATAAGGGCGAACCGGGATACAGCTTCATCTGCTTGTCCGGATTGATGTTTTTCACCAACGACACATAATCGGCCAGCACATCCGGCAGATCGTCACGATTCCACAAGCGCGCGATGCCGTTCTCGTACTCCGCATTCTGTGCGGCAAAGCCACGGTCGAGCGCATAGCAGCCTGCGCCAGCATGGGTATCGATATACCAGAACGGCTTATCTTTCTGCATCAGATAGCGCAACAATTGTACTTCGATCAAATGTTTCAGGACATCGGCGTGATTGCCTGCATGAAAGGCGTGTCGGTAACTCAGCATGGAGGGCAACTCTCTCGGATTTACATCTTCAGACTGCGCTGATGTTATCAGTTTTTGCTGGATGCTGCGCAAAAACAGGGAAGCTTGATACCATCATTTTGCAACAGTCTCATGAGAGGTTATCAAGCATTGTAAAATAGGCGCCCGTGAAGCTTGGACTTCAGCGACAAAACACAGAATATCGAATAATTATAAGGAAAGGACATGAGAACAGCATTAATTACAGGAACAAATCGAGGCATCGGACTTGAGTTTGTCCGGCAGTATGTCAAAGATGGCTGGCGTGTTTTTGCAGCTTGTCGTAATCCGGCAACAGCAGAGGCGTTGAATCATTTGGCTGCACACTATCCAGACCAGATCACTGTTCACCCGTTGGATGTAGCCAATCACCAGCAAATTGAACAATTATCTCAAGCATTATCAACTCAGACGATTGATTTACTCATCAACAATGCCGGTGTCTATCCGCCAGAGCACGGTGATACTTTCGGAAAACGGATTATGCCGCATGGGACTATGCCTTTGCGGTCAATACCATGGCACCGCTAAAAATGGCCGA
This sequence comes from Nitrosomonas sp., assembly GCA_016721865.1. Classification (GTDB taxonomy): domain Bacteria; phylum Pseudomonadota; class Gammaproteobacteria; order Burkholderiales; family Nitrosomonadaceae; genus Nitrosomonas. The sequence goes on along the minus strand of JADKHF010000042.1, from coordinate 215,148 downwards.
AGCGTTTATTCAACAGATTTCCACAAGCCAGCTAAAAACCATCATCACCATCACCAGCAAAATGGGCAGCATCGCAGACAATCGTGGCGGCGGCAGCTACATCTACCGCTCCAGCAAAGCGGCGGTCAATATCGTGATGAAAAGCCTGTCGATTGATTTGGACTCAAGCCGGATTACCGCAGTATTACTCCATCCGGGATGGGTCAGAACCGATATGGGTGGTCCGAATGGATTGATTTCGACTGAGCAAAGTGTCACCGGCATGCGCCGCGTTATCAGCAATTTGAAATTTTCGGACTCCGGTAAGTTTTATGCGTTTGATGGGCAGATTGTGCCTTGGTGAATTTTGCTGACTCAGTGCTCCCGTCACAAGGCATAATGTAAAGCAGAAATAGCGTACGCATTGCGCCGGATGTTTCCCTCTAGCGCAATAACGATTGCACCCTATACGCGGACTGAAGAAACCGAACTTAATGAAGTGGTCACCCGCTAAGCCGAACCAAGATACCAATCAGGAACTTCTCCCTTGTATTGCTGCAGACTGCGCTCAGCAATGCGCAACTTGTTCAGCAGCATGGTCAATTGAGAATAAAATCGGTCACTTGCCAACAACTGCTGCCATTCGTCGCCATCCGGATCATCTTCATCGAGATTGCGCCAGAAAAGATTGCAAAAGTTGTTGAATGGAACCGGCCGCCCTGCGATTAAGTCTGCTTTTATTTTTTGATCTATCCAACGCTGCCGTCTGTTGATTAAATCTTCCGCACCTTCACTGACCACAACCGACAGATAAGCACATAAATCCGACAGGCTGTGCAAGCTTTCGAGTTCAGGAATCTTTTGTTTACCGATTGCATTTGCAATCAATTCTTGCAAAGCACTGGTCGAAATTTTAAGGCTCACACCCGTTTGCAATACGTAAATTTTATCGAGGTACATAGGTCAATAGAGATAAATAAAAAAAGCCGAAGCCATTAAGCAATTCGATTGAGAATCGATGCTAAGGTTCATTTTTACTCAGAAATATGACTGTTGCAACAAAAAAGCATTGAGCGATTATTTTATTCGTAACGTATAAACTCTTCTGCCAGGGCATCGGCACCATGCCGGTCGATCAGCGCATCAATTTCTGCCAGCAAGACATCATCTTCATCCTCATCCAATACACCAGCGCCGACTAAACTTGCTAACAACCCCGAAATCATCGCATTTCTTACAGCTTCGAGTGTCGGCGGACTTTCTTGATCCCTGTCATTAATCACGGCATCAATCACTCGTGATAAAGGCTCACTGGCATTCTCCTGTACAAAGTCAATGGCTAATGCCGACTCGCCAAATTCCTCGATCAATGCATTCAACTCATCCAGCAATGATTCATTAATATCAAAATGGTGCAGTTGCTCTGTTTCAGTAAATGCATTACTAAGCAGACCGGTCACAAAATCACGAACACTGGCGAGCGTTATCTCCTGTTCAAGTTCTGATTTATTCACGCGATTTTCAATGAGCGCGGATAAATTAGGGCTGACACGGCTAGCTATATCAATCGGGTTTCGTATCATGGCAATCTCCTCGTTATTAATTTTAGGGCACCTTTAAACAACAGAATACACAATTAGTCCATCGCCGGCCCAGTTGCATCAGCAAGGCAAGCAATCACTTCCTCATCAGTCACCTGCGGAAAATCCCCGTAAAACTGCCCTACCGCATAGAAATTATCAGGAGAGGACAAGCACACGATTCGATCTGCCTTCCCCTCCAGTTTCCGCAATGTCTCCGGCGGCGCAACGGGCACGGCACAAATCAATTCTGCCGGTTTTTTGTTACGTAATGCATGCAGTGCGGCAATCATCGTAGATCCCGTGGCTAGCCCGTCATCAATAACGATGACAATCCGTCCAGCGGGATCAACCGGCGGGTGCATAGGCGTATATTGCGCGCGCCGCTGCCGGATGGTTTCCAGCTGCGCAGATACTTCTTGATTGATGTAATCCTGATCAGCGCCCGCCCGCCCGGCATACTCGGTCAGATAAACCCAACCGCTTTCATCAACAGACCCGATGGCAAACTCGGGATTTCCCGGCGCACGCAATTTGCGCACCAGCACCACATCCATCCCGCCATTCAATTGTTCAGCAATTACCTTGGCCATCGGCACAGCACCTCTGGGAATAGCCAGCACCAGCGGATTCTTATCATGATACTCAGCAAGCACTTTCGCCAGTTTCTCGGCAGCTGCTATACGGTCGGCGAAAATCATGGTTTGCTCCTTAGCGTAATTAAGACATCGTGCGATTGATCAGCAATCGCAACTCCTTCAGCGAACGCGTATTCAATACATCGCGTTTTTCCAGCCAGCCGCGCCGCGCTTGCCCGATGCCAAAGCGCAGATTGGCGAAATCATAAACGCCATGGGCATCGGAATTAATGCTGATTAACACCCCCTCTTCCTTGGCCATCTGACATTGGGTGTCGAGCAAATCCAGCCGCTCCGGATGCGCATTCAGTTCCAGAAAACAGCCGCGATTCCTGGCTTCGCGAATAATGCGCAGCATGTCGACATCATAAGGTGCACGGCGCTGAATCAGCCGCCCTGTCGGATGCGCCAGCAGGGTAAAATAGGGATGCTGCATGGCGCGCAAAATGCGCTCCGTTTGTTTGGCGCGCGACAGATTAAAACTGCTATGTACCGCACCCACCACCATATCCAGCCGTTCCAGCGCGCTATCCGGCAAATCCAGACTACCGTTTTCCAGAATATCCACCTCGATGCTTTTAAGCAAGGTAATGCCATTCAGCGCGGCGTTCAATTGATCAATCTCATCACACTGTTGCGCCAGTTGCAATGGATCAAGACCATGCGCAAAAGCCAATCGGCGCGAATGTTCAGTAATCGCAATATATTCAAAACCATTGGACAAGCCTGCCAGCGCCATTTCGCGCAAGCTGTTATGGCCATCTGTCGCCTTGGTATGCGCATGCAAGTCGCCGCGCAGATCAGCTTGCTCCACTAACTGCGGCAACTTTCCGGCTCTTGCGCTGGCAATTTCACCACGATTTTCACGCAGTTCGGGAGGAATATAAGGCAGGCCGACTGCAGCGTACACCGATGCTTCCGTTTCACCCGCAATCCGTGTTTTATCCCTAAAAACACCATATTCATTGATCTTCAAACCATTCTTCTGCGCCATGCGACGGATCGCGATGTTATGCGCCTTGGAACCAGTAAAATAATGCAGCGCCGCACCGTAGGATTCTTTCTCGACGACGCGCAAATCCACTTGCAGGCCGCATTCAAGAATTACGCTGGCGCGTGTAGTGCCTGCCGACAGGATTTCAGCGACTTCATCGTAGGTAGTAAAACATCGCACCACCTGGTTTGCAGCAGACGTTGATGCTATGGCGAGAATATCAAGGTCTCCAACGGTTTCACGCATGCGGCGGTAGCTGCCCGCAACGGTGACTTTCAAAACCCCAGGAAGCGCCGCAAGAAATTTTTCTAACGCTTCAGCATATTGCGCTGCTATAGCCAATTTGAAGCGCCGCGTCTGATTGGCATGCACTTCAATCGCCTGCAGAATATTGTTCTCGGTTTTCTCGCCAAAACCCGGCAAGACCCGGATACGGCCATCACGCGCCGCCCGGTACAATTGCTCGATCGTTTGCACATCCAAATCGTGATACAGCGCTTTGACCCGTTTCGGACCAAGGCCCGGGATTTTCAGAAGTTCGGTAATGGCAGGTGGCAGCTCGGCATGTAACCGGTCCAACAAGCTGCAGTGACCGCTACCGGCAATTTCCTTGATTTTTCCGGCAAGATCGTCTCCAATGCCGGGCAATCGGGTCAAATCCTCACCTTTTTCCAGCAACCGGGATACTTCCTGCGAAAGCTCACCGATAACACGTGCAGCATTACGATAGGCACGAATGCGAAATGGATTGGCACCCTGAATTTCAAGCAAATCTGCAATTTCCTGAAAACAGCGGCAATATCAGCATTGTGTTTCGGCATATAAATCTCCCTTTTTGTACTGTACTGCGCCTTAACCCGGATATTGCATGAATTGCACACGCCCTCACTTGTCTCTTGATTTCACAAGGGATTTGTCTCAGTCAGGTGTATGAATAACTACGCTGCTTCTTCTAAAAATCCCTTGTGAAACCAATATCATGCGTGAGCATTGTGCGAATTCATGCAATATCCGGGTTAACACCTTCGAGAATTGATCTACCGCAACGGTTACTCAGATTAATGCATTTCAATCTACAAAACCACTACAATGAAAAATCATTTAATTGGCGCAGCCAATTGACCTTAAGTCCGACTGACTCCCAGGTAAAGCATGAGAGCTCGGTATGGTATTCAGCCACTTTCACATCCAGCGCCTGAGGGAACAGTGGCACGGAAAAGCGTTCGGTGAAAAATGGCATGATGAATTGGCGAGCCGGGTCGCCTTTCTGCGACCGAAAGTACGCATTAAGGGATAGTTTCTGCAGGTAATTTTATATCAATCTATAAGGAGAAAATAACCATGGAAGTTACCCTACAAATCACCACACGGGATATCCCCCACTCCGAAGCGCTGGAAAGCCATATCCGGGAAAAAGCGGAAAAACTCGGAAAGTTTTATCCCCATATCATGAGCTGCCGGATCGTCGTCGAGCTTCCACACAAGCATCACCACCAGGGAAGGCTGTTTGACGTGCACATTGACATGACTGTGCCAGGCAGTGAATTGGTGGTCAATCGCGTCGCCAATGAAGATGTGTATGTCGCTGTGCGAGATGCTTTCGATGCTGCCAAGCGGCAACTGGAAGATTATGCCCGCCGTCAGCGCGGCGATACCAAGCTGCACGCACCAGTATTGCAGGGCAAGGTAATACAGCTTTTTAAGACTGAAGATTATGGTTTTATCGAAACACCGGACGGGCGTGAATTGTACTTTCACCGTGACAATCTGTCAGGTCATGATTTTGATCAATTGGCAGTCGGCGACGAAGTACAATTTCTTGAAGATATCGGGAGTGAAGGTTATCAGGCGAAGCGCGTAAGTACAGGGAAACATCATGTTCCAGGCAGTGAAAATGAATAACCGGTTATCAGGAAGCTGCTGATTAGTCCACGTCATGAAAATTGCACCTTCGCCTTCTTCGGGAGACGCGTTGATTGTGGTTGATATGCAGAATGATTTTTTTCCGGGTGGACGTCTTGCGGCTGCGGGAGGAAATGAAATCATCCGGGTACTGAACCGCTACCTTGCGCATTTTGCTGCGCATCAATTGCCGGTCTTCGCAACGCGTGACTGGCATCCATTATCGCATTGTTCTTTTCAATCACAAGGGGGCCCATGGCCGCCACACTGCATTGCCGGTTCAGACGGTGCGGCACTTCATCCCGATCTTAAATTGCCCGCCAATGCTCACATCATTTCCAAAGCAACTTCACAGGAAACTGACGCGTATTCCGGTTTCACCGGCACGCAGCTCAATGAATTATTACAGTCGCTGCATATTCACCGGGTTTTTATTAGCGGCATTGCTACCGAATATTGTGTGCTGAACACCGTGAAAGATGCACTGCGATTGCAGTACATCACCTTTGTACTCATTGATGCAATATGCGCAATCAATCAGCAGCCGGAAGACGGCCAACGCGCGCTTGAAGAAATGATTCGTCTGGGCGCCAGACCCATCCACTATCAGGAGCTTGCATGAATCCGCTATCCAGCCCTTTACTGGCTGATCTGTATCAATTCACCATGCTGCAAAGCTACCTTGAGCAGGACATGGAAGAAACCGCGGTATTTGAACTGTTCGTGCGTAAACTGCCACCCGGACGCAACTTCATGGTTGCAGCCGGACTGGAACAAGTCATCGAATTTCTGGAAAATCTGAGCTTCTCGCAGGAAGAACTCGATTGGCTCGCAACACGCTTTCCACCGCATGTGATCACTTATCTCAAGCAATTCCAGTTTGACGGGGATGTTCATGCCATGCCGGAAGGGACCCTCTTCTTCCCCGACGAACCCATCCTGAGAATTACTGCCAAGCTGCCGCAAGCCCAATTGGTTGAATCCCGCATTATCAACCTGATGCATTTTGAAACATTGATTGCCTCCAAAGCAGCCCGCTCAGTACTGACAGCACCGGACAAATTGCTGGTTGATTTCGGCATGCGCAGGGCGCACGGCGCAGAAGCGGGATTGCTGGCAGCGCGCGCGAGTTACTTGGCGGGTTTTTCCGGCACCGCGACCGTGCTCGCTGGCACACTGTTCGACATCCCACTGTTCGGCACGATGGCGCACTCCTTCATCCAGTCGCATCGGGATGAGAGCGAAGCGTTTGAGCATTTTGCGCGCTCCCATCCCAACAACACGGTGTTACTCATTGATACCTACGACACCGAAGCTGCTGCACACAAAGTCGTTACACTGGCGATGAAACTCGAGGCCGAAAAAATAAACATCCAGGGCGTGTCTGGATAGCGGCGATCTCGCCGAACACGCTAAAAATGTACGCCAGATACTCGACGAAGGCGGCTTGCACCAAACAACTATCTTCGCCAGCGGCAACCTGGATGAATACAAACTGCATACCCTGTTATCCGCCCATGCCCCTATTGACGGCTTTGGCATTGGTACCGCATTGGATATCTCCATTGATGCGCCGTCATTGGATTGCGCGTACAAACTTCAGGAATATGCCGGCAAACCACGCCGCAAGCACTCGGAAGGCAAAGCCACATGGCCCGGAAGGAAACAGGTTTATCGTCATTACGGCAGTGATGGCTGCATGACAGGCGATACGGTCGCGCTGGAGGATGATGATCCGCAGCCAGGCGAGCCGCTCGTACAACTTTTTATGCGCTCTGGCAGACGTCTTCATCCCAGCCCGTCCTTACACGCAATACGCGATCAAACCCTAACAAACTACATACGCCTGCCCGCTGCAATGACTACCCTTGATCCCGCTCCCAGCTATCCGGTAACGATTTCAAACACATTGAGAGCAATGGCAGATCAAATAGACAGTGAGCGTATCCTGCATGACCGGTAAGTTGCTAAGTAAAAGGAACGACCGTTAGCATCTGTTGGTTACAAACAAGATGGAAACGCTTGAGAAAAAATATTAAAGCGAGCAAGATACAATAGGTAGATTAACGATTACTAAGCAAATAGTAGGCGTCCGCAGTAAATAGATAGGCTTTTACACCATAATCAATAAATTGCATCAGAGGAGCATTATCATGGGTACAAAAAGCACACCCCCCGGTTTTCATCCAATTAACCGCCGCGATGGCATTTTTCAGGAACAGATACACGATACTTACCAAACCAAAGGCAAGCTCCCGGAACCGGCAGTTTGTCCGCAATGTAATGCGGTATTTCATAAAGGGCGATGGCAATGGCTTGGGGTGCCTGCTGATGCGCATCAGCACAATTGCCCGGCGTGCCAGCGTATTCTTGAGAATCAGCCAGCAGGCTTTGTAACCTTAGCAGGTGATTTCTTCGTTGCGCATCGGGATGAAATCGCAAGCCTGATACACAATGTAGAAAAAAAAGAAAAAGCTGAACACCCGCTCAAACGGATTATGGCAACCGAAGAAGAGGATAATGGGGTATTGATAACCACTACCGATATCCACCTTGCGCGCGGTATCGGTGAAGTAATCCATGATGTGTATTAGGGTGATTTGGAATTTCACTATAACCCGGCTGAAAACTTGTTGCGCGTGCATTGGTCTCGTTAAGGAGCTTCTGAATAAACCACCTTTGTCTTTCCGAAGTGAGTGAGGAATCTTTAAAAATAAACAGTAGAGATTTCTCGCCATGCTCAAAATGACATTTATTCAGAGATTCCTTAACTGGCCCATATGGACTCAGCCTGTTAGATAGATTGGATAAAAAATTAAGGAGAATATGATGACTGTTGGTGAAATTTGCAATCGTGAAGTAATTACTATTCAACGTGATGAAACGGTTCTGGAAGCCGCCAAACTGATGCGGCAATATCATGTCGGGGCTGTTATTGTGATCGATAAGCTTAATGATCGCACGGCACCCGTTGGAATTGTCACGGATCGCGATCTTGTTGTGGAAGTTCTGGCGCCGGAATTGGACGAAACGGTGATTACCGTCGGCGATATTATGGCGCCGGAAGTATTTACGGTTAAAGAAAGTACCGCAACGCATGAAGCAATCGAATTTATGCGCCGAAACCATCCGGCGCTTGCCAATCGTCGATGAAATCGGGGAACTGGTCGGCATATTGACATTGGATGATGCACTGCAGTTGTTATCCGAAGAATTACTCGATCTCGCCAAACTGGTACGGTACGAGCAAAAGAAAGAATCACGGCATCGTCCGTAGTGGCGGAGTGACTCCAGGCAGTCTGGAAATTGCCTGTACTGACCGGTTGCGTTAAGAAAACTCTGAATGACCTATGAGTGTTATTCAGAGTTTTCTTAGATTATATCGAAGGGTATCACTTGAATTCCTGATTAAGCACTCAAATATTCAATGAGGCGTCTCTAAAAATCCAAATTTCGTCACAACAGACTTTGTTGCTCGGAAAAAATGTTTCCTTACATATAAAACATATGCTGCATCAACATTTTTTGCTCGCGCCTCTTGTTGTTTAGAACTTTGAATTTTTAGAGACGCCCCATTGAATATCAAAACCGGCCATTAAATCCCTGGAGGATGAGCTGCTATGGAACAACCTGTCATAACTCAATTCGAATTGCCTGCCGATGTCATCGCGTTGGTGCCAATGCGCAATGTGGTGCTATTTCCCCATGTGTTGATGCCAATCACTATTGGCCGGGTTAAGTCAATTGCCACAGTGGCGCATGCCCTGCAATCCAAAGCACCCATCGGTATCGTGCTACAGAAAGATGCCACGGTCGATGATCCAGGACTTGAAGCACTATGCCACATCGGTACTGTACAACGTTGTACGTCATATCGCATCAGAAGACGGAACCCATCATGCCGTATGCCAGGGAGTAGAACGCTTTCAGATTGAAGAGCTCATCGAAGGTTATCCCTTCATCGCAGCCCGGGTAAAACGCATCAGGGAACCTGAACAAGTAACGACGCAAACCGAAGCGCTCGCATTGCAGTTGCGTGAACGCGCTGTCGAGATTCTATCGTTATTGCCCGGCGTACCCGCAGAACTTGCACATGCATTGCAAGCCACCCGTGCACCTTCAGATCTGGCCGATATTACGGCCAGCCTGCTCGATACCGAAGTCAATGAGAAGCAGATGCTGCTCGAGACGATTGATACCGAGGAGCGGCTGCAGAAAGTGCTGCAGATTTTGTCGCGTCGCATCGAAGTTCTAAGACTGTCCCAGGAAATCGGCGAGCGCACCAAAGAACAAATGGAAGATCGTGAGCGTAAATACTTATTACACGAACAGTTAAAAGCAATCCAGAAAGAACTGGGCGAAGACGGCGGTAACGATCAAGAAATTGCGCAATTGAATGAGGCAATCACCAAAGCAGGCATGCCCAGCGATATCGAAGCGCAAACGCGCAAAGAATTGCAACGATTGCAGCGCATGCCGAGCGCATCCAGCGAGTATTCAATGTTGCACACCTATCTGGAATGGATGACCGAATTACCGTGGCGCTTACCTGAAGAAACACCGATCGACCTGAATACCGCACGGCAAATCCTGGAAGCTGATCATTTTGGTTTGGAGCGCATCAAGCAGCGCATTATTGAATTTCTAGCCGTACAAAAACTGAAACCACAGGGCCGGGCGCCTATTCTTTGTTTTGTCGGACCACCCGGAGTGGGCAAGACTTCGCTGGGCCAAAGCATCGCGCGTGCCTTGCAACGGCCTTTTGTGCGCGTGTCATTAGGCGGCGTGCATGATGAAGCCGAAATGCGCGGCCATCGCCGCACCTATATTGGCGCCATGCCAGGCAATATTGTGCAAGGGCTACGCAAGGCCAGTGCGCGCAATTGTGTCATGATGCTCGATGAAATCGACAAAATGTCAGCCAGCATACAGGGCGACCCATCCGCTGCATTGCTTGAAGTATTGGATCCGGAGCAGAATTCAACCTTTCGCGATAACTATCTGGGTGTGCCGTTTGATCTAAGCCGGGTGATCTTCATTGCTACGGCAAATGTAATCGATAATGTATCACCGCCAGTACGCGATCGTATGGAAATTATTGATTTGCCCGGTTACACACAAGAAGAAAAACTTCAAATTGCGTTGCGTTATCTGGTGCAGCGGCAGAGTGAAGCGAACGGTTTACGCAAGAACAGTGTTCACTAACACCCGAGGCCGCTGAAAAGCATTATTGCGGATTACACGCGTGAAGCGGTGTGCGTCAGTTTGGAACGGGAAATCGGACGAGTGATGCGTCACGCAGCCTTGCGCATTGCGGAAGGCGAACATCAGCAGGTGCATATAGATGCAGCCGATTTGGATGCCATTCTGGGTTCGAAAAAATTTGAACATGAACTAGCACTTCACACGGATTTGCCTGGGGTTGCCACGGGGCTGGCCTGGACACCGGTGGGTGGCGATATTCTGTTTATAGAAGCCACGCGGGTCAATGGTAGCGGACGGTTAATTCTAACCGGACAACTCGGTGATGTGATGAAAGAAAGTGCACAAGCGGCACTTACCTTAGTCAAGGCGCGCGCCAGCGATCTTAATATCCCTGCATCCTTGTTTGACGGTGTGGATGTGCATCTGCATGTTCCGGCAGGCGCCATTCCAAAAGACGGGCCGAGCGCAGGTGTTGCGATGTTCATTGCGCTCACTTCGTTATTTACCAATCGACCTGTATGCCATGATGTCGCAATGACCGGAGAAATCAGTCTACGTGGATTGGTATTGCCCGTGGGTGGCATCAAGGAAAAGATACTGGCGGCGGAGCGTGCCGGTCTACGAAAAGTTTTGTTGCCTGCGCGCAACCAGAAGGATCTGCGCGACTTACCTGAGGCAACACGTATGGCAATGCAGTTTGTTTTATTAGAAACAGCAGATGATGCCATTCAGACTGCATTACGGCAACCCGGCACACACTCCACGGCTTCGGAATTCAAACTTGTTTTAAAGCTTTAAGGAACAATATATCAGTAATTTAAAGCAGCAAAACTTTTTCCGGAATAAACTCATCGTATGACAGCAGCTGCGGCTATATGCCGCATTGACGCTTTGAGCCACCTTAACTCAGAATGTAGAACATCAGTGAGTAAGTTTATATGAAGCTGTTATATTCTTGTCATATACCCTTGTTACTCTAGAGCTACCATTATGTACGAGGAGTGAATTTAAATGAAACAATCCGGAATCCAAACCAAACTTGGTATCACTCATAATCACCTGAATACTCAGAAAGATAATCGCCCATTCCAAAGTATCGGTCAATTAAGACGGGCAAAGATGCACGCCGCATGCCTTATTGAATCAATCGACAGCAACAAAGTACTTCCCCCGACCCTGCACCGGCTATTGGAAGCCAGTCTGGTTCTGGAAACAACAGATTCTAAAACTCTTGCTGTTTACTTAAAACGATCGCCCGCTACTATCCGCAACGAATTTCAAAGAATCCGCAGCATACTTGGGGCATATCAGGAATTCTCAGAAAATCTCCAGGACAGAACTCCTGTCAATATTTAATCCTGATTGGTAATCGAAACTGCACCAACAACAATCCAATACCATCATGATAATATTCTAGTCATGATTGCATATGATCGCTGGGATATACGCGATCAGCATGCTGCCTGGAATAGAACAACCTCATCGAAAATATTGGTCTTTCGGGCGGGATAATCATAGAATTGGAAACACGGCCGTGCTTTAATTTCGGTTAGTCCATACCCCCAAATCCAAGAAATCCTAAATTCCGGGTTTGCAAAAATGAAACGTGCCCAATGAGATTATTATTTTTATTTATCCTGCTCAGCTGCATTAGTCTTCTGGGCTATGCGCAATATCTGCAACACCTGGCAGGATTACTACCTTGTCCGCTGTGCGTAGCACAACGCCTTGCCTACTGGTTTATGGGATTAATTGCGCTGTTGGCGTTCCTACACAATCCTAAATACATCGGACGCCGCATCTATGGTTTTTTCCTGAGCATTTTTTCACTCACAGGCACGATCATCGCTGCGAGGCATGCCTGGTTGATACGTTACCCGGAATCATTTGAATGTGGCATTAGTCCAGAGGAAGCTTTTCTAAATTCTTTACCACTTGCCAGGTGGTGGCCAGGGATGTTCGAAGCAAATGGAGATTGTTCTGACGTCGATTGGGAATTTTTATCGTTAACTATACCGGACTGGTCATTGATTGCTTTTCTCGGCCTTGGAAGCTTGGCGCTTTATACGCTGTTGGCTAGAAAATAACCGGAAATTGTGCCGAATTATCCGCGCGGATGGTGTTTGGTATGCAGTTGTTTGAGACGTTCACGTGCAATATGCGTGTAAATCTGCGTGGTAGAGATATCCGCATGCCCCAACAGTAACTGAACCACACGTAAATCAGCGCCGTGATTCAACAGATGGGTGGCAAATGCATGGCGCAAGGTGTGCGGGGATAGCGGTACATCAATACCCACTAATTGAGCATAGCGTTTAATGAGATACCAGAAAGCTTGACGTGTCATGGCTGACCCGCGTGTTGTCACAAATATGGTATCGGTGACAATACCCATTCAGAAGACAATGTCGGGCTTCTTTGGTATAACGGCTTAGCCATTCAAGAGATTCCTCACCGAGCGGCGCAAGGCGCTCCTTTCTGCCCTTTCCCATAACCCGTAGAACCCCCATGTCCATACTGACTTGCGAGTACCTCAGATTGATCAGTTCCGATACCCGTAATCCACTGGCATATAGCACTTCGAGCATGGCACGATCACGCAAACCAAGCGGGTGTTTAAGATCAGGTGCGCTCAGCAACAGCTCGACTTCTGTCTCTGTAAGGCTATCGGGCAGACTGCGCTGCAACTTGGGTGTTTCAATATTAAGACTGGGATCTGTGGTAATTTTTCCCTGGCGCAATAAAAAGCGGTAGAAACGCTTTAAACTGGATAATTCTCGGCTTGTTGTGCTGGCCTTAATTTTAGCGGAAACTCTGGACGCCAAGAAATCGAGCAAGTCAGAATGCGTTGCATCGGTTAGCACACTATCATATTGATTTCTTTTTCTTAGCCATTCACTGAAAAGCTGCAAATCGTTACGGTAACTATCCAGCGTATTACGCGATAAGCCATCTTCCAGCCACAAAGCATCGAAAAACTCATCCAGCAAACCAGCATTTGGTTCAGGCATTCTCATGGTGCAGTAGCCAACGCTTGATCTCTAAAGGATTCCCATCACTTGCATTCATAAAACCTCCTAATCCGCCATTCTTGGAAATAACCCGATGACATGGTATAACGATCGGAATTCTATTGGCACCACATGCCCGTCCTATCGCTCTAGGTGCAGAATGCAGTTGCGCTGCTATTTGTGCATAACTGCTCGTTTCACCACTCGGTATGGCCTGAATGACTTTCCAAACACGCTGCTGGTGCGTCGTACCGCTGATATGCAAACACAAATCAAACATAAAATTTGGTTCGGTCAGGTATGCTTGTAATTGCTTACACACTTCTCTTGCCAATAGAGTTTCTGGAGCCAAAGGTTTTGTGTCAATCGGCAAATACTCAATATCAGTAAGCCAATCTTCTTCTGTTCTAATTCCTAAAACAGCGAATGGCGTAACCAATTTTGCCTGATATATTTTGATTGAATCAACAACCTGATTATTCGTTGATTTGCCCACAGCTTGCTTGATTATTTTTAAGAGAAATAACATAGCGTTTCACGCTAATGTTACAAGTAGACATTAGAGATGAATAGAAGTTTCAAGCTAAAACACCAATCTTCCGGTTTCATGAAATTTCCACCGGAAGATTACTTAATCCAAAAAGCGTTCTCTAACTTAGAGATTTCAACAATAATAACTCATTGAGTCTTTTTACAAATGCTGCTGGATCTTCAAGTTGTCCGCCTTCAGCCAGTAAAGCTTGATCAAACAAAATATGACTCCAGTCTTCAAAATTTTCCACTTCTGTTTTTAGCCTTTGCACCATTGGATGATGTGGATTAATTTCAAGTATTGGCTTAGCGTGCTGTACCTTCTGTCCTGCAGATTTCAGCAATCTTTCCAAATTACCCCCCATATCATAAGTGTCCGCAACAAGACACGCCGGAGATTCAGTCAAGCGAAAAGTAACACGTACATCTTTTACCTGTTCACGGAGCGCTTCTTTCATTTTTTCTGTTAATTCTTGAAAGGCGCTGCTTTCTTTCTCACGCTCTTCTTTTTCAGTTTCGTCTTCAAGACTTCCCAGATCCAAACCGCCTTTAGCGACGGATTGAAGCGATTTTCCCTCAAACTCAGTCAAATTGGTTACCAGCCACTCGTCAATACGATCGGATAACAGTAGCACTTCGATGCCTTTCTTACGAAAACTTCCAGGTGGGGGCTATTCTTGGCCGCTTTCAGGCTGTCAGCCGTGACATAATAAATCTTTTCCTGCCCCTCTTTCATGCGTTGCAAATAGGTTTCCAGTGAAACGGTTGGTTCCTCGGTATCACTCTGGGTCGTGACAAAACGTAACAGTTTTGCAATCCGTTCACGATTTGCATAATCCTCTCCCACGCCCTCCTTTAGAACTTGTCCAAATTCCCGATAAAAAGTTCTAAACCTCTCTTTCCCATCGTCATCTTCATTCTTGGATAATTCTTCTATCAATCCCAGCACTTTCTTGACTATACCCGCTCTGATTGATTCGATATCTTTGGATTCTTGCAATATTTCGCGCGAAACATTCAGAGGCAAATTATTCGAATCAATCACACCACGCACGAAGCGCAGGTAATTAGGCAACAATTTCTCAGCATCATCCATGATAAATACGCGCTGCACATATAACTTAATACCACGGCGATGTTCCCGATCGAATAAGTCAAAAGGTGCTCGCGCAGGGATATAGAGTAACTGCGTATATTCCTGCTTACCTTCTACTCGCGCATGCAAATAGGCAAGCGGTGGCTCAAAATCATGTGCAACATGTTTATAAAATTCATCGTATTGTTCAGCAGTTATTTCATTTTTTGGACGCGCCCATAATGCATTTGCCTGATTAATTGTTTCATCTTCATCAGTAATCTCGTTTTTCTTCTCTTCCTGAGACCACTCTTCCTTCTTCATCAGGATGGGCAAGGTAATGTGGTCTGAATATTTGCGAATAATAGTCCGAATGCGCATTCCATTAAGAAACTCATTTTCATCTTTACGCAAGTGCAGAATTATTTCGGTACCGCGTGTCGGTTTCACAACAGTTTCCAATGTGTAATCACCTTCACCATTAGATTCCCATCGGACTCCATGCTCAGCGGTTAATCCAGCTCGTCGAGTAAGCAAAGTTACTTTATCTGCAATAATAAACGCGGAATAAAAACCTACACCAAATTGACCAATTAAATGGGCATCCTTTACCTGATCGCCGGATAACGAATTAAAGAACTCACGTGTGCCAGATTTGGCAATAGTTCCGATATGATCGATTACTTCTTGCCGCGACATACCAATACCATTATCAGAAATGGTGATGGTTTGTTCTTCAACATCGTAACTCACACGAATATTGAGATCTGAATCCGATTCATAAAGCGCAGCATCTGTAAGGGCTTCAAAACGTAATTTATCGGCGGCATCAGAAGCATTCGAAATCAGTTCACGCAAAAAGATTTCCTTATTGCTGTACAATGAATGAATCATCAGCTTTAACAGCTGCTTAGCTTCCGCTTGAAAACTTAATTGTTCTTTGGTTGTTTCAGCTTGCACGTTTTCCTCCTTAAATATTTTGCTTCTATATGGAGATCACACTAGAAAATTCAAGTTGATTCATTTGCGAATAATTTATTCTCAACAATCGCAACGCTTCAGGAAAAAATAATATGAGAGAATCGCAGAAAACCTTCAAAAGGATTGGATTGTACTACCTGGCAAAAATTAATGCTTCGAGGGTTCTTGCAAATGCTATCACAAAGGTAATTCTTGAACGAATATCCTTGTCACTACCCATTTTCCCTTACATTGAGCTTTGAATGGCATAAAGACTTAGCCCCATCAATGTCTGAGGAAATATACCGAATGCCAATACTGCAAAACCATTTGCACTGAGAAGAATCTTTACATCACTATTGAGCAAAATGGGTTCATTGGTTTCAGGCTCATCAAAGTACATCAACTTGATAATACGCAGATAGTAGAAAGCACCAATTAACGAAAACAATACTGCGACAACCGCTAACCAAACATAACCAGCATTGACGACTGCCTGTAATACAGAAAATTTCGCATAAAATCCAACCATCGGTGGAATACCAGCGAGTGATAGCATTAACAACAAAGCAATAAATGCGTACCAAGAATTTCTTTTGCTGAGTCCTTTAAAGTCATTGATGTTTTCGGCTTCAAATCCGTTGCGGCATAGCAGCATAACCATCGCGAAAGTACCTAGTGTCATCAGAACATAAGCAATGACATAAAATAAAGCAGAGCTATAACCGTTCGAATCCGCACTTATGAATCCAAGCAACAGAAATCCCATATGCGAAATGGTTGAGTAGGCTAACATGCGCTTGATATTTGTTTGTGCAATGGCAACAATATTACCTACCGCCATCGACATAACAGCCAGGATCACTAGCATGCCTTGCCAATCAGCGGCCATTTCTCCCATTCCTTCAACCAATAATCGCATTACAAAACCAAAAGCTGCTAATTTTGGTGCAGAGCCAATAAACAAAGTAACCGCTGTCGGTGCGCCTTGATAAACATCGGGAGCCCACATGTGAAAAGGCGCGGCGCTTAGCTTGAAGCTGATTCCAGCCACAATAAACACAAGACCTACAACTAAAACTTCTTTACTGCTTGCTTCACTTTGAATGATCTGAGCAAGCTGAGAAACATGTAGTGTCCCGGTCGCTCCGTAAACCATAGACATACCATAAAGTAAAAAACCAGATGCCAATGCGCCCAACACAAAGAACTTCATGGCTGCTTCAGTTGCCACCAATGAATCGCGCCGTAATGCTACCAATGCATAAAGAGACAGTGAAAGCAGTTCCAAACCAATATAAAGCGTCAGGAAATGACTGGCGGAAATCATTACCATCATCCCCATTGTTGCAAAAAGTATTAAGCTGAAAAACTCCCCTTTAAGCATGCCACGATCACTGATATAAGTATGAGAATATACAAGTACTGCTGATACAGTGGCATACACCATCAATTTTAGTATATCCGCCATCGTATCATCAACATACAGACCATTAAAAGTGTGTGTAACCTCTGTTGAAAATGATATAAAAGTAAGCAACGCGCAACCTAATAACGTAATCTGTGTTAGCAGATATGCAACATAACGCCTATTGTCGCCTGCAGTGAGATCTGCCAGCATTACCACGCACACCATGATGAGCATAAATATCTCAGAAGAGGCTGGCGTAAAATCAGGTGGTATAAAATTCATTAATTCTTAATCCTTTTATCAGGAACTATCACTATTCCAGAATCACTATCTTCACAACTTACTGTTACTGACATGTGTCAGCAGTTGATCAACTGTTGTATGCATTACCTCAGTTAATGGATAAGGATAAACACCAATCCATAAAACCGAAATTGCCAAAATTGTTAATAATACAAACTCGCGCCGTGAAATGTCTTTCAATCCTTCAACTGCAGGGCTTGCCACGCTACCAAATATGACCCGCTTGTACATCCATAAGGTATAAGCTGCACCAAATATTAGTGTAGTAGCGGCCAGGAATGCATACCAAAAATTAACTTTCATGGCGCTCATGATGACCATAAATTCACCTACGAAGCCGCTTGTACCTGGAAGACCAGCATTTGCCATTGCAAATAACATAAAGAAAGCAGCAAACACAGGCATTTTATTCACAACACCCCCATAATCAGCAATCTGACGAGAATGCAATCGATCATAAAGCACACCTACACACAGGAACATGGCGCCGGAAATAAATCCGTGCGAAATCATCTGTACCATCGCCCCTTCAATTCCATAGGCATTTAGCAAGAAAAAACCTAATGTCACAAATCCCATATGCGCGACCG
Source organism: Nitrosomonas sp. (assembly GCA_016721865.1). GTDB lineage: Bacteria > Pseudomonadota > Gammaproteobacteria > Burkholderiales > Nitrosomonadaceae > Nitrosomonas. Next base: position 196,969 of record JADKHF010000042.1, on the reverse strand, counting down.
ACGAGTAAGCAATCAGCTTTTTCATATCAGCCTGCATGAGTGCAATCAGTCCAATATAGACCACTGCTATTAACGACAACACAATCATCATAGTGGCTAGATAATGACTGGCATCAGGCGCAATTGGCAGTGAGAAACGTAAAAATCCATAACCGCCCAGTTTAAGCAGGATTGCTGCCAGAACGACTGACCCCCCCGTTGGAGCTTCTACATGCGCATCGGGCAACCAAGTATGCACAGGCCACATCGGTACCTTGACCGCAAATGCAAGCAGGAATGCAACAAATATCAAAATCTGCGGAGTCAAAGGAATTGACAGTTTATGATAATCCTCTATCAAGAAACTCCCTCCAGAAGTCAGATATAGATAAATAAATGCTATCAACATCAGTAACGAACCAAGTAGCGTGTAAAGAAAAAACTTAATGGCAGCATAAACACGGTTTGGACCACCCCATATCCCTATAATCAAGAACATTGGTATCAGTGATGCTTCCCAGAATACATAAAATAAAATGGCGTCCAATGAAGCAAAAACACCATTGACAATGCCAGACATGATTAAGAATGCACCCATGTATTGTGATACGCGTTCTTTAATCACTTCCCACCCTGCCACAATAACCAATGGGGTAATAAAGCAATTCAACAAAATAAGCGGCATCGATATACCATCTACACCCAGATGATAATTAACATTAAAACGCTCAAACCAGACATGATTCTTAATAAACTGCATTGCACCAGTTGTAGAATCAAAGTTGGTATAAAGAGGAATCGCTACCAACAATCCCAGGATTGATCCAACGAGTGAGATCCAGCGAGCCAGCTGTGCATTGCGATCATTTCCAGTTGCAAAAACGGCAATGCCAAAAACAATAGGCAGCCAAATAATTAAGCTCAATAGTGGGAATTCAAACGACATGCTTATTCCGTTTTATTTGTTAGTACTTATTATCTTTAAGTGTTTTATTCATCAGTATCTATCCAGCACCCTGTTTACAGTTTCATCATGAAATCTAGTAAAGCCATAACGTCAAGATAACAAATACGCCAACAATCATAGTAAACGCATAATGATAGATATAGCCTGTTTGGTAACGTCGTACAACGGTAGACGTCAAAGCCACAACACGAGCAGCGCCGTTAACAAAGAATCCATCAATCACTTTTATATCACCATATTTCCACAACATGGTGCCTAAAGCACGTGTTCCGCCAGCAAATAGCCATGAATAAAATTCATCAATATAATATTTGTGAACCAGTAAGTTATACAAAGGACCACACCGGGCCTTAATTTTCCCCGGGATATCACTTCTCGCACTATATAAATACCAAGCGGTAAAAATACCAGCCACAGATAGCCAGAATGGTGCTGTCGACAGCGCATGCAACATCATCCCTCCGATACCTATAAATTCCGCGCCTAATTTCTCGAGAGCATCATGTTGCGGCAATACATAAATTACATTATTAAAATAATCACCAAAAACTATTGGGCCAATAAACCATCCCGCAGCAATCGTTGGTATAGCTAGAATCACTAGCGGCAAAGTTACTACCCAAGGTGATTCATGCAAATGTTCTTTGGTATGTGCATCCATTCGTGCTGGTCCATGAAAAGTCATAAATATAAGCCGGAATGTATATAGGGCAGTAATAAAAACCGTTACCAACACACAGAAATAAGCAAAACCAACTCCAGGAATATTGGCAAAGTACACAGCCTCAATGATCGCATCTTTAGAAAAGAAACCAGAGAAACCAGGCACACCAGCGCTGGCTAGAGCAGCAATAAACATCGTCCAATAGGTAATTGGCATATAACCTTTAAGTCCCCCCATTTTTGCATATTTTGTTCATGGTGCATAGCAATAATGACAGAACCTGCGCCTAAAAATAATACAGCTTTAAAGAAAGCATGGGTCATTAAATGGAAAATTGCAGCAGAATATGCGGATGCACCTAATGCGACAGTCATATAGCCAAGTTGCGATAAAGTGGAATACGCAACAACTCGTTTAATATCGTTTTGTACTACTGCAACAAGTGCCATAAATAATGTGGTAATTCCACCTATTATTAATATGACAGATAATGCTGTATCCGATAATTCAAATAGCGGAGACATCCGTGCCACCATAAAAATCCCTGCCGTCACCATAGTCGCCGCATGAATCAACGCAGAAATTGGTGTAGGACCTTCCATCGAATCAGGTAACCATACATGTAATGGAAACTGTGCTGATTTACCCATCGCACCAATAAACAACAAAATACAAATAAGTGTTATTACCAACCAAGGCATACTCAGGTATTAATTCAATCTTCTCATCGACTATCCCTGGTGCTTGGGCAAAAACAGCTGCATAATCCAGCGTCCCAAAATATATTAACACCATCGCAATACCAAGTAGAAAGCCAAAATCACCGACACGATTAACTAAAAATGCCTTCATATTGGCATAGATGGCCGTTGGGCGGGTATACCAGAAGCCAATAAGTAAGTAGGATACAAGTCCGACCGCTTCCCAACCAAAAAATAATTGCAAGAAATTATTTGACATCACCAGCATCATCATTGAGAAGGTGAATAACGAAATATAACTGAAGAAGCGTTGATAGCCTGGGTCGTCATGCATATAGCCAATGGTATAAATATGTACCATCAATGAAACCAAACTGACAACAACCATCATGGTTGCAGACAATTGATCGATCAAAAATCCAATCTCGAATCGAGTTTCACCTGTCACCAGCCATGTGTAGACACTGCCGTTATAAATATTACCTTCCAAGACATCCAGTAAAATAGCTATAGAAGCCAACAAGGAAACAAAAACAAGTAAAATCGTTGTGCGATGACTCCACACTGGACCGATAAAACGTCCAAACAATCCAGCTATGATTGCTCCTATTAGCGGTGCCAATGGAACCAGTAAATATAGATTTTGCATCTCAGTTAATTATTCTTATGTCAGTTATAAGTACTTAAACTTTTCTAAGTCTTTTTTACTAGCCTTTGAGTTTATCCAGATCATCAACATTGATTGTGCGCATATTGCGAAAAAGCACAACGAGTATAGCTAAACCAATGGCTGATTCTGCTGCTGCAACAGTCAGAATAAAAAATACGAAAATTTGTCCTGATATATCCTGTAAGTAGTGCGAGAACGCAACAAAATTCATATTCACAGCTAATAGCATTAATTCAATAGACATCAGTAAAATAATGACATTTTTTCTGTTGAGAAAATACCTACTAAACCGATAGCAAATAGAATCGCGCCAAGTACTAAGTAATGAGATAACGATACCAAGCTAACTACCTCTTCCTATATTTTGAAATCGACAAAAAACCCCATCAATTGGCTTTCTCATTCTTTCTTTTCCGATGGCATTGCCACCACACGTATCCGATCTTCTTTTCTCACTTTCACTTGCTTGGATGGGTTCGGTGATTTTTTATCTTCACGATGTCTCAAAGTTAATGCAATTGCCGTTACCATTGCAACTAGCAAAAGCACCGCGGCCAACTCAAAGGCATATACATATTCGGTATAAATTAAGCGGCCCAGCTCTCTGGTATTGCTGTAATCAGCATCTTGTGGACTGGGTGTCGGCATTTCTTCGAGTCCAAAATATTTACCCATTAGAACCATTGATATTTCGGCAACCATAATCAGCGCAATAACTGCACCGAAGGGAAACCACTTCCAGAATCCTTCCCTCAGCCGATCCAGATTTATATCCAGCATCATCACTACAAAAAGGAACAATACCATTACAGCACCGACATACACCAACACTAATGCAATCGCAAGGAACTCTGCTTCCAGCAGCAACCACAAGCCCGCACAGGTAACAAAAGCCAGCACGAGCAATAGTGCTGAATAGACTGGATTACGAACTGTAATCACTCCGAGTGCCGATGCAACCAAAATGGTTGCAAAAATATAAAATAAAATGTCTTGAAAAATCATTTGTATTTACCAGCGAGATTCAACGATAACGAGCATCGGCTTCTCGATCCTTGGCAATCTGTTCTTCATAACGATCTCCAATGGCCAATAACATTTCTTTGGTATAGATCAAATCACCTCTTTTCTCGCCGTGATATTCCAATATACGCGTTTCTACAATTGAATCCACCGGACAAGATTCTTCACAAAAACCACAGAAGATACATTTACTCAAGTCAATATCATAACGTGTTGTACGTCGTGTACCATCCGCACGCTGTTCCGAATCAATTGTAATTGCCATGGCAGGGCAAACAGCTTCGCATAATTTACAAGCAATACAACGTTCTTCTCCATTGGGATAACGGCGTAATGCATGCAAGCCACGAAATCGTGGCGATTGAGGAGTTTTTTCTTCTGGAAAGTGCACAGTAATCTTTGGTTTAAATAGATACCGTCCAGTAACCGCCATACCTTTTAACAATTCAAATAACAAAAAGGTACTGAAAAAATTTTTGATACGATCCATTGCGTTTTCTCTTTTTAGAACCAGATATTTAACGGAAATGAATTCCGCATTGACTCTGGCAGTTGCATTATCAAACCTAATAGAACAATCCATATGAGTGTAATCGGAATAAATATCTTCCATCCCAATCTCATGATTTGATCATAGCGATAGCGTGGGAAAGTTGCACGAAACCAAAGGAAGAAAAACAGGATAAATGCAATCTTCAATAGCAACCAAATAAAACCGGGAATCCATGTAAATGGTTCCATATCAACCGGAGGTAACCATCCACCTAGGAACATAATTGATGTCAGAGTAGCGACCAGTATCATGTTGGAATATTCGGCCAGGAAAAAATACGGTAAAGGCCATACCCGAGTAATCAACGTGAAAACCTGCAACAATTTCTGATTCGCCTTCTGCGACATCAAACGGCGCACGGTTTGTCTCAGCTACCCCTGAAATCAGATAAACCAGAAACATTGGAAACAGCGGAATCAAATACCAGTTCAACAAACTGTTACCTTGTTGGCCGTTAACAATATCACCCAAATTCAAACTTTTCGACATCATTAAAACACATACCAAAGCAAAACCCATTGCCAATTCGTATGAAACTACCTGAGCAGCAGACCGCATGGCACCCAGGAAAGCATATTTCGAATTCGATGCCCATCCGGCAATGATAATACCGTAGATACCCATTGACGTCATTGCTAAAATATATAGCAATCCTGCATTGATATCAGCAAGAACAAGTTCAGGAGAAAAAGGTATTACTGCCCAAGCTGCAAGCGCTGGCATAATTGTCAGTACTGGTGCAAGAATAAATAAGAACTTGTTTGCTCCCGTCGGAATAATGATTTCTTTCATCATTGCCTTAACTGCATCAGCAATCGGTTGCCCCCAACCACGCAACCAAGGTATACCAAAAAAAGTTACTCTGTTGGGACCGACACGAATTTGCATATACGCAATTATTTTCCGTTCCGCAAAAGTTAGATACGCAACACCTAATAATAATGGAATGACGATAGCTAGAATAAATGTCATATTTGAAGCCAATGAAAACAGCATGACCCCCCATTCAGTTCCAAATATTTTCACAAACTGTTGTTGAATATTCTCCATTAATAAACTCCAACGTTTGCCATCATAATTTTTCCACCAGAATTTCTCCGAACAAAGCACCGAGTGCTATTGTCTTCGGATGCGCACAAGCAATACGTACACAATTAACGGGTAATTTCTCATCATGAGCAACCTCGAGCCGCACGAATTCATCTCCCTGCGTAATTTTTACCTGATCGCCTGCGATAACACCTAAATTCTGCTGCATTGCGGTTGCCATCCAAGCTTTTGGTGGTGCGCCATCACGAGTATCCTGCAAGGATTCAGCGCGACGTACAATCGGATCCGTCTGATAAATCGGCACTTCTCCAATACGCTGTATCCCTTGTTCTTCAGTTACCCTAATCTCAGTACCAAAATTCCTCAAAGTATTATTGAGGTATTGATTAATTTCTAATCCATCAGGAAAAATTTCTGCACGAATTTGTTCTGGTGTCTCATAATCAAATTTTTCCAGCCCCAGTAAGTTAGCCAGTACACGAAGTACCTTCCAGGCAGGACGAGCTTCTCCTAACGGAGAAACAACACCATTGAAACTTTGTATTCTACCCTCAGTATTGACATAAGTGCCTGATGTTTCAGTAAATGGGGCAATAGGCAATAACACATCTGCGTAATCTTCCCCATTTCCTTTATAAGCACTCATCGATACCACAAATTCACTCGACTTGATTGTTTTTAGTGATTTCTGAGAGTTGTAGGTATCAAATTCTGGCTCCACATTCATCAATATAAATGCCTGACACTTTTCATCGGTCAAGTCATTGCTGAATCCTAGCATTTGTGCTGCGTTTAATCCGGCTTCCCCCTGATCAAATTTTGCTGCAAAAGACAATGTTTTGGTTTGCGGTATTGCACCAACCAAATAAGCGCCTACACTATTTGCAGCTTCACCCAATACACCATAGCTTGCTCCCGTGACTTGTGCAACCAAACCAACAAGAAAATTAATCCATGAGTAATCAGGATGGTGTTGGGATAAATTACCCAAAATAAATTGCTGACGGTGTATTTTCGATTAAACTCGAAGCAATAGAAAATGCACTCGCAGTACTAGAAACATCTATTGAACTAATGAGTTGCTGTAGTCCACTCGTTTGTTCTACACCTTTTATCTCAGCTGCCGCTTTCAAGATTTCCGCCAATTTTTTGATCATTGCACCAGGTGCAACTATGGCCTTATTCGCAACATTAACCAATAAATCATCATCTACTGGATTTACAATATTTAATTGCATGCCATTTTTAACGGCCTGGCGCAAGCGCTGGGCAATAAGCGGATGATCTTTACGTATTGTACTGCCGATAATGAGCGCCGATTTTAATTGGGATATATCTGCAATAGAGCTGCCTAACCACGGCACGCCCTGCATTTTTTTATCTGCACGAAAATCCGACTGCCGCAAACGATGATCAATATTGCCGCTGCCCAGAGCACGTAATAATTTTTGCAATAAAAACAACTCTTCTGATGTGCTATGCGCAGATCCTAATGCAGCTATACTTTTCGCTCCATATTTTTGTTTGATTGTCTGTAGGGCATTGGCAGTAAATTCCAACGCTTCTTGCCAGTCACACTCACACCATTGACCTTCGCGCTTGATCATTGGGCGTGTCAATCTATCTTCTGAGTTTAATCCTTCATAGGAAAAACGATCTTTATCAGACAACCAACATTCATTGATCGCTTCATTGTCTCGAGGAAGAACACGCATTACGCGATTCTGTTTGACTTGTACAATCAGGTTTGAACCCAGGCCACAGTGCGGGCTTATTGATTTTCTGCGTGATAACTCCCAAGTACGGGCCGAATACCGAAATGGCTTACTAACCAGTGCACCAACAGGGCAGAGATCAATAACATTGCCAGACAACTCCGAATCCACGGTCTTGCCAACGAATGAAAGTATTTCAGAATGTTCACCACGCCCAACCATACCAAGTTCCATAATGCCAGCAATTTCCTGACCAAAACGAACGCAACGTGTACAGTGGATACACCGCGTCATATCCGTTGATATCAGTGGGCCCAAATTTTTGTTGACCACGACTCGTTTTGCTTCGGTATAACGTGAACCACTTGCTCCATATCCAACAGCAAGATCTTGCAGTTGACATTCACCACCTTGATCACAAATAGGGCAATCCAGCGGATGATTTATAAGCAGAAACTCCATGACACCTTTCTGTGCTGTCACTGCCTGCTGCGAATGCGTATATACCTTCATTCCATCCATAACCGGTGTAGCACAAGCAGGCAATGGTTTAGGTGCCTTCTCTACTTGCACTAAACACATGCGGCAATTTGCTGCAATGGATAATTTCTTGTGATAGCAAAAATGTGGAATATACACACCAATCTGTTTAGCACCATCCATGATGGTGCTTCCTTTAGGAACAGATATTTGCTTACCGTCGATTTCTATATTGACCATCGGCTAAAATTATTGGTTGATCACGAATTATAAAAAATGATATTTGTTAATTATTTAGCATCAGAAAAATTAGACCATACATTTCTTTTGCTCTATATGGTAAACAAACTCGTTTCGAAAATGTTGAATCATGGCTCTCACCGGCATTGCCGCGGCATCGCCTAGGGCACAAATTGTTCGTCCCTGGATGTTATCCGCAATATTATCAAGCAGTTCAAGATCTTCAGGTCGTCCTTTGCCGTGTTCAATGCGGTTGATAATACGATAAAGCCATCCTGTACCCTCGCGACATGGCGTACATTGACCGCAGGACTCTTCATAGTAAAAATATGACAATCGTTCCAAAGCTCTTACCATGCAGGTTGTTTCATCCATGATGATAACAGCGCCCGAGCCAAGCATAGACCCCGCTTTAGCAATGGAGTCATAGTCCATATCCGTCTGCATCATAATATCGCCAGGTAATACTGGCATTGATGACCCACCCGGAATACATCCTTTTAATTTTCGACCTCCACGCATCCCTCCTGCCATTTCCAATAACTCGGCAAAAGGTGTTCCAAGGGGTATTTCATAATTACCTGGTTTATTAACATGCCCCGATACTGAAAATATCTTTGTACCACCGTTATTTGGTTTACCAAGTTGCAGATATTTTTCTCCGCCATTGCGGATGATCCAGGGAACCGAAGAAAAAGTTTCAGTATTATTAATTGTGGTCGGCTTGCCGTAAAGGCCGTAATTTGCTGGAAAAGGTGGCTTAAAACGTGGCTGTCCCTTCTTTCCTTCTATGGATTCCAGCAACGCCGTCTCTTCACCACAGATATAAGCACCATAGCCATGATGATTGTATAGTTGAAAACCAAATGATGATCCCAGAATCTTATTGCCGAGATAACCGGCTGCCCGCGCTTCCTCAACAGCTTCTTCCATACGCTCGTAGGTTTCCCATATCTCGCCATGAATATAGTTGTAGCCTGCTTTAACACCCATTGCATATGCAGCTATTATCATGCCTTCGATCAACAAATGTGGATTAAATCGCATAATATCGCGATCTTTAAACGTACCTGGTTCCCCTTCATCTGAATTGCAAACGATATATTTGCTTCCTTCATAACCTTTCGGCATGAAGCTCCACTTCAATCCAGTTGGAAAGCCAGCCCCACCGCGACCACGAAGTGCAGATTTCTTGACTTCCTCAATAACTTCTTCCGGAGTAATTTTTTTCGCCAGTATTTTTTTAAGAGCTGCATACCCCTCACGCTTCTCATAAGCTCTGAGTCGCCAATTTTCCGGGTCGGATGAGTCCACATCATTCATTAATGTTTGCGGGTACTGATTCATTCGCTCAGTTCCTCCAGCAATTTATCGATAGTTTCATTAGACATGAAACTACACATACGCTTGTTATTAACTAATATTACTGGCGCATCACCGCAAGCCCCAAAGCACTCGCCTTCTTTTAGCGTAAATTTACCATCAGGGGTTGTCTGGTTAAACTCAATCCCTAATTTCTTCTTTAAATATGCTGCACTATCATTACTGCCTGATAACGCACAAGGTAAATTAGTGCATATTGTGATCTTGTATTTACCAACCGGCTCCAGGTTATACATATTATAGAAAGTAGCTACTTCATAGACTGCAATGGGAGGCATTCCTAAATATTCAGCAACAAAATTCATTGTCTCATTAGCCAGCCATCCCTTTTCATCTTGTGCAATGGCAAGCGCTGACATGACAGCGGATTGTTTCTGTTCAGCCGGATATTTAGCGATTTCTCGATCTATTCTTTTTAGGGATTCAGTGCTTAACATCGTTTATCTGTCTATCTCACCAAAAACTATATCTTGTGTGCCAATGATTGCTACCACATCTGAAATCATGTGCCCTCTCGACATTTCATCCAAAGCAGCTAAATGTGCAAATCCAGGCGCACGTATTTTCAGTCGATAAGGCTTATTAGCACCATTGGATACCAGATAAATACCAAACTCACCTTTCGGATGTTCAACTGCTGCGTAAGTTTCACCTGGAGGCACATGAAAGCCCTCAGTAAATAATTTGAAATGATGAATCATTTCTTCCATATTCTGTTTCATATCAACACGTGAAGGCGGCGCAATTTTATGATTATCAGTAATCACCGGCCCCGGATTTTTACGCAGCCAATCGATACATTGCTTAATGATGCGATTTGATTGTCGAAACTCCTCCATACGTACCAAATATCGATCATAACAATCGCCATTAACGCCTACTGGTATATCAAAATCAAGACGGTCGTAGACCTCATAAGGCTGTTTTCTTCTTAAATCCCATTCCACACCGGAACCACGTAGCATTGGACCGGTAAAACCTAACGCTTTAGCTCGTTCAGGAGAAACAATACCAATATCTACCAAGCGTTGCTTCCAAATTCTATTGTCAGTTAGCAACGTTTCATATTCGTCAACATACTTTGGAAATCGATTCGTAAAATCATCAATAAAATCCAATAAGGAACCTTCTCGATTAGCGTTTCTCAAACGAGTCTGCTTTTGATTATGAATTTTTGATGGTTGATACTGGGGCATAGTATCGGGTAAATCACGGTATACACCACCAGGCCTATAATAGGCAGCGTGCAATCGAGCACCTGATACAGCTTCATAACAATCCATCAGATCTTCTCTTTCACGAAAAGCATACAGAAACATTGTCATAGCACCGACATCCAGCGCATGCGCACCAATCCACAACAAGTGATTAAGTATACGAGTAATTTCATCAAACATTACACGTATGTACTGTGCTCTTATTGGCACTTCAACTTGCAGTAGCTTTTCAATAGCCATTACGTAAGCATGCTCGTTAACCATCATCGAGACATAATCCAATCGATCCATATATGGAACTGATTGAATATACGTTTTATTTTCTGCTAATTTTTCAGTTGCCCGATGCAGCAATCCAATATGGGGATCCGCACGAAGTACAACTTCCCCATCCAATTCCAGCACCAATCTCAACACTCCGTGAGCTGCCGGGTGCTGGGGCCCAAAATTCATAGTGTAATTACGTATTTCAGCCATATGTTATTTCACAAGCTTTTTATCTAAAAGCTCAATCCATGTTGCGGAAGCATAGGAACATCAGGATTCACAGTTTCCGTAATTCTCCTCGCGTATCACAAGCGGTGTGATTTCTCGCGGTTCGATAGTGACAGGCTGGTAAACGACGCGTTTCTGCTCTGCATCATAGCGCATTTCAACATGACCAGTGATTGGAAAATCTTTGCGAAACGGATTTCCTATAAAACCATAGTCTGTCAATATCCTACGTAAATCTGGATGGTAAGTAAAAACAATTCCATAAAGATCAAATGCCTCACGCTCAAACCAGTTAGCGACAGGCCATATATCAGTTATTGAGTCCACTACTGGAAAATCATTATTTTCAGCCAAAACTCGAACGCGCAATCTATGATTTCGGTCAACCGAAAGTAAATGATAAATTACAGCAAAATGTCTATTCTTAAAGTTATTTTTTTCAGACAAATCGTCGCCATACGTCGAATAGTCAATTCCACATAAATCGATCAATGTATCAAAAGTAAGAGTATTTTTGTCACGCAGCATTTTACTCACAGCAAATATATCTTCTGCAAGCACATTGATAGTTAATTCTCCATACCGAACTTGGATACTAACCAGTTTATCCCCAAGCGCGTTCCGCAAAGATTCTGCAAGATTTTCCAGACGAGTAGTTAACATAGGAATTATCTTGCAATAGTGTTGGTACGATTTATTTTATTTTGCAACTGAATAATGCCATACAACAAAGCTTCTGCCGTAGGAGGACAACCTGGCACATAAATATCAACTGGCACAATACGATCACAGCCACGCACCACAGAATATGAGTAATGGTAATATCCTCCACCATTCGCACACGATCCCATCGATATTACCCAACGTGGCTCGGCCATTTGATCATAAACTTTACGTAAAGCAGGGGCCATTTTGTTACATAAAGTTCCCGCTACTATCATAACATCTGATTGTCGCGGACTTGGTCGAAACACTATTCCAAATCGGTCAAGATCATAACGTGATGCTCCTGTCTCCATCATTTCAACTGCACAGCAAGCCAGTCCAAAAGTCATTGGCCACATGGAACCGGTACGTCCCCAATTAATAATTGAGTCTAAGCTGGTAGTGACAAAACCCTTGTCAAGAACTCCTTCTATACTCATAACACTAATCCCATTCTAATGCTCCCTTCATCCATTCGTAGATAAAACCTACCACCAGGATACTCAGGAATATCATCATAGCAATAAATCCAAACATTCCAATTTCATCAAGTACAATTGCCCACGGAAATAAAAAAGCAATTTCCAGATCAAATAAGATAAACAAAATTGCGACCAGATAATAACGCACATCAAACTTCATTCGAGCATCTTCAAAGGCTTCGAATCCACATTCGTATGGCGATAGCTTCTCACTATCCGGACGATTTGGTGCAAGCAGCCAACCACATAGCATTGGCACAACACCAACCAAGAACCCAACCAGAAGAAAAAGTAAAATTGAAAAATAATTTTCAAGCATATTTTATATTCTATTTAACCGTGCCGGACTTACAGAAACAGCAATTTTTAGTTACAAATTTACGATCGCAATCTTTTACGTGGTGCCGACGGCGAGACTCGAACTCGCACAGCTTTCGCCACCGCCCCCTCAAGACGGCGTGTCTACCAATTCCACCACGTCGGCGGAAAAACCATGCACTTTTTAATAAAAAGTCTGCCACATCATTTCTATTACGGAAACTATTCCGGTATCTGATTAACTTTTGAGCTATCGTCAACTTCACGTACATCATGATCAGGTTCTAAAGCAGGCTTTTTTTCTAGTTTGGTTACAGATTCACTTTCAGACTCTTCGATCTGATCCATAATGCTCATGACTTTTGTACTTCCAGTTTGATTCACCGAGAGATAAGTTAAACTCATACTTGTAGCAAAAAAAAGTGCTGCAACAAAACTTGTCGTACGACTCAGAAATGTCGCTGAACCACTTGCTCCAAATAAACTGCCCGCTGAGCCACTACCAAACGCAGCTCCCATATCTGCACCTTTTCCATGCTGCAATAATATCAAAACTATTAGTACAATCGCCAGCAATACATGCGCTGCCCAGACCAAGATTTCCAACGTGTTACTCCACAAAAAAATTTATTGATGTAAGGCGCGACAAATCGCAATAAAATCATTAGCAACCAGTGACGCGCCGCCTATCAAGCCACCATCAATATCAGGCATATCAAAGAGCTCTGATGCATTACTTGCTTTGACACTACCGCCATAAAGAATAGTTAAGCCATTGGCTACATTTGCATTTGTCTTAGCTATGCCTTCTCTTATAAAAGCATGCACTTCTTGAGCCTGCTCAGGTGATGCCGTTCTACCAGTGCCGATTGCCCACACTGGCTCATAAGCGACAATTGCTTTAACTAGCGATTCGACTCCTGCCAATTTGATAACTGCTGCCAACTGCTCTTCAATAACTTGCTCTGTTGTACCCGCCTCACGCTGATTAAGTGTTTCTCCCACACATAAAATGGGAATTATACCAGCCCCTTGTGCTGCTTGATATTTTTCAGCGACCACATGATTATCTTCACCAAACAAAGTCCTTCTTTCCGAGTGCCCTACAATTACATAACGACACATAAAATCATTTAACATGGAAGCCGATATCTCTCCTGTATATGCGCCTTTTTCATACTGACTCAAATTTTGGGCACCCCAAGCTATATTTGTATTCTGTAATGCGTTTTGTACTGACGGCAGATAAGGGTAAGGAACACAAACCAAAAAACCAACCTCGTGCAACCCATTTAATCCTGTCACAACGGCATCTATTAACTTTTTGTTTTCTAATAAATTACCGTGCATCTTCCAGTTACCCGCCACCATCTTTCTTCGCATTTTACCTCTTGCCTCAACTTACTAAAATGGGCGATGCTACCCTTGATTCTTCATCAAGTCAATTCTATATCTTTATACTTGCTACCTTAAATGAGCTAATTCCGGGCTAAAAATAAACATTTTGCAGAGCAAAAATTACTTTTATCGATTGATGCATATTTCTTTTGATACGAATCTTAATGTAACAAACATCACTCATATACCGAATTCCGAATAACAAAATCCAATTTCAGAATTTTGCATGGAGTTAACCAAACCGGCCTGTAATATAGTCTTCTGTTTGCTTATTCTTTGGTTTTATGAATAAAGTGTCTGTTACATTAAATTCTATCAGTTCACCTAAGTACATATAAGCTGTATAATCAGATACTCTTGCAGCCTGTTGCATATTATGAGTTACTATTAATATAGTGACTTTATTCTTTAAATCAGTTATTAATTCTTCAATACTGGCAGTCGCTATTGGGTCGAGCGCGGAAGTTGGCTCATCAAATAACAATATTTCAGGATCAGTTGCCAGTGCACGTGCTATACAAAGTCTTTGTTGTTGCCCACCAGATAGATTAAATGCCAAATGTTGCAAGCGATCTTTTACTTCATCCCATAAAGCTGAGTTACGCAAAGCCACCTCAACCCTCTCATCCAAAATAGCGCGCTGTTTAACTCCTCTGACACGTAATCCATAAGCAACATTTTCATAGATTGATTTAGGAAAGGGATTTGGCTTCTGAAATACCATACTTATTCTCATCCGCACTTCAATCGGATCAACATTTGACGCCAAAATATTCACATCATCCGGGTGAAGTATAATTTCACCGTCATAGCGATTACTCGGATACAGATCATGCATTCGATTAAAACAACGTAAGAATGTAGATTTACCGCACCCAGATGGTCCTATTAATGCTGTAATTTTTTTTTCATGCAGTACCATATCAATATTTTTTAGCATTAAACTCACCATAATAAAAGTAGAGATTCTTAACTTCAGACTTTAACTGTCTCGGTTCTTTTATTTTTTCGGAGTTATTTTGCATGATTCTTTTACCACTTAATATTTTTACGCATACGATATCGTAAATAAATTGCCAGACCATTCATGGCAAGCGTCATGACTACTAATACCAAACCTGCTGCTGCTGCATTCAGCTGAAAAGCTTCTTCTGGGCGTGACACCCAGTTAAACATCTGTATTGGCATCACGGTAAAAGGCGCTGTTAACCATTCAATTGATACATATGGAAATTCATCATTCACGGGTGATGGCGGCAAAAACGCTATAAATGTCAGGGCACCAATAGTGATAATCGGCGCAGTTTCACCGATGGCCCGTGCCATACCAATTATAATACCCGTCAGAATTCCTGCTGATGAATATGGCAATAAATGATCTGATACTGTTTGCCATTTAGTTGCCCCAAGTGCATATGCGCCTTCACGAATTGTGACGGGAACGGATCGAATCGCTTCACGCGTTGCCACGATAACAACAGGCAGAATTAACAGCGCTAAAGCCAATCCCGCCGCTAAAATGCTTTGTCCAAAACCCAATTGATACACAAATAGCCCTAATGCAAGCAGACCATATATAATAGAAGGCACGCCAGCCAAGTTTGTCACATTGATTTCGATAATTTCTGTTAACAAATTTTTTGAGGCATACTCTTCCAAATAAACACCAGATCCTATTCCTAAGGGCACTGCGGCAACTGCTGTGACAAGCATAACTAAAGTTGTTCCAACCCAAGCCGATAAAATTCCAGCAGACTCAGGTTTTCGAGATGGAAATGATGTGAAGAAATCCCAGATAAACGTGGCATACCATCAATCAGCATATGCGCAAATAGCGCCATGAAGGTCAATAGCGCAATCATTAACGCAAAATACCAGCTATCATAAAAGTAGGTCCCATCTTTTATGCAGAGCGATAATTCTTCTTATTTCTTCTAGATTATTAAAACTTTTCATCGCAAAACATCACTTGGTTTAGAGTCGGCCATTAAGCAGTACGATTTGTTATGGTGACGAAGGTCGGAATACGGAAATTCTAATCCAAGTTCCTAATAGTTGATCAGCAGCCTTCCAAAAAACGTAATAGCGCTTATACATCAGTTCGCATTATTTTCTTCAATTAGCAAAATCAGTAAACTTCTCGATAACGCTTGCGCAATAGATGTCCAATGATATTAAACACAAGTGTTATTAACAACAAAGTTAAACCCGCAGCAAATATGGTTTGATAACCAATGCTCCCATGAGGTAAATCACCTAAGCTTACTTGTACAATATATGCTGTTATTGTTGCTGCTGGCTCCATTGGATTCAATGTAAGATTTGGTTGCATTCCCGTGCAATTGCAACTACCATCGTTTCTCCTACAGCACGTGATATACCTAATATGTACGCGGCCGCAATTCCAGAGAATGCTGCTGGCATAACAACCCGAATAGCCGTCTGAAAGCGTGTAGCCCCCATAGCGTAGGAGCCTTCCCGTAAATTCATTGGAACTGCACGCATGGCGTCTTCAGTCATCGAACTTACATACGGTATAATCATAATTCCCATAACTAATCCAGCAGATAGCAAGTTAAAACCAGGCAATTCTGGGAAAATAACTTGTAACAGCGGAGTTACAAATAGCAATGCAAAATAACCATAAACAACTGTCGGTACACCGCCTAACAGTTCAAGAAATGGTTTTGCTATTTCACGCACGGTAAATGGTGCAAATTCGGAAAGATAAATAGCAATAATGGTTCCGAGAGGAAGCGCAACCAGCAACGCAATAACTGAACTCACTACCGTACCGGAAACCAATGGTAAAATCCCATAGTGTGCATCATCAAACAATGGTGTCCATTGGGTATCTGTTAGAAAATTCCAGATAGATACATGCTGAAAAAATACAAGCGATTCTTTCACTAGCATCATAATAATTGCAAGCATTATCGCAACAGAAAGCACTGCTGATAAAAATAAAAAAACTTCTATAAATCTTTCGCGCAAATGGCGACGGAGACTATATCCTAATTTGCCAGCATGGACTATCTTAATGTGTGACTCTTTTGCCACTGTGAGAACCATTCTATAAATTGAAACAATATAGTAAGAGAGTTAAGAGATTTATAATAATAAAAGAAGGAAACATGTTCATTTTCCGATCAGGAATGACTAAGATTACTATTGATTTACTTTAAAAGAATTTAATACAAATATCTCTTAGTGCTGATTTTCCTATTTTTTTTATTAAAATTCTGGGATAAATATATCCCCAGAATTTTATGTAATTTATTTCAGAAGTGAAAATTTAAAAGATGATTAATCTTCATCTTCATCCTCACCTGTAGCTTGAGCTTCTACTTCACCACCATCCGATGCATCCTCATCATCTTCGTCCTCGCCTTCCTCATCTTCACCACCATCCTCTTCTTGCTGCAGCACCATCTTGCCAGCCGCCAAGCTCGCATTCAAGTCTGTCTTCGCCACTTCTTCATGCACCAGATTCTGATGGCAATCTATACAGGTTGCACCTTCCGTCTTTAACTTCTTGTGCGCTTCCTGTGCATCCGCTCCGGGTGGATTGGGATCCTTGTGACAGTCGCGACATGTTATGCTGTCCCATTTCTTCAGGTTCATACGCGCATCATGCGCCATGATCAGACGACGTTCATTAAACTTCTCTAACGTCGAATAATCATTTACCAGCTCTAAATATAACTCCCTGGCTCCATCTACCGCATGGGAATAGACCGCTAAATGAAAGTTCTTGAATCCCTGCGGAATATGACAGTCTTTACAGCTAGGATTTACTCCCAGGGCTCCATAGTGCGTCGATTCCCTCAGTTCCTTCTGCGTATAGGTCATCGAGTGACAGCTGGTGCAGAATTCTTCGGTTGAGAGTGCCGCTTCCCCTCCAAATACTACCGCTACCAGTACTATCCCCAGCAGCCCACCTGTCAGTAGCGTCCCTATCGCGCCTTTTTGTATGCCTGTCATTACTCTTTTCCTTTTCCTTTTTTTTCAAATATTTGCCCAGCTTTGCGGTGGTCTCCGCGATATGTCCTGCCAGGTCCATGGCAGGATTCACAGCCAACCGCCGCGAGTGGTTTTTTCGGTGCATCTATCGTATAACCACCTTTCTTGCCAAACCTATCAACGTGACAGCCTACACAGTCTTTGTCTTGCGTGTAGTCTTTCTCCGGATCCAGCTTGGCTTTAACTTTGGCTTCTTTACGTGTGCCTGGCTTCAGTGATTCCATCGCTTTAGCATGCGCCGTGTCTTTCCATGATTTGGCTTGCGATTTGTGGCAGGAGCTGCATTTGCTGCGTCCTTCAAAGGTGTCTGCTAACGCCGCACCACTAAAAAATGCAGTCATTGCCAGGACAGCAAGTATGTAGGCTATTGGGTGTTTCATCCTTCCTCCTTTATGCTTTTTTTAATTCAAGTTTTTATGCCGGGTATTGTACGCTATCATCAGATCGTGTAAATGACTATGTGATCGCTTTGTATATTTTTGGTTCTTCAGTTTCTATTTTTATTTGCAGTCCCGCTTAGGTTTCGGTGCGTCAGGGTATTTTGTAAACCCAATAACCGCCTTGTTGATATATCAACTGAGCTACGTCCAACTCTACCGGCGCTTTCTTGTCTACAAATGGCAGCATTCTTGCTAATAGCGTTTCACTACTGGCTTTATCACTCAAAAAGAATGCTCTGATTTCATTATCCGATACTGATTGTAGTGTGTAGGTATCAAATCCATTTTCCTTGAGTTGCACTTTCATTTGATTGATCATGCCGTGCATATTGCCTGTCATTGGAAAGTTCTGATAGGCAACACCCATCTTGTCCGGATACATGATTCCTAATCTGTATAGGTCAGTAACGTACGATTACATAAGCTTCCCGATTTGAACCAATCAGTTCGTGCAGTTGCTTGATACCTTCTTCTGCAGGTGCTGCCAGTGCTTGACTGAACCGTTCAAATTGCTCCTGTTCCTTCGGATCGCCTTTGCTTCCCCAGAACTGGTTTTCATAAGCTTGAATGGCTTTACTTTGTTCTAACCAGGTCACTGGTATCATCAGCGGTTCGTTCAGGTGACTGGTAAAGAGTGTGTCGTGTCCTGTGAGTAGCTTGATTTGCCGGGAGGTGTCCCACCAGGAAAGTATCAGGGCGTCTTTCGGTGCGTGCTTGCTGATTGCTGCTGCCAGTGCACTGAGTTCCGATGGCTTTCGGTCAAAATTATAAAGTATTTCATTCGTACTGTTCTTCCAATAGATCAGTACCGGTGGCCCTCCATTTTGTCTTGCGACGATGAATTCAGCTATCGGCTTGTCTGCACCGTCAGCTTGTACTTTGTATTGACCAAGCTTCAGCTCCGGCCAACCGTCCAGGTCCATTTCGGAAAACCGTTTACTATCACCTTCCGCTATCAGTTGATATTGGTAGGGGGCGGGCGGCAGTTTAAACCAGAGATAAGCAAACCAGCCCAATAAAAGCAATCCTCCCGTCACCAGGAAGATACCCAATGACGGGAGTAGTTTGTCTCCTGATCGCGCTACCTTGGCAGCGCGATCAGTTGCGTTGGCTTCGTCTATCAAGCTTCGCTTTGCTTACGTTTGCGCCAGCCTGCTAATGCCAGTGTTCCGGCCAGTAGCATGCCGCCACCTAAACCACCCAGCGATATCTTCTCTGCCGTGCCGTCTAAGTCCAGTAAGCTGGTTTTCTTGGATTCAAGATTCTTGACACGTTCCTGCAGTGCAACCATTTCACGAATGCGGGTGTTTTCGTCCTGAATTTCAACATAAGCGCGGTTAATTGGACCCCAGCCTTCGGTATAGGTCCAGCCACCCGGATTAACGTGAGCTAAGCCCACGTGCATCTTCGCCAGGTCATTTTCATGCATCTCCAGCACTTTCAGCTCAATCGCTGCAGGACTGTTGCCTTTAGACCAGAATAACTGTGCAAAATACGCATAGCCTTCTTTCTCAGGTGCTGGCGGTGCAGGACGATTGGTTTTCTGACCTGTCAATAAACCTTCCTTGTACAGTTGATGCACAATGCCATTCGCTTCCTGGTATTTAGCCAGCCCTGCCAACGTACCTTTGTCCATCAATTCCAAGTAGGAGCGGCAAAACGTTCCGAGTGACACTGCGTGCAGGTTACAACCCATGAGTCCAGACGAGCTGACGACCATTCACTGTTGATGTTCTCTGCAATACCTGGAACAAATGGATAGTTCGCCCAGCGAATCTTTCTAACCATGTTGTGGGCAAACTCGCCTTCGTATTCCATGTGACAGCCTGCACAGGTTGGAGCACTTTGTTTACCTACGGCATACGCGTCTTTTAATTGTACGTCCCAGTTCCATTGGTTACCCAGCATCGATACAATCTTGCCGTGCTTGGACATGGAGTAGGCTTCCCAGTTGTTGTGATCCACACCGCTGTGGCAGGTTGCACAAGCTTCTGGTTTGCGTGATTCTGCCGCCGAGAATTCATGGCGGGTATGACAGGAGTCACATTTGTTTTGGTTGGTGTGACACATCGAGCAGCCCTCGGCTACTTCACGTTGTGGCATTGCCGCCCACACTGTGGTCTCTACGTTCGCCTTGTAATCCAGCGCGTGCGATGGTCGTCCATCCGGCCATTGTCCTGCTGGCCATATCATCGTGTCACGCTCCGATTCACGTTCTGCAAATTCCTGCAGGTGACAGATTCCACATACGTCTGCCGTTGGCATTTTCAAGTCTTTGGCGTGATCCGCTTTCTTCTTCGCCCCAACCTCTACGTGGCAGTCAATACATCCTACCTCTTTCAGTTGTTCACCTTCCGCCAGTTTGCCATGTGAACGCAAGTTCTTCTCTACATCTTCAAGTTTTGCTTTCTTGTAAAATGTAGGGTCACTTGGCTTCAAGCTACGGATCTTGTCCAGGTTTGCATGGCTGCTTCGCTTCCATGCTTGCACCCATACCGGCGATTCATCCGTATGGCATTCCACACATTCCTTACGGCTCGCTACGTCTTTATTCGAGGATGGCGCTTTGTAAAATGTCGCCGGATCCAAATAAATACCATACGGTATCGGCTCCCAGTATTGCGCCATCGTTCCAGGACCCGCTCCTTGCGCCGGATCCTTGTAACGCTTCACCACCGCTTCGTATAATTCCTTCGGACTCGTCTTCTCACGATCCAGTTTCAGTGCTTCATATAATTCGTTCGGAACCGTCGGTATGTTCGCTTGCGCCACTCCTATCAGCAGCACTCCCAACATTACCGTAACTATCCTCAGCCATAGCTTGGACACCATCTCTCTCTCCTTTGTTTTTCCAAAATTTTTTACCCGATCTCTCTTCCTGACCTCTTCTCGTCCTCTCCCGCAAGTTTCCCCTTCCTTTCACTTACGATTCTTAAAACTGTCCTGCCTGTGTCAGCTCCCTGAATAGGCTACTTAGCAAGGCCTTTGCTGCCAAGATAATTCGACCAACTTCTCTACAGCAAAGAATATATTCGTGCAAATTAAGATTTATCTGCTAACTGTTTCGATTTCCTGCGGTGTAAAAAATAAAATCCGCCACCAACAGATACCAGCAGTAATGCGATAAATTCCATCAGACCAAAACCACCGCCATGACTACCATGACCGCCACTACCACCGACACCAAAAGGAATACGGCCAGCAACAACAACATTACCCGCATCATCCTTTCTTTCTAGCAAAATCTCATAATGCCCTTTTTCAAGTACTGCAGAAACCACTATGATTCCAGAAGGATGTTTCATATATGGAATGTAATTAATACCATGCTCGGCAGCACTGGGATCTGCGTGCCCAGGCCCTTCATGTTCCATAACATGATCGTGGCGCTCATCCATATCATGGCCGCTGTGGTCTTCTTCATTGCTTGTCACTTCTTTACTAACTGCCGCACTTTTATGGTCATCGCTATGCCCTCCGCCGTGACCGGCATGTCCGGCTTTTACCAAACGCACAGCCAAGGGTATCTCACGAGAATCCCAATCAGACAATTCTACAGTTAGTTGTACTCTACCAGGCGTTGGTATGTTTGAGCAATATGAGTGCATTGGCGGCAGATCGTTATCAGGCACTTCGTAAGCACTGAATGCTATTGGAAACTCAGCATTGGTTATCGTACACCCTCCTGCGTCATGATGACCTTCATGAGCGAGCATTAACTGTGCATATACCGGCAACGATAAAAAGATGCCAAAATGGCGCCGCTTAATTTTGCTACCCAACCACTTCTAGAAACTACCTTCATGTTCTCTCCAATTTGTTATCTGTAAGCTAATCTATTCATTTATGTATGCTCAGAAATTCCCCCGAACAACTTAGCACGGGATTGTATAACAAAAAATTCAGAATATTAATTGAAATAAAAATTTTTAATAGCTTACCTTTCAGATCTCTGTTGATTCCCTTATTTATCTAATGTCTATTCCAGTTACCGCATATAACCTGCAAACTGATTGCCCACAAAACCTCAGCACACACAACTAATAATTCAAATTCAATATTGATCCTAAACAAGAATTGTGGAATTGCGTTAACGAATTACTTCACTCGCTGCAAGCTAATCGTTCATCAATCAATTCAATCCAGTGCTTGACAGATGTTGCAGTGCCACCTTGCAAATGCATCAGACAACCAATATTGGCAGTGGCAATACGATCAGGTTTATCAGACTCCAGAGCAGTCAATTTATTTTTTAGTAATTGTTGCGAAAGCTCAGGTTGCAAAATCGAATACGTGCCGGCCGAGCCGCAGCAAAGATGAGCATTGGGTACGACAGTCAAGTCAAAACCGGCAGCAATGAGGATTTTCTCGACTACACCACGAATTTTCATACCATGTTGCAGGGTGCACGGAGAGTGGAAAGACAGTTTTGTTTTGTCAGAATTGGTATTTTGTTTATTCATCAATCGCTCAATATTTTCGAGCTCAGCAAGGAGTATTTCGCTGATATCTTTTGCAAGTGCTGATATTCTGGCTGCCTTCCCGGCATATGCCGGATCATGCCGCAATAAATGTCCATATTCTTTTACGGTTACACCACACCCGCTGGCCGTCACGACAATCGCTTCAATTTTCTCCCGCTCTATCCAAGACCACCACGCATCAATATTGCGACGCATATAGTCCAAACCTTCCTCCTGGGCATTCAGGTGAAAAGCAACTGCTCCGCAACATCCTGCATTATCTCCCTTAATCAGGGAGATACCGAGATTATCCAGCACACGTGCAGTAGCTGCATTGATATTGGGCGCTAATGCCGGTTGCACACAACCATCGAGTACCAGCATTTTGCGAACATGATTCGCCACAGGCCATTTTTTAGCGGGTTCAGGCTTGACCGGGATTGTTTTTTTAAATCTTACTGGCAAAAAGGGGCGTACTGCCTGCCCTGTCTTAACCAGTAAGTTAAAAACAAGTGCATTCGGCAAAATCTTGCGTAGCATATAGCGCAGAACATCAGATCTGGCATCACGTTTTACCTGCTTTTCAAGCATGTCGCGGCTGATATCCACCAGTTCTCCATAACGCACCCCTGATGGGCAAGTTGTTTCACAAGCACGGCAAGTCAAACAACGATCCAGATGCAGTTGAGTTTTTTGCGTAACTGGTTGCCCTTCCAGCATCTGCTTCATCAGATAAATACGACCGCGCGGACTATCCAGTTCGTCTCCCAGAATCTGATAAGTCGGGCAAGTAGCCAAACAAAAACCGCAATGCACACAACTGCGTAGAATGGCATCTGCTTCCTGTCCTTGCGGAGAGTTTTTTATAAAATCAGCGAGTTTGGTTTGCATTTAAATCTCGGGATAGAGTCGACCAGGGTTCAAGATCCCCGATGGATCAAATTTTTCTTTCAATGCACAATGAATTTTCATCATACCGGGATCAAGCGGATGAAACACAGAAATACCCGGTTCATTGCTGCGAAACAAGGTTGCGTGACCACCTGCGTCTTTCGCTATTTTGCGTATGATTGCTACATCTGAATTTTCATTGCCAAGTAGCCAGCGTAACCCACCATTCCATTCCATTAACTGCTCTCCAAGCAAAGGCAGAGGAGGTGTTGTCGGCTTCATTAATAAACGCCACAGAAAGCCAGCAGATTGAAAAAAGCCATGCGTTTGTTCGCGTACCGATTTCCAGAAAATCTTATCTTCACTCAGTTCTTCGCCGCCCAATTTTAACTGGGCCGCACGTACCGCTGAAGCTGCACCGGATAACCTGAGAAACAGTTCACCATTCCTATAACAAGTCGCGGAAATCGGCAGCGGCTTACCGGCCCATTGATTCATCTTCTCGATGGCCGCAGCTTCATCCATTTGCATCAACAACGTAATCTCGGTCGATGGTTTAGGTAAAACTTTGAGCGAGACCTCAAGCAACACCCCAAGCGTACCCATAGAACCTGCCATCAGTCGCGAAACATCATAGCCTGCAACATTTTTCATCACCTGCCCGCCAAAACGCAAATCTCCGCCCTTTCCATCCAGTAACCGGACACCCAACACAAAATCTCGCACCGCACCAGCAGCAGCACGACGCGGACCCGACAAACCGGCAGCAATGCAACCACCCAGAGTTGCCGCTACGCCAAAACAAGGTGGTTCAAACGCCAGCATTTGCCCTTTTTGATCAAGCACAGCTTCCAAATCAACCAGGCGTGTGCCTGCACGTGCTGTGATGACCAACTCAGTCGGCTCGTAATCGATAATACCGTTATACATTGTTGCATCCAACAACGTGTCACTTTGCACCGTTACCGGGTTACCATAAAAGTGTTTAGTGCCACCGCCGCATATCTGTAGCGGGGTTTTGTGTTCAGCCGCTGTACAAATGGCTGTTTTATATTGTTCAATAATGGCTTGCATGAGCTTAAAAACGTGGCAATTCAACAAACTTTTCTTCACCGCGATGCACATGCATCGCACCCAACTCCGCACAACGATGTAGCGTAGGTACCGCTTTGCCGGGATTTAGCAATCCTTCAGGATCAAACACAGCTTTTACCGCATGAAACATTTCCAGCTCGCCTGTTTTAAACTGGGTACACATCTGATTGATCTTCTCCATTCCCACACCATGTTCTCCGGTGATCGTGCCACCGGCATGAATACACATTTCCAGTATTTTTCCGCCAAACTCTTCCGTCCTCTCCAGCTCACCCGGTTGATTCGCGTCGTACAAAATCAACGGATGTAAGTTGCCATCTCCGGCATGAAACACATTCATGCAGCGCAATCCATATTCTTGGGAAAGTTTTTCAATGCCGTCCAACACATCAGCCAGATGCTTGCGTGGAATGGTCCCATCCATACAGTAATAATCCGGCGAAACCCTGCCCGCTGCCGGAAATGCCGCTTTACGCCCAGCCCAGAACCTAAGCCGCTCAGCTTCATTTTGTGAAGTGCTGATTTTAGTCGCGCCACTTTGCTGCATGATGGCATAAATGCGCTCGATCTCATCGGCCACTTCCTCAGCGCTTCCATCCGACTCACACAATAAAATAGCCGCCGCATCCAGGTCATAGCCTGCATGCAAAAACTCTTCCACAGCATGGACAGTAATTTTATCCATCATTTCCATACCGGCAGGAATAATGCCCGCACCAATCACATTCGCCACCGCATTACCTGCTTTGTGCACATCATCAAACGCCGCCATCACCAGTTGCGCCTTTTCGGGTACCGGAATCAGCTTCACCGTAACTTCTGTAACGATGCCCAGCATGCCTTCACTGCCCGTCATCAGCGCGAGCAAATCATATCCCGCACTATCCAGGCTTTCACCGCCAATTTCCAGGCACTCGCCTGCGACGGTCAGAACGCGCAATTTGAGAATGTTATGCACTGTGAGGCCATATTTCAGGCAATGCACGCCACCTGAATTTTCCGCTACATTGCCACCAATTGAACAAGCAATTTGTGACGAAGGGTCCGGTGCATAATACAAGCCATACGGCGCCGCCGCTTCACTGATCGCCAGATTCCTGACACCCGGCTGAACGCGCACCATACGTGCTAATGGATCAACACTAATGATTTGATTCAACTTTGCCAGTGACAACAAAACACCTTGGTTATGCGGCAATGCGCCTCCCGACAAACCTGTGCCGGCACCCCGTGCCACAACAGGCGTCCGGGTTGCATAACAAAGCTTCAGAATTTTGATGATTTGTTCTTCCGTTTGCGGCAAAACAACCACCATTGGCAATTGCCGGTAAGCAGACAAGCCATCGCATTCAAATGGCCTAAGATCTTCGGTTTCATGCAACACCGCCTCAGGGGGCAGGAAAGACCGCAGATTGTTGACAAGTTCTTGAGGAGACATACAGTTATTCCGAATGCTTCTGAATTTCGTGATTGGCTAATTTTTCCAGTATTTTTACAATGGCTGAATTATCCCATTTCGCACCGCCATGTGCGAGACAGGCAGAAAACAATTCGCGCACGGTTGCAGTATTGGGCAAACTCACACCCAAAGCAGAAGCGCTCGCTAATGCAATATTTAAATCTTTTTGATGCAACTCGATACGAAAACCGGGCTCAAAGCGCCGCTGAATCATGCGCTCTCCATGCACTTCCAGCACACGCGAAGCTGCAAAACCACCCAGCAGAGCCTGCCGTACTTTTTCCGGATCAGCGCCTGCCTTGGATGCAAACAATAACGCCTCAGCCACTGCTTCGATGGTTGATGACACGATAATTTGATTGGCTACTTTACAAATCTGACCGGCACCATTCTCACCCACATGTGTAACCGTCTTACCCATCAATTCGAGCACCGGTTTAATTCTTTCAAATACCGCTGCGCTTGCGCCCACCATAATCGTCAGCGTCGCATTTTGCGCGCCCACATCGCCGCCCGAGACCG
This sequence comes from Nitrosomonas sp., assembly GCA_016721865.1. Taxonomy (GTDB): domain Bacteria; phylum Pseudomonadota; class Gammaproteobacteria; order Burkholderiales; family Nitrosomonadaceae; genus Nitrosomonas. The sequence continues at coordinate 170,036 of JADKHF010000042.1, read as the reverse complement.
GCGCATCGACATATTCATGCCCCAGCCCATTCAACCGTGTCGCAAACTTTCGTGTTTCCAGTGGCGAGATCGAACTCATATCCACAATCATCTTGATTGGATCAGAATGAGGCTCTAAGCCCTCGACAACGCCATTCTCTCCAAATAGCACTTTCTCCACATCCGGCGTATCCGGCAACATGGTAATTATAATATCCGCATGCTGCGCCACTACCTTGGGCGAAGAAAAAGCCCTGCCACCCAGCGCAACCAAATCTGTCGGCACCCCACTGCGCGAATGCAAGAACAAACTGTGCCCGCCTTTGATCAAATGTCCGGCCATGGGCTTGCCCATGATGCCCAGTCCGATAAAGCCGATAGCTGCCATAATTGTTTACTTTTGAAATGGATAGTCGAATGATAAGTCGATAGCAGGAATAACGAAAGAAAAAACTACTGCTGGCGCCGGGATGATCGAATCCGCCACAGCACCGCCAGCGAACTGCCTACCAAAGAATGCATCAGCACTGAAATCGCCCCCACAACCGGTGCCAGGGGGAGCATCGGAAAAGCCTGTTTGGCCAGTACAATCGCCAGGCCGGAATTCTGCATGCCGACTTCAATTGAAATGGTCCGGGCGCTCTGGGCAGGACAACCGAAAATCCACGCAAACTGATAGCCCATCAGAAAACCACCACCATGCAACAACGCAACCGCGAGAATCAGCTCGTCGCCATGTGTGAGAATGGTTCCGGCATTGGCTGCAAACACCACCGCGCAAATCACGCACACACCCAACACGGATAGCAGCGGCGCGACGGGCATCACGCGCTGCACGAGCTGCGGCACCCAGCGATTGAGCAAAACGCCCAATACGACTGGCAAAATCACGACTTGCAAGGTTTGCTTGAACAACATCCAGGTATCCACTGGAACCAGCGTGCCTGCAAATAATTGCGTCAGCAAAGGGCGTCAGGATCACTGCAGTCAATGTGGAGCAGACGGTCATCACCACGGAAAGCGCCACATCGGCTTTCGCGATATAAGACACCAGATTCGAAGCCGTTCCACCAGGACAGCAACCCACCAAAATCAGTCCGACCGCAAAATGTACTGGCAAATCCAGGGCAGCAGCAATCCCCCATGCCAGCAAAGGCATGACGGTATATTGCGCGGCGAAGCCAATCGCCACTGCCTTGGGCATACGGGCAATCCTATGAAAATCGTCGAAGGTTAATGTCAGCCCCATGCACAGCATGATAAAGGCCAGAATCAACACCACAACTGACCCTTGATTCAATGGCAGCAACCACTCCGGCCACGCCAATGCCATGGCGCCGGCCAGTAACATCCAGAGTGGAAACAACAACGTCAGTTTTTGCAGCATAATGGTTTGTCGGGTCAGTTTAAATTTCTGGCAGGAAAGAACGCGCAAATAACAGGGTATGGTGCTGACCGCAATGATTGAAGATACGACTGGACTTCAAACCGGCGGCGGCCGATCATGAGTTTCCCATAATACCCCAGGCCAATGAACTCGATATCTGCCAGCAATAAAGTAAACCAGCTTAAAAACGGTTAAATGAAACGGGCTAATTACACCACACTTGTTCATTTTCTGAAAACCAACCAGTTGAATGATTCAATCGGTTCACCTGATTCAACCTTCTTAATTGCTCACCCAACCAATTGCTGGCAGATGATTGGAAGAACGTGAGACAGGCGATCAGGCCGCCGCACAATAGCGTAGCCTCCCCTGCCGAACAGGTAAGGAAAATAATCCTGCGCCTTGCGGTCTATGGTAATTCCAAACACCGAAAGGCCTGCTCTTCGAGCTTCCAGAATCGCCTGCCGGGTATCTTCAATGCCGTAACGACCTTCATAATAATCCAGATCATTGGGTTTGCCATCGCTTAACAACAGGATTAGACGATGGCGTTCGTGGCGTTTGCCAAGAAGTTGACAGGTATGCCGCAAAGCGGCTCCCATGCGCGTGTAGTAACCAGGGCGCAAAGCGGCAATACGTCGCAAGACCCGGTTGTTGAAAGTTTCATTAAAATCCTTGACGACTGAAACACGAACATAATGCTTTTTACGCGAAGTAAAGGTATATATCGCAAAAGTATCTCTGCATGTGGCAAGACCGGAAGCCAGTGTAATCAGGGCTTCTTTTTCAATATCAAGAATGCGCCGATTATTAACCCAACTATCGGTAGACAGCGACACATCCACCAGGATGGCAACGGCCAGATCTCGCGCCTGCTGATGCGACTTTAAATAGATTTGATCTGAACTGTTTCCATTCGCCAAAAAATCACATTGCGCCCGTACCAGCGCATCGATATCCAATTCAACGCCATCCAGTTGACTGCGCAAAACCTCGCGCTGGGCCGCAGCGCCTCAAACTGGCGCTGGATTTTACGAAAAAGACGCCTGGCCTGAAGATCAGGCACCCATAATTCATTTCCTTCTTCTGCATTTTGAAATACAACCCGGCATTGCTGGGCATGATAATCTTTGCGCCGGTAATCCCATTCGGGATATGTGAGCTCCGCGATCAAAGCAGCCGGATTGACATCGCCGGGTGCAAAATCCAGATCAAATTTGAGCTTGGTCGCAGCCCGCCGCTGATGCGGACTCAGTGCTATTTCTTCAATCGCTTCAGCAACTTCCTTGGCAGCATTCTCATCATCGTCCTGCACAGCACGATTAACATTAACCATTTCAGACCAACTGATGAGCTTCTCAAAACGATTCAATAGCATCGGATCGTCACGTTCACATTGCTCAAACCTTTCCCTGCGCCCCTTTTTCATGCGCTGATCCTCGCTTTCCACACCGCCTGCACCATCATCCTGCTCTCTAAGATCCGCCGTGGCTATTGAAGAAGTTTTCATGGAATCGATTCTTCCCCATAAAGGAACCGGCAGGAATGCATGATAATGCGCCGATGCCTGCCAGGACTGAAGATCTAGCTCAGGCTGCATAATAGCTTGCAACAATGCCTCACTACCTGCATTTGAGTAAGGCTTCCCTAATAGTGTCTGGATAACGGCTTCGACAGCTTGCTCCTGCTCGGATAGAAATCGCTGCGGCCGCTGTTCAAAAAGCGCCTGGCAGAGTGCCTGGTAATCCCGAGTCAATCCGGGAAAACGATCACAAACTTTTAGGCTGATCCAATAGGCGTTATGCAGAAAAGCAAGATCCGCTTGCAAGGGATCGCGTAATGTGTCGCGACATGAATTTTCTGCTACAGCAAAATAGGCAGCCAACCAGAAATAAAGACGCCGATTCATGGCGGCCGAGGAAAAACAGGCAATAGTGGCAGGCAGTAACATCCGTTCAGCATTACATTCTATCCGTGACATGGATTCCTGCTCCATACCCAGGCGCTGCCTTATCTTCAGACGATGCCCAGAGGATTTCGGCGTCCCTGCTGCCAGTACAATGCCAGGTGCCCCACCCAGACCACGGAAAAAAACACTCAGTGAAGAGCGGATTGAATCCAAAGTTACTGCGGCGTCTGGGTAATAGGGATAACTATCCGCTTTGCCGACGAGACGATGCCAATAACGACCAATGTGCTCTTCCAGCTCGAGAAATTCCCACATGCTTTCAGCCGTAAGTCGCGCGTATCAATTCCAGCAGGCCTTCCTTAATGTCAGCGTCATCACACAACGGCTCGACCAGCGCCGTTTCAGCCGCCTGATAGGGATCCAACCCGGTTTTCATCAAAATGGCGCAATAAACCAGCAGACGTGTCGACACAACTTCTTCCAGATCGACCTCCTTCAGTTCCCGTAACCTTTTCGCAAGATTCACCAGTGGCCTGCATTGTTCCGCAGACAAACCACTTTCCCTGGACACGATCTCGACTTCCGCTTCAAGCGGAGGAAAATCAAAACTTATAGAGACAAAACGCTGGCGTGTGCTTGGTTTCAATGATTTCAGGATATTTTGATAGCCTGGGTTATAGGAAACCACCAGCATGAATTCATCAGGCGCCTTCAGAATTTCACCCGTACGCTCCAGTGGCAGAATCCGGCGATCATCGGTCAATGGATGCAGCACCACCGTGACATCTTTGCGAGCTTCCACGATTTCATCCAGATAACAAATACCGCGCTCACGCACGGCACGTGTCAGCGGACCATCCACCCATAACGTTTCTCCGCCCTTTAGCAGATAGCGGCCGGTTAGATCGGCAGCGGTCAAGTCATCATGGCAGGACACGGTATGAAGAGAGCGGCCCAGACGAGCCGCCATATGCGTTATAAACCGGGTTTTGCCACACCCCGTTGGCCCCTTGATCAGCAGAGGCAATTGCTGATGATAAGCGGCTTCAAAGATTGCGCATTCATTGCCGATCGGCTTGTAAAATGGAATTTCTTTCAGCATGGATGGTGCTTGTAGCCCCTCTTGACGCTGGAATTGATCCATAATCCAGGATTGCTTTTAGTGTAAACGCGATTGTGCCGTGACCTGTTCTCGAACAGGACCCAGCGCCGAATAAATAAACAATATCGCGCCTATCACGAAAAATACACCCGAACCTAACCGGAACCAGTAAAACAATTCAACTTGTGACTGAATTTGCATGAAGCCCATTGCCAGAACGCGCTGAAGATGGGTTTGCAAGACGCCTGCAAACGCAAGGGGTAAAAGTCATCAATACCATCGATCCGGTCATGAGCCAGAAACTCCACATATTCAAAATCTGGTTGAAAGGCTGCAATCCCCGTAAAGCCGGTAGGGCGTAAGTAAAAATGCCAGATTCAACATTACATAAGCCCCATAAAAAGCCAAATGTCCATGTGCAGCCGTCAACTGCGTACCATGGGTATAAAAGTTTATCGATGGGAAGCTATGCATGAGTCCCAATACGCCTGCGCCAAAAAAGGCCATGACCGGACAACCCAGACTCCAGAGCATGGCTGCTTTATTGGGATGATCACGTCCGCTTTTATAAACAAGATGAAAGGCCCACAAAATCATCGCAAAAAAGGCACCACTTCCAGAATAGAAAATACTGCACCTATCCAATGCCAATATTCCGGTGTACCAATCCAGTAATAATGATGACCGGTTCCCAGCAAACCGCTAAACAGGGAAAAGCCTACAATGACATACAGCCATTTTTCTATCACCTCACGATCTACGCCGGTTAATTTGATCAACAAGAAGGCCAACATAGCCGACATGATCAATTCCCAGACACCTTCCACCCACACATGCACCACCCACCACCAGTACAGTTTATCCAGAGCCAGGTTATCGGGGTTATAAAAAGCAAACAGGAAAAATATCATCGCGCCCCATAGGCCCAACAACAAGACAATGGAAACCACAGTTTTCCGGCCTTTGAGAACCGTCATCGTCACATTGTAAATAAACACGATGAAAGCGATAGCCATCAGAATTTTGATCGCAAAAGGCTGTTCCAGAAATTCACGCCCCTCATGAATGCCAAACAGATAACCAACAACAGCAGCCAAGGCTGCGAATACAAAAATTCCAAGCTGCAACCAAGCAAGCTTCGGACTATGAATCTCACATTCACTTTCTTCAGGCAGCAGATAATAGCTGGCTCCAAAATAACCCAACAGCAACCATACCAGCAGCGCGTTTGTATGAATCATTCGAATAATATGAAAAAGGCAAGGCTTCCGATAAAAAATTTGGAAAAACGTAAACGGTACCAGCGAGCACACCGGCTGAAACCTGCACCAGGAATAAAGCCAATGCGGCGATAAAATAGGGATAGGCAAGCTTCTGAGTCTGATATTTCATGATGAATCTCCTTAAACAACTCTGATAATCAATCAGCCAGCATCGTTGGGTGGCCAGCCCAGTGTATCAATACGACTTGTCCATTCAAGAAAGTCAATTAAGTCATCCAATTCCTGTTCTGTCAGATTAAATTGTGGCATCTGCCGTCGCCCTTCCGTTCCAGTTGGCTGTGCACGCATCCATGCTTTGATGCCCATGCGCGCCCCTATCGGGTTTGCACGTCCGCCGTAGCGAACCCATACATTTCCTAATTCAGGAGCAAAATAAGCCCCCTCTCCAAGCAGCGTGTGGCAATTAATACAGGAATTACGTTCCCACACATGCTTTCCTCTGGCGACTGCCTCGGTAAGGGTTGATTCATCGGTCGAAACATTTTTGATGTAGTAGTGACTGTGCGCTGTTAACAGCGCAAAAATCACCAGAAAGAAAATCGAGCCGCCATAAAAAATGTTACGCGCTGCCGACTTGGTCAAACGTTCCGCCATACCTCCTCCCTTATTCACAAATGGTTAAAATATGCGCATCAGTAGCAAGGTCTTTTAACCATTATAATCATATGGATAAAAGATTTTTCTCGATACTGTCTAAGATAATAGCGCAAGTTACAGAATGCGTGAAGCGATGTTTTACCGATCAAAAGTGAAGAACATGACAATTCTCACCTCAATACAATGTTTTAGCGTTTTAATTTCCGTGTCGGAAATATGAAGATGGTTATTAATAGAAATGGGGATTTTTAGAGACGCTCTCAATACCTCCAATCATCAAAAAAATCGACTGGAGGTTCCTCCGAAAGCCTTTTCTGATCTTTCAGCCAGCGCTTGAAATACTTATCATCTGTCAATTGCTGCAAATCCTGCTGCATCTCGGCCACGTTTCTTTCTAAAGACGATTCTTCGGCCCTGAGGCTAAGGCGCAGATTAGCCATGCTCACGGTTTCATAGAATTTGAGGCCGAATTCATGGCGCGCATCGTGACGTTGCTTTTGCAGTTCTTTTTCCAGTTCCTGAGCCTGCTGTTTGAGTAATAGTGTCAGGGAGGCAATTTTTTCTTCCGCCATTCTGGCAATCGAGGCAGTGTCCGTTAATTCAGCGCGCAGTTGGATTTGCAGCAAGACCACCAAATCGCGGCGATCGTAAGCGGCATTGGCTTCGCTCATTAGTGCTGTTTTCCTGTTACGTTCATCGGGATCACTTTCACGATCAGGGTGCAAGGCGCTGGCCAGTTGCCGGAAAACCTTGCGCAACGTGGTTTCTGCCGCTTCCTGATCCGCTCTGGCCTTTAATTGAGCGGCGCTGGGCTTCTTTTTGCGAGTCCGGGCCTGTTGGCGCGCTTCCTGTTCAGCAGCTTCCGCTTCACGCAAACGTTCCATACCGGCTCTCAACACATCCTCCAAGGTTTCCAGTGATTCATCATCGGCCAGGGGCTCACCCAGAATGTTTTCCATCATGTCACGCATGCCCATCATGGCAGCTTGTTCCTTCTGCGCCAGACTTTCGCTGCTGTGCTTGTCGTGCAGCGCTTTCATTTCCTCGTCCCCTTGTGCGATCAACTGCATACTGAGATTGCAAAGAATGGTGGCGGCAATGCGTTTTTGTTGGATACCCAGGCCTTTACTCTGCAACCGGCTATCCAGCAAAAGCACCATTTCACGCACAGACATTCGATAACGCTCGCGTAGTGGCGCCAGTGACTGGTGATAGACGGGGCGATGGGCATCACGCAGCGCCTGAACCTCAACCAGTTGCGCCTGCAATTTATCGATGCGTCCCAGTAACCGGTTAAAGCGCTGCTGGCTGGGTGATAGCTGAGTATCCTGCTCAGTCAATTTGAGCGCAGTCGCAGGATTACTTGCGGATTGTTGGTGAGTATCCGGAATCTCGCTGGAGAATAAATCGGATTGATGATGCATGGTTATCCTTTAACGTCAGCAAAAAATGTTAATGTTGAGAAAGCCGGGTGGTTGATCAATTATAATCAATAAATTCACGACGGGTTCAAATTCGAAGTGCATCTGATGATTGCCGGTTATTGAGTGGTAATGAAAAAACCTGTAAATTGACTGTCACCGATCACTCTATTGTTTCACAATCCAATTGATCTGCATGAATAAAAAAATTTCAGCATTACTTCATTATGGTCTGACATGTGGATTGTCCGGCATTCTTTTCCTTCTAGGCGGCTGCCAGCCATTCCCGACCAAACCTTCGGCATTATCCGCCCCGACAGTCAGTTCGCTCCCCATCCCGGTGGCCAGCCATGAGTTCAGCTTCGATCCCGCCCGCGATGATGTGGTCGGCACGCTTCAGGTGATCACCGCCAGCAAAGACGATACCCTTTCCGATATTGCCCGGCGCTTCAACCTGGGCTACGAGGAAATCGTCAACGCCAACCCCAATGTCGACTCCTGGCTGCCAGGAGCAGGCACTCAAATCGTAATCCCCACCCAGTTCGTGCTGCCGGACGCACCGCGCCAGGGCATAGTGATCAATCTCGCCGCAATGCGGTTGTTCTATTTTCCAAAAGCCAAGGCCGGCAAACTTCAGAAGGTCATTACCCATCCACTCGGCATCGGACGCGTTGAATGGAAAACGCCGGAGGGCATAACCCGGGTTGTATCCAAAAAGGAAAACCCCGCTTGGATACCAACGTCTTCCATCCGTAAAGAGCACGCAAAAAACGGTGATCCACTGCCTGCTATCGTTCCACCCGGTCCGGATAACCCGATGGGCACTCATGTGTTGAGACTCGCCTGGCCGAGCTATGCCATACACGGCACCGACAAACCGCCGAGTGTCGGTCTGCGCGGCAGTCACGGCTGTCTGCGCATGTATCCGGAAGACATCGTGGGCATCTACAACGATGTTCCGGTCGGCACATCAGTGCGCGTAGTAAATCAACCCCGCCTGCTCGGATGGCGCGACCGTATGCTCTACCTACAAACCTATCCTATCCTGGAAGACGACAAGCGCAATCACGATCAATTACTCAAGAAATCGTTAAGCGCCGTGCGCTCAACACCTAAGGCAAAACGCGAAGCGCGCGCCCAGGCCAAGATCAACCAGGCCCTGCTCGATGAAGCAATCCGCAATCCACGCGCCATAGCCGCACCAATCACGCAACCGGATATAACGCTAAAGGCCTATCTCGATCGTGCCAGGCATGTGCAAAACATCTTGCCTTTCAACGCAACCTGGGAAGGCGATATGGATGGGCAATTGACAGCGGCCGAGGTGCTGGAGATAGCGAATAAGGAATCCGGTCAGATTAGATAGGGTTAATTATTGTTTCTTTCAGTTTGATTTGCATGCCGATTCACAGTGCTTATATCCATACGCGCCCCAACCTGGGGTTTGGATAGTCCTTTAGCCACACTGCCAATTGCTCTGACGAAGGCTCACCCCCACGCCGCGTCAGGTGCGCCCAGGCAAGCACGGCAATCGGTGCGATGATAAAAGTGCTGGCAAGAAACAACTTGCGTGTCTCGGCAACAAAATCCTCGCGCTCAGCGATGGGTACTTGCGCAAGATCGTAACCCCAGGACAGCCACGCAGTGATTCCCAGCATGAAGACAGCAATACCAAACCAGAACAATGGCGAGAGTAATCCTTTACCGGGTAAATAGTGCAGTTGCAACAGCTTGCCATTCAACTGGTCACGCCCGGCCAGCACCACATCCACTCGCTGGTTGATGAAGATGATCACCCATCCAATGAAAAACCAGCCGACATAGTTAGCCAGTGTAATGTCAAAGTGCCAGCCGGGCTCAGGGTAGTGATAAATGTCGCCCAGAAACCAATGTTTACCCAAGTGTGCAACGGGATCAGTGATCAAGTCCAGCACCACCATGAATGACGCGCCAACGAACAGCACGGCAACGCTGTTTCGAAGATCGCGGGACGTTACGCGTTGCACGTTGAAGCCGCGACACCAGTGCGGGGATAGCAAGAACTGCGCAAACGAAAAACTCGCATAACTGAGAAAGACAAAAGAAAGCGAATCAAAGAACGGCACGCCGAAGACGACCAGGTCGTGTTCCAGCGCTTCGTAATGGTAGGTATAGTAGCCAAACGGGATGCCGTGATTAATACTTCCCCACTCGGCGGCAAGGGCAACCAAGTAGCCTGTCACCAGCCAGATGAAAGTACGCAGCCTTCCTGCTCAAGCCAGCTCAGAATCAGGAACGCCAGCAGAAACAGCATTACATAGGGCGAAACGCCAGACTGTAGAGAAGTTCTAACATGAATTGAATTGAATTGAATTGAATTGAATTGATTAGATTGATTTATCAGACATACTGAAATTTAATAAAGCAGAATTAAAGAATGAAAATGGATCTGGCTTCGCGCACTAATGCTAAGGATTAACCCCGCTATAGCATACAGCAAGGTAATAACCGGAATGTTATTTTTGCTGCGTAGTGGCTGCTATAACATCGCTAGCCAGACCTACCCGATCCCCTTCAATGATCACGGCATGCGCGTTGTGCTCAATCAACTGGTAGTAGTGCAGATATTTTTCCACCTCCGCTGGTTGACTGGTCTTGCGACCATGGTATTTGCCGGCATGGGGAAAAACTTCGGTGGCGACCTGTTCGTCATACACCGCAAAGTCCCATGGAATATTCGTATTCCTATCGCTCACGGCATCGGCTCCCAGGATTTCATCGCGAAAGGCAATCCGGATATCGATCCCGTCTTTCAACTGAGCCATAATGATTTTCTGAAATTCCGGCTCTACAAATTCTTCCCGGTTAATGACAAAAATCCGTGTGATTTTGACCTTCCGTTCCAGGGCCCGCAAGTTGCTCTGGTAGAAATTCACCAGTGTGGCGCGAGCCAGCCAGCCAGAAGTTATCGGATCGACAGCCCTGATGTGCAGAGTGGCCGCATCACTAGATTTTGCGCCATCCAGGTAGAATTCGGTTTCATCCAGCGGAATAAAACCATTCTGCAACATGGTAATGGTCCGCATTGTATTAGCCAATAGCTCCTGAGCCTTTGCCTGACACTCCGCATCGGTAACCCGGCTGATGGCGTAAGTTACTTCGTGGACTTGATGGTAAATATCGGTCAATTCAGTGCGGGTCTTTTCTATGTCTTCCCGCAGCAGATAGGTAGCCAGTGACAAGAGCACTCCGACACCAAAAATCAGGTAGGATGCCATTTCATTGTGCAGCACCAAGTGGAAGAAAATTGCTAATCCTGCACCGGCGAGGAATTCGATAAATACCGCCATCTGCTGCAATTTATGACTGAATTTCATTAATCACGCACCTCCTGTGCGCTATAAAACTTTAAACCTGGGGATGCAGGAATTTCCGCCAGAACCCGGTACAGGTAAGAAAGCCTCAGATCTCTCGGGAAGTCCGATAGACTTTCCACCCTATCCTTGTATATGATTTGGTAGCATCAGCTACCGGCTGTTCACGGCTTATTGCAGTTGAATCGCAGAGGCACTATAAGCTCGGTGTTCTCATTACAATCAAAACAGCAGTGCGCAGTTTAACGCTGTATCTTTATTGAGAAAAGAAACTTTTTCAATATTTTTAATAGTTTGTTACAGATTCATTTTTCATGATATTTTTTATAAGGATTTTAGAAAAATTCTCTTCCTTTGTGACTTATGCTAAAAATTGACGGTTCTATAAAAGAACCAGCAGCTGATCGCCAGTTAATAATCTGACAATTTGGATACCAAGGCACAATGGTTTATCACTTTACTGCTCACCGGCGCTATTTTTCGGATTCGAGCACAGCAGGCACTGTAGTTTGAGAAGATAAGAATGATTAATTGAGCACAAGTCAGTCGTGGCTGACTGCACAGATTTCCTCTTTAATTCTGTTGGTCGTGACAAAACAAACGGGTACAACTATGGCAGATAATTCGCCTATCCGGTTGGTGATCCACGGTGGTGCCGGGGCTATCAAACGCAACAAGCTGACTGCAGAACGTGAACACGCTTATAGGCGCGCGCTTGCGCAGTCGCTGATTGCTGGCCATGCCGTGCTTGCATCAGGTGGCAGCAGCATCGATGCTGTCATTGCGGCAATCGTGGTGATGGAAGATTCACCTCTGTTCAATGCAGGCAAAGGTGCAGTTTTCAGCCATGCTGGCCGCAACGAACTGGAAGCATCAATCATGGAAGGTTCTACGCGCATGGCGGGTGCTGTTGCCGGGGTTACAACAATTCGCAATCCAATCCGCGCCGCCCACGCCGTGATGAAGAAAAGCGCACATGTGATGCTGATCGGCCGAGGCGCCGAAACATTTGCCGCAGAACAGGATCTTGAAATCGTCGATCCTTCCTATTTTTACACGCAACACCGTTGGAATCAGTTGCAAAAAGCCATCGCCAAAGAATGCATACTGCGTGACCACGACGCTGATCCCGGCACACTGCTGCCTGACAAAGATGAAAAACGTGGAACCGTCGGTGCAGTGGCGCTTGACTGCTACGGCAACCTTGCCGCCGGGACATCAACGGGCGGACTCACCAACAAGCGCTATGGGCGCGTGGGAGACTCGTCCATCATCGGTGCCGGCACCTACGCGGACAATCGCTCGATTGCAGTATCCGCGACCGGTACCGGAGAGATGTTCATTCGCGCAGCGGCGGCATTCAACACGGCTGCACAAGTAAGGCTAAAGCATATTCCGATTGCCGAAGCAGCCGATATTACGCTGGCTGAAATCGCCGCCATTGGTGGCGACGGCGGTTTGATCGTGCTGGCTACGAATGGTGAATATGCGATGCGTTTCAACACCAGCGGCATGTACCACGGCACCATCAACAATGATGGCATTGCGTGGACGGGCGTTTTCCCGGGAGCTTAACCCGGATATTGCATGAATTGCACACGCCCTCACTTGTCTCTTGATTCCACAAGGAATTTGTCTCAGTCAGGTGTATGAATAACTACACCGCTTCTTCGAAAAATCCCTTGTGGAATCAATATTATGCGTGATCATCGTGCGAATTCATGCATTATCCGGGTTAAATATCGGTTACAAATTCTCATCTTTTTTCCTCCTAACAGAGATGACTTAAATCTCATCCGTTGCAGCACAATCTCATTCGCCTTAACGATAAACAATACATGACAAAGAAACAATAATTTTTTAGGACAATTTTAGGACAAATATACTAAAAAATTAGGCATCACTGACTATTGAATTAGATTATCCAACCGAATATCCTGAATAGGCATTAACCGCATGAATTATAATATCTTTTAATTCCATTTAAGCAGCATTAATATCATCGCACAGGAGATTTTCATAAAACCAATCAGCAAACTCTTCAGTATCGCAGCTTTCTCGGCACTTTTGCCTGCCACCGCCTTGGCTGTATCGGTACCGTTAGTCGATAACCAAGTTGTCATGGAAAATACACCATCCTTCAGCATAGGTGGCGAAAACGAGCTGGGTTCCTGGAACTATGCCTTAAATTCTCCTTCATCCATCGATATTCCCTACGCGATTTTCGACTTCGGCTCAACCAGTGCAATATCAAGCACGGCGCTCAACTGGAATTTCGGCTCGCTGCATGGAGGCACCGGACCTGAATCAATTACACTCTTCTTGGGTAACGATGCAGATGAAGTCTTTTCAGTTGGTGATCGTTTCTTGGGAGTCGCAGTGGATACATTCACTTACTCGGGGAGCGGAGTTCGGAACTTCGACGTAACTTCGTCAGTTAACACATCGCTTGCCAGCGGTCAGTACTTCGTACCCCGTTTTGAAGCGGATTTAGCGCCCGGTGCGTTATCAGGCAGCGGAAATTTCTTGACACCTTCGCTGGATATTTCCCCTGTCTCAGAACTAGAGACTTATGCCATCTTTCTGACCGGACTTGGATTGCTCGCTTTCTCGGCAAGTCGCAGAAAAAAACATTTATCGCTCCGGCCATATAAAACATTAGGACACCTCTTTCAAGAAAAAATTGTAAGTAACTGATTATATATCATATAAAAATATTGCATTTCAATGACATTAACATTACTATGTTTCTTTCAATCGCCTTGCGGTCGAGAGCAGATTATTGCGCTAAAAATTCAAAGTTCTAAACAGAACGAGGCGTGAGTGACAAATTTTGGATTTTTAGAGGTATACATTAATTAGAATCTCAGTATTCCGGCCTTCATCACCATGAAAAAACGCACTGTTCAATGGCCGACGCTGCAAGTCAATTTATTTAGTTGCATTCCCATCAACCCCGCACTGAGTGGCGGGGTTCTGTTTTTCTGGTCGGCGATACAAGTGATTGTTCAGTTTCCGTGCTTTAATACGCCTGATCTAACTTGCAGGATATGACCAATTGATTTCATCCCTATTTTCACGGAAAGGCATTTTTGATTCGCGCTTTCACCTATTATTTTTGATTCTGAGTCTCGTCTTATACAAAATTTATCTTTTGGAGATTAATTCCCGGGTTATTTTTAATTGCCAATGGTGCTTGACAGGCAAGGCAATATTTTTTGAATTACAATTTGTAATATCCCTAGTAACTATACACCTGCTCGCAGGATTTTCCCGCTGGTATTGGTTGCGTGGCATCCTGCGTCTAACTGTGATCGTTGCTCTGATAATCATGGCGATTGACCTCATGGTGTTGCAACAGTTTCTTGTACGTTTCACATTGCATGAGTTCTCTAGATTTGTTAGTGAATTCAGTGCAATAATGGATAATGGATTTCCTCAAGCAACTCTTAGCGAATCCTTGGAATGCAGTTTTTTCGGCCGTTGCCATCTTGGCAATCTTAGGGATTTTTAGCCGGTATTTGAGAAATGATCATGTCACCACCCGTTCCCCGGTATTTTTGGCATGCTTCAGTTTTTGTGTATTGGGGCTCCAATTTCTAAAACCCGTTGAGTATCACACGCCATATTTACAGAATTAGATTGAGGCTTTTTTTTTCTACTCAAACCAGAAATCGCCCTTATTCAAAAAACTTCTCGCAAAAAATTTCAGAAGAATCAGCCGGACAGTTGCAATGCTATGCGGGAAAAGGCGCGCGCCCCGATCTTATTCTCTTAGTGGTCGAGTCGCTTTCTATGTACCATAGCGCGCTGCTTTGCGGAATCAACAACTGGGTCCCCCAGTTTGATGCCTCGAGTCAAAAGGGGCGCTGGTTTAGTAATTCTTATGCAAATGGCATTAACACCGAACAGGGGTTAATTGCATTGCATATCGGCGAACCCCCAATTGCAAAAGGAATTGACGAAGCGAATGGAATTGGAAGCTCAACAGCACTTTTATTTGAACAATTTCTTGATCCCAAAGATTCTTTGCCATGGATGCTGAATGAATTGGGCTATCATACCGTTTTCCTGACTACCGGCAATCTTGGCTTTCTTGGCAAGGGAAAGTGGCTCAACAATATCGGCTATAACTATATCGAAGGCCACGATGCACCATACTATACTGGAATGAAGCGTTTCCATTTTGACGCCCCATCCGATAGTGCTCTCTATGACCGCGCGCTCCAGGAATTAGCAGCGCATAACAAAAATATAAAGATACCGATTTTTATGACATTGGAAACCGTTTCCACACATCACCCATATATAGACCCTGAAAGCGGTATTCAATCGGAAGAACTCACCTTTCGCTATGCGGATCGTCAGCTTGGGAGTTTTGTGAAAATTTGGAATCCAATGGATTCTTTGACAACGGCTACTTAATGATTGTGAGTGATCATCGCGCAATGGTGCCTATGAATCAAAGTGAGATAGATCGCTTTGGTAACCGCGCTTATACCCGGATTCCTTTTACCATCATTGGTCATGGATTGAGTAATGGAGAAGAATCCAATCATTTCTCCCAATCCGATTTGTTGCCATCGCTCCGTCATTGGCTGGACAAAAATCACCAATGTCTAAACTCCAATCAGGGGATTTTTCTGCCAAGCGTCACACAGATACCCGCCTGTATTTTTACGCATCGGAGCTACAATCTGGATAATGTCTTCGTCCATTGCGGCATGAAGGATTACACCATCAATTTAAATGGCGATCATACAGGTTATATTAATTCCAACAGACCATCCACGGATTTTCTGGAAGTGATACATCGTTTGAGGCTTGGCAAGGGCTACTAACAAAATTATAGAAATATCCGATTTTGTAGCAAAATGATTGTCTGCTTTTGTCCACATTGAATGTATACATTCAGAACGGCAATAAACTTCGAGATAGTGCGTGTTTTCTCTACAAGAAAAGTAATAAGTCGGTCCTGCAAAAAACTCTAAACCTTAGCAAAATACTGTTCGTAAACTCAGGCCTAAAATATAGTCGTTTTTTGATCGGCATACAGGCTTAGAATGTACTAGCTCAGATCAGATCAGATCGTAGATATAAACCCATCAAATACTGATTCCCAATCTCTTGATAGCAGCGATTATTTCTAGGTGATATAGTCAGCGCAATCACAATCCCTCATTTTCGATTGTGCTCTTGCACATAACTATATAGCTGTGATTTATTGTTAATATCGAGCTTCTTGTAAATTGATGTAAGTCTGTCACGCAAAGTACTTTGACTTATTTTAAGCTTGCTTGCCACAACCTTTGCGGGTATTCCGGCATTATCCACCATAGTGAGAAATATACTTATCTCCCTCGGAATTAGTCTATTGATTCCAATTTTCTCGTGAATGTTGTGAACATTATTTTTTTCGATATTTTTATTAAATAAACTATGGAGCAATCTCTTAATGTACATTTGATCCAACCAGAACTGACCTTCATGAACTTTCTCGATCGCTTTTAATATCATTTCCAAAGTTGACTCTTTCTCTAGGGAAGCGCTGAACAAATCCCGAAGTTTGGGATAATAGTATTACCTGCTAACTTTCTAAATACGCCATGCCACACCAAACGAGCTTTGCAGATCTTGACTACAGTCACAAGAAACGCCGGACGCGCCGGGAGGTTTTTTTAAGCGAAATGGAAAGGGTAATGCCCTGGCCAGTTTTACTAGCACACATTGAACCCCATTACCCTAGGAATGGACGTCGGGGCGGCGTATAGGAAAAACAAACGCCCTCTTTTCATAAGAACCGAATGTACCGGGAAACGGTTTGGTCGTCAACCTGACCGGAAAGTCATCCGAAATTCGCAAAATTTGTCTTTGATCAGCAGCAAAAAGTGTTGGTTCTGGCTGGTTCTGGCCCATTTTTTCCCTTCACGCAAAAGACGCCCAAGGGGGAACGCCAGATCAATCATGAAGAGAGCTGAAAAAGATGCGCCTCGAATCAGATGGGGTCGAAAAGACCCTGGACCTGCGCAGGTGATCGTGGCGGCGCCCGGGCAGGACAAACCAAGATTGTTAAGAATTTTAGTGATTGCGGCTCTCTCCAGGATGGCGGCAACAATTTTCAGGGTTCCGCCACAATTCGGGCAGTGCTCAATGTCAATATCGAACACCCGCTTAAGCAAACGTGCCCAACTGATACGCACGGAAGCCGAGGAAGACGGCACAGCGCCACTCGCATTTGATGCATTACTTTTGTTTTTCTTGCTGCCAGGAATAATCTCGGAACGAAGTTTTGCGTTTGGCGCAAGTACGCCATGGAAGCGAATAAGATTGAGCCTTGGTCGGGGAACCAGCGCGGCTAGTCGCTGCATGAATTCCAGTGGTGACATCACGATATGGGTCGTGCCATCCCGATAAGGTGTTTTCAGCGTCAATACCACTTGTCCATCCTTATTTCGCGCCAGGCGTTCATCGGCAATCGCGGGTCGCGTGATATAGCGACACAGACGTTCCAGTTTGGCTTTGTTGGTTCATGGCGCTGCGCACATTGGCATGCAGACTGAAGCCGTGTGCGTTGGCACAGCATGCCTGACTTGACTGATGTTGTTGTGTGCTTTGCGTGGATAAGGTCTTCAACGTCAATACCTTCTGTCCTGCCCGTGGACCCACAGTGCGATCCGATAGGTGCAGGCCGCCGATTGCAGCGGGGCCAAAGCGGTATCCGCTTCCATGTCGGCGAGAAAAGTCCTGCCCTCCTCCTCAATGAGCGCGCCGTGGCGGGTCAATGCTTTCATGATACGCTGGATGATCTGGCCAAGCAGTGTCTGCAGTTGTTCAGCCGTCGGTGTGCGTACTCCATGGAACGCCGGTACGCCGCCCTGGATGTGATAGACGCCATCGAGTACCAAACAATGCAGGTGGATGTTGAGATTGGCCGCCGAACCAAAACGCTGAATCAACGTGACCGCGCCGGTTTGTGCATCACCCCGTTTGAATCCGGCCTGTTTGATCAAAAAAATGGAAATGGCGCGTTGAATGACCTGCAATACCGGCGAGAGCAGATGCGGATGAGCAGCGAATAGAACTCGCAGCGGAATCGGGACTGAAAGTACCCATTGCCGCACGGGCACATTGGGAATAACGTGATCGACCAAGTGAGCAGCCGTCTGCGCCATGCGCCGCCCACCGCACGAAGGATAGAATCCCCGTCGTTTGCAGGAAAAGGCGGCCAGCTTTTCATGGGAACAGTCGGCACAGCGCAGGCGCAAAAAGCCATGTGCCAAAATGCCGCATTCAAGAAAGGCGTCAAATTCGTCTTTGACGAAATCGGGTAGCCTCGACCCAACTTCGGTTTCAACTTGTGCAAAGAAGGTTTCTACGTGTTCTTGCACCAGTTGATACAAAACGGTTTCTTCCGGTCGGTGTCGTTCATAGTGAACGCGGTTTCCATCCGTGGCGTGTTGTGCTGATTGATGCAGGTTCTCTGTCGGTTTGCGGTAAGTGGCTGTCGGCATGATCTTTGAGAGCAGTGTTCGTTCTCAAAGTATCGACTATCGACTGGTTGTTGCATTTCTTAAACCGCCCCACCAAGTGAAAAATTTCGTGAGGACGTCCTTAAGCCATGAAGTCCTCCTTGAGAAGGCTGAGAAGGACAGGAATTTCAGCTGCTTTTCTGAGCATGGCCAATGCGGTTCCAAGTATTCACCTGACAGCGCATGCAATCCATATGCAAGCAATCCTTTTTCAGATAGTCGATTCAAGTGATTGTCCAGTTTCCGTGCTTTAATACGCCTGATCTATCACAATATGTCATTTTGATGTAGTAATAATAACCGGAGTACTATTTCTCTATGAAAAAATATCAAGTGATACCCGAGAGCAAGCTGAACCTGTCACATTTCGATCCCGATGACACCGGGAACCACAAGAAGACCGACAAAAGCAAAGAAAAAGCCAATGTCATCACAGAAAAATTAATCGGAAGACTAGGGGAGCTTCAGGAACGCCTTTATGCCAATGGCAACCGTGCGTTGCTGATTGTGTTGCAGGGAATGGATACCAGCGGCAAAGACGGCACGATCAAAAGTGTGATGTCTGGCGTAAATCCGCAGGGTTGCAAAGTGATTTCCTTCAAGGCACCATCAGCGGAAGAGCTGAATCATGATTTTTTGTGGCGCGTACATCAGAAAGCACCTGCCAAAGGGCAGATCGGCATTTTCAACCGTTCGCACTATGAAGATGTTTTGATCACCCATGTGCATGGACTCATATCGGATAGCGTGGTGAAACAGCGATTTAATCAGATCAAGGAATTCGAGGAATTGCTGTCTGAGAGTGGAACGGTCATCCTGAAGTTTTTCCTGCACATCTCAAAAGATGAACAGAAGAAACGGCTGGAAGAGCGCATTAACAATCCGGAGAAGCGCTGGAAGTTTAACGAAGCGGATCTGGAAGAGCGCAAATTGTGGAAAAACTATTTAGGTGCATTCGAAGCCATGATGGCCGCCACCAGCACCGATCAAGCACCCTGGTATATCGTACCGGCCAACCGGAAATGGTATCGCAATTTGGTCATCGCTGATCGTGTCGTTAAAGCGTTGGAAGATATGAAACTAAAAACACCTTCTGCACCTGCGGGGATCAACTTTGATAAGCTAAAGATTGAATAGAATAGTACAGTAATCACGGTGGCTCTGATTAACTCCGGTGACAAGCTCAGAGCGAAAGTCAAGAGCTGAATTACATTCGCGATGAGCTTATCGAACCATGAACGTGATAGCTTATTCAGATTTTCTCTAACACAACCGTACGCAGTGGCATTGTTCAAACAGGGAAACTTTCATGGAAATTGAGCTGAAACTGTCTTTGCATCCACGCCATATTGCGCGTATCCGTCGACATCCCTTGTTGAGCAAGATCGCGCCAGAACAACGCCCGCTGCTCAGCATTTATTTCGACACCCCAAAGTTTGATCTGATGCAGCGCGGCATCGCATTGCGTGTGCGCCGGGTGGATGATCAGTGGATTCAAACATTGAAAGCCGAGGCACAATCCGTCGGCGCGTTGTCGAGCCGCCCGGAATGGGAAATGGCGATCAGTGACGGCAGCCATCCGGATTTTTCCGTATTGCCGCCAACAGCATTAGATTTATTGAATGGAATCAAACCGAAGCATATCGCACCGGCGTTCTCAACAGAGTTTAACCGCACTACCTGGCAAATTGACAATTCTGAAACGCAAGCCGAAGTAGCTCTCGACATCGGCAAAATTTATGCAGGAGAAATGTCCCGGGATATTTGCGAAGTGGAAATTGAGCTTAAATCCGGCGCACCTGCATTTTTGTTCGACATAGCAACACAATTACTGGAACAGGTGCCACTCCACATCGAACCGCGCAGCAAAGCGGAACGTGGCTATATCCTGAGCGGCGCAGTGATCGCTAGCCCGATCAGGGCTATCCAACCGGCAATTCATAAAGATCAAACGGCCGGCGAAGCCTGGAATGCCATTCTGCAGGCGGCATTGGTGCAGTTGGTCGCCAATGTCCCCGGCTTTCTGGAAAATGCACACGACACTGAATACCTGCACCAGCTTCGCATCGCATTGCGTCGCCTCCGTTCCGGCGTGCTGCTGGCGAAATCCTTGGATCTGGACACCCCCGATTGGGATCGGTCGCTACGTGAATCGTTGCATACGTTCAATCCGGCGCGCGACTGGGATGTGTTCCTGCAAGAGACTTTATCTGGGGTATTGACGATAATGGGAGAATCGCTTTGGAATACGCCGGTGAAGGATACAACGCTTGCTCAGATGCGTGATATTGCTGCGCACGCCCGCCAGCGGGCGCAAGCATTGCTGCTCAAACCCCTGTTCACCCGGCTCGTACTCGACATTGGCCGCAGCCTGCTGACCACACACGCTGATAGTCAATTGCGCGACACCAAGCGATGGGCGGAGGTGATTCTCGAGAAGCACTGGCATACACTGCGAAAACGCTGCCACGGCTTCGCCAAACTTGACTCAACCGAACGTCATAGAGCACGCATCGCCGCCAAAAAGATGCGTTACACGGCAGAAGCTTTTGCACCACTCTATGGAAAACGCGCAAATCATTTCATCACAGCCTTGGCAGCATTCCAGGATGAGCTGGGACACGAAAACGATATACATATTGGCATGCAGTTGCTGCGCAAATTGCCCAGAAAATCCGTCACTCACAGCTTCGAACTTGGCCGGCTCAGTGGTGCATTGGAATTAGAAGCCACACAGCACGCATCCTCATCCAATTCTGTCTGGCGACGGCTGGCGCGTTCTAAATTGTTCTGGCGCCGGGAGCCTGTCGGATTTAGCAATCGTAGCGAACCAGGTGGGAACGTGCGGATTTTCTCGATTTAGAGGCGCATAGCAAGACTATGCAATGAGAAATTGAGGAAATATAGACCGTTTCCCCATTGGCTCAGTAGATTGACCTTAAGTCCGACAGGCTCCTGGCCGGACTTTGATGGTGTTGACTGAATTACCCATGCATATGAACTAACCAGGCGATAGTACAGATTAATGTGATGCACGTTGCCAGTGCCATGAAGGCATTGCAACGGTATTTCTGTGCCAATAATGCTTGTGGATATACCGAGATGATAAATGGCTTTGCTGTGTTTCTGGGTTTTGCAATGATATGGGTATCCGGCTCCAGAACCAGTTGATCATGAATTTTCTGCGCTTCTGATCGCGCCATTTGGCGAGCGGATTCCCATTCTTCCTGATCGATTTTGCCATCCTTGTTAATATCAAACCGGTTGTGCAACGTTTGCTGATCTTGTTTCCAATCATTAATCAGGTTGATCATCACATCACGGGCTGAGTGCTCCGCCGCTGCAGACCAAGTGCTGAATTGGCCCAATATATACAGTGGCTGGCCCGGCAGTATCAACCATTCACTGTAACGGTAGTTGTTTGTCATCGCATTCACTATCGATTGGCTTTCGAGTATCTGCGTCCGGGTTGGCCATTCGGTATTGCCATACCACACCAGTTTTTCGTTGCCGTTGACTTCCGCATCGTCCGGGTCCACATAGCAACTGCTTACGCCATCTGTCAGCTTAAACCGGTGATCACTGTTATTTTTGTAAACAACATTCCAGCGTGTTTGCGTACGGTCATTCTCGGTAAACGATTCCTGTTTTTCGATTAAACTGCGATACCAGAGACATGGGTGATTTGAAAGCGGCGCGTAAATCGGGCGATCATCAACAAACTGCCCCTTTCCTTCCAGCTCAATATAACCTTGATGCGCAGAGCGTAGTCTGGCGGTGGGAGTATCCTCGATGATACGCAGCCGCTTCCAGTTACGAATAAAAAAATAAAAACTGATCAATGCGGCCAATAGCAATATGCCCAGAAAAAATTGATAATCTTCCGGCGAAAGTTCTGCCAACAGGATATTCACGTTGAAACCGTACGTTAGCCAAACAATTTGCCGATATTGACATCCTGTTTGTCGGCATCGCTAAACTCGAGTAAATCGCGTGGCTTGAATTTAAACCAATTGGCGATAATGACATCGGGAAACTGCTCTATCCGCACATTGTTAATTCTGACCGCCTCATTGTAGTACTCACGGCGATCAGCAATGCTATTTTCCAATCCGGAAATTCGCGCCTGTAAATGCTGGAATTTCTCACTGGCTTTCAACTCCGGATAATCTTCCACCACTGCGAACAAATTGCCCAACCCAACCCGCAACATATTTTCCGCAGAACCTAATGCACTGATATTTCCAGCCTCCCGCGCGGTTGCAACCTGAGAACGTGCGGCAATCACCTGCTTGAGCGTTTCCTGCTCAAAACCCATATACTGTTTGCAGGTTTCAACCAGTTTTGGAAGCTCGTCGTGGCGCTGCTTCAACAGAATATCAATATTCGACCAAGCCTGTGATACGCTGTGCTTAATATCAACCAGGCTGTTATAGAGCATGATACCGTATATGAAAACGATGGCTATCCCTGCCAGGGAAATATAGATGATGATATCCAATGTCACACCTCCTGTAAGTTACATTGACGCAATATACCTGAGTAAGATTTCAGGAAATGGCTTAAAAAGGAACGACAAGTGACTTTATTTCCTCTCATGCAAGCCAATACTATGCACTGCTATTGACGGAAGATGCTGTGCTTCTCTATGCTACCCCGGCTAAGAAATATACAATCACGTATCAGGAGTCACCCATGAGTGTTTCAAAAGAAATAGGCAAGCTAATCCAAAAAATAGTGCTGGTATTCCTCATCATCGGCTGCACGGAAGTTTCAGCACTACCGGAAAAAGTCGAAACGGTGACAATCATACTCGGCGAACAAGGCCCTGATGGATGCGAATTACTCGGTAAAGTGAAAGGCTCATCTAAAGAAAACGAAACCGAAGAAGACAATACCCCCTATACCGACCGGCTGATTAAAGCCAGAAACAACTTAAGAAACGAAGCACAGAAGCTGGGCGGCAATAATGTGCATATTATCTATGCCAATAACACCGGAAAATATGAGATTCCCGGGGTTGATAAGGAGATCCTATTTATCGGGAATGTTTATCGTTGCGAATAACACCGGAGGACATTGTTTAATTCAGGGAACACTGATGGATTAACCCTTTCAATCTTTCGCCTTACTTTGGTAATCCGTCAACACACCC
Source organism: Nitrosomonas sp. (assembly GCA_016721865.1). GTDB lineage: Bacteria > Pseudomonadota > Gammaproteobacteria > Burkholderiales > Nitrosomonadaceae > Nitrosomonas. Next base: position 146,321 of record JADKHF010000042.1, on the reverse strand, counting down.
ACTACGATAATGATCAGACCGGCGGCGATATAAAAATTCCGTGCGATCTCTTCATTGGCAAAACCGAGAATAAAAGGCACCGCAATCAGCGAAGGACCGACTATGCGCTCAATCCAACCATGAACGGAAAATGGAATGATCCTGATGACGCCGAAAGGAAAATCGGATGCCAATGTAACGATTAGATGAATTACCGCCAGGCCATACGCAAGCATCGCTGGTATCTGGCTTAGCCCTAATAATGTTGGGGCAAGTAAAAATAGAATAACGGTCAGAAAATCAAGATAGCCGTGCAGACGCGGTGAAATCACTTTCATGTTAATGCTCCTGTATTAAAAGGTGGCTCCCACAATGGTTACCATGTTGCATACATTAATACAGCGCTGCCACGGTGTCTGTTATCTACCAAACAAACTATCCAGACGTTACTTGGATTGACAGAATTCACTGAATGCAGAGTTATTGATACAAATCCGATCGCGCGTATAGCCCGGGCATCCCGCGGTTTCTAAAATCTTCCAGAGAATAATATTTACGAACGTCAGACTTTTGAAGCACAAGGTGTTGATTTTTTCTGGCTCTTTCCACTAACGAAATCCTTGATATCCTGAAGACCAACAAGTTCGCAGCCGTCTGACATGGGTCGAAAAGAGGAGCCCAAAGAGGGCTATGTTGTACTCGATAAGCTTTGCTCTCTCGGAGATACAACTCCATCTGTTATCTATGCCAGCTCAAACTTACCGGAACACAAGAAACAAGCAAGAGTGCATGGTGCCATTAGATCGACCAATCGCGCTGATGAACTTTTCCAATTGGTTATGGATGCCATAGCGAATGGCTCATAACATGGAAATCAAACAGCTACGGAAGACATCTTTATTGCGCCGAATGAAATAGTGTTCAAAGAGATCAGTGACATATCACTCAATTCGAGAAACATCCAGTGTAATGCGTTTCGTTTATTGATACCGTACATTTCGTGTCATTTCAACAACGGATGATCCTTGGATAATTGTTTTGCATACCAGAGGGCGAAGCTTGTGCCGCAAGGTTTTCTCAGCGACTTGATCTTCCGGTAAGGGCTGCATCACTTTATCGTGTACCAGCAAACGATAGATGTAGAGCAATTTTTCACTTGCCGAATCGGTTGCTTCAAACTCGACCACGCCGCGCCCTTCTGCATACTTCACGCCGGCGAGCATGGCTTCCTTGAATAATGCAGCTTCATTTTTCAGTTTTTTCACGGTGCTCCTCGATAATGCCGAGTTGTTCGGCTCTGATTTATTTCATTAAATACTTGTACCTGTATTTTTCCCCCAGGAATCCCGCAATGTTACGGCGCGGTTGAATACTGGCTTGCCGGGTTTCATATCGAGCCGATCTGCGATGAAATAGCCGTTGCGTTCAAACTGAAAACTTTGTTCAGGCTGCGCATCACAGAGCGATTGTTCCACATACACGGTAATAATTTCCTTTGAATCAGGATTTAGCGATGTTTTGTAATCCTTGTCGCCGCTGTCCGGATAGGGATCGGTAAACAAGCGGTCGTACAGGCGTATTTCCGCCGGTTGTACGTGTCTGGCGGATAGCCAGTGGATATTGCCCTTGACTTTGCGGCTATCCGATCCGGGAGTTCCGCTCTTGGTGTCGGGGTCGTAAGTACAATGAATTGCCTCGATTTCACCCTGCGCATTTTTAACCACTTGCACACATTTGACGATAAACGCATAACGCAAACGCACTTCAGCACCAGGCGACAGGCGGAAGTAGCCTTTGGTGGGCATTTCCATGAAATCATCGCGTTCGATATATAGTATTTTGGAGAAAGGGATCGTGCGTTTGCCCCATTCCGGTTTTTGCGGATGATTCGGTGCAAAGCAATCTTCTTGCTGATCTTCCGGATAGTTGTCGACTATCAGTTTCAGCGGCTTCAGGATGGCAATACGGCGCGGCGCATTTTCATTCAGATCTTCACGCAAGCAGTCTTCCAGTATGCTCATATCAATCCAGGAATCCGCCTTGCTGATACCGATGCGGTCGGCAAACAAGCGGATAGAACGCGGCGTAAAACCGCGGCGGCGCACACCTGCCAGTGTGCTCAGGCGAGGATCATCCCAGCCATCCACCAGTTTGCTTTCCACCAATTCGATCAATTTGCGCTTGCTCATCACGGTATACGTTAAATTGAGGCGAGCAAATTCGATTTGCTGCGGATGGCACGGCACTTTGTCTGCCAGTTGATCCAATACCCAGTCGTACAATGGCCGGTGATCCTCAAATTCCAATGTACACAAGGAGTGCGTAATTTTTTCCAGTGCGTCTGAAATGCAGTGCGTATAGTCGTACATCGGATAAATGCACCATTGGTTGCCGGTGCGTTGATGATGCACGTGGCGAATGCGGTAAATCACCGGGTCGCGCATGTTGATGTTGGGCGACGCCATGTCAATCTTGGCACGCAGCACATATTGGCCGTCCGGAAACTCTCCGGCTTTCATGCGCCGGAACAAATCCTGGTTTTCTGCCGCCGGACGATCCCGATAAGGGCTGTTCTTACCAGGACTGGTCAGTGTACCGCGCATCTCGCGAATTTCCTCCGCCGTGAGACCTTCAACATAGGCTTTCCCCTGATCAATCAGATACTCGGCGAATTCGTAGAGCTGATCGAAATAATCGGAAGAATAGTAAAAGATGCTTGCCCCAATCAAAACCGAGCCAGGAAACACTGTCACAAATCGAATCGACAAACTCCTGCGCTTCCTTCTCCGGATTGGTGTCGTCAAAGCGCAAATGACACACACCACCATAATCATGCGCAATACCAAAATTAAGACAGATACTCTTGGCATGGCCAATATGCAAATAGCCATTCGGTTCGGGAGGAAATCGTGTTTCCACACGTCCATTCCATTTACCGGTACGGTTATCCTCATCAATAATATTGCGAATAAAATTGGAAGATACTGACTCAACGGGAAAATTATTTTCGGATTTTTCTTTCAAAGCTCGTCTCTCGGTATGTAATTAATACGTTACTGTACAAAACCACTCATGGCGTCTAATTATCAGAGTTCGCCCGAATTGATTGGTCTGATGTCATCAGAGTGTTTCTTCCGGTAGATTATAGCGACGATTGTCTTAAAAGCCATCACCCTTCTGTATAGTATAGACTGCTTGCCACTTAACGCTTCAGTTTAAAGCAAAACTTCAGCCAGGCATAAAATAACCTGTTCTAAATTTGACTTTCACCTGTGTCTGACATAGAATTCCCGGCTCTTTTTGAATAAGCAGGATAGGTTTTTGTGAAAACATTTTCAGCCAAACCACACGAAGTAAGTCATGACTGGTTTGTCATTGACGCGACCGATAAAGTACTGGGTCGGCTTGCTTCGTTAATTGCCCATCGTTTACGTGGCAAACACAAACCCATCTTTACACCGCATGTTGATACCGGCGACTATATCGTCGTTGTCAACGTTGATAAGTTGCGTGTAACTGGCAATAAAATGGACGATAAAATCTATTATCGCCACACCGGTTATCCAGGTGGAATATATGAAACTAACTTTAGGAAAATGCATGCGCGTTTTCCAGGACGTCCCCTTGAAAAAGCGGTTAAAGGTATGTTGCCTAAAGGGCCATTGGGATATGCAATGTTAAAAAAACTTAAGGTATATGCGGGTGATGAACATCCACATGCCGCTCAACAACCTAAACCACTTGAAGTTAGAGCCTAATTTATGACCACTCAATATAATTATGGAACCGGCCGGCGCAAAAGTGCTGTTGCACGTGTTTTTATAAAGCCGGGCAAAGGCGTCATCATCATTAACAACAAACCGATTGATGATTTCTTCTCACGCAAAACAGGCCGGATGATTGTAAGACAGCCACTTGAGTTGACAAATAATGCCACCTCATTTGATATCATGGTGAACATTCATGGTGGTGGTGAATCAGGCCAAGCAGGGGCGGTACGTCATGGTATTACTCGAGCATTGATCGATTATGATGCGGCACTGAAGCCTGTATTAAGTAAAGCTGGTTTGGTTACCCGTGATGCACGGGAAGTTGAAAGGAAAAAAGTTGGCTTGCGTAAGGCGCGGCGCCGCAAACAATTCTCCAAACGATAATTATATTCGTATTTGGTTATCGAAGAGCCGCCTCTTTATGGGCGGCTTTTTTATTGGCTATTTAGAATAGGCGAAAACTTACTGCAAATATAACAGGAGTCACAATGATCAATGTCGGCATTGTTGGTGGTACCGGTTACACCGGCGTGGAATTACTGCGGTTACTGGCGCAGCACCCTAAAGTTAGAATCAAGGCGATTACTTCACGAAGCGAAGCGGGCATGAGTGTTGCTGAGTTGTTCACCAATCTGAGAGGACATATTGATCTCAAATTCAGTGATCCAGCCGATGCAAAACTCAATAAATGTGATCTGGTATTCTTTGCCACACCGAATGGCATTGCCATGCAGCAAGTGGAATCATTGCTTAAAGCGGATGTTAAAGTGATTGATCTGGCAGCTGATTTTCGTATCAAGAATATCGCAGAATGGGAAAAATGGTATGGCATGCAGCATGCCTGCCCTGATCTGGTCGCTGAAGCAGTATACGGCTTACCGGAAATTAATCGTGATCAAGTAAAAACTGCACGCCTGATTGCCAATCCTGGCTGCTATCCAACTGCGGTACAACTTGGCTTCTTGCCGCTCATAGAAGCGGGCGTCATTGATATCGACCACCTCATCGCCGATGTCAAATCGGGTGTTTCCGGCGCAGGCCGGAAGGCTGAAGTACATACCCTGCATGCTGAAGCATCCGATAATTTCAAAGCCTATGGCGTTCCAGGACACCGGCATCTGCCCGAGATTAAACAAGGACTTTCTAATGTAGCCAAGCGGCCGGTTGGTCTGACGTTTGTTCCTCATCTGGTACCGATGATTCGCGGCATCCACGCGACGCTCTATGCTAAGCTGACTAAGCAGATTGACTTGCAAGCACTCTACGAGAAACGTTATGAGAACGAAGCTTTTGTCGATGTTCTACCTGCCGGAAAGCACCCGGAAACCCGTTCCGTGCGCGGTTCCAATATTTGTCGTATCGCCGCTCATCAACCGCAAAACAGTGACACTGTCGTGATACTATCAGTAACCGATAATCTGGTCAAAGGCGCGGCAGGACAAGCCATACAAAATATGAACATCATGTTCGGCTTACCCGAAACGTTAGGTATCAATCAGGTTCCGCTCTTACCTTGAGGATATTTTTTATTTTAGTAAAAACAGAATTTAACCATGGTTGCAACAAAAGTATTCTTCTTGATATCGCTTGCATGATTATCCGGATATCATGTGCTAATAAATTGAATATCAACCAATAGGTCACATCCGGTGTACAAGCTGTTCCAGAGAAAACCCAAAATTCTGTTTCCCCGCGTTGTCGTACGCCCTCACCTGTCATGGAAATTTCGCCTTACCGTAGTTATTATTTGCTGTTCATTCCTGGCCCTACTGTCATGGAGTATGTACAAGATTGGCAAACAATCAGAAAATGCGTCAGATGATATGGTCGAAGAAAAAATAGCGCATCTATTTGATCCTGGAACTTGCAGACAAACCAAGAAACAAAAGCTATGTACCCAGATTGGTGATTTGATGCAGCAATTACAAATCAGCAACACTGCCAATGAGAATCTTGCTGAACAAGTAAAATCGCTTGCTAACGAGAATGATCATTTCAAAGAAAAACAGGTATTTTTCCAGCATCTTATAGCCAGCAACACTCAGAATGTCCTTTCAATTTACCAATTTAGCTTGAAAGAAACACAAACTCCAGGTAAATATCGCTATGCGCTGACATTAATCCAGGGTGGGGAGAGGCCTAACGATTTCAATGGAAATTTAAGATTCCAGGTTAAACTGATGCAAAATTCTCAGAGCAAAATCATACCGCTTACCAACAAAAACGCCACGCAAGATTTTCCTGTCAATTTCAAATTTCTTCATAGACATGAAGAAAGTTTCAAAGTGCCCGCTGATACCAGCGTAGAAAATTTGCAAGTGCAGATTTATAAAAATGATGACAACAAGGCCATATTAACCGAAACTGTGCAGCCGACCTTGTGAAGGAGAATAAACATGTTCGGAACAAAAAAGAAAAAACAGCTTCACCCCATATCGATACCTTGATTGGTGCAGACACTAATATCGCAGGAGATATTAATTTCTCAGGCGGCCTGCGAATTGATGGGCATATTTCCGGTAATGTCATGGCAACCGATGATGAACACAGCACACTGGTACTCAGCACCGAAGGTAGCATAAAAGGCAAAATAAAAGTCGCCAACGTCGTTATCAACGGCACAGTAACCGGCCCTATTTATGCACAAGAGTACCTGGAATTACAAGGAAAAGCTAAGGTATACGGTGATGTTCAGTACGGTTCCTTAGAAATCCAACTGGGTGCCTCCGTTGAAGGAAAAATGATTCACCAGAACAAATCGAATGCTGATAATGCGCAAGAGCACGGGAAAATGATAACATTAATACCACCCACCGCAGAAAAGCATCAAGTCTCCAAAGAAAATGACGCGGTATAATGGGGGAAGCTGATTGATATTTCAAAAACCCGCAAAAAGAAAACAACTAGAAACTAGGACTGTAGAAATTAACATGAGCACCGAAACTAACACGCCTCTCTTATTTACTGATAATGCCGCCACTAAAGTTAAACAATTAATTGAGGAAGAAGGAAACAATAATCTTAATCTCAGAGTTTTTATCAGTGGAGGCGGCTGTTCAGGATTTCAATATGGTTTTACTTTTGATGAGCTGATCAATGATGATGATACCATTATGGAGAAGAATGGCGTCAAACTGTTGGTTGATCCAATGAGTTTTCAATATCTGATTGGCGCCGAAATTGACTATCAAGAAAACATACAAGGCGCTCAATTCATCATCAAGAATCCTGGTGCTACCAGCACTTGTGGTTGTGGATCGTCGTTCTCCGTATAAACCATCTGCATGAATACTAACAAATTCAGGCGGGATAAATTGCCCCCAGAATCCTGTCGCCCTTTGCGCCGGTGACGACAGACAGATTGCCGGTTTTACGCAACATTGTTTGCTGTGCCAGCCAGGCAAACGCAAAAGCTTCTACCCAATCTGCTGCCACACCCAATTGATCGGTCAGCGCCACCGCTTTTCCTGGGATAGCATCAATCAAGCGCTTAATCAGTAAAGTATTATGTGCACCTCCACCACATATATAGATTTCTTCAGCAGTCGGGCAGTATTCATGTATCGATCTGGCTATTGATATGGCTGTTAACTGCAATAATGTGGCTTGCACATCTTCCGGCGCTTCAGCACCTATTAATTTTTTCTCCAGCCACTGGATATTAAATAAATCTCTCCCTGTGCTTTTGGGTGGTTGGCGCAAGAAAAAATAGTCCGCCAATAATGCTTCCAGCAAGGCAGGAATGATTCGGCCTGTAATTGCCCATTTTCCATTGTTGTCATATATCTTCCCGGTATGACGCAAACACCAGGCATCCATTAATAGATTTCCAGGGCCGCAATCGAAGCCAATGATCGGATGATAAGGATCAAGACTGGTTATATTGGCTATACCACCGATATTGACGATAACGCGATGGCGATCTGAATGCTTGAAAAGAGCTTCGTGAAAGGCAGGAACCAAAGGGGCACCCTGACCTCCTGCAGCTATGTCACGACTTCTAAAATCTGCGACTACTGTAATCTGAGTTAATTCAGCCAGTAAAGCTGCATTGACAAGCTGAATCGTATAATTTCTTTCTATCTCAGGGCAGTGCCTAACCGTCTGGCCGTGACATCCGATTGCGACAATCTGTTGGGGCACGATACCAGAATTTTCCAACAACCCCAGAGTAGCTTGTGCATAAAGACTGGACAACTGGTTACTAAGAATTGCGGCACGATTAAGTTCATCATGGCCGGGCTGATGTAATGACAATAATTGCTCACGCAATCTATTATCATAACCGCAAAAAATGTTTGCAGTAATACAGGCGTGGGATTACTAAAATCAACCAGAACGGCATCAACACCATCCAGACTTGTGCCTGACATGATGCCTATATACAGCAGGCCGATTTCAACTATCCTTCAGTGCGTTGGAGAGGTTTTCAATACTGGTTTCCATCAATGTATAAATTGGGGTTCGTTAAGAAACCACCGATTTATACGATACGCCATATTATTCTAATGATGCGAGTTGGATGTTGCGCATGATATTTAAACGCGCGACCAACGAGTGCGTTTCTTTCTGAAAAGTATTCAAATCTCGCTTTGCAATTGGTGGAGCACTTGGGAGAACAACTTTTGTCGGATCACGCTGCACACCGTCAACACGCAATTCATAATGTAAATGCGGGCCTGTTGCCATACCGGTCGAACCAACATAACCAATCACATCCCCCTGGTTAACCCGTTTGCCTTTACCGATTCCACTCGCAAATCGTGACAAATGGCCATATGCTGATTCGTACTTGCCATTATGTTTGAGAACCACTAAATTCCCGTACCCTTTTTGTGAACCAGAGAATGTAATGATCCCATTTGCCGTCGCTTTTACAGGGGTTCCTGTTGGTGCGGCATAATCAATGCCTCTATGCGCACGCCATTCTTTAAGAATTGGATGAAAACGTGCATTCGTGAAGCCTGAGCTAACGCGCGAGAAAGCGAGTGGCGAAAGCAGAAATGCCTTACGTAAACTTTCTCCTTCTGGCGTGTAATAGCCATCTGCGCCATTAGATGCTTTGAAATAGATTGCTTGATGGGATTTTCCCTTATTGATGAACTCAACTGCTAAAACACGACCTGTTTTAGCACGTTTACCATTATCATTCGAAAAGGTTTCATAAACAACCGTGAAGCGGTCACCCTGACGCAAATCCCGGTAAAAATCGATTTCCGATGAAAATATTTCTGTGAGCTGCATGGCGATATTGTTGGGTATACCCGCGTTATCGGTCGCGGCAAACAGAGAACTACTGATTACTCCGGATTTCATATGAATCTGAGTATCCAGCTCAATCGACTGCTCAGTCATTTTGAATACATCATCTGTTTTTTCCATCAAAAACAGCTCTTCATCGCCAAAGAAATAGCGTAGTGTCAATAACTCGCCATCGGCCGTAGTCTGCGCATAGATAGTTTTACCTGGCTTAAGTTGACGCATCGCACGGCTTCCTCGTGCTGCCCGTAAAAAATCAACTGAGTCCTGATTACTGACATCAAGCCGACTTAAAATCGCCGCGATGGTATCGCCACGCTGAATGTTTTCCTGGTGCCAGAAAGTATGACCGGTTTGGGTCTCGGAGAGAACATCGGGAATGGATAGATCAAGGACTACTTCTTCTACTTGAATTTCTTCAAATGAGCGCGTATTGGGTGCAATTCCAAACGCAGTGACTATACCGAATAGTGGTATGCTGGATAAAGCCACCAGCCAGCGAATTGTTTTTTTTGTTAGTTTTGATGAATTTTGAGCTAGAATCCTTTGTTTACTGCTAATTGGTGAATATAGCATCTATGAAGTACCTCCAGTCATTTGTATCATTTACAGACAGGCCCGAGTCTAACATGAAAATAGTCAATTTGTACTAGAGTACAACTAAAATGTACTAGAAAAACATTTCCACATATAATAATTTCTATAATAATCCTTTACTTACGTTTATCTTGAATAAATCAATAAAATCCCAGCTTGAAATTATAAAACGCGGAAGTAGCGAACTATTAGTCGAAACAGAGCTGGAAAGCAAGCTTATTTCTGGACACCCCTTACGCATCAAAGCTGGATTTGATCCAACTGCTCCAGATTTGCACTTGGGTCATACTGTCTTGCTCAACAAACTACGCCAGCTACAGGACATGGGCCACCATATTCTGTTTCTGATTGGTGATTTCACGGGGATGATTGGTGACCCGAGCGGGAAAAACACTACTCGCCCGCCACTGACCCGCGAACAAGTCGCGGAAAACGCCCAATCCTATACCATACAGGTTTTTAAAATATTAAAACCTGAGCATACGGAAGTAGTGTTTAACTCAACCTGGATGGATAAACTCACTGCGGCCGATCTCATCAAGCTGGCCGCTACACATACTGTTGCACGTATGCTGGAACGAGATGATTTTGACAAACGCTATCGCAACAATCAGGCAATCGCCATTCATGAATTTCTCTATCCTTTAATCCAGGGATATGATTCCGTTGCACTAAGGGCTGATCTTGAGTTGGGCGGAACCGATCAGAAATTTAACTTACTCATGGGACGAGGCTGCAAAATATTTTGGTCAGTCGCAACAATGCATACTCACGATGCCGCTGCTTGAAGGATTAGATGGTATCAATAAAATGTCCAAGTCTTTGAATAATTATGTTGGTATTACTGAAAGCCCGAAAGAGATTTTTGGCAAGCTGATGTCAGTATCGGATCAGCTCATGTGGCGTTACCTGGAGTTGTTATCTTTTGAATCTTTGCAAACCATTCAGAAATGGCAAGAAGAAGTACAGGATGGACGCAATCCAAGGGATATTAAGGTAAAGCTTGCACAGGAAATTGTCACGCGTTTTCATAGCCGGCGTGATGCGGTGGAAGCTCTCGCCGATTTTGAGGCACGCTTTAAACATGGGGCATTGCCTGATGAAATACCGGAAAAAATAATCCAGGCACAAGATAATGAATTGCCTTTGGTTCAATTATTAAAATTGACAGGATTAACTGCCAGTACCAGTGAAGCATTCCGCATGATCGATCAAGGCGCTGTTAAATTAAATGGCGAAAAAGTAGAAGATAAATCAGCCAAAATCATGCGAGGTGAATCCGTCGTTATACAGGTTGGCAAAAGAAAGTTTGCCAAAGCCGTCATTCAGTAATTCCTTTATCCGGCTTGATACTTGTTACAATTACTCTGTTAAGCCCTCTGCATAACCTGTTTTTCTGACTGTAAAATTTTTAATTGTATGATTTTACCAATATTTCATGTAACCAAAAAGCCAGATACACTGTTATGCAGCCGTCTCCTGTTACTCTGTTTGGAATCAGAAATCCAGCATTTCAACTGTGGAATGGAGCAAAAAATTGCAAGTAATTACATAATCAAGTACACTCACTGGCTAAAGTTGGTTGGGACTGGTGACAAAGCCTGATCAAGTTTATCTGGTTTCATCGTTCCTGGCCTCTCTTCAATTTTTCAAGTTTCTCCGAAAAATGTGCGGCAATCTTGGTTAGCGGCGATGCTTTATTAATGCGCTAGCAAGGCTATGCACCATTTAATGGCGTTTTCCTGGCTCGTGCGTCCAATTCTCACTTTTTAGGAAAACGACGTGTCTTTTGAAGATCTAAACTTAAACCCCTCTATTATTAAAGCAATTCAAGACGCAGGGTATACAACCCCTACTCCGATTCAGAAACAAGCCATACCTGAACTATTATCAGGTCACGACATCATGGCATCTGCACAAACAGGAACCGGCAAAACAGCCGCCTTCATGTTGCCAGCACTCCATCTCCTGGCAACACCAGCAAAAACACCTGGCCGTGGCCCACGCGTTTTAGTACTGACTCCGACGCGTGAACTTGCACTCCAGGTTTCCGAAGCAGCACTGAAATACGGCAAATACCTCCCACGTACAAAAGTCGTCAGCATACTGGGTGGCATGCCTTATCCATTGCAAAACAAATTATTATCACAACCTGTCGATATTTTAGTCGCCACACCGGGACGGCTCATTGATCATATACAACGCGGCCGGATTGATTTCAAACGATTAGAAATGCTCGTATTGGATGAAGCAGATCGTATGCTGGATATGGGTTTTATCGATGATGTTGAAACGATTGCAGCCGCCACACCTGCCACGCGACAAACCCTATTGTTTTCTGCCACTCTGGATGGCGCGATTGATAAGGTTGCAGCAAAGCTTTTGAAATCCCCGAAACGAATTCAAGTGGCTTCTCAGAAAGCAAGGCTCGATAATATTGAGCAACGATTACATTATGTGGACGATATGTCACATAAGAATCGGCTATTAAATCATGTGTTACGTGACGAAGCCCTGAAACAAGCCATCGTTTTCACAGCAACCAAACGTGATGCGGACACATTGGCCGATAACCTCTATGCGCAAGGTTACGCTGCGGCTGCATTACATGGCGACATGAATCAACGCGAACGTACCCGCACACTGACCAAACTTCGCAGCGGCGGGTTACGTGTTCTGGTCGCTACGGATGTGGCCGCCAGAGGTATTGATATCGCTGATATAACGCACGTGATCAATTTTGACTTACCTAAATTTGCGGAAGACTACGTGCACCGCATTGGCCGTACTGGCCGGGCAGGTGCAGCAGGTGTCGCAGTCTCCTTTGCATCAAACAGGGATAGCGCGCATCTGACGAAAATTGAACGCTATACCGGACAACGCATTGCTTCGCATATTATTCCCGGCCTGGAACCCCGTATCAAACAACGCCCTCAGAGTAGTGGTTTCAATGGCGCGCCAAGCGTGGCCCAGAAACGTAAACGCACACCGTTGGCGCAAAATGGCCGTCAAAACTTTAGTGCACCGCACGAATTCAAAGGCAATAGTAACGATAACGGAAACAATCGCCGTGGCCGCCCATTCGATCAGGAAAATCGTGGCAATTCTTTCCGCACCAATAGCAGTGCCAAAGCCGGTTATCAATCCGCTCGTCCTAAGTAACACGCCGTAAAACCGCTTTGTTCCGAATACCTCGGAGCAAAGCGGTTCATCAACATCACACCAATAAATTTCGCACTGATCTTGTTAACAAACTACTAATGGATCATTTCGAAAATATCATCTCTACTTTGCTTGAAGCTGAAGGTTATTGGGTGCGCAGATTGTTCAAGGTCAATTTAACGAAAGAGGAAAAACGTCGAATTGGTAAGCATTCGATTCCCAGACCAGAGATTGATCTTCTTGCATTCAAATTTTCCGCTAATGAAGTGCTTGCCCTCGAGGCAAAATCTTTTCTTGATTCGTTCGGAGTTAATTTCGAACAACTTCAGGAAAAACACGAAGTACCAAAGGGAAGATACAAGTTATTTACATCCGAGAATTATCGTTCAATCGTGCTCTCCAGGTTGCTCTCAGATCTCATTGCATGCGGCATGGCAGATGCCAAAACAAAGATCATTCTTGGTCTCGCTGCTGGCAAGATTCACCAAAATCGGTGTGACTTAATCCGAGAGTTCATGTCAGACCAGAATTGGTTTTTTTGGTCACCCGAGGATATCAAACAAAAAGTTGAAGCTCTTGCGAAGCGAGGGTATGAGAACGATCCAACCATCATCACTGCCAAAATTCTGATGCGATGAAACAAAGATGTGCTTCGTTTATTGTCACCCTACAAACCTCCGTTTCCGCAATATCTGCACAATCCGATAAGCGGCATACGCAGCAATCAAATGCTTTAGCGTGTGGCCGCTTATCCAGCCATTCATCCCTGCAAAGATTGACCAATCCAGAATTTCAGCCAATTTCGCTATCGCGTACAAAACAATCACTTGATAGATATCGTTGCCACGGGTGTAGCGCGATGGAAAACGCAGACTGATCCACACAATCAGCAGAATCGAATAAAACTGTATGACAATATAAAAGTTCAGATTTCCGCTGCCTTGCAGTTCCGTCCAGTGCCAATACAGCACGCTGAAAATACCCAAAACCACAAGCGGTGGCAACGACCATAAACCGAGGGTTGGATCAACACGATCAACCAATGTAGCAGCCAGTAAAGCGGTTATGCTGATGGCAATGGGTAATCGATCCCACATCAAATGATCGATATCCGGCGCCCAGTGATAGATCATCGATCCGAATGCGGCAGCGGCCACGCTGAAAAACAACACCCCGTAGGGTAAGCACTCTTTGAGGTCATGAAATGTGGTTTGTTCAGGTGTCCGATAGACCCGAAACAGGAACACTAACCCAGCGCCACCACTGAGCAGAAAAGCCAGGTTGGAGATGACATCGTTGAAGTTGGGAATACCGAGGAAACTGCGCTGATCGGCAAACTGATGGTAGTCGTCAGGCTGCGAAATGGGCGGCAGAATCATTGCGGCCACTGCAACTAAAACCGATACCAGGAGTATCCAGAGAAGCTGGCGTTTTTTCATCGGCTCGTACTGAAATCCCTGACAGTCTGCTAATACATCTGCGCGACGGCTTCCTGAATTCGCCCGACAGGAATGACCGTAATACCGGAAATAGCTTGCTTGGGCTTATTGGCCAATGGAATAATGGCCTGCTTAAAACCCAGTTTCGCTGCTTCTTTCAATCTTTCCTGCCCGCGTTGCACGGGACGTATTTCGCCAGCCAAACCAACTTCACCGATGACGATCATTTTTTCCGCCAGCGGTTTGTTTTTCAGCGACGAGACCACCGCCAGTAAAATCGCAAGATCAGCACCCGGTTCGGTAATTTTCACGCCACCGACGGCATTGACGAATACATCCTGATCAAAACAAGGAATCCCTGCGTGGCGGTGCAATACCGCCAGCAGCATCGCCAAACGGTTTTGTTCCAATCCGACGCACAGCCGGCGCGGATTGGGCGAGCGCGCTTCATCGACCAGAGCCTGTATTTCCACTAATAGCGGGCGCGTGCCCTCTTGCGTGACCATGATGCACGATCCAGGCACCTGCGTGTCATGATGCGAAAGAAACAGTGCCGAAGGATTCTTGACCTCACGCAATCCCTTTTCGCTCATAGAAAACACACCCAATTCATTGACTGCGCCAAAACGATTCTTGAAAGCGCGGATCATGCGAAAACTGGAATGCATATCGCCTTCAAAATACAGCACCGTATCAACCATATGTTCCAGCACACGCGGACCAGCCAGCGCACCTTCCTTGGTCACATGACCAACCAGAATGATGCAAATTCCGCTTGCCTTCGCCAGGCGTGTTAATTGCGCTGCACACTCGCGTACTTGCGCAACAGATCCCGGAGCCGACTGCAATATCTCCGAATAAATCGTCTGAATGGAGTCGATCACAGCTACGGTTGGTTTACGTTCAATCAGAACAGATTGGATTTTCTCCAGTTGAATTTCCGCAAACAAATGTACTGTTTCCACATTCAGTGCTAAACGCTTGGCACGTAATGCCACCTGGTGCGCGGATTCTTCACCACTCACATACAATACAGCGTGATGACTCGACAAATGGGAAAGCGCTTGCAGTAATAACGTCGACTTACCAATACCAGGGTCCCCGCCCAATAGCACAACACCGCCATGCACCAGACCACCGCCGAGAACCCGGTCAAGCTCATCCACGCCTGTCGCATAGCGCGGTTCTTCACGCGCTTCGATAGTGCTTAAATTTTGCACCTGACCAATTTCCGATACTGGACTGAATCTTGATACAGATTTCTCTGCGATGGTTTCTATTAATGTATTCCAAGACTGACAATGCGGACACTGGCCTTGCCATTTTAAGGTTTGTCCGCCACACTCAGTACACGAATAGGTCGTTTTCTGCTTAGCCATTGCCCAACAACAGCCAATCATTAACTTCGGCAGCGCTGAATGTGATTCCACGCGCATCCTTCTCAGCAGGAATCTGCTTGCCTGCAAACGGCCAATCAATACTGAATGTTGCGTCATACAAAAACTCAGCATACTCAGAGAGAACTATAAACCCGTGGGCAAAAGCTGCCGGAACCCATATCTGCTTTTTCTTCTCTGCACCGAGTATGTCCCCCATCCATTGTCCAAAAATGAATGATGAACGGCGAATATCTACTGCCACATCGAATACTTCTTTCACCACACGCACCAGCTTTCGCTGAGCTTGTTTGATCGGATAATGCAAAACACGCAAAACATGTTGAATAGAAAGCAAATGATTACTTTGCACGAAGTTTATTTTTTTTCCTACTGCTGACTCAAATTCACGCTGATTAAAGCTTTCGAAAAAAAACCCGCGTTCATCGCCAAAAACACGCGGTTCAAATAACAGAACTTCTGGAATAACCAGCCAAGTCGATTTCATGGCATGGCTGTTATGTCCGGCCTCGATCAAAATTCACTTTTCAGCACTTGCAGCAAATACTGCCCATAGCCATTTTTGGCCAAAGGAGTCGCCAGTTTCTCCAGTTGCGCTGCATCGATCCATCCTTGTCTGAAGGCTATCTCTTCCGGGCAAGCAATTTTCAATCCTTGCCGATGTTCAATAGTGGCGACAAACTGACTCGCGTCCAGCAATGATTCATGCGTACCGGTATCCAGCCACGCATATCCACGCCCCATAATCTCAACACGCAATGCAGATTGCTCCAAATAAATACGATTCAAATCGGTAATTTCCAACTCATTTCGTGCCGATGGTTTCAGGCTTTTGGCGTAATCTACCACATGCTGATCATAAAAATACAAACCCGTCACAGCATAATTGGATTTCGGATGCCTGGGTTTTTCTTCCAGATCAATCACAACACCCTTTGCATCAAATTCAACCACACCATAACGCTCTGGATCATGGACATGATAAGCAAAAACACTAGCCCCTTGCGTGCGTTCCATCGCATTAGTGAGTAAATTATGAAAATCATGTCCATGAAAAATGTTATCGCCCAATACAAGCGCTGAACAATCGTTACCAATAAATGACTCACCGATGACAAATGCTTGCGCAAGACCATCGGGGGATGGCTGTTCGGCATACGATATATTCAATCCCCACTGATGGCCATTACGTAAAAGCTCTTCGTAATTTCCAACATCACGCGGTGTTGAAATGACCAGAATATCCCGGATTCCCGCCAGCATTAATGTACTGAGCGGGTAATAAATCATCGGCTTATCAAACACAGGCAACAACTGTTTGGACACAGTCTGTGTAACCGGATAAAGCCGCGTACCGGAACCGCCTGCAAGTACAATACCTTTTCGCTGAGGAATGGTAGATTTTGAAAAATCTTTTGTTGTATATGAAGTATTTGATGTTGGCATAAATAAAATCCCTATGTTCACAAGCTGATGAATAAATCTCTTGCACTCAGGTTAATTCACCAGGAGCCTGCCGGACTCAAGGTTAATCTACTGCGCCGATGGGAAAACGGTTCATATTTCCTCAATTTTTCAGTGCATAGTCTCGCTATGTACTTCTAAATTGAGAAAATCCACACTCGTTCTCCCAACTGGCTCGCTACGATTGCTTAAGTCCGACAGGCTCCCGAAAAAAATGGTAACTGTATTATATCTGTTTCACGTTCCGGATAATTGCACGATGCAATAGCAACTGAATGTTCATGTAGAATTACTCATTATGATCCGCCCACAACCTTTCCTGCGTTTACTCAAGAGACTCGCTCCTTATTGGAAATTACTCTTGCTGGCATTATTTTCCATATTGGTTATGGCGGCGACTTTAGCTTCCCTGCCCTTGCTGATTAAACGGGTACTTGAAAGTATTTTTATCCATAAAGATCTATCGCTTACACAAACAGCCGCGCTAGCGATTATTGCATTATTTATAGTCCGCGGAATCGCAAGTTATATCTGCATCTATACTGTCAACAAAGCCAGCGGCAAATTGGGTATGGATTTACGCATGGAGTTTTTTAACAAACTGCTGACACTACCGGTAATTCACTATAGCCATTTCCGCAAAAATAATGAGATCGATACGCTGATATCCAATATCAACCAGATAACTCAGAAATCATCCCGTCATATCACTCTCGTCACGCAAGACATCTTAACAATCACAGGGTTGATTATTTGCACGCTTTATCTCAGTCCAGAATTCTCTCTTCTACTACTTCTGATAACTTTTCTCGCTGTACTAATTATTCAGATTGCTCACAGCCATTCAAACAGGCCTGACCAAAGAAGTTTGTTGGCCTCCAAGAACCTGATTCAACACTTGTTGCTGTCGATTTCTCATCACAGAGAAATCAGATTGGATGGCGGACAACTATATGAAAGTCAACGTCTTGGCAAAATTTCTGAAACCATTTATCAGGCAGAAATGCAACAAGCAATACTCAAGGCGGCGCTCATTCCTTCAAGCCAGATATTTACTGCATTGATTTTGACAGCCATCAGTTACATTATCGCGCTACAAGCTATTAATGATGCACTGAATCTGCAAGAAGTCGGTGCACTTATTTCCGTTGCATTACTCCTTATCATGCCAATACAACGTATCTCTGGTATACCCAAACAACTTGAACATGATCAGAAGCTCATGGAAACCATCTTTACATTTCTGGATCAAGCATTCGAACAGGCTATCGGTGTCATAAGCATTCCACACGTCAGTGGGAAATTAGCATTTGAACAGGTTCAATTCTGTAGTGACACACAAGCGATACCCATTCTGAATCATATTAACTTTACTATAAAATCAGGCGAAATAATTGTTTTTACGGGCTATACCATAGAAGAAAAAATGCGCTCATTAACCTGATGCTACACTTACAACAACCAACCAGTGGAAGAATATTGCTGGATGATCATCCGCTCGCCGATATCCAGTTAAATAACTTACATGCCAATATCGCCATGCTGACGGAAGATGATTATTTGCTGGATGAAAAAATTGCCGGAAATATCGCGTACGGCACGATGCGTTGTGCCAACGAAGCAAAAATCACCACTGCAGCACACGCCTCTCACGCAATGGAATTTATTCGGGGAATGCCTGAAGGTCTACAGACGCAGATTGGCAAGGAAGGTACAGAAATCAATAAAAACAATTGCAGCAGCTTGCTATTGCTCGCGCGTTAGTTAAAAATGCCGTCATCCTGATTCTAGATGAAATACCTGCGGCATGTGAAGAATCTGCCTCTGGAAATCTCCTCCCAGCTTTGCAGAAACTGATGCAGAATCGTACCACCCTGATTTTCAATCACCATATTCCCCAATTGAAAAAGATTGATCGAGTTATTGTTCTGAAAAATGGATGTATCACGGGAAGCCTGAAAGAATCAGAATATTTCCAGGAAAAGAAAGAAAAACAAGCAGCGAACAAATAGCGTCAGGTCTTCTGAAACCACGTTAATACTGAAAGCCCATAGACTTCTGCACGACACGGCTGTAGAAGTAGGCGAACCAAGCAGAACGGCTTGGGCACAGTGATCATATGCTGCCAATCCACGCATAAAGCCCCACTCAAACGTTATCCCCTTTTTGAACGATTTTTATTACAGCTATGAAATTTCTGGTTTTCCTCGAGACAGTGCGAGACAGTATGCCGCCCAACCCTCCCCGGCTTGTTCAAATGCTTCATGCCCCAACGGATGCAACACGTATAATAATAAAGCCCCATTACTATTAACCTTGTGACTATGCCCAGCCCAGAAAGTAATAAGCACCCGCAAACCAAAAACCCCTTGCAAGGAATCACCTTGGAAGCACTGCTGACTGAACTGCATGCGCAATATGGTTGGGAGGGACTGGCCGGAAAAGTGAACATTAATTGTTTCAAGCAAGATCCCAGCATCAGGTCCTGTCTGAAATTTCTGCGCAAGACACCGTGGGCCAGAGAGAAAGTCGAAGCCATCTACATCCAATTGAAACAAGGTAAACCATGATTGAATTCAGTCTCGAGGGCCGCGACACGATCGCATTGAACGATCTTTTGAAGATCACCGGCCTGTGCGAAAGTGGTGGCTCCGCCAAGATCATGATCGCCAAGGGTAAGGTCAAGGTGAATGACCAGATTGAGCTGCGCAAAACCTGCAAGATTCGTATTGGCCAAGTGGTGGAATATGGCAGGGAAAAAATCACTGTGACACCCTGATCAATTCAATTCAATTCAATTCAAAAAGGCCAACGCGGTGACAATACATTCGAGTATCCTACGCGACTATTCAGACCCTAACCATGAATCATGACGCAATACCAACTCTTTACCAACTCTTCGCCACCACGCCGAAAGCAATGGAAGGCATTCTCGCCAATGAAATCGAAGCGCTCGGCGGGAAAAATGTGCAGCAGAAAATGGCTGGCGTGGCGTTTCAGGGTGATCTGGCGATGGCCTATAAAGCCTGCTTATGGTCACGCACCACCAGCCGCATTCCATTGTTGCTCAGCAGCTTCGAGGTTAAATCCCAGCAGGATCTTTATGATGGCATTCAATGCATCGACTGGTCTGAGCATCTGAACGCTGATGACAGTCTGGCGGTTTCGTTCAGCAGCAAAAATAATCCGGCGATCAACAATACGCATTTCGGTGCACAAAAAGTGAAAGACGCCATCGTTGATCAAATGCGCGCCAGGTTTAATGAACGGCCAAGAGTCGATACTGAGCGTCCCAGCATCCGCATCAATGTCTATCTGCACAACGACACTGCGCAGTTGAGCCTGGATCTATCCGGTGAAAGTTCGCATAAGCGTGGTTACCGCGAGATCGGCATCGCCGCGCCGATCAAGGAAAACTTGGCAGCAGCAATTTTGCTGCGCGCAGGCTGGACGAAAATTGCCCAGCAAGGTGGCTCGCTACTCGATCCGATGTGCGGTTCTGGCACCCTGCTGGTGGAAGGCGCGCTGATCGCCGGGGATATCGCACCGGGGTTACAACGCGATTATTTCGGTTTTCTCGGCTGGAAACAGCACAACACCGCGCTCTGGCAAACTGTTCTGGACGATGCGCAGCAACGCCGCGAGATTGGCTTGAGTCAATTGCCGGTAATCGTTGGCTTCGACCAGGATCGCCATACTGTCGCCGCCGCGTTGCAACACATCGAAAACGCCGGGTTGTCAGGAAAAATACACATCGAAAAACGCGACATTGCAGACGCTTCCGCGGCGGAAAGCTGGCCGAAAGGTTTGATCGTCTGCAACCCGCCCTATGGCGAACGACTGGGCGATGAAGAACAGGCCGCCGTGCTATACCTTCAGTTCGGTGAAGCATTGAAACGACGCTTCACTGGCTGGCAGGTGGCGATGATCATCGGCAATCCGGAACTGGGCTTCAGATTGGGAATACGCTCGCAAAAGCCGATTACGCTTTTCAATGGCGCACTGGAGTGCAAGTTGTTGCGCTTCACGATCGACGAAAAGTCTTTTTGAACCGAAGGCCAAATCAGAGCAAGAACGCATCGAACAAATCAGCCGTCGCGCCCAAATCGAGCAACCCGACAGCCAGGCGGAAATGTTCGCCAATCGCTTGCGCAAGAATCTGAAAAAACTAACCAGGTGGGTTAAACAAAATCAAGTGCATTGCTACCGGCTATACGATGCCGACCTGCCGGAATACGCGGTGGCCGTGGATGTGTATCAAGGTGAGCGAATCTGGGTCAATGTTCAGGAATATGAGCCGCCGAAAACGATCGACCCAGCCAAAGCGAATCAACGGCTGGCCGGTGCGCTGAGAGAAATAGTTAAAGTACTGGAAATTCCCGCCGGGCAAGTTTTTTTAAAAATACGCCGCAAACAGAAAAGCACCGATCAATACGAAAAACTGAGCGATTCCAGACACTTTCATGTGGTTGAAGAAGGCGGCTGCAAATTCTGGGTAAATTTTGAGGATTATCTGGACACTGGTTTGTTTCTAGATCACCGGCCGATGCGTTTGCTGATTCAACAACAGGCCAAAGGCAAGCGCTTCCTGAATCTGTTCGCCTACACCGGTAGCGCCACGGTGCATGCGGCGATCGGCGGTGCGGCGTCGAGCATCACGGTGGATATGTCCAATACCTATCTGGATTGGGCAAGACGAAATTTCATTCTCAACGGCATCCACGGCAATCACAAGCTGATACGAGCCAATTGTTTAGAATGGCTGGACGGACAAGCCGACGCAAAACCAAAACCGCAGTTCGACCTGATCTTTCTCGATCCGCCCACTTTCTCCAACTCCAAGAAAATGGACGAAATCTTCGACATCCAGAAAGACCACGTGCAACTGATCCGAAACGCCGCAGCCTTGCTCGCAGTGGGCGGGAAATTATATTTCTCTACCAATTTCCGTCGTTTCAAAATGGATAAGGAAGCACTAAAAGACTTGGTCATGGAAGACATCAGCAGAGAAATGATCCCCGAGGATTTCTCCCGCGATGCCAGGATTCATTATTGCTGGAGAATTTCTCGATGAACGTCATCGCAGTCATGCGGATATTCCATCTGCCTATGGAGCCGGCCATTTAACAGTGCGTTTTTTCATGGTGAAGAAGGGTTTGAGCCATACACGCTGAGATTGTAAATATCATATGGTTTATCCCGAAGCGGCGAAAGAAACTGCTATTTGGCAAGCTCAGGAAGCATACAAGGGAAGTATTACACGATCTGGCAAATCAGAATGAAAACAAGATTGTGGAAGGCCATTTGATGCCGGATCGCATTCACATGTGCATAAGTATTCCACCCAAGTACTCGACGCCGCATGCGGTAGATTTTATTAAAGGTAAAAATGCGATAGCTATAGCACGCCAGTTGGGTAGAGGAAACAACTTTCCGGGAGAAAGTTTCTGGGCTCGTGGGTATTTTATATCGACGATTGGACTGGACGAGGAAATGGTCAGGCATATATTCAAGATCAGGAAAAGGAAGATGAGCGTTATGATCAGTTGAAACCGTCAATGAGATGTGCCCGCTCTAGCGGAACGCAAACAGCCCCTTTGCGGGGCTGTTTGCGTTAAGCCTTCCGGTTATGCCGGAGGTAATTTAACCAGCGTTTCCCTAAAAAACTACCGAAGCTACATTGCTTGCAGCAGATAAATTATCTTCCGCATCAAAGGCTCTAACATCATAAGTGTATAAAGCTCCCTTTGCACTCCCGGAAATGGTATTGCTAAAACTAGTTCCGGTTCTATTGGTCACACCGACTTTGTTTCCATTTCTATAGATATTATATCCTGCAACAGAAACATTATCTGCCGATGCCGCCCAGGTTAATGAAACGTTGGCGGAGGAGCTGTATTTTGCTATCGTCGATTTAAGCGCTGTGGGGATAGTAGGCGCAACTTTATCATAGTTATAGCACGACCTTCCCACGCCGCACGGAAAGCCATCCCAAATCTGCAAACCGGTCGAATGGGATTCAACTGTTGCATAGCCACCAGTGTAGGCATTATTAGCCATAATCCGGGTTATTGGAAGATTGTATTTCCCCATATTTGGCCCCCAGCGGTCGACAATCACCTGCCCATTCACAGCTGACCAGAAACGCCCATCGCTTCCACTTGACCGATGCCAGTAGACTTCATATTTAAACCACTTATCAATGGGCACCGGCACAACGTTATTTGCTTGCCGCCAATACTGTACAGGAGCCTCTGGTTGATTAGCTTTATTATCACCAACGGTAGACCAATAGAGCTTTCCAGAGCTGTCTTTTATGATATTGGTGATTATTCGATAGTCTCCGCCGCCTTGATTGTTATAACCACCCGTTTTGAACTCAAACTGGGTACGCCAATTCGCACCTGATACTGAAGTAGTCAGTTTTGATGCGAAATCAGCCGGGTACTTAAACCAGTAGGTGAGGTAGAGATCCTTTACATCACCTTTTGTCCAAGGTCTAGTGATAATAAACGGCGCTTGTGCAAAAGCTTGCCCCACGGGCTCTTTTAGTTTTACGTTCTGGAAAAGTTCATTTACCGGTTTCCCTTTGGGCCCTGTAACCGACCTGATTTGATTGGTTATGTGATTCCCAATGGTTGAAGAATTAACGATTTCCCTTGTTATCAGTTGAACACCAGAAAAGTCTGCACCCAGGATTGGCATCGGCCAGGTATAACCGGTTTCCCTGGTCAGTCCCGGTAATGCGCTGCCACGCCCCCTTACCATAATAACCGGTCGGTGCATTAACTGAAACACCAGGACCAAAATTCGTCCTGAAGAGCAAATTAGCCGCATGGACTACGGGAGTAAAAAGGCCATTAAGGCTAACCAGTAACAATATCGTATAGAGCAATATTGCGGGACTCGATTTTTTAGTGCAATTATCTTTGGATTGCTTCATCTGCATCGACTCGGCAATCAATGACTGCGAACTGCTAGCTGGTATTACTTGATGATCAATATTCAAGATTGATTCTCCTTAGAGTTAAAAAAACGAAACTGCATGGATACGCATCCAAGTTATTTCTTGATATCTGTCCAATCCCATGTGCGATTAGACGTGTAGCGTTACCTGGCAGTCCTGCCATCATGGGGAGCTCGCCCTTTAGATCAGTGACTTTGCGTCCTCCGCTTTCACGGAGTTTGCCTTTTTCATCTTGCAGCTATAATTAAGCACAAACTGTGCCAGTTTTATAATTTAACGATGACTAATGTAATGTTGCTGGGCGATCAAGTGTGGGCTCAATATCCAGAATCCCATGTTTAAGCAGGTCTGGAGCCCTCCTGCTTTTGTTCTGCACGCTGCACAATGTGCAGGAATATAACGAGGTATGCTGATTTGCATAGAAACAAAAGTATCAAAAAAAATGAAGTGATGATCTGGAGGGCGGAGATGGAATTAGCCCGTATACAATATAACAACCAGGAATTTCGGGAGCGATCGGTTAAGTCTTTTAGTGGATTAACTCACATGTGCATAAGTATTCCACTGAAGTACTCGGTGTCGCATATAGTGGGTTTTATTAAAGGAAAAGTGCGATAGAGATAGCAATAGCACTCCAATTAGGCAGAGAAGGAAATTTCACGGGAGAAAGTTTCTGGGCTCGTGGGTATTTTGTATCAATGGTTGGGCTGGATGAGGAGAGGATGAGGAGAGGATCAGGCGTATATCCGAGATCAGGAAATGGAAAATGCGCGTTATGATCAGTTGAAACTGGCAATGTCAGTGCTGCTGTAGTGGAACGCAAACAGCCCCTCAAAGGGGCTGTTTGCGTTCCACCTTCCGGTTATGCCGGAGGTAATTTAACCAGCATTACCCTAAAAAACTACCGACGCGTAATTACTCCGATCAGATAAATTGCCTTCAGCATCTATGGCTCTAACATCATAAGTGTATAGAGATCCGGTTGCAGCACCAGGAATAGTATTTATAAAATTAGTTGAAAGTGCTGTACTGATTATTCCCCATTTCTATAAATATTATAGCCTGCAACAGAAACATTATCTGAAGATGCTGTCAGGTTAATGAAACGTTGGCGGAAGAACTGTATTTTGCTATCGTCGATTTAAGCGCTGTGGGGATAGTAGGCGCAACTTTATCATAGTTATAGCACGACACGCCCACGCCGCACGGAAAGCCATCCCAAATCTCCAGACCGGTCGAATGGGATTCAACTGTTGCATAGCCGCCAGTATAGGCATTATTAACCATAATTCGGGTTATTGGAAGATTGTATTTCCCCATATTTGGCCCCCAGCGGTCGACAATCACCTGCCCATTGACAGCTGACCAGAAACGCCCATCGCTTCCACTTGACCGATGCCAGTAGACTTCATATTTAAACCACTTATCAATGGGCACCGGCACAACGTTATTTGCTTCCCGCCAATACTGCACAGGAGCTTCCGGTTGATTTGCTTTATTATCACCAACGGTAGACCAATAGAGCTTTCCAGATCCGTCTTTTATGATATTGGTGATTATTCGATAGTCTCCGCCATTTGATTGTTATAATCCACCCGTTTTGAACTCAAACTGGGTACGCCAATTCGCATCTGATACTGAAGTAGTCAGTCTTGATGCGAAATCTGCCGGATACTTAAACCAGTAGGTGAGGTAGAGATCTTTACATCACCCTTTGTCCAGGGCCTTTTGATAAGTAACGGAGCTTGTGCAAAAGCTTGCCCCACAGGCTCTTTGATTTTTACGTTCTGGAAAAGTTCATTAACCGGTTTCCCTTTGGGCCCAGTAACCGACCTAATTTGATTGGTTATGTGATTCCCAATGGTTGAAGAATTAACGATCTCCTTGTTATCAGTTGAACACCAGAAAGTCTGCACCCAAGATTGGCATCGGCCAGGTATAACCGGTTTCCTGATCAGTGCCAGTGATGAACTGCCATGCCCCCTTACCATAATATCCAATCGGTGCATTAACTGAAACACCAGGACCAAAATTCGTCCTGAAGAGCAAATTAGCCGCATGGACTACGGGAGTAAAAAGGCCGTTGAGAATAACCAGCAACAATATCGTATAGAGCAATATTGCGGGACTCGATTTTTTAGTGCAATTATCTTTGGATTGCTTCATCTGCAATCCTTCGGCAATCAATGTCTGTGAAGTGCCAGTTAGTATTACTTGATGATCAATGTTCAAGGTTGATTCTCCTTATAGTGAAAAAACGCAACTGCATGGATACGCATCCAAGTTATTTCTTGATATTTGTCCAATCCCGTTTGCGATTAAGACGTGTAGCGTTACCTGGCAGTCCTGAGATCCTGGGGCATTCGCCCTTTAGATCAGTGACTTTTATACTGACAAGCGGTCTGATCCCGCTCCCTGGTGGGTTCTGCAGAAAACTGAGACAGCCTAAGCATCATGAACAATCTTCATTCAATGGCTTTCCCTTCTGGTTCTTCCTTCTGCTCCGGAATCAATAGTGTGATCCGGAAAAATCAATCGAGCAGCAGGCTTACCTAGTAAATTGCCTTGCAGATAATCCGCATTAATTCTTCTGGCAAATGCTAACTGTTCAGGTGATTCGATATCCCGTGCCAACAGGCTTGCCCCGAAGCCATGGATAGTATCCACCAGCGGCGCAATGGCTTGATGACGCATCAGATCGCTTATCTCAATTCGCACGATATCCGGATATAAGCTTCCCAATTCTATCATCCAGTCACTGCGAGTACCGCTGTAATTCGCTGCGATCTGATAACCACGAGAACGATAGTTCATAATGACATGCTGGAGCAGTTTCAGTTGCGGTTGAGGATGGATGGAATTTCAATGACCACGCGCGAGGTTTTAACTCCAATCAAGTCAAGTAAATTTTCAAATGCACGGCCATGATCGTCTTGAACGCTTTCCAGCAGACGTGGATGTACTTCTACAAATAAGTGGTCAGATTTGGAAGTGTCATTGAAATAGTAATTCAATGCGTGAATTGCCCGGCATAAACGATCCAGATCAACCAGTTGCTCATCCTTGGAAGCCAAGGCAAAAACCTGCCATGGCCAAAGAGCGCCTCCGTCATTTGATTTGGAACGAATATACGCCGCATGCCCCATGGTTTTGTCCTGGGTGATACTATAAATGGGCTGGAAAACGCTTGTCAATTCACAACGATAGAAAAATCCACTTATCCAGCCATCTTGAGTGCGTGTCAGCGCATAATCAGTCGCCGATTTGATAAGTTCAAACTCGTCGCCGACAACAAAGGTTTTGTTTGCTGACGCATTCATGGAATGAAATACTCCTTGTATAAATTAGTGCTGCTATCCACGAACAACAAAGCTGATTGAGCTTTAGGCTTATTCGGGTTGCGGTAGCCATCCGTTGGGAGCATCAGTGAAATCTCCGGGATAAATCTTTTTTTTCATTAACACTTTCACAACGATAGTTCTTATCTGCTTGATAGATATCCAGTAACTTGTGCTTCAGCTCATTGACAGAGCGACGGCAATAAACGAGCGGAATCCTGCCGCGGCTTGCTTTTTCCTTAATTGCATGGGTAAGGCTATGATTAATAAAGTCGCAACAACAATAATCAACTGCGTTTCATTTGGGAACGAGCGTTTAATAAATTTTTTTGCGACCATTCCAGTGTTCGATACGTGCATCGTGTTGAGTGGCAAGAAGGTGTTTGAACGATGCAACATAATCCCCACCGACAATTAGAATGGTCATATTCAATCCTTTATATGTGTAGCGCACTGCTACGACTGTAGTAGTTAATGAAAGATACCAATCTAACAGCCTATCTCTATGTCCGGAACTAATTAAATTTCACTTACTTATCACTTTTGCGCATATAGAAAACAGGATACTGATCTATCTGACCTCAATGTTTCGAAAAATACTTGTGCTGATTTTTTGCAGCAACCAGCCTCCTTTTTAATTTGTAAAGTGGCCGTGCTTACCTTTCCGATCAAGAAGAATTGCTACCAGAGATGCTTTTGCATTTTGGGTTAAGACGGTTCAAGCGTCAATGCGGCATATAGCCGCAGTTGTTGTTAAAGATCTCTGCATAGCTGTGTTTCTCGATTTCAAGGAAACTTTTAAGTTATTGATTTTAATGTTATTAATACGAATGGGAAATCTCAGAACCGAAGTTATGCAGATGTCTCACTATTGGACACATCCCGCCTATGCACAATCCGGTATAACACCGGCAGTACCAGCAGTGTCAACGCAGTCGATGATAAAATCCCGCCGATCACGACTGTGGCCAGAGGCCGCTGCACTTCCGCGCCGGTACCGGTGGCGAGCGCCATCGGCACGAATCCGATCGACGCCACCAATGCCGTCATCAGCACCGGACGCAGGCGAGTGAGTGCACCAGTTTGAATTGCGTCATCCAGAGACAATCCCTTTTCTCTTAGGCCCCGAATAAATGCCAGCATCACCAGGCCGTTCAGCACCGCCACGCCGGATAGGGCGATAAACCCTACTCCGGCTGAAATGGACAAGGGGATATCA
Source organism: Nitrosomonas sp. (assembly GCA_016721865.1). GTDB lineage: Bacteria > Pseudomonadota > Gammaproteobacteria > Burkholderiales > Nitrosomonadaceae > Nitrosomonas. The sequence continues at coordinate 117,730 of JADKHF010000042.1, read as the reverse complement.
CGCAGCCATAAAGCGAAGATACCACCGGTCAAGGCAAATGGAACATCTGTAAACATAAGCAAGCCATCGCGTACATTACCGAACATCGTGTACAACAAAATGAAAATCAGCCCGAGTGCGACCGGAATCACGATTTGCAGACGCTGTGCTGCGGAAATCATTTGTTCAAACTGACCGCCCCAAGTGATCCAATATCCTGGAGGAATGCGACTTCTTTATGAATCAATTGCTCAGCTTCCTGCACAAAAAGGATCCCAGATCGCGGCCACGTACATTCGCAGTTACGACAATTCTGCGTTTGCCGTTTCCCGGCTGACCTGATTCGGCCTGTGTCAGTTCAAACTGGGCCACTTCGCCCAGGCTAACAAAGACTGGTGCAGCAGGTTGTGCCGTAGTGGGCGCAACAGCGACACTTTGCAGCGGCACGCTAATGGGCAAACGTTTCAGCGCTTCAATATCGACCCGCAAATGCTCTGGCAAACGGATTTGCAGATCAAAGCGCCGGTCGCCTTCAAAAATCAGACCTGTGCTTCTACCGCCCACCGACATGGCAATGACATCCTGCACATCGCGGCCATTCAAACCATAGCGTGCCATTTTGGCGCGATCCATCTGGATCGACAGCACTGGCAAGCCAGAAATCTGTTCGGTTCTCACGTCCGCTGCGCCAGGTACGGTTTGCAGCAGTTTCTCGATGACATCACCCAGATCCAGCAAAGCATCCATATCATCGCCGAATATCTTGACCGCGATATCAGCGCGCACACCGGACAGCAGTTCGTTGAAGCGCATCTGGATCGGCTGGGTAAATTCGTAATATTGCCCGGAACCTTAAGCACAGATTGTTCCATCGCCGCAATCAGTTCCGCCTTCGTGCGATACGCGCCAGTCCACTCCGATTGCGGTTTCAGGATGATGAACGTATCAGCAACGCTCGGCGGCATCGGGTCGGTCGCGATCTCGGCCGTGCCAATTTTGGAAAACACGCGTTCCACTTCAGGAAATGTCTTGATTTTTTCTTCCAGTTCATTCTGCATTTCAATCGCAGTAGTCAAACTGGTGCCGGGGATGCGGATAGCATGCAACGCGATATCGCCTTCGTTCAGGCTGGGTACAAACTCGCTGCCAACACGCGTTGTCAACAAACCGGATAAAATCACGATGACGATCGCGATCGTGATGGTGAGCTCACGGTTATTCATCGTTGCCGTCAACAATGGCATATAGCCTTTTGGCCCACGCCATGACGCGGCTTTCCTTCTCCTGCACCTTACCGACAAAAACAGTGCAATGGCGGCTGGAACAAAAGTGAGCGAAAGAACCATCGCGCCAATCAATGCGGTTACCACGGTGAGCGCCATCGGATGAAACATTTTTCCTTCCACTCCGGTCAAGGCAAAAATAGGTAGATACACAATGATGATGATCAGCTCGCCGTAGATCAATACGCGCCGCGCTTCACGAGAGGCATCAAACACCAGTTCGAGCCGCTCCGTAAGCGTCAGTTCCCGCCCCAGCCGCGTCTGTTCATGTGCCAATCGACGAATACTGTTTTCAACAATGACGATGGCGCCATCGACGATAATGCCAAAATCAATCGCGCCAAGACTCATCAGATTCGCACTGACATGATTGGTAACCATACCGGTGAAAGTAAACAGCATCGATAACGGAATCACAAAAGCCGCAATCAGCGCTGCGCGCAGGTTGCCGAGAAATAGCAACAAGACCACAATCACCAGTGCCGCACCTTCCAGCAGATTTTTTGCTACTGTATGAATGGTTTTTTCCACCAGAATGGTGCGGTCATAGACCGGTGTTGTAACAATACCTTCGGGTAAATTGCGATTGATTTCCTCCAACTTATTGGCCGCAGCTTGGGCCACAAGTCGGCTATTTTCTCCAATCAGCATATGCACTGTTCCCAGCACAACTTCTTTGCCGTTCTGCGTGGCTGCACCGGTACGTAACTCCTTGCCAATCAGAATATCGGCGACATCCTTGACACGAATGGGGGTGCCTTGCCACGAACCCAGAATGATGTTGCCGATTTCTTCCAGGTTGGCGATTTGTCCCGGTACGCGAACCAGGTACTGTTCTCCGCTTCTTTCAATATAACCCGCACCGACATTCATATTGTTGCGTTCCAGAGCGTTTATCAGATCTCCCGGCGCCAGACCGAAAGAAATCATTTCTCCGGATAGAGCACGACATGAAAACTGCTTGACATAGCCACCCACGGTATTGATTTCTGTCACCCCTTTCACCATGCGTAGTTGCGGCCGGATGACCCAATCCTGAATTTCGCGCAAATCGGTGGTTGTGTATTCAGTGCCGTCCGGTTTTCTTGCTCCTTCCTGGGCATCGACAGTCCACATGAAGATTTCACCCAAGCCTGTGGAAATAGGCCCCATCATCGGCTCAATGCCCAGCGGTAAACGGCCTTTTGCCTCCTGGATACGTTGACTCACCTGCTGACGTGCAAAATAAACATCGACGCCGTCTTTGAAAACCACAGTGACCTGCGATAGACCATACCGTGAGATAGAACGGGTATAGTCCAGATGAGGCAAACCCGCCATGATGGTTTCGATCGGGAAAGTAATACGTTGCTCCGCCTCTATCGGTGAATAACCGGTTGCATTGGTATTGATTTGAACCTGTACATTCGTAATATCAGGTACTGCATCAATGGGTAGCTTCTGATAGCTATAAACGCCGATGATAGCCACCATCAATACAGCCATCAGCACGATAGCGCGCTGATAGATGGAAAAATGTAAAATGCGCTCAAGCATGATAGTCCGTCCTGATTAAATCACGATTTAATGATCGTGGCTTGCGCCTGCTTTGCCCAGCTCAGCCTTAATGGCAAAGCTGTTGCCGCCTGCGTATTGGTCACCCTGGGTAAGCCCTTTCAGCACTTCCACCATTTCACCATCACTACGGCCCAGCTCCAAAGGACGAACCTCGAAATACTGATCATAACGGCCAAATACCACTGACCAATCGCGCAGCGTTTGAATAGCAGCGACTGAAACAGCCACAGGAACCTGGATTTCTTCCGCTACCAATTCGGCATTTACAAACATACCGGGACGCCATTTGCCCGCCTGATTATCCAACTCAACCCGAGCTGTTGCAGTGCGCGTTTGTCCGCCAATTAATGTAGAAATATAAGTAACGATTCCCTCACTCTCCACATCGTAAGCAGTCGCTTTTACAACAACTTTCTGCCCCTCCCTAACCACATTAAGATCTTTTGGGTAAATCGTAATCGCTGTCCACACAGTGGACACATCCGCTATGGTATAAATTTCCCTGTCTTCTTTGAGTGCTTCACCCATTGCAATAGACTTGGCAATAACAATTCCGGAAATCGGCGAACGTATCTCATAATGCGCAAGATTTGTCCCCAAATAACTGATTTCCGGTTGCACACCCAGTGCACGCAGCTTGACAGAAGTTAACTCCAGTGCGATCTCAGCTTCAGTCCACAACTCCTGCGCAGTGAGAAACTCTTGTTTGGCGGTAATCTTTTCTTCCCATAGCTGTTTCTCTCGCTCGTAGGTGGTTTTCGCCAGCGCTAATCGTTTCTTCGCAACAAAATACTGGCTGCGCAAATCTGCCAGCATCGGACTTTCGATGACAGCCAACACTTCATCTTTTTTCACCTTTTGCCCATGATGAGCGAGTACGGAAGTAACCATGCCAGTTACTCGGGGGACTACCCGCACAATATTATGTTCGTTAAAAATCACTTCACCGGGTAACTTGAGTTTTGGTCTGATGACAACCGGCCCCGCCGTCAAAATCTCAACGCCCATACTTTTCAGCATGGCATCCTGTATTTCCACCCGCCCTTCCACTTGACTATAACTCCAGTGCATTATCTTACCGTTACGTTCCGCGGTAATGGCGATATCGAATGAATGCGGTTCTGCGACAATTTGATCCCCCAGCAGATAATCGGCTTCCGGCATAAATTGAATCAATTGCGGCGGCGCTCCCAGGCGGGATAATGTAATAGCGACATTGGCGGTTGCCGGTGGAAGCGATTTACCTTTTTCATAGAGATAAATGCGGAATTGCGGCGGCACTCCTTTTTCGAAGATCGTTATTTCGACACCAAACCCATTGTCGGTGAATAATTTGCCTCCTCGCGGCCCCATCCCGGGTTGATAAGCGGCGTCACCTCCCTGTGCATCCGAAGTACCCTGATCAGTTCCCTTCTCATTGGTATCCGTGCTGGGAACATCCGATGTGACCGGTGAAGATCTATCCAGGGTAAGAATCATTCCACCCAATACAATCCCTATGGCAATAACTATAACAATGGGTTTCAATCGAGCTTTGTTCATAAATCAATCCTTATTTTTTTCTCTATGCCAGGGGTGATGCTCACCGGCTTTCATGATCAGGCATCACGCTATCGATGGGTGCAGCCACTAACCGTTCCAGCTCATTGATCAGGCGATGATAGTTTGCCTGCGCGCGCACATACAGAACCCGGTTCTGGAATAGTGCGCGTTGCGCATCAAGCATTTCCAGAAAACTGAAGCGCCCTAATTCATAACCCTTATTGGCGACCTTAAACGCCGTCTCAGCGCCGGGCAATACCTCCTCATGCAGCAATCTCACTTCATTTTGAGCGGCCAGCAGCGCCTCGTAGGCGCGTGTAAATTCGGATCTAAGCTGCAAGTGGATCATATCCTTTTCATCCATCGCCTTATCCAAACGTTGATAGCCTTCTTGCAGATTACCTTGATTACGATCAAACACAAGGAATCGGAACCGTCATGGTTAAAAGAGCCGTTGTATCATCCGATTGAAATAGCGCCTAACCCTCCTCCTAATGTCACATCAGGTATTCGTCGCGATTTCTCCAGCTCGATAATCGCCTTACGCTGCTCACATTCGTTAAGCTGCGCAGTACTAAAGGATTGTATTTGATGCGCTCTTCAAGTTCTGCAAAGCCCGGCAAAACAACACGTGTTTCCAGATCTCCCATGACCTTACTGAATTTGGGTGAAGGATTTCCCCAGAGCAGAGACAATTGAGTCCGGGCGGCAGTCAGATCACGCCGTGCCTGTTCAAGCTCAATATGGGCTGTAGAAAGCGCAACTTTAGACCTTGTTTCCTCAATAGGAGGCGCTTTGCCCGATTCAACGCGCTTTGTTGCGGAATCCAGTACTTTCTGCGTTAATTGCAAAGTTTCTTCGGCAACTCGTAACCGCTCCTGCCCCGCCAACACATCAATAAATGCGTTAGCAGCGCGTGCAATGAGATCCAGGCGCCTTGATTCGTAACTTTTATCTGCCAATTCCTGGCCTAACGAGGCAACAGTCATTCGTGCGCTACGCTTACCACCCAATTCAATCAATTGACTAATGCGGAATGATGCAAAGCGCTGAAGGGCTGGCCTGGGTTGGTTAATGTCTTCCACTTCAACCGTAAAATCCGGATTCCTGAATTTGCTCGCTTGCAGTATGGTTCCATCAAAAGCGCGCACTTCCTTTGAAAAAGAAGCCAATTCAGGATTATTCTGCAACATAAGCCGGATTGCATCATGTAACGTCAACTCATGCTGCTCTTCCTGGATAACGGGAGCAGAGTAACCCGTATCCCGGCTGAGAGAAATGCCCGTGAAATCGATTTCCGCCATCACCTGGAACGGGCCAGTCAATATGAGAATAACCCATTGTATAATTACAATTAATCTATATAAATCTCTATATCTAAAAACCATGTACATGTCATTCACTCCATATACTCTTGCGAACATGGGTGCAGCAACAACTGGTTGCATGTTAATCGTAGAAAAACAAGCCAGAAGCTGTAATTATGCATATTAATTAGTACTGATTAATGCCCGTCATCTTAGAATCCAAGATTCTGGAAGCAGAACTGTTCAATACAGTTTAAATATCAGCTTACTAGAATAATTCGAGGGGGACGAAGTGGTAAGTCCGGGATTATTTCTGGAATAATTGAAGATATAAATACGGCCTGAATTTTCGTTACATCTTGATCAGGCAGCGGAGGAATGGAATTAAAGAAAAAAGGTTGATACTGCCCCGCTGAATGCAGGCATAGGTGGGTTGCCGCATCAAGATCAGCCCCATCCCAGGATACATTGTTCCGGTGCATTTCCAGATGTTCCGCAGGATCAGAGGATAGCGCCTGACGGATATGATCCAGCTCGTGGGCGAATACTTCACCCCTGAACGATAAGCTCAGTCCATTCGTCAATATGCTGACAATCAGCATAAGGATTACAGGATAAGTAGGATATTTCCGCATAGGGCCATCAATTGTTAAAAAGTGAAAGTTTCACTTGACTGCAATCATTTCATATTATGAATGTATTTGCAATTCAGAAGGTTTTGCAAAGATTACATTCCACTCTTACGGGCATCTCTAGAAATCCAGATTTCGTTACAGCACTTCGTTGCTCGCGAAAAATGTTTCCTTACATATCAAACATATGCTGTGTCACCATTTTTTGCTCACGCCTCGTTTTGTTTAGTACTCTGCATTTTAGAGCTGCCCTTAAATAACTTTCACGCCTTCGACTGCCAGCATATCGACCAGAGCAATGAGCGGCAATCCAATCAATCCGTTCGGATCATCTCCAGTCATCTGCTCAATCAGTGCAATGCCAAGCCCTTCAGATTTTGCACTACCCGCACAATGGTAAGGTTGTTCTTTAAGCAGATAATTTTCAATTTGTTGATCACTGAATTGCCGAAATTTCACATGATAAGGAATAACACGCATTTGCAGCCGATCAGTAAAACTATTCAGGAGACATAAAGCCGTATAAAAAACAGCTTCCTTACCACGGACTCGTCTGAGCTGTTCAGTTGCGTTGGCATGATTCAGTGGCTTCCCGAGGCGAAAACCTCCTAATGCCGCCACTTGATCAGAACCTATAATAAGGGCCTCTGGGTAAATCTTGGCGACTGCACGTGCTTTTGCTTCAGCCAATCGTGCAGCAGTTTCTTCGGGCGATTCATTGGGTAACGGTGTTTCATTAATCTGAGGATTGATTGTTTCAAATGGAATCTGTAGGCGCTGAAGCAATTCCTTGCGATAAATCGAGCTTGATCCCAATATCACTTTCGGGGTAATGTTTTGTGTTTTCAAAATTTTCCTTCTGATTTTTTGACACTTAAGAGTAAAAAATATAACATGCGCGCCTTATGTCTGTAAGGTTTGTGATAGACCCCTTAGATTTTGTGCAGAGTGCTGGCATACATCGTGGTAAAATCCCGGTGGATGTGCTTGTGCGTTTGCATGATTTTCTGTTTGACAAAGAAGGGGAGCTAATCTACCAAATCAGTGGTCAGTTTGACAAGAATGAAAAGCCCGGCTTGCAATTGGAGATTATAGGCAAAATACATCTTAGCTGTCAGCGTTGTCTAGAAAAATTATCGCATGAGGTTGATTTGCAGACATTCTTGGTACTGGCGAAGACTGAAGCGGAACTGGATCAGACTGACGAAGACGATACCGTCGATGCGATTTTATCAACACCTGATATGGACGTAGTCAGTTTAATTGAGGACGAGATCATTCTCAGTTTACCGATTTCATCACGTCACGCAGATGGTGAATGCAGCATACAGGAATTAGAATCAATCAATGATAACCTGACCAGCAAGAAACAATCAGCACATCCTTTTGCAGCATTAATAGCATTAAAAAAGACAAATTGAGTTCAAGGAGTTATTCACATGGCAGTCCAACAAAATAAAAAGTCCCCTTCGAAACGCGGCATGCACCGTTCGCATGATTTTCTGACTAATCCGCCATTAGCTGTTGAATCAAGTACTGGAGAAATTCATTTACGCCACCATATTAGCCCTAATGGCTACTATCGCGGCAAGAAAGTTGTTAAAACCAAAAACGATTAAATATAATATCTATTGCTACAAGCCGCACTAAATATATAGTTTCTCCCAGCCACAAGAGCACTGAAATTGGATATTACTGTAGCAATAGACTGTATGGGGGGTGATCATGGCCCCCATGTAACAGTTCCATCAGCGGTTGAATATTTGCGCTGCGATCCTGAAGCCAATATTATTCTAGTCGGCATTCCTGATGCCATTGCGGCAGAGTTACGCGCTGCAAATTCTGAATTTGGCCCGAGAATCCGATTACATCCAGCGAGTGAAGTTGTCAGCATGGATGAATCCCCTGCAGTCGCCCTGCGAAGCAAAAAGACTCTTCAATGCGCGTTTCCATTAATCTCGTTAAAACGGGTGAAGCACAAGCTTGTATCAGTGCTGGAAATACGGGTGCATTGCTAGCAACTTCCCGGTTTGTATTAAAAACAATCCCGGGTGTTGACCGCCCAGCACTTGCCGTCATATTACCCACTATTACCGGTCACACCTATGTATTGGATTTGGGTGCCAACGTCGACTGCACAGCGGAGCACTTATTCCAGTTTGGTCTCATGGGCGCTTCACTGGTATCCTCTGTGGAAAATAAAGCATCCCCAAGCGTTGGTTTGCTCAATATTGGTGAAGAGGAAATCAAAGGCAATGAAATAGTTAAACAAGCGGCTGAACTACTGCGCAATAGCGGGCTTAATTTTTATGGTAATGTTGAAGGCAATGACATTTACAAGGGAACTACTGATGTCGTGGTTTGTGATGGATTTGTTGGCAATATCACCCTAAAAACTTCAGAAGGTCTGGCACAGATGCTGGCAACCTATCTACGTGAAGAATTCAGGCGCAATTTACTCACCAAAATGGCTGGTATCATCGCAATGCCGGTTATCAATTCCTTTAAACGCCGGGTCGATCATCGCCGTTACAACGGCGCCAGTTTTGGGTTTACGCGGCATTGTGATTAAAAGTCATGGTTCTGCAGATAAATATGCGTTTGGTTTTGCCATAAAGCGCGCCGCTGAAGAAGTACGTGGCGGGATGCTGCGGCATATTAGTGAACGGGTAGCCGAGTTTTCCCGGCATTCTCAGACTTCTTCAAAAGAAATTATAAAATAATGTATTCAAGAATCACTGGAACAGGTAGTTATTTACCGGAAAAAATTCTCACCAACCTTGATCTGGAACGCATGGTGGATACCAGTGATGAATGGATACGAACGCGCACAGGCATCACACAGCGGCATATTGCCAGCGAGGATCAGGTAGCCAGCGATTTGGCGCTATATGCGTGTCAGAATGCCATGAAAGCTGCTGGCGTAACCAGTAAAGATATTGATCTCATCATTGTCGCCACCACGACTCCTGACATGATCTTTCCAAGTACCGCCTGTATTCTGCAAAACAAACTGGGTATAGAAAATTGCCCGGCATTTGATGTCCAAGCTGTCTGCAGTGGCTTTATTTATGCGCTGGCTACCGCTGACATGTTTGTTAGTTCAGGTAAGTGCCGGAATGCTTTAGTGGTCGGCAGTGAAATTTATTCTAAAATACTTGACTGGAATGATCGTAGCACCTGTGTTTTATTCGGTGATGGTGCCGGTGCAGTAGTGCTTTCGCAAAGTGATCAACCGGGTATCTTATCCACCCACCTGCATGCCAATGGCAGCTATAGTAATATCTTATCAGCGCCGGGGTGCATCAGCGGCGGAAAAGTGCAAGGCACTCCATACATAAACATGGAAGGCAATACCGTTTTTAAATTTGCTGTCAAGGTTCTGGAAGAAGTAGTACAAGAGGCTATATCCAAAAATAATTTGCAGACTACGGATATCGATTGGTTGATTCCTCATCAAGCAAATATCCGAATTATACAATCAACGGCAAAGAAACTAAGATTACCTATGGATAAAGTAGTGGTAGCTGTTGACAAACATGGCAATACTTCCGCGGCTTCCATTCCGCTCGCTCTTGACATTGCGGTACGTGACGGACGCATTCAGCCTGATCAACTGATCCTATTGGAGGGTGTTGGCGGTGGATTCACATGGGGAGCAGTATTACTGCGCTGGTGATTTATGAAATTTGCATTTGTATTTCCAGGTCAAGGGTCACAATCTGTCGGAATGGTCAATGGGTATGCGGATTTACCCATCGTTCAGGAAACCTTTCAAGAAGCATCCGATATCCTCAAACAGGATTTTTGGTCAATGGTCAACACCGGGCCAGCGGACGATCTCAATCTCACCATCAACACACAACCGCTCATGCTGACCGCAGGAGTGGCTGTGTATCGTGCATGGACAGGTTTGGCAGGCGGAAATCCGACGCTCCTGGCTGGACATAGCCTGGGCGAATACACGGCATTGGTCGCAGCCGAAACATTGAGTTTTGCTGATGCGTTATTGCTGGTGCGCTTCCGTGCGCAAGCTATGCAACAGGCTGTACCGGAAGGTGTGGGTGGAATGGCAGCAATTCTCGGATTAGATGATGAAATCATCGAAACAATATGTCATGACATCACAAACCAAGGTAAAGGAGAATCTCTTGAGCCGGCCAACTTCAATTCACCGGGTCAGGTAGTAATCGCCGGACACAGAAATGCCATCCTGCAAGGAATTGAAATGGCTAAATCAAAGGGAGCAAAACGTGCGATCCTTTTACCAATGAGTATTCCTTCGCATTGCTCACTAATGAAACCAGCAGCCAATCGCATGCAGCAACAACTGGAGCACGTAATGCTGCACTCCCCTAAAATCCCGATTCTGCATAACGCCGATGTAAAACTACATTCCGACACGGCTGCCATTAAGAAAATTTTAGTTCAACAGCTTATCAGTTCTGTACGGTGGGTAGATACTATTCGAGCCTTTGCCGCTGCCGGTATAACCCATGTCGTCGAATGTGGGCCGGGAAAAGTATTGGCCGGGCTAAACAAACGCATCGATCAAAATTTGCAGCAGTTATCACTGGCAAATAGTGAAGCAATCAAACAAGCTGTTCATAATTTAGGGATAATATAAAAGCAATGAGTATCTGCTACGCACAGTCATGTCACTATTCATGGAGATGTGATTTTGGAAAATAAAATAACTTTAGTAACAGGCGCCAGTCGAGGAATTGGACAAGCCATCGCACTCAGGCTCGGTCAGTTGGGTGCAGTGGTGATTGGTACAGCGACAACTGAAAGCGGCGCAAACTCGATTAATCAATACTTGGAGAAAGCCGGCATCAAGGGCATAGGTATCACTCTGAATGTGAATAATACCGAGCAAATTAACGATGCGATTCGAACCATTCGAGATAAATTTGGGGAAATTGAGATATTGGTCAATAATGCCGGTATCACGCGCGATAACCTGTTAGTGCGCATGAAAGATGAAGAATGGGATGAAATCATAGAAACTGATTTAAAATCAGTGTTCCGGTTAAGTCGCGCAGTCCTCCGTGCCATGATGAAAGTCTGTTACGGCCGCATCATTAATATTTCTTCTGTTGTCGGTGCAATGGGAAATATGGGACAAACAAACTATGCTGCCGCCAAAGCAGGCATATTTGGTTTTAGTAAATCACTGGCACGGGAAGTCGGCAGTCGCAATATTACTGTAAATTGTGTTGCCCCTGGTTTTATTGACACGGACATGACACGTTCACTGGCCGATGAATTTCAACAAAACTTAATTCAGCATGTTCCTTTGGGAAGATTAGGTCGCCCTGAAGAAGTCGCTTCAGCAGTAGCGTTCTTAGCTTCTTCTGCAGCAGGATATATTACAGGCACAACACTCCATGTCAACGGCGGGATGTATATGGACTAATATACAAGCCATTGTGAAAATTAAAACTGCGCGACTAGCAGTCATGTTTCAGTTTTGCTAGCAATGAAAATTTGCTAGAATGAATGCGTTTATCTTACCTGAGAAGGAAATACCTAGATGGAAAATATTGAACAGCGTATTAGAAAGATTGTAGCTGAACAACTTGGCGTGAATGAAGCAGAAGTGAAGAATGAATCATCTTTTGTTAATGATCTGGGAGCAGACTCACTCGACACGGTCGAATTGGTAATGGCACTAGAGGAAGAATTCGAATGCGAGATTCCAGATGAACAAGCTGAAAAAATAAATACCGTCCAGGAAGCAATTGACTACGTCACTGCTAATACAAATTAGTATTTTAATTTTTTAAGTACACGCAAGCGGAGTTATTTTGTCCAAACGTAGGGTAGTAGTTACCGGGTTAGGTATTGTGTCGCCTGTTGGAAGCACAATATCAAGCGCATGGGAGAATATCATCTCAGGAAAATCCGGTATTACTCGGATAACCCGTTTTGATGCATCCAATTTCACTTCACAAATTGCTGGTGAAGTGAAAGATTTTGATATTCAGCAATATTTGTCTGCCAAAGAAGCACGCCGCATGGATACTTTTATCCATTATGGTATGGCTGCAGCAATTCAAGCTGTTAAAGATGCTGGTATAGATGATGTTAGACAGCTTGATCCGGAACAAATCGGCGTTAATATCGGCTCAGGCATTGGCGGCCTGCCTATGATTGAGCATACAGATACCGCTTACCATGCAGGTGGACCACGTAAAATATCGCCTTTCTTTATTCCCAGTACTATCATCAACATGATCGCAGGTAACTTATCCATCCTGTATGGCTATAAAGGTCCCAATATAGCGATTGTGACAGCCTGTACCACAGCCACACACAGTATAGGCAGCTCAGCCCGCATGATTGAATATGGCGATGCCGATGTCATGGTGTGTGGCGGCGCCGAATCATGTATAACACCGCTTGCACTCGGCGGGTTCGCTGCTGCAAGAGCCTTATCAGTTCACAATGCCAATCCGGAAGCTGCGAGCCGTCCCTGGGATATCGATCGTGATGGCTTTGTGCTGGGTGAGGGCGCCGGGGTTCTGGTACTGGAAGAAATAGAGCACGCCAAACGTCGAGGAGCAAAAATTTATGCTGAATTAGCTGGGTTTGGCATGAGTGCTGACGCCTATCATATGACAGCGCCTAGCGACGATGGTGAAGGCGCAGCACGCTGCATGTCTAATGCACTCAAAAATGCAGGTATTAATACCACAGAAGTTGATTACGTTAATGCACATGGCACATCCACTCCGTTGGGTGATATCGCTGAAACAATTGCTGTTAAGCGTTGTTTTGGTGACCATGCTAGAAAACTTGCAGTCAATTCAACAAAATCAATGACAGGACATTTACTCGGTGCTGCTGGAGGCGTGGAAGCAATTTTCTCTGTCCTTGCAATACATCATCAAATCGCCCCTCCCACAATCAACCTTGTCAATCAAGACCCGCAATGTGATCTGGATTATATCCCTAATACAGCAAGAGCTATGAACATCAGAGTTGCACTATCGAATTCCTTCGGGTTTGGAGGAACTAACGGAACGCTTGTTTTCCGTAGCGTATAAAAAATTTTACCTCTCTGTGGCGCATGCCTACGCTAAAACGCCTTCTTATTTCGACTGTTTCTATCGCCATTCTGTTAATTGGATGGCTTTATCTTCATGTTCATTCAAGTATTTCGCTTCCTGTTACACCCTATGAGTTCTCTATTCGTCCTGGCAGCAATCTAAAACAAGTTTCTCAACAACTGGCCGATGCAGGTGTTTTTCCCAACAAATGGCCATTAATTCTATTAGCACGTTATCTGAATCAGGAATCGGCAATAAAAGCTGGAGATTACCGACTCACCGAGAATATCTCTCAAATAGCGCTATTAGATTATCTGACAAAGGGTGATGCAAAACAGAATGAAATAAGATTTCTTGAAGGTTCAACTTTTGCGCAATTGCGCAAAGTATTAAACGAACATCCTGCCATACAAAATCGTACAACCAACCTGAGTGATCAGGAAATTCTTCAGTTAATCGGCGCAACTGAAACAGCTGCCGAAGGATTATTTTTCCCGGATACTTATTATTTTATTAAAAATAGCAGCGATATAGAAATTCTGCAACGCGCCTATCAGACCATGCAGAATCATTTACAATCCAGTTGGTTGTCACGTGCTGAATCTTTACCATTAGCAACACCTTATGAAGCACTCATTCTTGCTTCCTTAATAGAGAAAGAAACCGGCCTGGAAAGTGATCGCACCACGATAGCCGGTGTGTTTATTAACCGGCTGCGCAAAGGTATGCGATTACAAACAGATCCAACCATTATCTATGGTTTGGGTGAGCAATTTGATGGAAACCTGCGCAAAAAAGACCTGCTTACCGACCAGGAATACAATACCTATACGCGCGCAGGCCTGCCGCCCACCCCTATTGCCTTACCCAGTCTAGCTTCCATTCGTGCAGCACTCAATCCGGCCGACACTGATGCGCTATATTTTGTCGCAAAAGGTAACGGAGAATCTCAATTTTCCAGTAATCTAGCTGACCATAATAAAGCGGTTAATAAATACCAAAAGCAACAAAAATAAAATTATGCCGTCAATAATTAAGTGTCAACTTTAATCTGTGGAGCTACATGACTCAATTTTCCATCGTGGTACCCACGCTGAACGAATCCAAGAATATAGACATACTCTTAACTCGTATATTTGCATTGAATTTTGCCCCGGATTCTTTTGAAATAATTTTTGTTGATGATGGATCCACGGATGGAACTCCTGACAAAGTGCGCGCCTGGGAAAGCCGATCAAACGTTCATCTCATTGAACGGCAGGAGAAACCGGATCTGACTGCAGCGATACTGGCAGGAGCAGCTAAAGCCCAAAGCAATGTCATTGTGGTCATGGATGCAGATCTAAGCCATCCGCCCGAACGCTTACCGGCTATCATCACCCCCATACTCAACAACACCCATGACGTAGCCATTGGCAGTCGCTATATTGTCGGCGGCAGTACTGAGAACTGGCCACTGTACCGGCAATTACTGTCACGCGTTGGTGGCTGGATAGCACGCCCGATTTGTGATGTGAATGACGCCACATCGGGTTTCTTTGCTTTCCGCCGCGAACTGACTGCAAGTATCTCTGACAATGCGCATGGCTACAAAATTCTGCTCGAGCTACTCATGGCTAATCAGGGAAAGCTTCGCGTCATCGAAGTACCTATTTGTTTTCATGATCGCACGCATGGCACCTCAAAATTGTCTTTTTCGCACCAGCAAGCTTATATACAACGTTTGATCACATTAGCGGGTGGTACGGCCTCACTCAATACGGCTGGCCGCTTTGCTGCAGTGGGTTTATTGGGCGTTTTAATCGACGCAATCATTTTTCAATGGATGATCAATCGTGGCACCGGGCTTGCTCTGGCTCACTTCGTTAGTTTCTTTGTCGCCGCAACCGCCAACTATACCTTTAATTCAAAATGGGCATTTCGCGAACATCACACAGGCTATCTCCAATGGCATCAATTTGGCCGTTTCCTGACTGTGGGTACATTCGCTTTAATACTGCGCGGAGGTGTATTAGCTCTACTCGTTTATATCTGGCATGTGCCGCCTCTGCTGGCCATTTTTCCAGCCATCATCGCTACTGCAGCCGTGAACTACTTAGGCTCAGCTTTTTATGTATTCCCCAATAAAGAAAATCCTCCCTCTTTGGAAATACGCTGGCGCACAGCAGCGATTGGCATCGTAATATTTATCATACTACTGCGTTTAGTTTATTCTGGTCTGGCCCAACTCATCCCAGATGAAGCTTATTACTGGCAGTATGCGCAGCACATGGATCTGAGCTTTTATGATCACCCTCCCATGGTTGCCTGGTTAATTTGGCTGGGTACCTCAGTCCTGGGGCACAATGAATTTGGTGTACGCATTGGTGCTCTCATTTGTGGCTTTGTAACCATAGGTTACCTATATGCACTGGCGCAAAACCTGTACAACAAATCCACCGCAATGCGCACGGTATTATTGTCGTCTATTCTGCCAATGGGATTTGCTTCCGGCTTATTGATGACACCCGACGCCCCCTTATTCGCAACTTGGGCCGCCACACTGTATTACATGGAACGTGCATTATTAGCTGGTCAACGCACAGCGTGGCTGGGGATGGGGATCGCTTTCGGTCTGGGATTACTATCCAAATACTCGCTGGGGTTATTGGGAATTGCGGCATTGGTATTTGTCATACTAGATCCAACAGCACGCCGCTGGATGAAACACCCTCACCCTTATCTAGCAGCATTATTGGCATTGTTACTCTTTTCACCGGTTATCATTTGGAACTACGAAAATAATTGGGCATCATTTGCATTTCAGTCGAATCGTGTGCTGGCGGATAGCTTTAAATTCTCAGTACATCTTTTGATTGCCCACATGATCATCCTGCTCACCCCAGTCGGCTTTCTTGCCGCTGTATTGGCCTTCTTTGCAATCAGGAAACCTGATGCGCTCCAACCTGAACGCAGGCGCCTCTTATTCGTACAAGTTTTCGCCGGTGTCCCATTATTCATTTGTTTCGTACTCAGTACTTTTGACGCGCCGCGCTTTCACTGGACTGGCCCAATCTGGTTTGGAATATTACCAACTATCGCCTGGATGATTGGTCAAACCGATCATCTCAGTACATTCGCCAAACGCATTCAGAAGACTTGGCAAGTAACCATTATTACGTGCATCTTCGCTTATGGCTTTGTACTGCACTACGTGGTACTGGGAATTCCAGGCATTCCTTATCATCTATTCACAGAGCATTATTTCTGGCGAGAAACGGCTGCTGAAATTACGCAGATTGCCGAGGAAGTCAAAAATAAAACCGGCAAAGAACCCATTATTGTCGGTATGAGCAAATGGTCTGTTGCCAGCGCGCTATCTTTTTACACCCATGGAGAATGCACAGCTAGATATCCGCTCACGCAATATGTTTGGTGATAGCGGTGCCATGTATGATTTCTGGTTTCCTTTTGAAGCACCCACCGACCGCCCTATCATTCAAGTTGGTATGAAACGCCGCCATTTAGAAAAGATCCGGATGGGCACCATTGATGTTGAACAAATGCTTGATCAACCTGGCGCCATTGAATATCGTGTCATTGAACGCTATGGTACACCAGTGCGCCGCGTCTATTACCGGGTTTCCCAGGGGTTTAAAGGGCAAAATCCTTCTGCGATGCCTTAGGCACCAGTACGGAAAGATTCATCTGACACGCAATTTTTACTTGATTGAGTATTCTGCAACCTGCCATGTTTCATTTTGTGTCTTTGCCAGCGTTACCGTCTCCATTGCCAACCCTTTTTCTGAAAAAGTTGTGTAAAACTGGAGCACAACATACTCCCCATCTGGAAATCCCGATAAGGATTTCCCGGAAGCGGCCGTCGCGATATACCTGGCATTGATTGCACCACGTGGTGCTCTGATTGCAGTAATTAATTTGATCCACTCAGACTCGGATGTTTTCGACTTAAATAGCGAAGATGAATTCTCCCAGCTTTCTTTATATTTTCCACTATCAATCAGCCCAAGCCAGGAACGTGCGCTGCTATCCACTTTTTCGAGAATATCGCTCTCTTCCGCATAAACAAAACTCGTACAGAAAAGCAACAGTAATAACACAATTAACCGTTTCGTCATTGAAACTCCTTATAATCAAGGCTCCGCATTTTGCAATCACTACACGCGCCTAGTCATGTGGAAAAATATTCCCCATCAGCCAGATAGTTGAAATTCCTAATAATATCAATGCGACTTGCTGGATAGTTGCATTAATCTCCGGGCGTTTATGCAAACTTGGAATCAAATCAGACATCGCCACATAAATCATACTGGCTGATGCAAGCCCTAACAACGGTTGTATCAGAAAATTCATCTTGTGCAACATGAAATATGCCAATACACCGCCAACCAAGGTCGCCAAGCTGGATAACAAATTCATCAGAAATGCCATGCGGCGCGTGTAACCGGAATTCAAAAGGATTATGAAATCCCCCGCTTCCTGAGGAATTTCATGGGCGATAATAGCGATGGATGTCACAATACCCAGTTGCACATCCACCATAAAAGCGGCAGCAATCAAAATACCGTCGACAAAACTATGAAAGGTGTCGCCCACAATACCCATCATGCCACTGCGCCCGTGATCATGCTCATGCTGAGTAGTTGCCGGTGCCGCGGAACCATGCAATGGATCATGCGCTTCGCAATCCTCGATATGGCAATGACGCCACAGCACTAATTTTTCCAGAATAAAAAAGATCAGAATCCCAATTAACACAGTGACGGTCACCTGCATTGGGTTTTCAGAAAGCTCGAATGCTTCTGGCAAAGTATTGAGAAAAGCCGCTCCCAATAATGCGCCAATCGCATAAGAAACCAATATGGAAAGCCACGACATCCGCATATTGAATGCCAATACTGCTGCACACAATAAGCTTAATATTCCTCCAAGTAAGCTGGCAGCAATAATCCAGGTAAGCGTTGACATAAAGTTAATTGAAAAACAAAGGCGGGATTATACGCTGTTGCAAGGCAATAAATTAACAAGTTAAAGCAGCTTTTATTCGAGCCAGATTAGTGCAGCCATCCGTCCGGTATCACCATCCCGGCGATAAGAAAAGAAACGTGCAGAATCACTGAATGTACAAATCTCGCCACCATAAATCTCCGTAATGCCAATGCCTTCCAATCGCTGGCGGGCCAGCAGAAAAATATCCGCCAGCCATTTATTTTCATGATTACTGTTCTTGGACACAAAAGCCTGCGCCGCTTGCGCGTCCTGCTTTACGAAAGCTTCGTAAACATCTGCGCCAACCTCAAAGTGATCAGGGCCAATAGCCGGTCCCAGCCATGCTATCAGTTTGTTGTGTTCCACTGGCATCGCAGCTATGGATTGTTCAATAATGCCTCCGGCCAGTCCACGCCAACCTGCATGTACGATACCCACCGTGGTACCCGCTGCGTCACAAAGGAAGACCGGCAAACAATCGGCAACCATGACAGCACAAACCACACCTTGTTTACGACTCAATGCAGCATCGCCTTCCTGAGTTAACGTTGTCGTTTTATCAATCCAGACAGGGTACGTCCCATGCATCTGTTTCAACCATCTGGGTTCCCCCGGCAGATGGCAACGCAATAAAGCCCGGTTACACTCAACATCTGCCATATTATCATTGACATGTGCGCCAAAATTCAAAGAAGCATATGTACCTTTTACACCATGACTCACACCGCCATTGCGGGTTGTAAAAAGCGCTTTCACATTGCCGGGTGCCGGCCAATCAGGGATTATCCAATCATTCATAGGTGTCTAATTTTTAATAAGCGTTCATTTTCCTACTTTTCACAAAAAGTATTTTCCTATTAATTACAAACTAATTAAACCTTGAAACCAGCATTTCTGGGTTAAAATATCAGATTGAGGTTTTCTTCTGGATTCAGACTTGTTTAAATCAATTCTTAATTCATTCCTGACTTCATAAAATTACAAAATGGATCGTAAGCGATTCCACAAATAGCCCTCAAGAATTGATAAAAAATGCCAGACATAGGCCAGATATAGGTGTAATAGATGAATGATATAAAAAACTTAATTAATTATACGCGTACATTTTTAATTTTTACGGTAGCTACGGCAGTATTGTTAATTTCTGCTCCCAACGCCTTTGCCAATGATGAAACAGAATTGATCAAAGCTGCATTCTCAGGCAAGCCGGAAACAATCAAGCAACTATTGGAAAAGGGTATTAATGTTAATTATCAGAATGACAAGGGGTTTAGCGCACTCATCATTGCTTCCCAATATGGACATGCTGATATCGTCAGCCTGTTGCTGGAAAATAACGCCGATGTTGATCTGCAAAATGCCGGGGGAGCCACAGCGTTGATTATCGCTGCAAAAAATGGTCATGCCGATGTCGTCAATTCATTATTGGCGAAAGGCGCCAAGGTTGATGCGCAGACTACGGATGGTATTACAGCCCTCATGCTGGCAACACAAAAAGGACACGAAGGTATTGTGGATGCGCTGTTGGAAAAAGGCGCCAATGTCAATTTGCAAACCAAAGAGAAACTGACTGCCTTAATGATTGCTGCATTGGATGGCAGAGCAAGCATCGTCGACAAACTATTGGCAAGAAATGCGCAAATTGATGTACAAGCTTCTGACAATACTACTGCACTTTATATGGCTGCCAGGAACGGGCACACAGCGATAGTCGAAACATTATTGGCCAAGAATGCTCCGGTTGATCTGTTAGCGGCTAACGATACCACACCACTCTACATCGCCGCACAGAATGGACATACCGATGTTGTCAACGCGCTACTGAAAAAAGGCGCCAAAGTAGACCTGAAAGATAAAAATGACGCGACAGCACTAACTCTCGCTGCTCTGATAGGCAATACTGGAATCGTCGACGCATTGATCAAACATGGCGCCAAAGTGGATCACAAAGCATCCAATGGTTTTACAGCACTGATTCTGGCGGCGCAGAATGGGCATACGCCAGTCATAGAAATATTACTGGAGAATGGCGCCAAGATTGATCTGCAAAATGATGACGGTATTACACCGCTGATGTGGGCTGCTTTACATGACCATACCGACGCAGTGAAATTATTGCTGGCAAAAGGTGCAAACCCGAAAATTAAAAGCAAAACGGAAAAAACTGCACTCGAAATTGCCAAAGACCCAGCCATTATTGAATTACTGCAAACAGCAGTGCACTAGCTATCTATATAAGAAGATGCCAGGCAAAACCCGTCATTCACCTGAAAATTGCCTGGTATTTGCCCACCGTGGCGCGAATACGGAAGCGCTGGAGAATACCCGGAACGCTTTTGACAAAGCATTAGGTTATGCAATCGATGGCATTGAAACTGACGTGCAGTTGAGTCGGGATGAAATTGCGGTACTCTGGCATGACCGTTTTCTCGATAGAATCGGACTTAGTGATAAGCACATTGACGATTTTGATTTTCATCAGCTTAAAGCACTGATTAATCCAGAATCGGAGAGTGAAGGCATTATGACCCTGCAAGAATTTCTGGTCGCCTATCGTGAACGCTGCCGTTTATTGCTTGAAATCAAGAATCGTGACTGGGAACCCGTTTCCCGTCACGAGTTAAAAATTCGCCAGACACTCGATCTAGCTGGTCAGAGTTCTGATCAACGGATCATTGTTTCCTCATTCAATCTTCCCAGCCTGGTTTATGCGCACCGATACAACCCGGCGTTTCCCTTGGTTTACAACTTTGAAGCCACGCAAACCATCGCAGATGCACGCAAGCTATTTCACACACATTTTTTTCTTTATGGTCTCTGTTTGCCTATTGCGAGTGTGAATCAGGCGTTCATCGACCTGCTGCGTGAACAGCAAAAGTGTATCGCCGTTTATACCTGTAACAGTGATTCAGAAATCAATAAAGCCTTGCAACTGGGTGTTGATATTCTCATCAGCGATTTACCTCATAAGGCGCTGATACTGCGTGATCAATGAAAAGAGATTTTGCAACGCTACAAAGCCAGCATTTCGATCTTCTGGTTTGCGGCGGCGGCATATATGGTGCCTGGACTGCGTATGACGCTGCACTGCGTGGCCTGAAAGTTGTCATCGTTGAACAAGGCGATTGGGCCAGCTCTACCTCATCCGCATCCAGCAAGCTGATTCATGGTGGCCTGCGTTACCTGGAAACCTATGATCTCAAGCTGGTCAGCAAATCGCTCAAAGAGCGTAAAATGTTGCTACAAGCAGCGCCTCACCGCGTCTGGCCGCTGCGTTTTGGTGTACCTGTATACGCGCAGCAGCGAATGAACCGGCTGCAACTGAAATTAGGGTTAAAACTGTACGATTTCCTGGCCGGTGATAGCGATCCGCAAATGCATCACAGCTATCTCAATCCAAAACAATTCACTGAGCACTTCCCTTGCCTCAATGAACAGGCACTGAAAGGTGGCTTTACTTATGCTGATGCGCAAACCGATGATGCGCGATTGGTATTGGAGTTAATCGCAGGAGCACTGAATGCCGGCGCAAGCTGCATCAATTACTGCAAGTTGGCTCAGTTACTGGAAAACAATGGAAAAGCAAATGGGGCAGTCATCGAGGATCAGCTCACCCAAACCGAGCAGAAAATCAGTGCCAGGCAAATTGTTTTCACAACCGGTCAGTGGCTGGCAAAAGAAATGCAAAGCCGTGAATGGTGCCATCTTGCGAAAGGCATTCATCTGGTCATGCCCGCCGTGCTGGACGATGAAGCCTTGTTGCTAACGGCCAAATCAGATGGCCGGGTGTTTTTTATGATTCCCTGGTATGGTTTAACGCTGTTAGGCACAACCGATACCGATTTCAAAGGCAATGTCGAACAAGTGGCCGTCGATGAGCTTGATATTGATTATTTGCTTGCTGCCGCCAACAATTATCTGAAAACTCCGTGGAAAAAATCTGACATTATCGGCCATTTTGCCGGGGTTCGGGTATTTAAACAAAACACCCCACCCCATCACCCAGCTCACCCTCTGCGGTCAGTCGTGATTGGGAAATAAAAACCGCTTCCAACGGCGTACATTATGCCATCGGTGGAAAAATAACTTCGTCACGCCAGGATGCCGCCCGTATCGTCGATACGGTATGTTCACAACTCGGCACTGCCTTGCCCTGTGCAACCCAGGATCGATTATTTCCCTGGGCGCCGCAGGAAAATTTCCCAGACTGGTCTTTCCGCATGCTAGGCCAAGCAACACAACTAGGCATTGATACAGAAAGCGCAAGATGGCTGCTGCATCGTCATGGCACACGAACATCTGAAATTTTTCGCAAAATTGAAACAGAGGCTAATCTAGCGCAGCGAATCATCCCGTCTCTGCCATTTATTGTAGCCGACCTGATGCACTGTGCCAGTACCGAAATGGTTATTCACCTCGATGATTTATTACGCCGCCGCATGCCATTACTCATTCTAGCCAGACTGACGAAAAACGAATTACAACAGATTGCCCTGCGCATCGCTGATACCATGAATTGGGACGATGCCAGGGTTCAGCAGGAAATTGAGCACTGCCGCAAACTTTGGATCACGCCCTGATCTCGGCAATTTCCCTCGATCTGGGCACGACATCCATTAAAGCCGCCTCAATGAATCGGCAGGGAAAGCTCCTGCATATCGTCAACCGCTCTGCACCTGCCATTGATAGCCGCAATGGACACTATGAAAGTAATGCGCTCGATTATGCCGGGATTGCCGAACAGGTTCTGAATGAATGTATTGCACAAACCGGCAATAATCTTCCCTTGGGGCTATGCAGCCAGCGTTCGTCTTTCCTGATCTGGGACAAAATCAACGGTCATCCGTTAATACCCCTGATTTCATGGCAGGATGACCGCGGCGCAGACTGTTGTAATCGCCTGCATGCAGCAACAGACACCATTCATAAACTGACCGGCTTACGTTTGACAGCTTATTACTTTGCTCCCAAGCTCAGCATCCTGTTACAGGAGAATCCAGCATGGCGTGAGAAGCTTGTTCAGGGCGAATGGCTGGCAGGCACCCTGGATACTTTTCTGATCTGGCGCTGGACGCACGGCCAGCATTTTCTCACCGATGCCTCCATGGCTGCACGCACCTTGCTGATGGACATCCACCGGCAACACTGGTCAGACGCTTTATGCCAACTCTTCGGTATTCCATGCTCGATTCTGCCGCAAATAAAACCTTCAACCGGATTGAATTTATCTTTACCGGATTTTGGTTTGATTCTACAAGCCAGTGTAGGTGACCAATCGGCCGCACTGATTGCCAGCCTGACCGATAGCCAAAACGAGGCTTTGGTTAATCTTGGCACTGGCGGGTTTGTTATTCGATACCTCACCAGGGATGAGCCAGCATTTGACGGCTACCTGCAGACATTGGTTTACCAGGATATTGATTCTCAAACAGAATTTGCCATTGAAGGCACGATCAATTCCATCGCCTCCGCACTCGCACCCTATCCTGTAAATGATTGCCGCAACGAAGATCTGGCAAGCAACAACATTCTCTGCCTGGCAGAACCGAGCGGTCTGGGCGCACCGTATTTTCGCAAGGATTGGGGAGTTTATTTTTCTCAGTCTGTCTCAGATTTGAGCACACAACAAATCACGGCACTGATGCTCGAAGCTGTTATTTTCCGGGTTGCACGCATTCTGGAAGATTTTCACCACCACTCACCGCTATCGCGGGCCTACCTATCCGGCGGCCTGTCCGAGTTACCCTGTTTGCAGCAAGGTATCGCTCAATGCGTGACATTCCCGGTTTTTCATTTACAGCAAAAAGATGCCAGCCTTCAGGGCGCTGCGCTGCTCGCCTCCGGGCTTAAAATAAATCATCGCCAGCAAGCCAGGAAAATAGCCATCAAATGTGGGAACAACGCATTATCAGAAAAATTTCGAGACTGGAAGAATTGGTTGGATGTCATATTGAAAAGGCATGAAAACTAACCCAATCCAAAAAAGTATTCCCGCACAAATTACCAATCCTGTAGAATCCGTCATTCAAATACTCAATCGGCTCATATTCTATATACCTTACAAGAATTCATTGCATAGCCGATTGATATCAAAGGCATAGTGTAACAAAATGCTCAGTTACCTATAATGATTAACATCTAATAAAAGGAAACTTCATGACAACAAATATACCTGGCTACACCTATGGCAGTGCTTCGCTTGCAAAATCCCCCGTATCGATCGAAGATTTTGCCAATTTGAAACAAGCTACCCTGTTTGGCGATGATGATGTGCGCTACCTGAAAATGTCACACGACATACTTAAAGACCAAACCGAACAAATTCTGGATGTTTGGTATGGTTTTGTGGGCTCAACACCTTTCCTGCTGCACTACTTCACCAATGCAGCCGATGGCACACCCAATATGGATTATTTAGGTGCCGTGCGTAAACGCTTTGGTCAGTGGATTCTGGATACTGCCAAGGCAGACTATGATCAAGATTGGCTCAACTATCAGTACGAAATTGGATTGCGTCACCACACCTCGAAGAAAAATACTACCGACAACGTAAAATCAGTGCCGATCATTCACTTGCACTACATTTTTGCATTGCTCATTCCGATCACCACCACGCTACGGCCATTCCTGGAAAAAGGCGGTCACTCCCGTGATGATGTAGATCGTATGCAAGATGCCTGGCGCAAATCCGTACTGATGCAAGTCATACTTTGGTCACAACCTTATATCAAACAAGGCGAATTCTAACCTTGCTGAGGAGAGCGGTCATATTTCCCGCTCTCCACCATCGATTCATTCAGCGGACAGCATTCTCTCCGAAATTCCTGCGTTTACACCATGCACCTTTCCATCGTCATCCCCGCTTTTAACGAAGAACAATTGATCCCGGATTGTCTGAATTCCATTCAGGAATCAATCCACGTCATTCAGAAACCCGGCTTTACCCACGAAGTAATCGTTGTAGATAACAACTCAACTGACAAAACCGCAGAACTGGCCATGCAAGCTGGTGCAAAAGTCGTGTTTGAACCGATCAATCAGATAGGCCGCGCACGCAACACCGGCGCAGCGGCTGCAACGGGTGACTGGCTACTGTTTGTGGATGCCGACAGTTTACTCAATCCTGGCATGGTGACAGATATTTTACAAATGATTGAAGGCGGAAAACATGTTGGCTGCGGCAGTGTCATGTACATGCCCAACCTGCCATGGTGGGGTAACGCCGCAATGCAGTTATGGACTGTGCTTTCAGTTACGTTCCGCTGGGCATCGGGCGCATTGGTCGTATGTCGTACCGATGCTTTTCGTGATGTGGGCGGATTTAATCAGGACATGTTTGCAGCAGATGAAATTGATTTAAGCCGCTTGCTAAAAAAATGGGGCCGCAAACGCGGCCTGAAATTCACCATCCTCACCCGCCACCCTCTCGTCACTTCACCGCGTAAGGTACAGCTTTATACCGGTCGAGAAATCGCAAGCCAGATTCTACACGT
Source organism: Nitrosomonas sp. (assembly GCA_016721865.1). Classification (GTDB taxonomy): domain Bacteria; phylum Pseudomonadota; class Gammaproteobacteria; order Burkholderiales; family Nitrosomonadaceae; genus Nitrosomonas. Next base: position 91,893 of record JADKHF010000042.1, on the reverse strand, counting down.
TCTGCTCAGCCCCCACCGTGTATTAAAGGATAAGAAAAACTCCCGATCTGGTACGATGGGCGACGCTAGAAGGCTGTCCGGGAATAGTGATCATACATAGGCAAGGAGAGGTCATTTTGAGGCATAATTTTCGATTATTTGAGGTGAATAGTTGCTCTATTTAGCGAAAATAATCTGAAAACATGACCAAAATAGATTTTCCGCAGTGGATTGCTCTATGCTCGGACAGTCTTCAAGGTGAAAAATAAACTGGTTACCATGCAAATCACTCGCCGCTCTTAATCCGAAGTTTCATGCGATGGAGGATGAAGATGGAATTACTTCGTATACAAATAGCCAGGATTTCTGGTTCAGGCAAACAATCTTGTTGCAAAACCACGGAGAATCTCGATTTTAGTCAATGTGTTGGAGTTTATTACTGCGCGCTGTTTAATGCTCCGTTTCCTTAGTGCTATATTCAAGCACCCACTTTACCAGTTGATCCCGGACTTCCTGATCGCTTAAGACAGTTATTTTTAGCAACCAAGCTGTCAGCTCGGATAGCCACTGTTCATCAACCTGGCGTGCCTGAGCTATACGTAATTTCTGATGCGGTGTCGGGAAAGTGTTTTCACTGGCAGACAGCAGTTCCTCATGCAGCTTTTCACCAGGACGCAGCCCACTGAAAACAATGCGGATATCATCCTCTCCCAGTCCTGACAAATGGATCAGGTCATTGGCCAGATCAACAATCTTGACCGGGTCGCCCATATCCAGCACAAATATTTCTCCACCGCCTTTTGTACCTCCCATCAATCCGGCTTGTAAAACGAGTTGCGCCGCCTCCGGGATCGACATGAAATAACGTGTCATTTCTGGATGAGTAATGGTGATTGGGCCACCTCTCGCAATCTGTTCGCGAAATTTTGGGATAACACTGCCGGTACTTCCCAATACATTGCCAAAACGCACCATCACAAAGCAGGTTTGATTTGACTGATTATTCTGGCCAGGCTTCACATTCTTTGCGCTATATTGCTGCAATGCTTGGCACACCATTTCAGCCAACCGCTTACTTGCTCCCATGACACTCACAGGATTTACCGCTTTGTCCGTAGAAATAAGAACAAATTTCTCCACGCCATAACTTATCGCTACCTGAGCCAGTACATACGTACCCAGGACATTATTCAGCAAAGCCTGGCACGCATTCTCCTGTTCCATGAGCGGAACATGCTTGTAAGCAGCTGCATGGAAAACCACGGAAGGCCGGTACTGTGAAAATAATTGTGCCATGCGCGCATGGTCCTTGATATCACCAATGACAAACGACAGATTTATGTCAGGAAAACGTAGCAAGAATTCCTCTTGTATGTTGTAGAGTGCCAACTCATTCAGTTCAAGAAAAATGATGCGATCGGGTTGAAATGCAGCGAGCTGCCGGCATAATTCTGAGCCAATCGAACCACCCGCTCCTGTAACCAGGATAATTTTTCCTGTCAACAAACCATGTAGCCCGTCATCATCCAGAACTACAGGCGCTCTACCCAGCAAATCATCCAGTTCTATCTCACGAATCTGTGAAACGGTTGTTTTACCGCTGATCAAATCTGCGTAAGACGGCACAGTCATCGCTTTCACCCCGATTTCTGAGCACATCTCCAAAGCTTGGCGGTGAATCCGCCGAGAAACAGACGGTATGGCAATAATCACATGACCGACATTCAGCTGCTGCACCCAGTGCGGCAATTCATTGATCATGCCGAGCACACGGATGCCCTGCAATCGCGTGCCCAATTTTCTTGGATCATCATCCAGCATTCCAACAACATGCCAGTCACGGCTTCTCGCCAAATCCTTAACCAGATTCATCGCAGTGCTGCCTGCACCGAGTATCAATACCAATTTCGCTTCATTACTCTCCAGGCCATACAGACGGCGCTCCTTCCATGCACGATAGGTCAAACGGCTGCCGCCCATGATCAGTAGCAATAACAATGGAGCCAACAGAAAGGCCGCCTTTGGAATATTAACCTGCAAATCGAATAGCCAAAGGACAAACGATAAAGTTACTGTACCAGTTACGACAGCGATAAAAATTCTCTTTAAATCAGGTAGACTGGCGTAACGCCACAATCCCCTGTAAAGCCCCCACCATACAAAAAAACTCCCCTGTATAACTACAATCCAGGGCAAAATCTCCAGTAAAGATCCAAATTCCAAAGGAGGAGTATGAAAATTATAACGAAATAAATAGGCAAACCACCAAGCTACAGCAACTGCAACAAGATCATGAATGAACGCAACAAATGTAGGAATCCCGATTTTTCTGGCAAACATGTTATTCTCGATTGGAATAATATTTCTGATTCCAATCAGAAACAAACATTAGTAGTAAATAACAACCTCCCCATAGCACTGCAACCCAACATTGCACCGCCGGATCTTGCCCACTCGCCCATACAGCACTTGCTCCAGCCGCAAGCATCAAACCATAAGCGAATAACGCTGTATTACGATGTCCAAAACCGTTTTGCACCATGCGCTGATAATAATGTTCACAATGCGCCTGCCAGATTCTTTTCCCCCGCAATAAGCGTTTTATCAGTGTAACTGTCGAATCTGTGATGAAAGGCGAGAATACCAGCAGCGGCACCCACATTGACCACAAATTATCCATCCATCCAAGTATTCCCAATGCAGCGGCCAGGAATCCAAGCGGAATAGCTCCCACGTCTCCCAGGAAAATGCGCGCCGGATGAAAATTATGTAGCAAAAAAGCCACTGCTGCTGCTGCTATTGAAAAATTCACGACAGCAAAATCGGTATTCCCTGCCAGATATGCAATTAAGCCATAGTAACCAAATCCAATCACAGTCATTCCACCCGCCAAGCCATCCGAGCCGTCCATAAAGTTATAGAGATTAGACATCCCGACAATAGCCATTGCGACACACAGTACCATCACCCAGCCATAAATATCCAGCAAAAGAGCCATAGAAAATCCGGCAGACACGATGCAATGTATCAGAAACCGGCACCATACTGGCGCGTGCCAAACATCATCAATGAGTGATATTACCACCAGCAGCCCTATGCCTGCCCAAATCGCAATGGGGATTACAATGGAGAAACATAACCAGGTAGTGATTACTCCGAATAACAATCCCAAGCCGCCAATACGTGAAACTGGTACAGAATGTAACGAACGTGAATTCGGGTAATCCAGTACCCAACCAGCTTTTCTCCTGACCAGCCATAAAATTGAGAAAAAAGAGATGAAAAAAGATAACAGTGGTGCTGCTACAACTGATAGGGGAAAATCCAAAACCATAGTGACCGGATTATCCGTTATAAGCCAATAAAAGAGATAGCCCCTTTATCATCGTACAAGACAAGAAAGGGGCATGGAGCATCTAAAATGCCAGAATTTTGAGAAAACCTTAAAACATAGGGTTTTCTGCATACTTCTGATGCGCCGCTGATGCCGCAGCACCGCGCTCTACTTTCATGCCCATGTCGGACAGGATACTTTCCAGTGCATTTAAGCAGAAAATCACGTTTTCAACGCGACAGGATGTGCCCATCAAACCAAAGCGCCATACTTTTCCTGCAAAATCACCCAAACCGGCGCCAATCTCAAGACTATAGTCATCCAACAAGCGGCGGCGGACTTCTTTTTCATCCACGCCGGCCGGTACAAAAACGGAATTCAGTTGCGGCAAGCGATGTTGCTCCGCAACTACATAATTCATGCCCAATGTGGCAAACCCTGCCTTTAATGCTTCATAATGATACTCATGGCGTGCCCAGTGATGTTCCAATCCTTCTTCAGCCAGCATCAGCAATGACTCATGCAATGCATAAAGTGCATTGGTCGGTGCCGTATGGTGATAAGTACGTGCTGCCGATCCCCAGTAATTCAGTAACAAGCCGATATCCATAAACCAGCTATGTACTTTCGTCTTACGATTTTTAACCAGATCTGTCACCCGTTCTGAAAAACTCACCGGCGAAAGACCAGGCGGACAGGATAAGCATTTCTGGCTGCCGGAGTAGATCGCATCGATTCCCCATTCATCGACTTTAATCGGCGTGCCACCCAGCGAAGTGACGGTATCCACAATCGTCAGGCAATTGTATTTGCGCGCGATTTCGCACAGTGTTTTGGCATCGGACTGCGCGCCGGTAGAAGTTTCCGCATGAACAAACGCAACAATCTTGGCATCGGGGTTCTTTTTCAGCGCATCTTCCACTTTCTGCGGATCAACCGGTTCACCCCATTTGTCATCGACCACCACCGCAACACCGCCATGGCGTTCAACATTCTCGATCATACGACCGCCGAAAACCCCATTTCGGCAAACGATCACTTTATCACCGGGCTCAATCATGTTAACAAAACACATTTCCATCCCGACAGATCCGGGTCCGGAAACCGGAAAGGTCATGCGGTTTTTGGTCTGGAATGCATAGCGCATCAACCCTTTAATTTCTTCCATCATTTCGGTAAAAACAGGATCCAAGTGGCCTAAGGTCGGGCGTGCCATGGCATTGAGAACACGCGGGTGCGTATCCGATGGTCCCGGTCCCATCAGAATGCGCTGTGGTGGATAAAATATTTTGATTTCTTTTTCTGGGCGAAAATCTTCGGTATTCATGAACAGTCCTAAGTTAAGTAATGTAATCTGATCTATTTTTGAAAAATGTTGATTTTAACAAGTGAAGCGAGAGTTTACTATAAACAAAGGTGTGCTCAATAAATTATCCTTATAGAAAAGCAAAGAAATTCGCGTAGCAATCTGAAATTATGAACCATTAGCGCAAATGCGGTTCTTGCTCGACGCTATCTAACCCGAATATTTCATAAATTCGCGCGATGATCACGCAGGATTTTGATTAACAGGGAAGTTTTGAGAAAGAGTGGTGTAGTGACTCATACACCCGACTGAGCAAAATCCTTCTTATTAATCAAAAGGCAAGTGAGGTCACGTGCCAATTTATGAAATATTCGGGTTAATTACCCGCCTCTCATTCATTTAAAACACAATCAATTCCAAAATATGGCATAAAAATCATTAATAAAAAAATTTTTGCATGCATAATGTAATTACATTAAAGTTACAAATCTCCATCCCATATTCCATGATTTTCCCATGACCCATCTCGTTAAAATTGGAAATTCCCACGGCATCCGTATCCCCAAGCCACTGATTGAACAAGCGCAACTGGAAGGAAAAGATCTGCAATTACAAGTCGTAGAAGGTGGTTTACTGATTACACCCAAGAAAGATGCAAGAACGGGCTGGAAGGAATCCATCGAAAAAACACTGAAAACCCACGGCAAGGAAACACTGGATCAGGAATGGCTGAATGCCCCTTTATCCACTGATGATGATTTAAGTTGGTAACTCAAACGATTCTGCCGTTCCAAGTCTGGCTGGTACAGCTCGATCCTACCCAAGGTTCGGAAATCAATAAAACAAGACCTTGTGTTGTGATATCCCCCAATGAGCTATCCGCTTTATCCACAGTGCTCATGGCACCGATGACAACCAAAGGCCTTGAATTCCCTTGCCGGGTTGCTTGTACTTTCAAGAATAAACAAGGTCTCATTCTTCTGGATCAAATTCGGGCGGTGGATAAAACACGTTTAATCAGTAAGCTCGGTGTGATTGACGAAGCTGCTCAAATCGAATTGTGCCGCCGGCTGCAAGAGTTATTTGCTTACTAAGGAATCTCTGAATAACTGTCATTTCGGGCGTAGCGAGAAATCTATGATGTTGCTTCACGCAGATTCCTCGCTACGCTCGAAATGACACTTGCTCAAGGTTTCCTTAAGAGGACTTGCAGGTTGTAATGAGTCGACGAGTTCCAACAATTCATGCGGCCGTGTGAGGTTGGGGTTCCTATCGTCACCCCAAACTACCGTGCTGTGAAAGTTAACGGGGCAGTGAGAGTATATATATTTTCTTTTTTCGCGACCTGACCCCAATGCTGAAGCTGATTAAGGCGAACCAAACCAACACGTAAGAAACCAAAACGCCTAACGTCCAAGCTCAGGGGCGCAGTGTTAGGCCTTGCCATTCAACGTCGCTGCTATGTCTTGGCGTGCGACCGCGATAAACATCTCTTTCAGTTTAAAGAAGTCTGCTACTTCCTTCGCAGGTTGCGCGCTATGACTAGTGATTGCATAGTCTGCCGATTTCTTTGCTGCCTCCAAAACACGGTCTGGAGCGACAAGCGATAATTCAGCGAATTTCCCATTAAGCAAGTCAAGGTTAGCGAGGGACGATATCTTTTCCTCTCTGGCCTGTGTAACGAGCCGCTGCGTCTCGACGAGAAACTCTGCGTAAATCTTGTGACGAACGGCGCTTTGTTCCCTCGCAAGCACAAGTCTCCACTCGTGATTCTTGACGCTTCGGCTCGCGAAGTAGTTTATGAGCCCGCCAATCAATACCCCTGACAGGGTGCCAACTACAGCAATAATGTCCGCTGACATACAAATACCTCAAATAAATGAGATTCCAATTTCGTCCTTCTGCGCGCGATAAAATGCCAACATACTTTCTGTTACGTGGAGAAAGTCAAGCTGCATATATTCCAGTTCCGATGGCCGCATTTTTCCCCAATACACATGGGAAATGAAGTCAAGGAATAGCTCATCAGCTTTCAGAGGGTTCGCATAGAAGACATCAGGTTCTCGATTTTCCAGTTCCTGCCAATCCTGAATTAGCGCAGTGACGTATTCACCATAGATGTCTTGAAATGCTTCGATCATGGTAATTCTCTCGGATGATGCTAGACCGTCAAGTTTCATTAGCCATTCACCCATACCAACCACAACCCCTTGTCTGATCGATGGGAATAGCTCCGACGGTGTGCCCTGAGCACACAGAATGCATACGCGGCGTACGCTGCTGTGTACATAGCGGAGACATGCACCAAGAATGGAAGGATGTTCTTCCTGATTGAGGTGACAGAGGGATGACTAGCGTATTTCTGGTCAGATAGATCGCCTAGTGTCCCTTTGGCGATATCGAATGCCCATAACGCTGACCAATAGCCATAGTGATGCGGGGACAACGGCTGCTGTTCTGCGCCTCGAAGAATAAATTGATTCTTGACTGACATAGTGGGGTCCTTAGAGGCCTAACTACAATTAGACGTCCGAAACGACGTAATATAATACGTCACAAATGAGATCTAATACTGTATTGTTCATGTCATCCCCTTATGTTTTAAGCTAATTGACCGATTTAGCTGTCAGCATACCAAACTTGTCAGACCCGAAAATACAGAATGAAAACAGCAAGACGCTGGAATCCAGCTCTACAATTCGCCTATCAAAACAAGCAATAACGCAATCTGCAAAAACATTGCTTTTACAAATGGCACAGTTAGAATTCCGCAAGTTACCCGCTTTCCAAAATGCCAACTGAACGATTGACGGCATAGCAACTCAAAAAGCAGTAATTCATAGGGAAACTAGGGTTCCGTCCGGTGCAATCAACGGTGTCTGGTCCAAGAGTTTCCGGTCTCGTGATAACGAGACTCCACGGAGGGATAAAAGCCCGGGAGGTTAAGCGTAATGTACTCGAAGTACATTACAATCCCGGTAAACCCTTTTGTATGGAGACTGGTTATGTCAGGTTCAACAAAACAAATCGCTGCTTCGCAAGATGCCCATGTAACAGGTAATACCCTCAATCGCAGCATGAGTGTATGGCACAGTTTCACGCTCGGTTTTGCGGTTGTCTCTCCGGTCGCCGGACTGTATGCCATCATCGGTGTGCAAACTGTTGTCGCCGGTGGTGGCTGGTTTGCTGCGCTGGCGGTGTGCTTGCTCATGCAGTTACTGGTGGCGACTGTTTACGCCGAATTGTCATCACAATTCCCGATTGCTGGCGGGGCCTATAAATGGGCGCGGCAACTCGGCGGCGCGATCGCCGGGCAATATGCCGGCGTGATTTATATTTGCTCCACCATCGCCATGGTCACCACGACCGCTTATACCGGCGGCTTCTGGCTGGCCACCTTTTGCGGATCGCCGGGTGATGGCGGCGGCATGATGGTGCTCTGGGGTGCGATATTTCTGCTTATCTGCACAATACTCAATCTGGCTCCGGTCAGTATTTTCAATCTTGTCATCAAACTGGGTGTTTACGCGGAAGTCGTCGGGTCATTCGGCGTGGCGCTCTTGCTATTTCTTTTCTTTCGTCAGCATCCATTTATGGAATTGTTCCAGCACATGGGTAGCGGAACAGCACCCAGTGAAATGGCTGCTTTCCTGGCGGCATTGGCCATTGCCGGCTGGGCTTTTATCGGCTTTGATGCCTGTTCCACCACAGCGGAGGAAACCCATCAACCGAAACGCATGGTGCCCCGTGCAATTTTCATGTCGCTACTCGTTGTCGGCACAGTCGTCTTGTTCAATTCAGCCGCGCTGATTCTGGCCTTTGAGCATGACACATTAAGAAATTCCAGCCATACGACCGATCCGGTTACCCCCTTGATTGCCAGCAGTATAGGCGATTGGTTTGAAAAACCCTTTTTGGCCATTGTGATGACGGCTTTCCTGGCCTGCGGCGCATCCATGGTCAAATACTCTTCACGCATTGTTTTTTCCATGGCGCGGGAAGGCAATATGCCAGCACTGTTGAGTCAGGTAACGGCCAGCAAAACGCCGCGCAATGCGGTTCTCTTTACCGTTCTGCTGGCAGGTTGCGGATTGATCTTCGGACTCAATGACGACGCCGTGGCCACCATCATCGCTTTCGGTACCGGCGGTTTATACGCCATGTTCACGTTCACCACGGGCTTTGCCTTGTTTGCCCGGCTCACAGGGCGGTGGAATCCTCAACTCGGCGAATTAAAACTGGGCGCATGGGGGTTGGTCATCAATATCCTGGCATTTATCTGGTCATTGTTTGAACTCATCAATATTGCTTGGCCGCGTCCCTACGCGATTTCAGCGGATGCGCCCTGGTGGCAATTGTGGGCCACTCCGCTGGTATTAGGAAGCATTTTAGGCATCACCACAATCCATATTCTTTCAAGAAATGGATGAATAATCAATAAACCACTCACGCGAGGAATTCATCATGGATCAGCAAAACATATTGATTTGGAAACAATCTATTCCGGGGGGATGCCATTGGTCTGGCATCATGCGTCGCGGCACAACGTTACGTTTGATCGATGTCAATGGTGGCGCCAATGCCGCAGTGCTGTTCTTTAATCAGGAAGAGAAGCTTGAGCGCTACAATATGGCGGATACACTGAAATCGCAGCACACCTTCCGCCTGACCAAAGGACATGCCTGCCATTCCGACATGGGGCATTTTCTGCTGCATCACGGCGATACCGCGGGTTGGAACGATACTGTGTGCGGATTGAGCGATGCCAAACTCATACAGCAAAATATGGCATTGCACGCTATCAGGAACATCGCAACCAAATGTTCCGTAACGGCCTGGACGGTATGCTGATCGAATTGGGCAAGTGGGGATTAGGGATGCGTGACATTGTGTCGAATATTAATTTCTTTAGTAAAGTCACTGCTGATGCTCACGGTGAACTGACATTTCATGCCGGCAATAGTCAAGCGGGTGATTATGTTGATTTAAGTTTTGAGATGGATACCTTAGTCATACTCTCTGCTGCGCCACATCCGCTGGATACAAAAACAACTTACCAACCCGGTGCTGTTGACCTGGCGGCATTTGTGACACCCGCCACAACGGTCTCGACATGCCAGCAAATCGCCGAGAACGTCAGAGGTTTATACAATACCCATCAGTTATATCACCCCCGTGGAGGTGCGGCATGAACACGCAATCATTTGTAGCAAGTAAATTCAATCCTGATCTCGCTGTAGTTAATGAAATTTGTGCGGCTGGTGAACCCTGGGTCAAGGTTGTCAAACAAGGACAAATTTTTCGCATCGTCGATCTGGAAGGCAATCAAGCGGTTGACACCCTGTTCTTCAATGCGAATCATGCGCTGGAACGCTATAGCGTAACGGATACGATACGCGCCCAAAATAAGCTATATTTAACCACTGGCAGCAAGCTCTACTCCAATCTTGGCAATGTCATGCTTACAATCGTAGCCGATACCTGCGGGCGCCACGACACGCTGGGGGGCGCCTGTGCCGCAGAAAGCAATACGGTGCGCTATGCGCTGGAAAAATTTCCGATGCACAGTTGCCGTGACAACTTCCTGCATGCACTGGCGCATGCAACAGTGTGTGAGCAACTGGGCATGAGTAAGCGAGATATACCCAGCAACATCAATTTTTTATGAACGTGCCGGTCACCGAAGCGGGCGGCTTGGAATTCGTGGATGGTGTTTCCGCACCCGGCAAATATGTCAGAAATGCAGGCTGAAATGGATGTATTGGTATTGATTTCGAATTGCCCGCAACTCAACAATCCGTGCAATGCTTATAACCCGACACCGATCCGTTTATTGGTCTGGGATTCTCAGTAAGGGATCAATCGATAATGAGCCCAGCTGATGATTCATCAAGAAAAAGGATAGCGCCATGTTCGAGAAAATCTTGATTGCCAATCGCGGTGCCATTGCTTGCCGCATTATTCGGACGCTCCGCCGCATGAATGTAAAAAGTGTGGCGGTTTATACCGAAGCTGACGCCTTATCGCGACATGTTACCGATGCGGATGAAACTTACTGTATCGGCAGCGGCAGTGCGGCTGACAGTTATCTGCGCGCAGATAAAATACTGGAAATTGCACAGCAAGCGGGCGCGCAAGCCATTCACCCTGGTTACGGCTTCCTCAGCGAAAAAGCCGACTTTGCTGAACAATGTATTGCATGGGATTTGTTTTATCGGCCCTACCCCGCAACAAATGCGCGCCTTTGGTTTAAAACATACCGCGCGTGCCCTGGCAATGGAAAATCACGTACCGCTCCTGCCAGGCACTGATCTGCTGGAAAACCTTGAAGCGGCTTGTCATCAAGCCAAGCATATTGGCTATCCGGTCATGTTGAAAAGCACTGCTGGTGGCGGGGGCATCGGCATGCGCCTGTGCTGGAATCAGGATGAACTGATCGGCGCTTACGAATCTGTCAAGAATCTGGCACAAAACAATTTCAAGGATGCCGGCCTATTCCTGGAAAAATATGTCGACCATGCGCGCCATATTGAGGTACAGATTTTTGGTGACGGCAAAGGACAGGTCGTTGCATTGGGCGAACGAGATTGTTCCATGCAACGGCGCAACCAGAAAGTCATCGAAGAAACACCCGCTCCCAACCTCCCGCCGCATTTGCGCCAGGCATTGCTGGACACTGCGGTACGCCTCGGCCAGTCTATCAATTACCAATCTGCCGGTACCGTTGAATATATTTTTGACGCCGCCAACGGCCAGTTTTATTTTCTTGAGGTCAACACGCGCCTGCAGGTTGAACATGGCGTAACTGAGGAAGTCACCGGTATCGATCTGGTGGAATGGATGGTGCGGCAGGCAGCGGGCGATCTGCCTTCTCTGGATTCTTTCCATATCAAACCCAGCGGCGCTTCCATTCAGGTACGGGTTTATGCTGAAAATCCTGCCAAGGATTTTCAGCCTTCCAGCGGCATACTGACTGCAGCGGAATTTTCTACTGCAGCACGTGTGGAAACCTGGGTCGAGCGCGGCATTGAGGTATCCGCATTTTATGATCCGATGCTGGCAAAAATTATTGTGCATGGACCTGATCGTGACACAGCGATTGCCAAACTGCTGAGCGTACTGGATGACACATCGTTGCAGGGAATCGAAACCAATCTGGCGTATCTCAAACAAATTCTGCACAGCACCGTGTTTCGCAGCGGACAACCGTATACGCAATTCCTCAATGGCTTCCATTATCAGCCGCACAGTATCGATGTGCTGAATGCAGGCGTACAAACCACGATACAGGATTATCCCGGGCGGGTTGGTTACTGGAACGTAGGCGTTCCGCCTTCCGGACCGATGGATAGCCTGGCCTTTCGTCTTGCTAACCGGCTGGTAAACAACCCCGAAGAAAAAGCTGGACTGGAAATTACCCTGGCAGGCCCGACGCTGCGTTTTAATTGTGACAGCATCATCGCAATCTGTGGCGCACCCATCGATGTGTTACTGGACAGCGAGCCTTTGTCCCTATGGCAGTCTCACCTCGTCAAGGCCGATGCGCTATTGCAATTTGGCAAAGTCAAGCAATCGGGCAGCCGGGTTTACTTGGCTGTGCAAGGGGGTTTTCAGGTACCTGATTACCTGGGCAGCAAATCCACCTTTACGCTCGGTCAGTTTGGCGGACATGCAGGGCGCGCGCTGCGCGTTGGCGATGTATTACATACGCAATCCGCACATCCTTCTCAACTTCCTCTTTCACAGCACTTATCGCAGGAATTGATTCCGCGTTACACGAATTGCTGGGAAATTGCCGTTTTGATTGGACCGCATGGTGCGCCTGATTTCTTTACTGAAGCGGATATCGAACATTTCTTTGCCGCGGAATGGAAAGTTCATCATAACTCCAGTCGCACGGGCGTGCGTTTGATTGGCCCTAAACCGCAATGGGCACGGTCTGATGGCGGCGAAGCCGGACTGCATCCATCAAATATTCACGACAACGCCTATGCGATTGGCGCCATTGATTTTACCGGGGATATGCCAATTATCCTGGGCCCTGACGGACCCAGTTTGGGCGGTTTCGTTTGTCCGGCCACCATCGCCCATGCGGAATTGTGGAAAACCGGACAACTCAAACCGGGTGACAGTGTTCGCTTTCTGCCAATAGCGCTGGCGCATGCACTTGCACTGGAAAAACAGCAGAATCTGCTTATTCAGCAGCTTCATGTTGATCAAATTCCTGTTACCAGCGCGAATTTTGGGAATCCAGGAAGCCCGGTTCTGCATCGCATTCCCGAGCACACAGGGCAGGTACAAGTGACTTACCGACAATCCGGCGATAAATATCTGTTAATAGAATATGGACCGCCCGTACTCGATCTGAATTTGCGCTTCCGCGCGCACGCTTTGATGACCTGGCTTCAGCAGCGTATCAAAGCCGGCGAGCTGACTGGCATCCAGGATCTGACGCCTGGTATTCGTTCGCTACAGATTCATTTTGATTCTAACCGTCTGGCTCGCGAAACTTTACTGGAACTTCTGATTGCAGGGGAAAGCAAGCTGCCTGCTATCGATGATATGGAAGTGCCTTCTCGCATCATCCACTTGCCTCTATCCTGGGATGACGCCGCCACACGATTGGCCATTGAAAAATACATGCAGTCGGTACGCAACGATGCCCCTTGGTGCCCCAGCAATATTGAATTTATCCGCCGCATTAATGGATTGGAGCATATCGAGGATGTTCAACATATCGTATTTGCGGCCAGCTATTTGGTCATGGGACTGGGTGATGTCTATCTGGGTGCGCCGGTAGCCACTCCGCTTGATCCACGTCACCGTCTTGTTACGACAAAATACAATCCGGCACGTACCTGGACACCTGAGAATGCCGTCGGCATTGGAGGCGCCTATTTATGCGTGTATGGTATGGAAGGCCCCGGAGGCTATCAATTTGTCGGACGTACAATCCCCATGTGGAACCGCTATCGTCAAACGGCTGATTTCAAGGAAGGCAAGCCCTGGTTATTGCGTTTCTTTGATCAAATCCGCTTTTATCCGGTCAGTGAAAGCGAATTGCTCAAGCTGCGTAAGGATTTCATTAGCGGGCGCTTCAAACTACGTACCGAAGAAACTGTTCTGAACCTGAAACAATACCATGCTTTCTTGCAACAGCATGCTGCCAGCATTACCGCATTCAAGGCCACTCAACAAGCTGCGTTTGAAGCCGAACGTCAACGTTGGGAAGCGAACAATGTATCCCATTATGTCAATGAAGACACTGGATGAAGCCGATACACAAAGCGAACTGGATTTGCCAGAAGGTGCACAAGCCATCAGCTCACAGGTAACAGGCACCGTCTGGAAGCTGCTGATCAAAGAAGGCGGCCATGTGGATGCGGGCAATCCGGTCATCATGATCGAATCCATGAAAATGGAATTCTCGGTAGACGCGCCGGTCACTGGCACCGTGCTGCAAATATTCTGCAAACAAGGCGGATACGTAGCTGCCGGACAGATACTTTTCGTCATTCAGGAAGAAAATTGATGATGGTAAAATTTTCCCCGCTTGGCGACAATGCATCTCCGCTACAAAGCAACATCAGTTATTCTGGTGGATTGCAAAACTACCTGCGACAGCCAGCTAATTCATAATGCAGGAAAAATACTGGCTGGACCGGTGGAAGCGGAAAGATATCGGATTTCATCAGAATGAAATTAACCCCTATTTGCATGAATACTGGCAGGAGTTGCAACTCGCTCCTGGCAGCGTGGTGTTTGTGTGCCGTTGTGCGGCAAAAGCCGCGATATGCTTTGGCTGTACCAACAAGGACATACAGTTCTGGGTGTCGAATTAAGCGGGATTGCGGCACAGGCGTTTTTTACAGAGAACGGCATGACACCCCAATGCAGTGTACATGATCAATTTACCCATATGGAAACAAATGATTTACACATTTTGTGCGGTGATTTTTTTGATTTGGATAAAAATGATGTAGCAAAAGTTACTGCTGTATACGACCGCGCGGCATTGATCGCATTACCGCCGGAAATGCGTAAACGCTATACGCGCCATCTGCTGCATATTCTTCCGCCCGCAACACAAATCCTGCTCCTCACACTCGATTACCCCCAGCATGAAATGTCCGGTCCGCCGTTTTCAGTTTCAATGGATGAAGTTACTTCGCTCTATCAGTCGCACGCCGGAATCACGTTATTGACACAGCGAGATGTACTCGAACAAAATTTTCGCTTTCAGGAACGCGGCCTGAGTCAGTTACAGGAAAATACAATTTTGCTGAAAACATTTATTCCACAGTAAGGAATTAGAGCGATCAGGACCAATGGCAGTTTGCCTTATGCCTTGATCTGATTCTTCTGCTCTGCAAGCAACTGTTCAAATGCCTGCTGCGCAATCGGAGTCGAATAAAGAAAGCCCTGCACATAATCACAGCCAAAATAAACCAGCAAATCTTCTTGTTCTTTGGTTTCAACGCCCTCGGCTATGGTTTTGATATCCAGTTTATGCGCCATTACAATAATGGCTTCTACCAGTGCCCGATCTGTTGCATTGTCTATCAACTGATTAATAAAAGAACGATCTATCTTGAGATAATCAATATCAAACTTCTTCAAGTAAGAAAGCGAAGAAAAACCAGTACCGAAATCATCAATGGAAACCTCTATTCCATTGTTACGAAACTCCAGAAGGTGCTCTTGTACAACAGAAGAGTCTTTTAACAATAAACCTTCGGTAATTTCCATGTTAATACAATTTCCAGGCAACCCCATTTGCCTCAATTGATCGATCCAGTGGCAATCATTCATATATTTAAACTGAACAGGGGATACATTTACACTGATTTGAATCATGTAGCCATACTCTCGGCGCCACTGATCAATCAGGGCAATCGATCGTTTAAATACCATCTCTCCGATTTCGACGATTAAGCCACTTTTCTCGGCTAATGGTATAAAGGTAGCTGGACTAATCATGCCGCGCAGCGGGTGTTTCCAGCGCAACAACGCTTCCGCCTTTATAATACATCCACTGGATAACTCCAGGATCGGCTGAAAATAAATATGCAGTTCATTTTTTTCGATTGCCTGCCTGAGATCATGCGTTAGCAGCATTTTTTCATGCGCTTCCTGTTGCATGGAAGGCGTAAAGTAACAGAAACGGTTACGGCCTTGCAGTTTTGCAGCATACATCGCCTGGTCTGCATGCTTCATCAGGCCTTTCATGTCAATTCCATCCTGGGGATAGGAAGCAATACCGATACTGGTGGAAATATAATGATTAATCTGACCGTGACTAAATTTAAATGGTTTATTCATTTCCTGAATAATCTGCCGGGAAAGCATTTCAACATGCAGATGATTGGCAGCGGAGTTCGTTATAATAACTGCAAATTCATCTCCTCCCAGACGTGCGACAGTATCCGCTTGGTCTATGCAGAATCTGAGGCGCAAAGCGACCTCTCGCAGCAAGTCATCACCTTTGTCATGACCCAATGTATCATTGATATCTTTAAAATGATCCAAATCCAGGAGCAGCAATGTGAGCGTCGATTCATTGCAGTACGATTTCTTGATCTCGAGTTCTAAACGATTCTTGAACAAATTACGGTTGGGCAGGCCGGTTAACTGATCATAGTTAGCCTGCGACAAGATTATTTCGTCTTTTTTATTCTTCTCGGTGATATCCGAAAACTGCGCAACGTAGCAGTGAACACGGCCATCCGGATGACGAATGACATTAATACTGAGCCATTTGACGTGGACAATACCGTCCTTGCGCAGATCCCAGATTTCTCCTGCCAATAGCCTTCGTTTAAAAGCCTGCTCCCATGTTCTGATAAAAGCTTCATCATGCAATCCTGATCGAAGCATCGTCGAGTCCTTACCAATAACATCCGCCATCTTGTAGCCAGTCATGCGAGTAAAAGCCGGATTAATTTGTATAATCAGGTTGTTTTCATCCATTACCATGATGGCTTCACTACTCGATTGATAGATGGCAGCCGCAAGACGCATGGAATCATGCGCTTGCTTTTGTTCAGTAATATCCTGATAGATACCAAGTATCCCTATGATTTCATGATTTGTGCTAAGCAGCGGTACTTTCGAAGTAGCTATCCAGATAGTTTCTCCGACAGAATTATTCAGTGGCTCTTCGTAGTAGAGTTTCGGGTTTCCTGAATCGATCACTTGCCGGTCATCATTACGATAGTGATCAGCTTGCGCCTTTGTCCAACTTAAATCGTAGTCAACTTTGCCGATAATTTCCTGAGGCGATTGCATTCCTGCATCTTTAGCAAAAAGGGGATTACAGCCCAAATAACGTGATTCTTTATCTTTCCAGAATATACCTGCTGGCACTGTATCCACAATAGTTTTCAGAAGGTTGCACGATTCCGCCAGTTCTGCTTCTTTCATTTTTTGGTCGGTGATGTTGGTAATCGTCCCGACATAGCCCAGCACATCGCCATTCTGATTTCTTTCTGCTTGTGCAAGTCCCAGAATCCAGGTAATAATTTTCTCTTCAGTTTGGAAGCGATACTCGCACCTGAACGGTTGTTGATGCTTCACCGCCGCATTCCATGCATCAATCACCTTCTCCCGGTCATCCGGATGAATGGCGCCAATCCATCCATCACCAGCAGCCGCTGCAGCATCCATACCGGTTATACCGCACCAACGATCATTCACATACAGACAACTGCCCGCTGGATCGGTACGAAAAATACCAACCGGCGCTGCTTCAGTCAAGCTGCGGAAAAGCTGCTCATTATTGCGCAGCGCTATTTCCATCTGTTTTTTTCGGGTAACGTCAACAAACACACCGCACCACCACGTACTGCCATCCGCCTCTCGCTGCGGTATCGCGTGACCGCGTATCCACTTTTCACGCATGAAAGTTTGCACAGGAAACTCATGAAACCACGGTGTCAATTCCTCCATTGAATCACGAATGGATGCTTCCATGCCCGGCACAGCATGGTCAGGTATCAGTTGAAACAAAATTTCAACATCCGCCATGCATTCTGCTGCTGAACATCCAAATAAATCAACAATGCCCTCACTCACGAAAGGAAGTGAGCGATGACCGGCAGCATCAACACAGAACTCATACACAGCACCAGGGATACTGGCGACAAGATTTTGAAAACGCCTTTCACTTGCTTGTAATTCAGCGATGCGTTTCGTCATCGCATGTTCGAGATTTTCCTTGAGTGCTACAACTTTTGCTTCTGCTGTTTCGCATTCTGAACTGCTGCGGAATACGCCATGTACAACTGAAGGTTCATTGTTTATCGACTGAAGATTCGCATTACCTTTCACAACGATGATTTGCCCATCCTTAGCCAGGAATGGAATCTTGATTAATCCGACGTTCTTATTCGTCATGATACGCTCCATAAATTTCCGGTAATGCTGTTAGGAAAATCTGCTCATCATATAAAATCACGAGCCATAGAAATGGCTTAGAAACAAAACAGTGATCCGGAATAATGAGGATAGGTGTTCGAGTGGAGTAACATATGGAAACTTATTTAAGTTTAAATACAATAACCTATTAACAATACTTTACATGAAACATACAAAACATATTATAACCATATAGTTCCAATAAATATAACAATTACCTTCCTATATATATTAGTTCATAATATTTTTACTTCTTTATGTGGTTTTATACACAACAAAACCACTACCTTTTGATATTCAAAAAAATTTGTTGAGTCAGCGCAAGACATATAGCATACTAGCTGCGCTACAATTTTCAGCGCGCATATTCCACAAAACATCACCCTGATTTTCCAAGAATCTCGAATTTTCACAGGCAATTTAATGTTTATTAGCGTTCTCGATCTTTTCAAAATAGGTATTGGCCCATCCAGCTCGCATACTATGGGGCCCATGGTAGCGGCCAAGGATTTTCGTGATCGTATCGTGGCTTTTATTTCCAGCCATCCCGTACCGTCCTTCCTGCAGGTTCGCTGTACCTTACGTGGGTCATTAGCATTCACCGGCAAAGGTCACGCCACCGATCGTGCGGTGACCCTGGGCATGCACGAATATACACCGCAAGGATTGGCGAAACTGAATGTGAATGAATTGGTTCAAACGCTTTGGCAGCAAAACACCATCCGCATCAACAAATCGACATCGGTCCACTTTAATCCGCCTGAGGATATTATCTTCGATCGCGGAGAACCGCTTCCGGAACATCCGAATGGTATGATTTTTCAGTTACTGGATGAAACCGGCAAGACTCTATTGTCTGAAACTTACTTTTCAATTGGCGGTGGTTTCATTACCACATTATCTGAAATTGGCCAAATTGTTGCGCCAATTAAAATGGAGGCGACGAGTTCCTGTGGCTTTCCTTTTGACTCAGCCAATCAGATGATGAAAATGTCAGCCGACAGTGGTTTAACGATTGCCGCTATGAAGCGCGGGAATGAACTTGAGCGCATCAGCGAAGCAAAATTGAATAGCGGACTGGATGCAATTTGGAATGCGATGCGTACTTGTCTGGAAAATGGTCTCTTGGCTTAAGGCCGGTTACCTGGCGGGCTTAACATTAAGCGGCGCGCTCACTCTTTGTATAAACAGTTGCAGGATAATCCGCAAAAAGCTAATTTAAATGACTGGTTGTGCGCTTATGCCATGGCGGTGAATGAAGAAAATGCAGCGGGTCATATGGTGGTTACGGCACCAACCAACGGTGCAGCAGGTGTCATACCGGCAGTTATTTATTATGCGGTAAAACATGAGGATGCAACGCTTGAACAAGTACGTGATTTCTTGCTGGTAGCCGGTGCAATCGGCGGACTGATCAAACATAACAGTTCAATTTCCGGCGCTGAAGTCGGTTGTCAGGGCGAAGTAGGCTCTGCTTCAGCCATGGCCGCTGCAGGCTTATGTGCGATTAAAGGCGGCACAACCGAACAAATTGAGAACGCTGCAGAAATCGCACTGGAGCATCATTTGGGCATGACGTGTGATCCGGTAGGCAGTCTGGTGCAGGTGCCGTGTATTGAACGCAACGGATTTGGCGCCATCAAAGCTTATACTGCCGCATCACTGGCAATCCGTGGCGATGGTCAACATTTCATGTCGCTCGACAATTGCATTGCCGCGATGAAACAAACCGGATTGGAAATGTCGGTAAAATACAAGGAAACATCGCTCGGCGGCTTGGCGGTAAGTATTACCGAATGTTAGTCAACCATTACTTGCCCCGATGCAACTTGGTAATCACATGGCGCAACCTTCTGATGACAAAGAAAACGCCAATGACCACTACAGGGATCGCCAGACCGGTCAGCAATTCCACATTAATGTCATGATCTGCCGCCTTAAGCGCTTTTAATCCATAGCCCACGATGCCCAGCAGATAATAACTCAGCACGACAACCGACAAGCCTTCAACCGTTTCCTGCATGCGCAACTGCACATGTGCTCGATGATCCATTGATTTCAGCAAATCGTGAATCTGCGCTTCCATAGACAAATCAACCCGTGTGCGCAACAACGCCGATGCGCGCCCCAATCGCATCGATAGCGTCTCCAGTTTGGTATGCACCAATTCACAGGTTCCCATCGCTGACGACAATCGCTGAATCATGAATTCCTGCAACATCTGCAACCCTTCAATCCGTTCTTCGCGTAATTCCGTGATGCGCAATTTCACAATATCGTAATAGGCCCGGGAAGCATTAAAGCGATGACTGGTTTGCGCGGATAAACGCTCAGTCTCCGCTGCCAGACGGGTTAGCTCATCCAGCAAGCTTTGTTCATCTTCGATGCTGGTCATCTCCACATTGTTTGCAATCAGTTCTGCCAGACGCTGATCGGCACGCGCCAATTGTGGAATAATCTCACGAGTTATCGGCAATGGCAGCATCGCCAGCATGCGGTAAGTTTCGATCTCCAACAGGCGTTGCACCAACCGTCCAACCTGGCGGCTGCGCAAATTTTCATCATGAATCAATATACGGCCAAAATTATCATGATGTATCTGATTATCACTCCACACACTGGCAGCACCTCCCGCCACCTTGGAACCGATCACTGTTCCAGAAGCAAATAGATTAGACAGTTCATGCAAGCTGCGTTTAGGTCGCGAACGGTCTTCCAAAGCAATATGCGTAGCCACCAGCAATTCACCGGGCAAACGGATCAACCACTCCTGCGGCACGTACTCAATCGCCGGATGCTCAAAAGGGGTTACAAATGGCTTTGCACGATAAACGGTATACGTCGAGTACTCGGTATGCCGCTCCCAGCGGAGGCGAATTCTCCAAAATCCGCACTAAAATCATTTTCATGTGTATTGGGCGGATTAATAACATAACGTTCACATAACTCACCGATCAACTCACGTTCCTGATCAACCCAGTGACGCTCAGATATCAATACCAAATGAGATAGTTCAACAGGCGGCGCCAGGAGTTCATACGCGACCGAATTAAGCTCGTTATGTAACTCCTGCCTTTGCGAATATTCTGGGATAGCCAGCAATTTCTCTTTAAGGAGATCCTGAGGTTCAGTAGTCAATGAAGATAGCGGGGTGAGAGAATCCATAACAACGGTTTGATTAGATTTAACCAGTCTGTAGCATACCTAATTTTTATTACGAATAGATGAATCTTTTGGCTATCGAAAAAAATCAACGCTCAAAGAACGTTGATTAATTAACACTGAGGAAGATACTTGCCGAGTCTAACACGGTTACTGAGAAGGATTTGTGATAGCAGAAAAACCAGCAATCATTCAGCAAAACACTTCTAAATTAATTGCATATTTCTTTTGTATAAAGAGCGGGATGATACTATGCACAAACTGCCATCTTAGATTTCAGAATCTAACTGATGATTTCTCACCCAGCTTTATCAGTACATTTTTGATGATGATCTGTGTATCATAAGGCCAAATATTCTTAGCCTTTTTATGAAACCTGATTTTTATAACCGATAAACCAGATTTATACAGGAAAACCTATGGGCGCCATCTTCTTTTATATTTTTGTTTATTTCATTGGATACTACGGTTCCAATATTTTGAATATGCTGACGGTTCGTCCGTTCATTACTAACCGTTATATGGCTGCATAGCTGCCTGTTTATGGGGTTGCCTTGACGCATGCTTACGTTTTGGTGAATAGCCCACCTCCTCAAGGATCAGACATCACGGTGGAATATGCATTGCTGGTTTTTATTACTATGCCGGTTGTTGTGGTTACAATGGGTGCGGCTTATTTCATGTGGAACAGCAAAGGCAAAGATAATGATCATACCGGGGACAATCCATCAGATGACGACAGGAACTCTACTGAAACGGCTACCGTTGAAGCCGCTGACCTAAAAACAGAAGAGCAATCCGGAAATACTGAATCATCGGATGAAAAAGTAGTCCCCGAAGAAGTGGAAACCAGCAAGAGTAAAGACAGCAAGGAAACTTAAAAAAGCTCATACACAACACTGCTCTAGTTTTCATTCAACATTAACAAGAACCCTCACACCGGAAGTATAAGGGTTTTTTGTTGGATCACTGTGTTATGACTCTCTCTCGACGATCACATGTTCCTTCTGCGCACTGAGCGTGCCTTGTTCAATGATCGCCAATGTTAATCGCGAAATCGCCACGCGCTTGCCAGTAGCTTCTTCAACAATATCCGTTTGCCAGACTTGTGTACGGCGGCCAGTATGTAACGGTGTGCAAATACCAATAACATGACCCTTGGTAACCGCACGAACGTGGTTGATATTAAGCTCCAGCCCGACCGCACGGTACTTTTCCGGGTCAATTGTCATCCAACCCGACACACTGCCCAAGGTTTCGGATAGCACGCAACTGGCACCGCCATGCAGGATACCGAATGGTTGCGTTGTGCGCTTATCGACGGGCATACGCGCCTTCAAAAAATCAGGCCCCAGTTCGGTAAACTGAATACCGATATGTTCGCCCATATTGGCATTGCGTAAACCTTCCAGATACGCAATGGTATAATCTTTAAACCAAATAGTACTCATGAAACATTTCCTTTTTGTTTTTTTATGCAGCGCTTAAAAAGTGAAGTACCTTTATCGCATGCAACAGAGCCGGCAAACGAAATTATAATGCAAAGACACAGATTCCAGCACATACATGGGCATACAGGGCGGATTCAAAAAACAGCAGCAGCTTTGGCTTAAATTTTAAAAAAGTTTTGCAAAAGTCTCTTTATGCTACCCACCACAGCGGTGCTTTAAACTCCGCCAAGTACTTTAATGTGTGCAAGCACGGCGGCCTAAGGCATGGAAAGCATAGCTCCCTCTTCCAAGCCAATCCATTACTGAATGAGGTCTTGAAGATGGTCTCGATATAGTCGATCGAATGTACGCGCTGCAATAACTATTGCCTGCGGAGGAAACTTCTTGCCGGTCCAGAAAAGACATCAAACCGGAAGCGATGCGCTGATCGTAGACGGCCAGAATGCGCGCAGGGCATTCTGGATGGTTCTTGCCCATGTTGGGTTTAAGTGCTGATTTCATTCTTTCGTCATAATATCTTACTGACACGCTTGATATTATCGTCGTCCAATCTGTCTTCAACGCTAAAGCCAAGTCTGTTCATCAGTTTCAACATATTGGTATTGGTTTTAAGTACTTCACCGGCCATGACCTTTAATCCCTTGGCGCGGGCGGCATCCATTAACGCTGTCATGAGTTTCTGACCCAAACCTTTGCCCTGCATGGCATCTGCGATGACCAGCGCAAATTCGCAGCTTTCCCCCTCAGGATTGATGGAAAAACGCGCAACACCCAATTCAATTTCTTTGTCTTGTTCGTAGGTTACTGCAATTAAAGCCATTTCACGACTGTAATCAATTTGCGTAAAGCGTAACAGCATGGTTTGGCTGAGTTCCTGCACGCTGAACATAAAGCGGAAATAACGCGCCTCTTCCGACAAGCCGCGTACAAAAGCCTGCTCAATCTCCGCATCTTCCGGCCGGATTGGTCTTATGGTGATATTTCTGCCGTCAGCCAATTGCCAAGTGCTGATCAGATGTGTGGGATAAGGATAAATCGCCATATGTGCATAGCGATCTGCACTGGGCTGACGCAGGGCAATCACGATGCGCGCATCGGCTGCCAGCGCACCGTGCTCATCGACGATCAACGGATTGATATCCATTTCCGT
Organism: Nitrosomonas sp.; assembly: GCA_016721865.1. Classification (GTDB taxonomy): domain Bacteria; phylum Pseudomonadota; class Gammaproteobacteria; order Burkholderiales; family Nitrosomonadaceae; genus Nitrosomonas. The sequence goes on along the minus strand of JADKHF010000042.1, from coordinate 68,095 downwards.
CAATGCTGGCAGCTCGCATACCATCTCTGATACGCGTAACAACACGCTTTCCAGCGCAGCCATATCAACCGGCGGCATATGCCGGAAAGTACCGAGCATCTTCGCGGCATGCGTACTTTGAATCAAATCTTTCACCAGGAAAGTGTTAAGTGGAGGCAAGACAACAGCGCGATCACCCATTACCTCCACCATAGTACCGCCAGCACCAAAGGTAATCACCGGACCAAATACCGCATCGTAAGTAACACCCACCATCAACTCGCGGCCATTCGGTTTAACCACCATGGGCTCTATCGAAACGCCATCCATGCGCGCATCCGGGCGATTCAATTTAACGTTTGCGATGATCGCATGGTAGGCCACTGTTACAGCCTGAGCGTTTGCCAGATTCAGCAGTACACCGCCGGCATCGGTTTTATGGGTAATGTCGCGTGAGTTGACTTTCATCACCACAGGGAATCCCAATTGTTGCGCGATGAGCAACGCTTCGTTTGGCGAATGCGCGATCATGGTCTGTGCTACCGGAATATGAAAGGCAGAAAGCAAAGCCTTCGATTCCATTTCGCTTAATATCTTGCGCCGATCCTGCAATGCGCCATCTATAATCATGCGCGCAGCTTCTACATCGGGCTCCAGGTGGTGCGACAAAGGCCCCGGCATTTGCATCAGCAGCTTCTGGTTACGATAATAGGCTGACAGATACGAGAATACCTCTACCGCCGGCTCGGGCGTACGAAAATTGGGTTTCTTCGCCAGATTAAAAGCGACGCGGGATTCCGCTACCTGCGATTCCCCCATCCAGCAAGTCAGCAAAGGTTTGCTGTATTGCTTCGACAGCTCTATTAATGCGTGCGGCGTTCGCGGAGAAACACCCCACAACCATAAACAAACACCCACCCCAAAACAACCACCCCCCCCCCCCCCCCACCCCCCCCCCCCCCCCACCCCCCCCCCCCCCCCCCCCCCACCCCCCCCCCCCCCCACCCCACCCCCCCCCCCCCCCCCAAAAACGCGGTGCGGTGAGTATTTGCCCCCACCACACCCCCCCACCCATCCACATTCGGATCCTCCAGGCATGCGCGTACCGCATTCTGGTAGCGGTCAGCCTGCGCATCACCGATCACGTCCACCGGATTGCCGTGTGACCAGGTAGGCGGCAACACCTGATTTAACTGTTCCATGGTACTGTCTGACAAAGTAGCCATTTCCAGACCCAGATCAATTGCGTGATCGGTAGCCATCACGCCGGGACCGCCTCCGTTGGTGACGATTGCCAGCCGATTGCCGCTCGGATGAAAGCCACAGGACAGTGCTTTTGCGGCTGAGAATAATTGCGTAATGGTTTGTACACGCACAACACCAGCACGCCGAACCGCTGCATCGAATGCATCATCAGATCCAACCAGCGATGCTGTATGCGACATGGCCGCTTTGGAGCCCGCTGCATGGCGTCCGACTTTAACCAGAATGACCGGCTTGATGCGCGCGGCAGCACGCAGTGAACTCATAAAGCTGCGCGCATTCCGTATGCCTTCGATGTATAACAAAATATTTTGAGTCTGCTGATCTGTCACCAGATAGTCGAGTATTTCGCCAAAGTCCACATCAGCAGAAGAGCCCAGTGAAACCACACTGGAAAACCCCACGTCGTTAGTCTGCGCCCAATCCAGAATAGCAGTGCAGAGTGCGCCTGATTGTGACACAAAAGCCAGATTACCTACGTTTGCACTGCCTTTATTAAACGTTGCATTCAGGCCTATATCAGGACGCATGATCCCCAGACAGTTTGGACCAAGCAGGCGTACCCCATAGCGACGGGAATTTTCCAGTACCGCACGCTCTAATGCCTGTCCAGCAGGTCCGGTTTCGGAAAAGCCCGCAGTGATAATGACGGCGGCCTTGATCCCGTGCTTTCCGCAATCTTCAATAATGTCAGGTACGCTTTGCGCTGGCGTGGCAACAACTGCAAGCTCTACAATTTCGCTGACCTGGAATAATGAGGCATAGGCTCTATTCCCTTGAATTTCCTCATGCTTGGGATTGATAGGAAAAAGTGCGCCTTTATAACCACTTTTCAGCATATTGCTCAGAACAATCTGACCAACAGAATCTACACGATCGCTTGCTCCAAATATGGCAACTGATTCAGGTGAGAAGAGCGGCTTGAGATAGTGATGGCCCATGTTTTTTGAAATCCCAGTTATTTTTTCAGAGTGATTAAAGGCTCAATTTTCCGGATGCTGAGATTATTTCGGGGGCATCTTACATTACCAGCTCCCTATGTTAGACGAATTCGTGGATCAACGAGTGTGTAGGATATATCCGTTAAAATTAAGCCCATGATATACAGCATTGATCCAAGAAAAACCATTGCCCGCACAATTGCAAAATCCTGCGAGTTAATCGCATCAATGGTATAGCTGCCAAGTCCCGGAATACCAAAAAACGATTCAACCAGCAAGCTGCCTAAAAATAACAAAGGCACCACGACCACCGCACCCGTTAGAATAGGAATCATTGCATTCCTGAGTACATGCTTAAATAAAACAATACGCTCGGACAACCCCTTGGCTCTGGCTGTGCGCACATATTCTTTATTCATTTCTTCCAGAAAAATTGTGCGATACCAGCGCGTGCTCGACCCAACGCTACCGATTACGCCAATTAGGATAGGCAACAACAGAAATTTGGCTGCATCCAGCCCGCTTCCATAACCCGATATGGGCACCCAATGCCATAGCTTGCTCACTAAAAATTGCCCCGCAATAATATAAAACAAGCTGGAAATAGACATCAACGCCACACAAAAAACCACTCCCCAGAAATCAATATAAGTGGCGCGAAAAAAAACCATCAGCAATGCGATAGTAATATATACAATCAATCCCAGGACAAATACCGGCAATGCAATAGCAAGGCTAGGCAACATGCGTGACTTGATCTCCAGTGCAATATCGCGTCCATCATCAGCCCGGCCAAAATCGAAAACAAACATCGATACCGATTTTTCAAAGAAAATTGTATTGGTCAATTTCTCCAGTTTTTCTGCTTCCTGATTGAACAACAAGGGCTTATCATAGCCCCGTTCAATTTTCCATTTTTCTATGGCTTCAGGCGTTACGTATTTAATGCCTAATTGCATACGCGCCATATCATCGGGCGTATTCACTACAAAGAACAAAGCGAATGTAATCAGATTAACCCCGATGAGAATCGGTATTGCATATAAAATGCGCCTAATGATATAGCCAAACATTGCTAATATAATATTGTGATGTCACGAGGATGGTGCGCGCAAGGCCGTGCTGCTTTCATGGCGGCGAAAGGCTGCCATAGCGGGAAAAAGACTGACTGCCAGCACAACCAGCAGCAGCGCAATGGGCCATAATACCGGCTCATTCCATTCACGACGCTTTTTCGCTCTCAAAGCAGCGTCTATTTTTAAAAACTTAAGATTATTATTCGATATTCTGTTGGGTTTAACATTCTGATACCAGGAATGATACAGTCCATAATCTTTCGGATGATACCCCCACAACCAGGGAGCATCATAGCGAAGTATTTCCACCATACGATCAATTATTAGTTGCCGTTCGGGTCCATCCTCCATATTCTTCATCTGCTCAAATAATTGATTGTATTCTGCATTATCATAGTTGGCAGCATTCTCACCACTATTGCGTACTTTACTTTGCGGCCCGTACAATAAAAACAGAAAATTCTCTGCATCAGGGTAGTCTGCATTCCAGCCCCATTCAAAAATTTGCGCATTGCCTTTACGGATCTTGTCCTGAAAGCGATTATAATCAGTACTCCTCACCACCAGTTGTATATTTAATTTTTGAAACTGTTTACGCATCCAATCGAGCTTCGATCTATCTTCTGAACTGCGCGCTGTCACATCAAAATACAAAATTAACGGTGCACCGGTTCGCTGATCTATTCCATTTGGATATCCTGCCTCGGCAAGCAAAGTCTTTGCAACATGAATTGATTTGCGCTGTGGCTGATCATTAATCCATTCGTACACCACTGAATTGATGCCTTCTTTCCCCTCACGATAACCTGCAATACCCGGAGAGATCGGACTTTGAGCCGGCATTCCGCGGCCATTTGCAAAAATTGAAATAAATTCTTCATAATCCACAGCAATTGAAATCGCCTGCCTGAGCTTTCTGGCCGATTCACGTTCCTGCGCATTGGTTCCGCCCACGACCGGATCCAGCATGTTAAAACCCATGTAATAAGTCGATACCGCCACAGTTGTCTCGAGTCTTATCCCTTGTTCTACCATGGCTTCAGTGACAGTTGCTTCTCCCTGCCCCACCAATTGCACGGCTTGGTCAAAACTATCCGAACCAATACCAGTAGCATCATAATAACCTTGCAAGAATTTATTCCACCGCGGGATACTTTCTTTTTCACGCGTAAAAATTATTTTTTCGATAAATGGCAATTTCTTTCCAGAATCAACTAACAAACCATTTTCCGCATCCCCAGGCATTCCTTCAGCCGGATAAAATTCATTATGGAAATTAGGATTATTTTCTAACACCATTCTCAAATTTGGATCATTCTCAGTTAACATATATGGGCCTGTACCAACCGGATACCAGTCCAATGTAATGTTTTTTTGTATTAAGCCCTTCTGCGAATAAAAACGATCCGCTTCCCAAGGAATCGGTGCAAAAAAATGCATAGCCAGCCAATAGGTAAATTGCGGATACTTTCCGGTTATTTTTATGCGATAAGTATACTTGTCAACAACTTGCACCCCATCCAATCGGTAATCCCTCAGATCGAGGTATGTTTCTCCTTTGGATAGCTCCTGATCAGCCTGTTTTAATACCTTGGCATAGTCATTCAGTCCGACTATGTAATCTGCCATGAGTCCAAATATCGGTGAGTGCAGTCTTGGATGCGCCAAGCGTTTGATCTGATATACATAATCTTCTGCCAGCAATTCCCTCGTTCCTGTTTGAGGCAAATCAGATAGCTTAAATACCGATATCAATTCTTGCTCATTCAGATCATGGTACAACCAGTGACCTTGCGCATTACTTGCAAATGCTGGATGCGGTTGAAAAAGAATTCCCGGCTTAATCGAGATTTCATAAACACTATAGGCAATATCTGTCGCCAATGCATCATCCGGTAATTGATTCCCTGCATTATCAAAATATTTCACAACAGGTATTTCTTTTGCTGTTGCAGGAATCAATGCAAAGGGGCGTTTTAAATAATGATATTGCAGCGGGGGTTCATAAATTTGCGCGGTGAATTGAATTTCATTAGAACTATAGGATTGCACCGGATCAAGATGTTTAGGCCGCTCGGTAAAAACATTATAAAGAATATTTTTCTCTGCATCCGCAACCGAATAGGGATTATTCCAATTATTTTGGTCGCAGGCAGATAAGAATAATGCCGACAGAATCAACAACCATGATGTAGTAACTAATTTTTCCATTGCAAACCCAGTTTATCGGAATTAACTTGTTTTAAGCAAAAAACACGCGCATACCCTATATCTTTTCGTGCACAACTCCACCTTGCTTCTCCCTTAAGCTATAATTTGCCAATTGACACAATTTTACAAGGGATTTTTATGGGATTTCTCGCAAATAAACGCGTACTCATTACTGGATTACTGAGCAACCGGTCAATTGCTTATGGCATCGCCAAGGCGATGAAGCGTGAAGGCGCATTATTGGCTTTTACTTACCAAGGCGAAGAAATCCGTGGACGCGTGGAAAAGCTGGCTGCCGAATTTGGTAGCAACTTGCTATTTCCCTGTAATGTAGCAAGTGACGATGAAATCGCGCTGTGTTTTGAAAACCTGAAAAAGCATTGGGACGGACTGGATTGTATTATTCATTCTATTGCTTTTGCCCCCCGTGAAGCACTAACCGGTGATTACCTGGAAAGTGTGAGCCGTGAAGCCTTTCGCATCGCGCATGATATCAGCGCCTATAGCTTTTCTGCACTCGCCAAAGCTGCGCTACCTTTGATGCAAAACAGAAACGGCTCATTGCTAACATTAAGCTATTTGGGGGCAGTTCGGGTCATGCCAAACTACAACGTTATGGGATTAGCCAAAGCCAGCCTTGAAGCGAATGTCCGCTTCATGGCTTCCAGTCTGGGTCCTAAAGGTATACGCGTCAATGCAATTTCTGCTGGACCTATTAAAACCCTGGCAGCTTCCGGTATCGGAAATTTTGGAAAATTATTGGGTTATACCGAAAAGGTTTCACCACTTCGACGCAATGTAACAACGGATGAAGTGGGTAATGTTGCCGCTTTCTTATGCAGCGATCTAGCCAGCGGTATTACTGGAGAGATAACCTATGTCGATGCAGGGTTCAATACCGTCGCGTTTGATATAGATGAATAGAAAATCCGACCTATATACTCTCAATTTCAAAAAAAAATATATTTCCAAAAACTAGAAATTATCTTGTTTGATTTTTACATCATAGCGCTGCCTGAGTGCAGCTAGATAGGAAGACATTTCTTCTTGCGTAATCATCTGCTGCAACTGTTTAGTAAAGTTATCAAGTTTCTCCATATCTGCTGATTCTGGCTCTATAACTTTGCTGATTCGTATCAGATTAAACCCGCCCTTTGCGTTAACTGTTCCTGTATAAACAGGTAAATTATTGGCTTCCGCTCTAAAAATGACACGTAAAGTTTCATGATCCAATCCTTGCGATTGCATATATGAGATCTGCTTTGCATCGCTCCAGATAACATCATCAACATCTTCTCCAGCTTGTAAGCGAGCAAGCTTTGTTTGCCCATCTTCAACAGCAATTGCTTCTGCCATTTGCTTCTTAAGTTTTTCTACAATCTGGTCCCTTACAACCATCAGTGATTGTGCAGTAGCAGGCTTATGTTCAAGAATACGAGCAGATATAAACGTATCTGGACCGACTTCAATGGCTCCAGTATTCCGTTGATTTACAATGACATCTTCTGAGAAAATAGCTGACAGCAGCTTCTCATTAGCAAGAATGGCTGGCTCTGCTGCACTTCTGGTAATCCAGTCACTCGTCTGAATTGGCAATTCAAATTTTTCTGCTGCTGCCTGCAGGTTATCACCTTGCTCATAAACCACATTACTAAAATCTTCAGCAATTTCTCCAAAAATACTTCCTACCATCTCTATTTTGAGTTTCTTCTCAATTTGTTCCCGCACCTCTTCCAGGTCAGGATGTTTCGCTTCTTTAATAGCGGTTAATTTAATCACATGAAAACCAAAATCCGTTTCTACGAGGTCACTGATTTCATCCAGTTGCATTGAGAAAATTTTGTCTTCAAAGGATTTAACCATGACGCCTCGACCAAAGAAACCAAGATCTCCACCTTGAGCTGATGAACCTGGATCATCCGAATTTTCCTTTGCTATTTCGGCAAATTGCTCAGGATTCTGCCTAACCTGCTCTAATATTCCTTCGGCTTTGTCTCGCGCCACCTGTTTCTCATCATCCGATGCATCAACTGGTGCGCTAATCAGAATGTGACTGGCCTTACGTTCTTCAGATTGACCAAATTCATCCTGATGTTCTGCAAAATAATTATTGACCGCCTCATCACTAACAGTTTCATTCTTCGCTACCGCATCAAGCGATAAAACCAGATATTCAATGCGTGCACGTTCCGGCAAATCAAAGTCAGCTTTATGTTTCTCATAGTAAGCGGCAATATCCGCTTCTGCTGGGATTACTTGTGATAAAAATTGTTCAGGGGTAATCTGCGATTGACTGATCTCACGCTGCACTTCACTTAGATGCTGCACTCTCTCTGCAACAATTCCAGGGGTAAATGCATTCTCGCTATAGCCATCCAGTAACTGTTGCAGCAAAAGCTCCTGACGCACACGTGACTCAAATATTACTGGCGTCAGACCCTGATTTCTCAACAAGTCTTCATACTGCTGTTTGGAAAATTTATTGTCTCTTTGAAAGGCGGGTATATCCCGGATCGTTTTAACTAGCTGCGAGTCCAGAACAATAAAACCATTATTAACAGCTTCCCGATGTAGTAATCGTTGCTGAATAAGTCTCTCTAGCACTGAATTTCTTACTTCGAAAGTATCAAGCATCGCACTATCAAAATTAGCACCCAGCATAGCACGCATTCTTTCATGATGGTCACGTAAGGCCTGCTCATACTCACGACGTGGGATTTCTTCACCATCAACTACTGCAACGTAACCTTCGCCACCTTTATCACGGTACGATTCAACGCCCCAAAACAAAAATGGCAATACTGCCAACGCCATGATGACTTGGACGACACGCTTCTTACGATTGACGAAATCAAACACAATTAGAACCTGAAATGACTAGAAAATAAATAGTAAGGCCGAAGATATTTATACAGTCAGCTAACACATTTTTTTATTTGGCGGAGTGGACGGGACTCGAACCCGCGACCCCCGGCGTGACAGGCCGGTATTCTAACCAACTGAACTACCACTCCTAGAACTAGCTAAATTGAATTGACTGGTGGGTGCTGACGGGATCGAACCGCCGACATTCGCCTTGTAAGGGCGACGCTCTACCAGCTGAGCTAAGCACCCGGTCAGAAAGTCCGCTAGTTTACTGCATCTTTGAGAGCTTTACCAGCACTGAATTTAGGAACCTTAACTGCCTTGATTTTAATGGCAGCGCCTGTACGTGGATTACGGCCTGTACGTGCAGCTCTTGAACCTACTTTAAAAGTACCAAATCCGACCAAAGTTACACTTTCATTCTTTTTGAGGGCTTCTTTTATTGCAATTAATGCTCCATCCAACGCACTGCCTGCTGAGGCTTTAGAAATTTTAGCCGATTTTGCGATAGCTTCGATAAGTTCGGATTTGTTCATATAATTCCCCTTCTAGGTTAATGGTAATTAAATCACAAGCAAGTACTGCAGTCGCTCTTATATCAAGCTGCCAACGCCTGGTCAAGCAAATTAAGGCTTTCCTGCCACATCATTTATCTGGTCAATCATCTGGTCAATCATCTGGTTTAAAAGAAGCAGCAATCCGCATAAATTATAAAATTTCATTGAAACATATAATTATGCACACAATAGAGAAACCACTTGAAGATTCCAATATCTATTTTGTATTAATAAATCTCTGTTTTCTGTTCGCGATTTAGCAACACTTCGACCGCTGTTCGGGCCGACACACCTTCATGCAGGATACTGCAGACCGCTTGCGTGATCGGCATTTCTATATTCAATCGTTCACCTAATGTTAGTACTGACTGTGCTGTATGCACACCCTCCGCAACATGCCCAAGTTCATTCAAAATATCATTCAACGACTTTCCTTCGGCCAACATCATTCCTACTTTCCTATTTCGGGATAAATCACCGGTACTCGTCAGAATTAAATCACCAACCCCAGCCAATCCCATAAAGGTTTTCATGCTCCCACCCAAACCAAGTCCTAATCGGGTAATTTCCATCAATCCACGCGTAATCAGTGCTGCGCGTGCATTATGTCCAAACCCAATACCATCAGAAATACCTGCCGCTATGGTAATGACATTCTTAACCGCGCCACCTGTTTCCACACCAACCACATCTTGACTGGTATAGATACGTAGCTTTGAACTATGCAATTCAGCTGCTATTCTGCTGGAAAAAACAACATCTTTGGATGCCAGTGTCAAAGCAGTTGGTAGCCCTTGCGCCACTTCCTCGGCAAAACTTGGACCGGACAATACGCCGCAGTATGGCAATATGGCAGAATATTCTGCTTCGACAACTTGATGCGGCAGATGAGTAGTGACTGATTCAAAACCTTTACATCCCCATATGATGGGTATCTTGATTTTGCTTGCGGCAATAGCACGCACAGTTTCACGCAAACCTGCAATGGGTACAACAATTAAAGCAAGATCTGCGACATCTAAAGCTTCGTTGAGTGTTGACGTAATTTTCAAAGATTCCGGCAATGCATAACCCGGCAAGAAGCTTTGATTAATACGCTGACTATCCATCTCAGTCGCATGATCCGGATCTTTTGACCACAAACTGATCTGATGACGTGCAGATAAGCTAATTGCTAATGCCGAACCCCATGCACCCGCACCCAGTACAGCAATTCTCATGAACCCCAGACCTGATTGACTTTGACATAGCCAGTCTGCCCATCGAGATGCCGCACCTTTACCCATCCTTTAACTTCAGAATCTATCCATTCCATAACGATATTCTCCTCGGCTTGAAACACCAGCTCCGAGTTCATATCAGCTGATTGGTAAATACTAGCTAATGGTACCGTCACAACAACATAACGCTGTTGGCTTAGAACTTTCGTTTCAACCCAGGCAAGACTCCCACTACTGTCACGTACTTTTGCCCAGCCATCCACATTCACCACAACTTCGACCGGAAGATATCGGCCTGCCACATATAATTTATCGGCTTTAAGTGATGGTGCGTCATACATAACAACATCATTTTCGGCTATGGAAAAAAATTCAATTTCAGCAGCTACGTGACCTGGAAAATACAACAAGATAGTGGCCAGAAAAAAACTTACGCTGCTTTTTAACCAGAATGACTTAATCAGCAGGTCTTCTCTCATTGGTTTATTCACCTCCAGGTTCCCGGATCTTTTTAATTTTAATTCGTGTTTGTTTCTGCTCTTTTTTGATGATAGATAGCTTCAAAATTTACCGGGTTGAGAATAACGGGCGGAAAACCAGCCCGTGTTACAATATCTGACACCGTTTCGCGCAGATAAGGAAAAAGAATATTAGGACAACCAATGCTCAGTACCGGATCAATCTCTCCATCAGGCACATGACGAATACGAAAAATTCCCGCCTGCTGGACTTCAACCAGAAACATTATTTTGTCTTTAATCTTAGCCGTTACCGTCACCGTTAGAAGCACTTCGTACAATCCGTCATCAATGCTTTGGCTCTTTGTTTCAAGTTGCAAGTTAATTTCAGGAGTAACTCTTTCCAGAAAAATATTGGGCGCATTGGGAATCTCTAAGGATAGATCCTTCACATATATTTTTTCTATGGCGAAAACTGGTTGCTGCTGCTCACTCATATTTACTTTTTCCGGTAGTGAATTAAAAAGTTTTATACCATCAACTGTTATCGCATCGATCCTAATCCTGGGATCAAGTTGCCAGCAATGCTGCCAATTCGCCTTTGCGATCCAGTTGCGTCAAATCATCATACCCGCCCACATATCTTTCACCAATGTAAATCTGTGGAACAGTACGGCGGCCTGTTTTACCCATCATCTCAGCACGCTGAGTCGGCTCAAGATCAATACGTATTTTTTCAATTTCCTGAACCCCTTTTGAGCGCAACAAGCTCTCTGCCATTTTGCAGTAAGGACAAAAACCCGTTGTGTACATAATTACCTTGGGCATTCAATTCTCTATCGCTTAACCATAGGCAAGCCCGCACGCTTCCAGGAGTCAATACCACCCATTAGGTTAATCACTTGAGGAAAACCGTTCTTCCTTAGAACCATACTGGCATGATTGGATCGAATACCGCCAGGGTATATCACCAAAATGGGCTTTTCCTTAAATTTTTGCAACTCTATCCAACGTTCCTCAATCTTTTCAGATGGAATATGCTTTGAGTTCGGCAAATGACCCGCCGCGTACTCACTATCATCCCGGACATCCAACACCAATGCATCCTGATAATTTATCAGTTGCACAGCCGCAAGCGTATCAACTTCCTTGATACCACGACGCATTACTAATGGCCACAGCAATAATAAGCCACTGATTATTGCTGTCATAAGAAAGAGGAAATTTTCTAATTTAAGAAGAAAATGATCTTGAAATAATGATAATTCCATATAAGCTTTATTCTGTTTTTATAAATGTTAATTTTATCAGAAACTGGAAAATTACGGGATTTCCTTGCTCCTGCCATTAAAGCCCACGCATAGTAACATTACGCATACCAATTACTAGTGTTTAATTGCATAAATGTTCATCTACCCCGAAATTAATCACCCCCAATCCGTTTTATTAACTATTAGCGGCAAAAATCAAAAATCAGTCATCATTTTTCACAAAAAAGTACATGACTTACCTTTTATTCGCACAAAAGAATCAGTCAGATACTGTGTTTGCAGCTAAAAGTATTATAAAATGCCAGCTTTTATAAACACTGATTACTGAAACTCCCTTTCCTTATCATAAAAAGATAAACATGAAAAAAATTGTTCTCCTACGCCATGGAGAAAGTACCTGGAATAAAGAAAATCGATTTACTGGCTGGACCGATGTTGATTTAACACCCAAAGGCTTACAGGAAGCTCAAAATGCCGGGCAGCTTTTACGCGAGCATGGATTTGAATTTGATATTGCTTATACGTCAGTTCTCAAACGTGCCATTCGCACCTTATGGATAGTCCTTGATGAAATGAATCAGATGTGGCTTCCCATACAGCACACTTGGCGATTAAATGAACGGCATTATGGCGCTCTACAAGGATTGAATAAGGCCGAAACTGCAGCCCAATATGGCGATGAGCAAGTTTTAATATGGCGAAGAAGCTATGATGTCAGGCCACCTGCATTAACCATCAATGATCCTCGCTATGCGGGTGCTGATCCGCGATATAAAGAATTAACGCATAGTGATATACCTTTGACAGAGTGCCTCAAAGATACGGTTACAAGATTTCTACCCTACTGGAATACAGTCATTGCACCTCAGGTTCAGGCTGGAAAAAGCGTTATCATTGCTGCACATGGAAATTCTTTAAGAGCACTGGTTAAGTATTTGGATAATATCTCTGATGAAGAAATCCTAAACTGCAACATTCCAACCGGCATCCCATTAGTCTATGAATTAGACGACAATATGAAACCAGTCAGGAATTATTATCTAGGGAATCTCAGCGAAATTCAGGAAGCAATGCAAATTGTAGCTAATCAGGGTAAATCAACTGTTTAAAAAACAACCAATTTACTTACTTATTCAGATATGAGTGTAAACAATACACTATTTCGAATAAACCATACCATTCTGGAAGTTGATACGTCTAATTCTATCCCTATCCAATATTTTCAGTTAATGCTGATATTATGTATTTTGACTTTTTTCTTTCCGCTTTCAGCATTCTCGAACAACCAGGAGAATCTTAAGCTGCTGCGTGAGCGTATCCAATCCCTGCAAAAAGATTTAACAAGTAATGAAACATTAAAACAGGACACAACAGATGCGTTACAGGAAACCGAGCGAGCAATCAGCAATATTACTCATAGATTGAACAAACTTATTGAAAATGACCGGCAAGCGAATGAAGAATACAAACAACTGCAAATACAGCACAGCCAGATCAGAAATAAAATTGGAACCGAACGAAATCATCTAGAAAAGATGCTCTATCAACAATATGTGGGAGGACAGCAGGATTTTTTACGATTAGTATTGAACCAACAGGATCCTAATCAGATTGCACGGGACATCTATTATTACCAGCAACTCTCACTCACCCGCTCAAAAACTATCAAGAATCTTCGGAACGATCAAGATGAAATCGAAACACTAACACAAATCAGCCGTCAAAAAAAAGAAGAAATCACTGCTATCCAGGCAGAATATTTTGATCAACGAAAAAAGCTTGCACAAGAAAAAACCAAACACCAGACTATACTCGCGCAGTTATCTAGTCAAATTACCCAGCAACAACAAGAAATTAATAAACTCGAAAATGATGAAAAGCGCATAACCACTTTAGTTAATGAAATTAATAAATTACTTGTTCAGGAAAGCTCCGCGAGCACGTTAATTAACAATAAACTGCCAAATACTTCTACAACCGATGCTCCATTCTCAACTCTAAAAGGAAAATTAAATTTTCCTGTGCGAGGGAAACTTGTGACCACTTTTGGTGGTCCACGCTCAGGTAAGCACGTTACGTGGAAAGGTCTTTTTATTCAATCGCCCGATGGAAGTGATGTTAAAGCTATTTCAGGTGGTAGAGTTGTATTTGCAGACTGGTTGAGAGGTTTTGGTAATCTGATAATTTTGGATCATGGAAACAGCTATATGAGCCTTTATGGCAACAATGCAAAACTCCACAAACAAGTGGGTGATGCAATTCGCGGCGGCGACACGATTGCAACAGTTGGAAATAGCGGTGGTAATGCAGATTCAGGTTTATACTTTGAACTTCGTCATGGAGGTAAGCCGTTTGACCCTTTGACGTGGATAAAAATAGAATGAACGTAGCAGCCATTTACATAAATTTGATCAGTGCGGAGATAGCATAAATGAGTAACGTAATCAAAAAAACAGGTTTAATTCTGATTGGCGCAATTGCTGGAATGATGCTCAGTTTGAATTTCTCTGCTATTGCCAAGAAAGATAATATCGAGGCGATTCACCCGCTGCCGATCGAAGAATTACGTACATTCGCTCAGGTATTCGGCCGCATCAAAAGTGATTATGTCGAATCCGTTGAAGACAAAAAACTGATTACTGAAGCTATCAATGGCATGCTGGTCGGGCTAGATCCCCATTCATCCTACCTCGACAAAGACGATTACAAAGAACTACAAATCGGAACGCAAGGTGAGTTCGGCGGGCTAGGCATCCAGGTCACCATGGAAGACGGTGTAGTAAAAGTAATTTCACCGATTGAAGATACTCCCGCATTTCGTGCAGGTATCAAAACCGGTGATCTGATTGTAAAACTGGATGACACCATTGTAAAAGGTCTGACTTTGAATGATGCAATTAAGCTCATGCGTGGCAAACCCAATACCTCCATAAAGATTACTATCGTGCGGGAAGGTGAGACAGAACCACTGGTCTTTAATTTAGTGCGTGATATTATAAAAATCCAGAGCGTCAAATCGAAAATGATCGAACCTGGTTATGCGTATATCCGTGTATCCGCCGCTTTTCTTCCTGAAAATGCACTGGTTGTATATACGGAAGGGCGCAGTCCCGATGCAAAATGAAATTGCACGCTAATCCAGAGTATTATCTGCGCGGGCCTGATGAGGATTATTTAAAAGGACTGCCCTATGAAGTCAAAACCGTACCGATGATCACCTTGGTCAATGGCGGTTCTGCTTCAGCATCAGAAATTGTGGCAGGCGCCTTGCAAGATCATAAACGTTCTGTAGTAATGGGATCACAAACGTTCGGCAAAGGATCTGTTCAAACGATATTACCATTAGGAAATAATACAGCGATCAAGTTGACCACTGCGCGCTACTATACACCTAATGGCCAATCTATCCAGGCAAAGGGAATTACTCCCGACATTCTGGATGAGGCCGATAGTGGTGATGATCAGCGCTTGCGTGAAGCGGATCTTAATCGTCATTTATCTAGCGGCAAAAAAGCGGAAACAAAAAAAGCTGACTCCGATACTGAAAAAGCAACACAAAAACCTGTAAACAAGAAAAAAGCAAATAAGAATAAAGACAAAGAAGATAAAACCCCTATTGAATTTGGCTCTGCTGAAGATCTTTTGTTGATTCAAGCCATGAATTACTTTAAGGGTATTACTGCACCGCCTGAAAAAAAGAGCGATGAAAGCGATAGCTGATTCACAAGGATCGTGAATGACAATCAGCTACTTCGGTATAGCCGACATATTCTGCTCCCGCAGATTGATATTGCAGGGCAGGAAAAGCTCAATCAATCACGCGTATTAATTGTCGGTGCTGGCGGTTTAGGCTCTCCTGTAGCACTGTACCTTGCTGCCAGCGGAGTGGGCAACCTGATCATTTGTGATGGTGATCAAGTTGATCTTACCAATCTGCAGCGGCAGATTATCCATGACAGCAATTCGATTGGCTTAGCAAAAGTTCTCTCAGCAAAGCAAACACTCACCAGAATTAATCCGGAAGTCAACGTCATCACAATCCAGGAACAGGTAGGTGCGACACAACTGTTACAACTTGCCAAAGAAGTAGATGCCGTAGTCGATGCCAGCGATAACTTCAGCACACGCTATTATGTTAATCAAGCTTGTGTTACTCAAAAAAAACCTTTGATTTCCGGTGCTGTAGTACGTTTTGAGGGTCAAGTCAGCGTATTTGATTTACGCCATGCTAACAGCCCTTGTTATCATTGTTTATATCCAATTACCACCGGCGAACAGGAAGACATGCCTTGCGCAATCATGGGTGTGTTCTCGCCGCTAGTGGGTATTATCGGCTGCATGCAAGCTTCGGAGACACTAAAGATCCTGCTGAATATTGGAGAAAGTCTGAATGGACGCCTGCAGTTATTGGATAGCCTCGCCATGAACTGGCGCACAATCAAACTGCACAAAGATCCAGTTTGTCCGGTGTGTTATTCTTCAGGATCTGCTGATACTGCTGCCCTGTGAGCATTGAATCTGTCCGCTTTAGAGGAGTTCTGCAGGAAGCAAGTTCAGTCGCTGCACTTCCCAATTTGCAAGTGGATCACGCCTGAATTCACTTTTTACAAATTGATACCAGCGGCCAACAACGAAGCACATGAATAAATTGGCTTGCGCCGCAACATCAAGATTGGTCTTTATTTGATGTTCGCTTATAGCAAACCGTAATGCCTGTTTCAAAGTGGCTTCCAACCGATCATGCAACTGATTAATACGTAACAGCAAATGGTCATTCTCATTCACCAGCACATCGCCGATCAGGATACGCGTCATACCCGGATTTTTTTGTGAAAAACCTAATAACAGTAACAGTAATTTCTCGATCTGCTTTATGCCACAATTCCCTTCTTGAAGAATTTTATTAATCAGCATAAACAATGTTCGCTCAATAAATTCAATCAAAGCCTCGAACATCTGTGACTTATTGGGAAAGCAGCGATACAGCGATGATTCTGAAATTTCCAATTGAGCGGCTATCGCCGCGGTGGTAATCCTTTTTCTCTGCGGATACTCCAGAATCCTGGCCAAAGCTTGCAGGATCTGATCTTTTCTTTCACTGGATTTTACTGATTGGTATGAAGGCTTCAATTGAGTAACCGCGAAGAAACAAAGGCATTAGATGGAATATAACAAATTAACAAACCGACGCAAGAAAAATTCTCCACTACACTATTATCAGATTACTCACAGTTGCCCTATTTGGCAAATACTCGATAGTCATAAACCCGGGGGCAAACTCAGGACGAATTCGTTCAATATTTAAGGCTCTAATCGCGTTAAATGTTGGAAGCCTTTGCTTGGGCTGGTTTCATTGCTTCAATTAGCCATGATTTTGGTTCATCCGGCAAGTGCGTACTTTCGGGTTTAACCGACAAGAACATAATTGGTTTCATGCAGCGCCATGATTTTGAGTTTAAAGAAATCGACATCCCTGAAACCATAGGCCATTTTGTGCAAGGTTTTTATCTTGTTATTGGTACCTTCCAACGGCCCGGTTGATAAACCATTGAAATCGAAATAAGCCAGAATGCCCGAGCGGTGTGCTGCAATAGTTTTAGAGAATTGCTTGAGCATGTTGACATCCGAAGCAGCGGCTTTTTTTACCCATTCATCCAATGCCTTTTGAGCTGAGAGTTTATCCGGTTGATGCCAGATATTGCGTAACTCTTCTTTCATGTAATAGGCCGTTGCCAAGGGTTCATTGAGCTTTAATGCTTCGTCCAGACGTTGACGCTCATTGCGCGTGTCATCCAGGTTGTCAGGGTTCTTCAGCAATAGCCAGCGAATGCCCTTCAAAACGGGTTTGCCCAACCCATTTTCTGCTTCTCGTTGCAGATCACGACGCAGTTTTGTCAGCTTTTCATTGAACAGCTTAATAATATGAAAATGATCAAACACCAGCGTTGCATCTGGGATATTGGTCCGCACCGCACTGATGTATGCTGGCCCCATGTCAGTCGCAACCGCTTCAATGCGCGCCCCCGATCGTTTCAAACGCTTCCAAAACGGAATCAGTGCATCTGCGCCTTTTCCATTGCCAACAAAAATTACTGACCCTCGTTGAAGATCCAGAACTATCGTTAAATAGCCCAGCTTCTTGCCTTGGTATATTTCATCCAGCGCAATGCGTTTTATCTTGGCTAATTTCGGCAACCGATAACGTTTATTCAGATTGTCCTTCTGTATTTCCTTAACCAGATCCCAGCTCACTCCAAGATGGCGTGCTACTGCCTGGATGGTCATGTGCCTGGAGAGATCCAAACCAATCTTTCGAAAGAACGTGTATAGCGCTTGTGCTCATCGGCAAACTGTATCTTTACCTGACGAACTGCCTGGCAACGGGTGCATTCTATCCGCTGAACCGGAAGGTCGATAAAGACTGCTTTTTGACCTATCGGTACTGTGCGAAAGCGTCGAACCAACTTTCCCCGGCAGTGTATCTCGCGGCTTTTACATACCGGACATCTCAATCGCCAATGATCCGCTTGGATTGCAACAATTATGACACCCGCAATAAAACAGGTGCTTTGATAAAAATAACCAACTATGCCAAAGGCGTGATACAGCAAACTGGTCGATATGTTGAAAAAACCTCATCGTTAAAAGTCAGCGATAATTTCAACCTTTAATTCACTTTTTTCAATATGCATTTCTGAATACCAAGTATGCACTTCCCGGATGAACCTCAAAAAGTACCGTCAAAAATACCGTTAAATTGACGGTATGTCAAAAGATACCATGCTATCTCTTGATACAATCAATTTTGCGAAATCTTAATAATTACAATGGATTTGATATGGTATGAAACTAACTGAAATTCTTTATTGGTGCCGGGAGGGGGAATCGAACCCCCATGAAGTCGCCTTCGCGGGATTTTGAGTCCCGTGCGTCTACCAATTCCGCCATCCCGGCTAGACTATCCATTTGTATTTGAATCAACAGAAGGCGCAATTATCACTGAAAACCTTTAATACAGCAAGCTGCATGGGCGGAAATCATGTTGCACCAGTATAATAGGCGACATGAAAACTCAAGATTTTGATTATTATCTGCCCGCTGAGCTAATCGCACAGTTCCCCGCCGAACAACGTACCAGCAGCCGCTTGCTCTATCTGGATAGCATCTGCAATCAACGACAGGATACTTTATTTTCCAACTTGCCCAATTACCTTCGTGCTGGGGATGTCATGGTGTTTAACGATACTCAGGTAATCAAAGCACGTCTATTTGGAAAAAAAGACAGTGGCGGCAAAGTGGAAGTAATGGTGGAGCGTGTGTTGGATGATCGCCATGTTTTGGCTGCTATCCGGGCCAGCCACGCGCCCAAACCGGATTCTAAACTGTTATTAGCTGATGCTATTCCTGTAACTGTGATCGCGCGCGAACAAGAATTTTATATGTTACGTTTTGAGCATGAGCAATCTGTCGCAGAATTGCTGGATTGTTATGGCCAGCTGCCACTGCCTCCCTACATCTCTCGCCCGGCTGCCGCATCTGATGAAGCGCGATATCAAACTGTTTATGCCAGAAACTCCGGAGCCGTTGCCGCACCGACCGCCGGTCTGCATTTCGATAACAGCATGATGAATCAATTGCATGCGATGGGCGTTATCATTACTTATGTGACTTTACATGTCGGCGCAGGAACATTTCAGCCGGTGCGCGTAGAAAATATCGCCGATCACACCATGCATAGCGAAACATTCTATATTCCCCAAGCCACCGTGGGCGCTATCGAGCATGCCAAAACGACAGGAGGTCGAACCCTCGCAGTAGGCACAACATCACTGCGCGCATTAGAAGCTTGTGCATCGCTTCATCAGGGTCAGTTGGTTGCGGGTTATGGCGATACGCAGATTTTTATTACGCCAGGCTATCGTTTTCAAGTAGTCGAGCGGTTATTAACTAACTTTCACTTGCCTTGCTCGACATTACTGATGCTGGTTTCAGCTTTTGCCGGCATAGATAATATTCAACGCGCTTATCAACATGCTGTGACAGCACGATATCGGTTTTTTAAATATGGAGATGCCATGCTTATTGAGAGAAGGTCATGAAATTTCATTTACACTCCACAGATCATGCCGCTCGCCGCGGCACGCTAACCTTGGCGCATGGCACGATCGAAACACCGGTTTTCATGCCGGTAGGCACTTATGGCGCTGTCAAAAGTATGTCCCCTGCCGCACTGCAAGCCGTGAATGCACAGATCATTCTGGGCAATACATTTCATTTGTGGTTACGCCCCGGGTTGGAAGTCATTCAGACACATGGCGGCTTACACGATTTCACGGGCTGGCACGGTCCGATATTAACCTACTCAGGTGGATTCCAGGTATACAGCCTGGGGATTTGCGTAAAATCACCGAGCAAGGCGTTCATTTCAAATCGCCGGTGAATGGTGATAACTGTTTCCTATCACCGGAACAGTCGATGCGGATTCAGCGCACACTCAATTCCGATGTTGTGATGATCTTTGATGAATGCACACCTTATCCCGCGGATGAAACCACTGCCCGCGTCTCTATGGAACTTAGCCTGCGCTGGGCGGAGCGTTCCAAGCAAGCGCATGACGACAATCCCAATGCGTTGTTTGGTATTGTGCAAGGGGGAATGCATGAGCATCTGCGTAACCAATCATTTGCCGGTTTACATCAGATCGGTTTTGACGGTTATGCTATCGGCGGATTATCGGTCGGGGAACCCAAAGCAGACATGCAGCGTATCTTGAAACATACCGCACCGCTGCTGCCTGCTGATAAACCGCGCTATTTGATGGGTGTAGGGACACCGGCAGATATTGTTAACGCAGTGGCACAGGGCATTGATATGTTTGATTGCGTGCTGCCTACGCGCAATGCCAGAAATGGGTGGCTGTACACGCGACATGGCATTATCAAGTTACGTAACAATCGCTATCGTCTGGATACTTCGCCTCCCGACGCACACTGCGGCTGCTATACCTGTCAGCATTTCAGTCGCGCCTATCTGCATCATTTACAGCGCATCAATGAAATGTTGGGCGCACACCTAAATACTATCCACAATTTGTTCTATTATCAGCAACTAATGGGGGAAATTCGTACTGCAATTGAAAACAAACAATTTGAAGAATATGCACAAGAATTTCTGGCATAAGCGGTCATCATGCTAATATGTACCCTTTTAATAAAAGGGAGAATTTTATGCTGATAAATGACGCATTTGCCCAAGCTGCTTCGTCAACGCAAGCTGGCGCAGACTGGCTAAGCCTATTACCGATGTTCGGCATACTTATCATTTTTTATTTACTGCTAATTCGCCCACAGGCCAAACGTGCAAAAGAACAAAAACAGATGGTGGAAGCATTGCAAAGGGGTGATGAAGTCATCACTAACGGCGGTATATTAGGTCTGATCACTAATGTCTCTGAGAATTATGTGATTATTGAAATTTCCCCTACCATAGAGGTCACTGTGCTTAAATCTTCGGTGCAAACCTTACTACCTAAGGGAACACTGAAAAGTATTGAACCCAAAGGCAAAACACAAAAAACCAAAACAGCAAAAACAACTGCTGCGCCGGAAACCAAAAAAGCTGATGATGCCAATGAAACATCAGATGACAAAGATAATGAAGCAGAAAAGAATACAGAAAAGAAATAATCACGCACAGTAACATAGGGAATTATTATTTAGTACCTGCCGTTACATGTCTTTTTACCTTTTATTATTTGATACTTAACTGATACCCATGAACCGCTACGCACTTTGGAAATATCTGATTATTGCGGTTTCGCTTCTACTCGGATTGCTTTACACATTACCTAATTTTTACGGTGAATCTCCAGCAGTACAGATTTCACCATTACGTGTTTCTGCAATCGCTGATAGCACTCTGCTGCAACGAATCGAAGACGCATTAAAAAAAGCCAATCTCGAAACCGTTGGAATCTTGCTTGAAGAAGGCAGTATCAAGGTACGTTTCGCTGATACTGACATACAAATCAAGGCGAAAGATCTTTTGGAATCGACTCTCGGCAATGAATACATCATTGCACTGAATCTACTCCCCAATTCCCCCCAATGGTTAACCAATCTTGGTGCTTTACCAATGTATTTGGGACTTGATTTGCGTGGCGGTGTACATTTTATGCTTGCGGTTGATATGGAAGGTGCGCTCGAGAAATCATTAGATCGTTACAGTGCCGATATTCGCAGCACATTACGCGAGCATAAAATTCCATATGCCGGTTTTGAGAAACAAGATAAAAAGCTGATCTTGAAGTTTCGTGATACTGAATCACGTGCAAGGGCAGAGGCTGAATTAAAATCGAATTTCCCGGATCTCGGCTTAAACGAAAAAGAAGCCGATAACCGGTATCACCTCATTGCTGCAATCAAACCCGAAGCGCAAATTCGCATGCAAGATTCAGCCGTGATGCAGAATATCACTACGCTGCGCAATCGTGTTAATGAACTGGGCGTTGCTGAACCAATCATTCAGAAAGCTGGGGCGGATCGTGTCATTGTTCAGTTGCCAGGCGTCCAGGATACGGCCAAAGCAAAGGATATTTTGGGACGAACAGCCACACTGGAAATTCGTATGGTCGATGACGAACATGATCTCGACGCTGCCATACGTGGAAAAATCCCATTTGGTACCGAGCTTTATGAGGAACGCGGCGGTAGTCCGATACTCGTCAAGAAACAGGTTTTACTTACAGGCGAGCGCATTACCGATGCACAGCCTGGCTTTGATAAAGATAATCAACCGGCGGTGCATATTAACCTGGATAGCAATGGCTCACGTATTTTCAAACAATTAACACGTGAAAACGTTGGCAGAAGAATGGCGATTCTTTTAATTGAGAAGAACCAAACAGAAGTTGTCACGGCGCCGGTTATACGAGAAGAAATTGGCGGTGGGCGTGTACAAATCAGTGGACGCATGACCAGCATAGAAGCTCGTGATGTCGCTTTGTTATTACGTGCGGGTGCGCTGGCAGCACCGATGGATATTATTGAAGAACGTACAGTAGGCCCGAGTCTGGGTGCTGACAATATTGCTCGAGGGTTCAATTCGACACTTTATGGATTCTTGGCTGTTGCCATTTTCATCATAGTGTACTACATGGCGTTTGGTGTCATTTCAGTTATAGCACTAAGCTTTAATTTGTTGTTATTGGTAGGCTTATTATCCATCATGCAGGCCACGCTAACATTACCTGGGATGGCTGCACTGGCGCTGACTGTAGGCATGGCTATTGATGCGAATGTGCTGATCAATGAAAGAATTAGGGATGAATTACGTGCGGGCATCTCTCCGCAACTTGCGATTCATGCCGGATATGAGCGTGCATTTGGCACGATTTTAGATTCTAATATTACGACATTAATCGCTGGTATTGCTTTATTTGCTTTTGGCTCTGGACCGGTCAAGGGATTTGCAGTTGTGCTTTGCTTAGGTATTCTAACTTCTGTATTTACAGCAATTTTTGTATCAAGAGGTATGGTAAATCTGATATACGGAAGCCACGCAAACTGGATCACGTCCCAATCGGAAAAATCTGGATACCCAAGCATAGCCCGGCAAGTAGCGAGGCCATATCTCACAATGATAATGAGACTAACGAAGATACCGTCAATGCCAAGGAAAAATTAAAAATAAGCGCGCAGCAGAAAGAAAGCGTCAAATCTGAAAGTAGCAGCCCAATAGAAACAATAGCCAGTGCTAATAATATTGTTGACGATGCCAAAATAAAATCAGAAGAGAAAGTTATCACCAAAACAAAAAGTAAACGTAAGACATCTGATGCCAACAAGCAATCTAAATAACAATAGTGAGTTTATGAGGAAGTAAATATGGAACTTTTTAGATTTAATCGTGACATTCCCTTCATGAGTTGGAGACGGCAAGGCGCTATTATTTCAATAGCAACATTTATTCTTTCTGTTTTCTTCATTGCTACTAAAGGATTAAATCTTGGCGTTGATTTTACCGGTGGCACGGTTCTGGAAGTAGGTTACAGCCAAACGGCTGATCTCGGAAAAATAAGAAGTGTGCTAGCTGACCTTGAGATTTCTGATGCCAGCGTACAAAACTTCGGCACCTCTCGAGAAGTCTTAATTCGTTT
The DNA here is from genome assembly GCA_016721865.1 of Nitrosomonas sp. Classification (GTDB taxonomy): domain Bacteria; phylum Pseudomonadota; class Gammaproteobacteria; order Burkholderiales; family Nitrosomonadaceae; genus Nitrosomonas. The sequence goes on along the minus strand of JADKHF010000042.1, from coordinate 44,097 downwards.
ACCCATTAAACCTGGAATCTCTAGCGCACAGCTTTCCGAAACTGTTTTAGGAGCACTTAGGCAGATCGATCCCTCTGTAGAAATGAGGCGCGTTGAATTCGTTGGTCCGCAAGTTGGTCAGGAATTACTTGAGAATGGTGCATTAGCCTTACTATTTGTTTCATTAGGTATAATCGCCTATTTGTCCATACGGTTCGAGTGGAAATTTGGCATAGCTGGAATTATAGCTAATCTGCATGATGTCATCATCATCGTTGGTTTCTTTGCATTCTTTCAGTGGGAATTCTCGCTAACCGTATTAGCTGCTGTATTGGCTATATTAGGTTATTCAGTTAATGAATCCGTTGTCATTTTTGATCGCATTCGAGAAAATTTTAGAAAGCATCGCAGAGCATCTATCACACAAGTAATTGACAATGCCATTACGCAAACGATGTCACGCACTATCATCACGCATGGCAGTACTCAAATGGTAGTTATTGCAATGCTTTTGTTTGGTGGTGAAGTGCTTTACTATTTTTCATTGGCATTAACAATCGGCATTCTGTTTGGAATCTACTCATCAATAATGGTGGGCAGCTCTATTATTATGCTTCTAGGCGTTAAACGAGAAGATTTGGTTAAGTTAGAGAAGAAACCTCTAGAAAATGATGGCGCAGTGGTTTAGAAGTTTGCAACATTCGCCGCAATATTTCTTATTATAAAATCAAGGAATAACCATTTTGTTAACAGATATTATCAATTGGATTGTTAGGCGCGCTAGTAAACTACTATCTAGCAATTAAATTGGGTCGCCCACTGCTAATACGTTACGGTAAATATGTCATGTTCAAAGAACACAATCTGCAGCAAATGGAAAATTTCTTTGCGCGTCACGGACATATTTCCACGTTTACTGGCCGATTAATACCTATGATCCGGCAATACATTTCCATACCTGCCGGATTGGCACGCATGAATTTATCTGTTTTTTGCTTTTATACCGGTCTCGGTGCTGGAATTTGGGTAATTGTTTTGACACTTTTAGGTTACTTCATTGGTGAAAATGAATTGCTGATAAAAGAATATTTACGTGATATCGTCATTGCGTTGTTTATCAGTTGCGTGATAGGTATTACACTCTATTGGAATTATCACCGGCGTTCAAGCCGCTAAACTTAGCGCTTTGGTTTCCTGTTTTGCTTCGGCTTCGCATATAGAAGAAAGCGCCAATTGCAAGCACCAGCACAATAGGTGCAATTATTGCCGATTTAGGTGTTGGACGACCTTCCCCTACTGAGAACGGAAAGCGTGACACATAATCTTGTGCTCCACCTGTCACTGTCACCAATCCTACAAATTTACCTTTTTCCGGGAAAGTATGGTCTACAGTAATTGATGCTGTCGGGTATACCTTCGGTGGTAAATGAAATACTGTTATCGCATCCAGATTTTCTTCTGATCCTGTGTCACGAATAATCCGTACTTCCGTTTTTAGTGGACGTAATTCTTCTTGAATATAGTCCAGTGCTATCACTGTTTTTCCAACTTCCGGTATGTCTTCACAGAATTCTTCTTCTTGTGATAGTGGTTGATAGCCTGTAAAGTGCATTCTGTAAGGTCCTACTGTCAATACACACATATCTTCCGCCAAAGCCAGACCACCATGTGCTTGTACCTGCGCTGTTAACAGCATGCTTGTTGCAAATAATCCTACTAATATTGCTTGCTTTATATCTATTAATCTTGCTGACATTGTTTGTCTTCCCTGTCGATAAATGGTTAGTTTATGATGACCTTTTTATTATCTGTCATCGTGTTTTCAGTCTTTTTGTGCTCGACGCGAGGCTAGCCAGCCTCTAAAACGCCTTGATCTGATCAGTTTATACCCAAGTATTGTTGTCAGCAATAGGCCGACCGCTGGCCCTATGCTTGCTCTGAATACATCTGCGTAATTAATCATTTCTACCCGCATATGATACTCATAGTGCAGTGGCGGCACTCCTTCCGCTGTAACCTGTACGAGATATTTTCCTTGGTCCAGCGCACTGCTCATGCTGATGACACCATCTTGATACAACGCAGGGCGTGTGTTGGTGATGGTTTCTCCTTCACTTGCATTGCTGCCTTTGATTACCTTCACGCCAATTGGCATATCACGCAATGCGGGATCTACCAAGTCTATAACGAGTACGGTACTGCCTGCTTTGGGTATATCCGTGCAATAATGGCCGCCCTCATTTACCTGTGGCTGGTAGGTACTGAGGTGAATCATGTTCTCGCCGATCCGGCGCATACAGCTATCGTCTTCCATGGCTACTTTCCCATGTGCACTAACTGTATTTGTGTAAAGTGCCATAACAAGTATAAAGACTGCAATCCCTGCTTGTGTTATTTGTCTGGTCACGACAAATCCTCCTCTTGGGTAAGCGCCTCTAATTTTTCCTGTTCTTCTATTATCCGCATTCTCTTTGTAGTACCTTAAATTTTACTTTGTTTCTCTACTGATAAAAAACCGGTACACCGGCTGTCTTTCGACAGTGGTGTACCGGTGTTGATACTTAACTTCTCTTACAGTTTGGTAAAGACTGGAATTACTGCGCCAGCAATACTATTGATATAGCGATTGCCTTCTTGGTCCCAAGTCATCAGTAAGCCACCAAAGCGGCTTTCTGGGTCACCCAACAGTGCCATCAAACGTTGTACTTCCCACAACGCATCTTTGGCTTCCATCTTAACTTCACGGGTTTCTCCAGGTTGAATACCCTTGTCATCATCCATGGTCAAACCAGTTGCTACCAGTTCTCTTGGATAATCCGGATCCAGGTGTTGCTGTCCCAATTTGTTAACAAAACGTACACCTACTATGGTGAATTCACCAATGTTGACCACTGAGTCTCCATTGTTAGTGATTTCCATAGTCACACGTAATGCGCAACCTGGTACGTCATAGTTAGCATGTGTTACTTTGATTGCAACTAGGTTCGGTGCAATCGGCATTGGTGCTATTTTGGATTCACTAGCTTGGATCGGTATTGTGTAAGGATGTACGCTTTCTGTATAACGATAGCCACCCCATACCACTGCGCAGGTCAGTATCGCAACTGCGAGACCTAACTTTCTGTCCGTTGGAGAGGTTAACAGTTCGTCACCATACGCCAGCAATACACGGCTACGTGGCAGGAACATCGGTTTCGCTACAAAGTAGCCAATCCAGATGCAACCCAAACTTAACCATAATACGTGCCAGAATATACCATTGCTGAAGTTGAAGTTCTCCAGGTCAATGGTTTTACCTGTCAGTGTGGTGATTGGATTGGTAAAGTCATCCCAACTTCCAGAGATGTTCATCCAAGAGGCTGGGCCTGCAATAGGACCTGCATCCTTGATGTTCACCATCGCGTGCATGTGATGACGTCCTGGGATCCTTGCTTTCAGTTTCACCTCAAATTCATAGTCACGTCCAATTTCCAGCGGACCTGAAATGAAGGTTGGTTCGCCATTCAGCTTGGTGCTCAAACGTACAAACACCGGGCTAGGACTTCCTACGTTAAAAAATGCACGTGTTGGCTTACCTACCGCACGTGGCCAATCTTCTGCCAAGTGAAACTTCCCTGTCATGGTAGCAATGTCATTGACTTTGGTAACTTTCGGTTGCCATTTCAAGTCGTACCATTGAATACTACGCATACGGAGAAACGGTTCCTGTGAACGTTCACCGTGCCGCTGCCGGTGCTACGTCTACTACCAGCGTCACCGCCAGTGATGCCGCTCCAATCGCAGCTCCATACAGGCCTAATACGCCCAGCTTAAAAATGCTTTTATATTCATTATTTGATCCCTGTGCAAAGCCTTTTCACCAAAAGCTGTTACGTCGTTCTTCATTGAGATGCGACCTCTTTCACCTTTAACATAGTAGAAAGCGGTGCAATACAATTTACCAAAGTACCACCATACACAGAACATCAACATGGATACAAAAGCTCGAAGAATGCCGCAATCACTGTGGTGTAGCCACCGAACGTACGCAGTGAACCTTGTTCAATCAGGCGTACATATTCCGGTGTACCGGTACGCACATACAAGAATCCTGTGTAGTCAGCTACTGACAGTAATACACCTTCTACTACCACCGGTAAGTGGGTTGGGCCAAATATCGGCCAGTTGCCTGGATAGAAAAACAATCCCCAAAACCACCACCTAACAAGGCCGTAACCAGCCAGTTACCCGTCAACAGTAAAATTGTATCTAACATCAGCGCACCAGGAATCATGGTCGATGGCAATACAAAGTTGATTGGGTAATGTGACCACCAGTAGAAGCCCCCAGTAACGGGTCAGCCATTCACCTACTAACAGGCATACGATACAGAGTGTCGCGCCAAATGGCAGGCGATAGTTTACCCACAGGTAATACATCAGTGCCGCACAGTACATGATACCTACAATCGGTGTTACAACTGGCCACCATTGACGGTCTTTCCAGTCAAGCCAAAAATCCCAGTCTCCTGCCAGCAGCATGAAGTGCATGTGATAGGTGCCAACCAGAAGTATGCAGAGAATTGGAAAATACACTGCATCTATATATCTGGACATCTTGATTGCTTCTGGCGGCATCTTTGCCGCTATAATTTCGTCTGTTCTACTCACTAGACTCTCCCTTATTTCTTTTCGTGTGAAATTAAATATGTAAACAATGACGATTCCTTTACTGCTTCCTTGCTGCCATTTGTCATCGCCCTACAGCTTGTTTCCATACTACCAAGTAACTTAAATCTCTTTACCATCCCCATCCCCTCTTCAGGACAGGAGTGGTAATCTCGCCTAGATTAAGGAACTATCCGGTTGTTCAGAATTTCTTTGCTTTGGTTATTCCAGATGACGTCGGTCAGGTTGGAGTAACGGGTGATAATTTGTGCTGCTATACCACCTGAGAACAAGCCTGCCCAGCCCAGAATCACAAAGCCCCAGTGCAATGGCGCACTGAACAGTTCTTCCATGAACCAGAATGCATGACCCCATTCGTTCAATCCTACGTTTGGCAGAATCATCAGCGGGCCTGCAATCGCCATAACCAGCGGGAATGATGTGCCGCGGCTATACAGTGGCAGACGGGTCATCGCGTACAGGTATGAGGCTATGCCACATACAATGTACATCGGGAATGAACCATAAAACACCACGACGTGACTTGGGGTGAAGCTGGTGTCACGAATAATCACTTGGTGCCACGATGCATCTTGCTCAGTGAAGAAGCTGCCGCCCCAGTAAACACCAAACAGATAAACTTCCAGCCACATCATCCAGTAGAAATAACGTTTAATCTCTAACTTGGGATCCAGGTTGTCCAGTTGCTCTTTCGTGTCACGGGTCTTCAGTATCCAGCCCCAGGTGACTAATGCAAACAAAGGCATCAGGGTCATGTGAACTCGCCACAGACCCATCCACACCTTGTCAAATTCCGGTTCCATCGAGTCCATGCCATGTGAATAAGCAAATGTCCTTTGATACCAGATCCAGAATATCGCTACCAGTAGCATGGTTAGCATGCCCAGCTTGTAGTACTTTGAGTCGTACCACAGCGACATGTCATAGTCAGCGCTCTTACTTGCGCTCGTTGTGCCATAAGTTGTTGCCATGTTTCTATCTCCTAACTGTTAATCAAAACTACTTCCCGTTCTTACTGCTTCTTATCACCTTTAATACTAATTAATTAGTACGGCTATAAATTTCGGCAGCTAAAATAACCTTACCTCTTTCCCTCATTTTAGCCACACCTCTCAGGCTAGTCGACCTTGGGGTTTAAAGTCAAGTCATTTGTCATAAAATCCCCTCCCACTCATAATGGTTTCCCCCTCCCATCACCCCGCTTTTCCCTTTACTCACAATAACTAAAGGGATAATGATCTTCCTCAAAAATTAACATTCTATTAAATTCAGTAGCTGGTATAAATACTTCTAGAACGTTCATCCAGCCATTCACAATGACTTTGTTACAAAGTATGATTACGTATCATGCTTAATAAATCCTTGGCGGCAAATGGTTTAGTCAGATAATCGTTAGATCCCGACATTCTGCCTCGAGCTTTATCAAATAGACCATCTTTGCTGGATAACATAATCACCGGAATCGATCTATAAATCGGATTCTTTTTAATTAACATGCAAGTTTGATATCCATCAAGTCGCGGCATCGCTATGTCAACAAAAATAATATCAGGCTGATTATCCACAATTTTAGACATTGCTTCAAACCCGTTTTCTGCCAGAATCACTTCACACTCCGAAGGCTTCAGAAATAATTCAGCGCTTCCTCGGATCGTATTGCTGTCATCAATAACCATGACCTTAATACCTTTCAATATACCGGTATTATCCATATACACTCCTTGCGAATATTTGGCAATAATCTTATAGGCCCGACTATTTATTCTTTCTATCAACTTTTATTTGTTAGAAGCCTATTACTGATATTTATAGCTTTCAAAGTAGTCTTTCAGGTGAAAATTAAATTCATTTTCTCCAGAACGCAGGTGTAAATATAACCAATACTGTAAAGAACTCTAGTCTACCTAGCAACATGGCAAAACTACATATCCATATTTGAGAATCTGTGAGCGACGCATATGTAGTTGCAGGTCCAATTTCACCAAGGCCTGGTCCTAGATTGTTGATACAAGCCACTGCTGCAGAAAAAGATGTAACGACATCCAATCCACTAAATGTAAGCGCAAGGGTCATCAGCGCAATACTTGCAGCATAAATAAACAAAAATATAAGTACTGCAAGAATAACGCGGTTTGCCACCACACTTCTGCCCAGCTTGGCTGGAATAACCGCATTGGGATGCATGATTGTGATCATTTCACGATACACCTGCTGATACAAAATTCGAGCTCGTATCATTTTAATACCACCGCCGGTAGAACCTGAAGAGGTACAAAATCCGGATAAAAATAACATCCATAATGGAACAAACATTGGCCATAAGCTGTAATCTGTATTGCTATATCCGGTAGTGGTCGCAACGGAAACAGTATTGAAAGCAGCATAGCGTAGTGCTGTCAGCGGATCCGGGTAAACATCGGCGAGCCACAAATAGGATGCCAACCCAATACAACTGAATAAAACGATCATTACATACCAGCCAGCTTCAGAATCATACCGATAGGAAGTTAAATTTTTCCCTCGCCAGGCCAGAAAATGCGTCGCAAAATTTATTCCTGCAATCAGCATAAATAGAATCGCGACCGATTCTATGAGTGGTGAATCCCAATAACCATAGCTCGCATCATGCGAAGAGAAGCCACCTAAGCCCAGAGTCGTGAATGCATGCATCACGGCATCAAACCAATCCATACCCGCCCATCGGTACGCCACAACACAAGCCAATGTTAGACTTGCATATATTGACCAAAGCCCCTTAGCAGTCTCTGCGATGCGTGGAGTAAGCTTGTTTTCTTTCATAGGTCCGGGTATTTCTGCGTTGAGCAATTGCCGCCCCCCTACCCCCAATAATGGTAGAATCGCTACTGCCAGAACGATCAAACCCATCCCTCCAAGCCAGACCATTTCTCCGCGCCATAAATTAATAGACGGTGGCAATGCATCCAGTCCCGACAACACAGTACCGCCCGTTGCCGTTAATCCTGAAGCAGCTTCAAAATAAGCCATACTGAGGCTAAGATCAGGCAGGTAGAATAACAGCGGTAACATAGCAAAGGCTGGCAACGCTGACCAAACCAGAACGACAAGCAAAAATCCATCCCTTGTCTGCAATTCACGTTTATAGCGGCGTGTCGCCAACCACATAAGCAAACCACAACCCATAGTAATCAAAATGGATACTTCAAAGACAAATCGTGCACCATCGTTGATCCACAGAGCCAGACCAAGCGGAATCAACATCGTAAGTCCAAATACCAAGACCATCTTGCCAAGCACATTAACAACAACAAAAAGTCGACTCATGCCATTTCTTGATTACAGAAAACCAACATTGACTTGAAATAATTTTTCCACTTCGCGAATCAGCTTTCTGTTGGTTACAAATAAAATCACATGGTCTTCTTGCTCGATGATTGTGTCATGATGAGCAATAATGACCTGTATATTACCAGTCGACTCATTCAAAGCCTCTTCTTGGTCTGCAATCAGATTTTCTTCAAATATCCTTCCAGAATCAGGCAAACCTCTTACGAGAGCACCAATCGTAGCGCCCTTAGGTAACTTGATTTCTTCTATTTTTCTTCCTACCACATGGGATGATTTTGCATCCCCATGCACCACCAATTCCAAAGCCTCTGCTGCGCCACGACGTAAGCTATGTACCGCAGCCACATCGCCATGACGCACATAAGCCAGTAATGAGCCAATCGTAACCTGTGCCGGTGAAATAGCAATATCAATGCGACTGCCTTGTATCAAATCAACATAGGAACGACGATTAATCAGCGCAATGACCTTATGCGCCCCCATGCGTTTTGCCAACAGCGCTGACATAATATTATTCTCTTCATCATTCGTCAGCGCACAAAACATATCCATCTCGGCGACATTCTCACTTTCCAGCAATGTTTCGTCTGTTGCATCCCCATGCAACACCAACGCGCTACTCAATTCCGCCGCCAGACGTTCACTAGCCTGATAATTATGTTCAATAATTTTGACCTGATAATCTTTTTCCAGTGTTACAGCGAGACGTTTCCCTATTTTTCCACCACCGGCGATCATCACATGTTTAACTGGTTTATCCATTTTCCGTAACTCTCGCATTACTGTTCGTATATCTTCGGTGGCAGCAATAAAGAATACTTCATCCTCAGCCTCGATGACGGTATCTCCTTCAGGGATAATTGGCCGGTCTTTTCTGAAAATGGCTGCCACACGTGAATCCACACCAGGAACATGCTTACGCAATTCCTGTAGTTGCTGCCCAACAAGCGATCCGCCTTGCAATGCACGCACAGCAACCAAACTCACTTTCCCCGACGCAAAATCGAGCACCTGTAAAGCTTCAGGAAACTCTATTAATTTCTCAATATACTCCGTCAGAATCTGCTCTGGAGAAATGGCAAAATCGACACAGAAATTCTCGGTAGAAAAAATATCCGGGTGCGCCAAATATTCAGTCGATCGAATACGTGCAATCTTAGTGGGTGTGTTAAACAAGGAAGCGGCAAGCTTACAAGCCACCAGGTTAGTTTCGTCGTGTTCGGTAACTGCCAGAATCATATCCGCATCATGAGCTCCGGCACTCTCCAATACGGATGGATGCGATGCATTACCAACAACTGTCCGCAAATCCAAGCGTTCCTGCAATAATGTCAAACGCTTGGAATCAACATCGACAATTGTGATGTCGTTAGCTTCACTGACCAAGCTTTCCGCAACCGATGAACCCACCTGACCAGCACCCAGAATAATGATTTTCAATTGAATTACCTATTCCTTCCGATTCTCACGCACCCAATCGCGCCATTGGGCAAATAGACCAGGATCCAATGCCGCAATCACTGATCGTTGCCAAGGTGAACCCGCCCAATAATCATCTTGATCAAAGCCACACATTTTTCCGCCTGCTTCTTCGAGAATGAGTGAGCCTGCCGCATAATCCCAAGGTTTCTGCCCGCCATGCAGATACAAATCAAAATAACCTGCGGCGGTATAACACCATTCAAGGGCACAAGCCCCATAATTTCGCTGTGACGCAAACGGCGGATAGGCAGCAACTTTTGCCGCAAATTTTCTATCCAATCGCTTCAAATCCACATTTGCCATTGCACTCGATAACGTAGGCACATATTTCTTGATAGGCAATGCTATTCCATTCAGAAAAGCACCGCCCCCTTTTGTCGCATAAAACATTTCATCGGCTACTGGATTATAAATCACCCCCAGAACACCTCTGCCTTGCTCCATCAATGCCACAGAAATTGCAAAATAAGGTAATCCATTCAGAAAATTAGAGGTACCATCAATCGGATCGACGCTCCACAGTCCAGCTTTACCCTGAATCCACTGTTCTTCCTGTTCCCGTTTTGACATCTCCTCGCCCATGGTAGCGGCCGGATAAATCTTTTGTAACTCGTCGAGCAAAGCATGCTGTGCCGCAACATCCGCCTCGGTAAAAAAACTACCGTCCGACTTGATTTGCCGATCCACTTGCAGATAACGCGGCATAATAACCTGCTGCGCAACCTCCCTAACAACTGTGATAACTTTTTCTAGCACTTTTACTCCGTACGCCACTTGATCGAGCAGCCGATACTGGGGATTTGATTTTCCGGGCCACGACCTGTTTTGGCAACCTGCAGCATGGCTTCAAACAGATCGCGGCGCACATCAGCGGGCGCCGCTTCTTTCCGCGATGCATCCAGACGTCCGCGATATTGCAGCTCCAATTTACTATTGAATCCAAAAAAATCGGGCGTACACACCGCGCCATATCGCTTGGCAATTTCCTGAGTTTCATCCCAAACATAAGGAAAAGGGTAATTGAGTTTCTTGGCAACCAATGCCATATTTTCAACCGAATCTTCAGGGTAATCGGCTGGATCATTCGACATGATCGCGATCGCATTCATACCATGTGACATCAACTCATTCACATCACGAATTATGCGATCCTGTACGGCCTTCACATACGGACAATGATTACAGATAAACATCACCAGCAATCCGTTTTCCCCTTTCGCAGAAGTCAGGTTATATCGCTTACCATCCACGCCCAACAAATCAAAATCAATCGCTTTCCAGCCAAAATTACACACCGGTGTTTCCAGACTTGCCATATAACATCCTCCCTACTATCGATGATATTTTAAAAAATTACACTTCAGTTTGCCACTTCTCACAATCAGCGCGATGCTCAGACAATGCTGAATACTTATCGTGCTATATTAGCATGAGTCCATTATTGAAATTGTTACTTGCCCAGACCCAATCATGTACGCGCGCTTCTATCACCCGGCGAAAATTGCCATTGGACAGCTCATTGAGTTATCTGACGGGAACAAACATCATGCTGCGCGGGTATTGCGGCTGAAAAAAGGCGATGCAATCACCATATTTAATGACCATGGCGGTGAATTTTCTGCGCACATCGAAAATATCAGCAAATCAAGCACCACGGTTTTGATTGATGCCCATCATGATATGGACTGTGAATCGCCCCTTGATATAACACTTGCGCAAGCCATATGCGTTAATGAGAAAATGGATTGGATTATACAAAAAGCGGTGGAGTTGGGGGTGACCAGTATACAGCCGGTTACGACTGCTCGCAGCATCGTGCATCTATCCGATGAGCGTTCTTCCAAGCGCCTGCAACACTGGCAGAAAATCATTATTTCAGCGTGTGAACAATGCGGCAGGAATCATTTACCGCAGATATTGCCTTTGATTTTGCTACCGGAATGGTTAAGTAATAAGAAAGCCACGCAATCATCGCACGATTTAAATTTGATGCTTTCCACGACAGCGACAGAAAGTTTAAGAAACATACCGCAACCACCTGCCAGTACCCACATCGCACTCTTGATTGGACCTGAAGGCGGATTTACGCAGGAGGAAGAAGTGGCTATTCTACATACTGGTTTCATCCCGGCACGTTTGGGAAAGCGTATATTGCGCACAGAAAGTGCGGCTTTAGCGGCAATTTCCGCATTGCAAGCCCTGTGGGGCGACTTCTGAGTGGGTAAGCAGACAATCAATAAAGAGCACCTCTAAAAATTAAAAGCTCCAAATAAAACGAGGCGTAAAAAAATGGTGACGCAGCATATGTCTGATATGCAAGAAAACATTTTTTGCAAGCAACAAAATATTGTAACGAAATTTGTATTTTTGAGATGCCCTAAATTGAATCTTGACTGACAATGAATAACACCACCACTGATTTTGTTTCCTGGTTCCGCTCTGTTGCGCCTTACGTCAACGCATTCAGGGGCAAAACCTTCGTCATTGGTTTTAGTGGCGAGATGGTCACCGATGCGCAATTTGTCAGCTTTATTCACGATATCAATTTACTTGCCAGTCTCGGCGTCAGATTGGTACTCGTCCATGGCGCACGCCCGCAAATTCAGTTACGTCTGGATGAATCCCAATTGGAAACGCAATCAGTCATGGGCATGCGCGTTATCGACTCCGCCGCGCTGCGATGTGTTAAAGAATTGGTGGGGCGAGTGCATCATGAAATCGCCGCACTGCTTTCGATGGGCTTACCCAACTCACCGATGGCCAATGCTTCCATCCGCGCAAGTAGCGGAAATTTTGTCACGGCTTGCCCGTATGGCATCATTCAGGGTGTCGATTTGATGCATACCGGAAAAGTGCGCAAAATTAATGCGCAGGCTATTCAAGGTCGTTTGGAACAAAACGATGTCGTGCTGATTTCACCGCTGGGCTATTCGCCGACCGGCGAGATTTTTAATTTAACGATGGAGAATGTGGTTACCGAAGTCGCGATTGCACTCAGCGCCGAGAAGTTGATTTTACTTTTGGATACCCTGGATAGCGCAGCAACTTCCGCGGTGCATTCTGAAGCCTTGCCACGTGAACTCACTGTCGCGGAAAGCAAATCTTTACTGGAAAACAAAGCACCGGAAACCACTGCTTTACTCTCCGATGAAATCCGGTCATCGCTACGCTGCGCAATCAAGGCCTGTGAAACGCATGTTACACGAACGCATCTGATCAGCCGTCACAGCGATGGCGCCATCCTGCAAGAGCTTTTCACGCACGCTGGCATCGGCTGGATGATCTCGCAGGAAACACTGCAAGCTCTGCGGAAAGCAAGAATAGATGATGTCGGCGGCATTCTGCAACTCATCGAGCCACTGGAAACTGAAGGCATTCTGGTGAGACGTAATCGTGAATTACTGGAAATTGAAATTGATCGCTTTACAGTTTTCGAGCACGATGGCTTAATCCTGGGCTGCGCTGCGCTGTACCCGTTTCCTGAAGAACACGCCGGCGAACTTGCCTGCCTAGCGATCCACCCGGATTATCGTGACTTTGGGCACGGCAACCATTTGCTCAAACATATCGAAAACCAAACCATTTCCCAAGGTATCCGTAAATTGTTTGTGCTCACAACGCATGCTACGCATTGGTTCATTGAACACGGCTTTACTGAAGCCACGTCGGCTGAATTGCCCAAAGCTAAACAGAACTTATACAATTATCAACGCCGTTCAAAGATATTGATCAAACACTTGTGATTCAATCAGAATCACTTAAATTCACGACGATGGTTTACTGATTGAGATGAACCTTTCATAATGTTGGCTTTTTCCCACCTAAACATCCTTTTTGACTGATCTGGAGCAAGTAAATCAAATGGCAAGAATGGTTAAATGCATTAAACTGGGCCGCGAAGCCGAGGGATTGGATTTCCAAACCTATCCTGGGGAACTGGGCAAGCGTATTTTTGATAATGTCTCCAAAGAAGCTTGGCGTCAATGGATCGAACACCAAACCATGCTGGTCAACGAGAATCGCTTGAATCTTTCGGATATCAAGGCACGCAAATATTTGGCTGAGCAGCTGGAAGCGCATTTTTTTGGTTCGGGAGCGGAAAAACCGGTGGGTTATGTTCCTCCTGAGAATTAATCCTGATTCCGGATTCTCCATTAGAAAATTTACCTGATGGAAAATCCGGGCTGATCGAGAAATCAGCTATGGCATATTGATTTTATTGATATTAAGAATTCCCATCAATAGATTCAAACCGTCATGCACCAAATGTTCCAGAATTGGTGCATAAAATGGCATACTGAGTGCCAGAACGAAGAGGCCGATAGAGAGCGTCAACGGAAAGCCGACCGCGAAAATATTTAATTGCGGTGCAACGCGTGTCAGAACACCCAAAGCAAGGTTGGTAATCAGTAACGCCGTGAGAACGGGGAGTGACAATTGAAGACCCGATTTAAAAATTTCTCCACCCCAATTCGCAAGCGTAGTAAATGTTACGTCTGTAGTTCCCTCTGAGCCAACTGGCAATGTGCTAAAGCTTTGTGAAATCAAAGAAATCATCATCAAATGGCCGTCGATTGCAAGAAATGCCAGGCTGGCAATAACCCCCAGAAAACGCCCTATGATATCTATCTGTCCGGAGTTTTGTGGATCAAAGAAAATTGCAAAACCAAGACCCATTTGCAAACCAATTAATTCACCCGCCATTTCCACTGCAACAAAAACAATTCGCATGACAAATCCAATAGCGATACCAATCAACACTTGTTGCAGCAAGATGATCAAACCAATACCTGAAGACGGATCAACCTGCGGTAAAGATTTTTCTATTACCGGCATAACCAGAATAGTGATCATAATCGCCAAGCCCAGCTTTACCCTGACAGGGGTGCTTGGATTCCCCAGGATCGGAGCAGTCGCCACCATCGCCAGGATTCTGCTGAGCGGCCAAAGAAATGCTGCTAGTAATGTATTTAATTCTGTAGTGGTTATACTGATCATTATGCTTAATCACTCGTTTTACTGACGGAGTGGAATTCCATTATCGATCAGATCAACGATCGGAATCAGCTTGCGCAGCATCAAACCATGCCCTGCCAGCGTTAACTGGCTGCCAACCAAGGAATGCTGGTAAAGAGTCGCTGCATATAGTCTGTCATGATAGCAATCATCCAGGGTCCGGCCAGTACCATAACCAGAAACATCACCAATAATTTGGGTATAAATGACAAAGTCATTTCATTAATTTGAGTCGCTGCTTGAAAGATACTGACTAATAAGCCGGTTGCCAAAGCAGAAAGCAACAGAGGCGCCGAGAGCATAAATGTGATTTCAAGCGCTTGTCGACCGATAGTCATTGCACTTTCTGGAGTCATACTAGGTTTCCTTTCAGGTATAAAAGCTTTGCGTCAATGAACCGATAATTAGATGCCAGCCATCGACCAGTACAAAAAGCATTAATTTGAATGGAAGTGAAATGATCATCGGCGATAGCATCATCATACCCATGGCCATCAGTACGCTGGATACAACCAGGTCAATGATTAAGAATGGAATGAATACGACAAAACCAATCTGGAAGGCAGTTTTTAGCTCACTCGTGATATAGGCTGGAACAAGTATTTTCAGCGGCACTTTATCTCTGCTTTCGAGCTCTTCACTGTTCGAGATTTGTACAAAAAGCGCCAGATCCGTTTCCCGAGTCTGGTGCAGCATAAACGATTTCAGAGGCTCACTCGCTCTTTCAGCCGCCTCCACAATACTTATTTTATCTTCAGAAAAAGGTAAATAAGCCTCCGTATAAACACGGTCAATGACGGGTGACATAATAAAAAAGGTCAGAAATAACGCCAATCCAAGCAATACTTGGTTAGGCGGAGAAGATTGCGTGCCCAATGCCAGCCTAAGCAACGACAAAACAATAATAATCCGTGTAAAACTTGACATCATTAATACCATCGCAGGTAAAAATGTAAGCGAAGTCAACAATAAAAGTGTTTGCAAGCTCAGTGTATAAGTTGCACTTCCATCGGCATTGGGAGAACTGGTGAATGCCGGAAAACCCGATTTTTGCGCAAATGCCGGCAAAGCCATAAACCCCACAAAGAGAAAAACTATCTGAAACAGATTACGTTTTGTTAATCTGTTCAGGCAGCGACAAGAACCTGCCCTGAGCCTATGAAGAATCGATATGCACTGAAAGAACGAATGAATTATCGATACAAAGCTGTTATGCATTTTCTTTTTTCATACTCTGGTTAAGCTGCGTAGCAAATTCTTCAACAAGCGGGTTATTCTGTGCTGTTGCATTAGTAGCATCCGCTGAAGGTTTGTTCATGGCATATAACTTGTTGACACGGCCGGGAGCCACACCAAGCACCAGCCAAGTGTTATCAATTTCAACAACGACCACCCTCTCTCTGGCCAACCCCGGTAGCCGCAACGACCTTTACTACACCTGCGGCGGCAGTTGATATCAACGAAAACCGTTTGATTAACCATGCAATACCTCCTATAATCGCCAACACCAGCAATAATCCACCCATCATCTGCAACGTACTTTCAGTTGATATCACGGATGATGGTGGCATGTAGCCTGGTTTTCCTGTTTCAGCCAAAGCAGGAAACGAAAGTGTCAGCATCAAAAATATCAAATATCGACTCGGCATCTATAAGCTCTAGCGATTAAGTTTGCGAATACGTTCACTGGGTGTAATGATATCCGTCAACCGGATACCAAACTTATCATTAACGACCACTACCTCACCTTGCGCAATGAGGCAACCATTAACCAGCACATCCATGGGTTCGCCGGCCATGCCGTCGAGCTCAACTACTGAACCCTGGGCGAGTTGCAGCAAGTTCTTGATAGCAATCTTGGTACGACCCAACTCAACCGTCATCTGCACGGGGATATCGAGAATCATGTCGATATCATGACGGGCATTATTCGCTACGCCATCTTTTGAGAGTTCCTGGAAAACTGACGCTGTTGCTGCCTGTGTCCCAACTATCGTGTTGTTATTTTTCTCTGTCACATTTGATGCCAAGTTATTTGCTTTAGCTTTAGCATTATCTGATTGCCTTGGGGCAGATGCTTCTTGCTCTGCCATCGCAGCCGCCCAGCCATCAACTTCTGTTTCTTTTTCTGCAGAGTCATTTTGAGAAACTGCCACCTGTTCCGCCATAGCCGCAGCCCAGCCGTCGGTCTCAGTTTGATCGTTTTCTGTAGTCTCTGACATGTTAAATCTCCAATAAATTATTCAGCTTCCGATGGGGAAATCATTCCATTGACTCTGAGTGCATACTGTCCATTCATGATGCCATAGTGACAATCCATAACAGGTACGCCGTCAACATGTGCGCTAATGGTTTTAGGAATTTCCAGCGGAATGATATCTCCCGTTTGCATACTCAGAATTTGTTCAAATGTAACTTTCGTATGCCCTAGATTAGCAACCAATTCCACTTCAGCGCTTTGCACTTGTTGTGACATCAGTTTGATCCAGCGTTTGTCAACTTCCAGATGATCACCTTGCAATGCACTATATAAAGTGTCCCGAATTGGTTCAATCATTGAATAGGGAATGCAGATATGCAATTCGCCGCCCTGGTTACCCATATCAATATCAAAAGTAACCGTAACGACCACCTCATTGGGTGTAGCAATCGCGGCAAATTGAGGGTTCATCTCAGATCTAATATATTCAAACTTAACCGGATACACTGATTTCCAGGATTTCTCATAATCTTCAAATATCACATTAAGCAAACGCTGAATAATACGTTGTTCAGTCTGGGTAAAATCCCTTCCCTCCACGCGCGTATGATATCTGCCGTCGCCGCCAAACAAATTATCTACGATCAGGAAAATCAGGTTTGGATCAAATACGAACAATGCTGTTCCTCGTAGCGGTTTCATATGAACCATGTTGAGATTGGTCGGCACCACCAGATTACGAACAAACTCACTAAACTTGATAACTTTAATGGGACCAACTGCAATATCCACTGTACGACGCATGAAATTAAATAATCCGATACGCAATAAGCGTGCAAATCGTTCATTTATGATTTCAAGCGTCGGCATCCGTCCACGAACAATGCGTTCCTGCGTAGCAATGTTATAGGACCGAACGCCTCCGCTTTCTTCTTCATTCTGCGCTTCCTCGCTCTCGCCAGTGGCGCCTCTAAGAAGTGCATCAACCTCGTCTTGTGAGAGAAAATCTTCAGCCATGTGCGGTTACTGGATCACAAATGACGTAAATAATACTTCCAGCACATCCTCTTGCAGTTCTGATGAATCCAATGATTGCTTGATCTCATCCACAATCTGCTGACTTATAGATCCGGCCAATAAATAGTTTGAATTTTTGGTGATTTTGCATGTCATAGAAGGATGGAAAAAATAGATGCAAGAACCTTAAAAGATGAAGCGCTGCATGAACGTCGTCGGCAAGTGATTCGTCTTCACAAGCGAGGCGGCAAACCTGGGCAAATAGCGCAAGTTACGGAGCTGAGCGGCACGGCTGTGAAGAAGATTATTCGACTTTATGAAGAAGGTGGTGCAGCTGGGCTAAAGCCTGGTAGACGCGGACGACGTACGGGTGACAAACGCAGCTTAAGCGAAGAGCAGGAGTTGAGATTGCAACGGCTTATTTGTGATAAACGTCCTGAGCAACTGAAGATGGATTTTGCGTTGTGGAATCGTGGAGCGATAAGACAGTTAATCGAGCAGGAATGTGGCATATCCATGCCGATACGCACGGTGGGACACTACCTCAAGCGTTGGGGATTTACCCCGCAGAAGCCGATCCGCCGTGCTTATGAACAACGCCCGGAGGCGGTAAAGCAATGGCTCAATGAGCAATATCCGGATATTGCCAAGCGCGCTCGAACTGAAGGCGGGGAGATTCACTGGGGTGATGAGACAGGATTAGTCAATACGGATGTACGAGGACGTGGCTTTGCACCCAGGAAAAACACCCGTGACCTACGCTCCTGGCACGCGGCAACGGCTGTCAATGATTGCCACTGTAACCAACAAAGGCTGTGCACGCTGGCAGATTATTGATGGAAATTTCAATTCAGATAGACTCATTGAATTTCTCGAACTACTGATCAAGGATGCAGGGAAGAAAGTGTTCTTGATCCTGGATAATTTGAGAGTGCACCACAGCAAACCAGTGAAGGCTTGGCTGGAAGAAAATAAGGAAAAGATCGAATGCTTTTATTT
Organism: Nitrosomonas sp.; assembly: GCA_016721865.1. Taxonomy (GTDB): domain Bacteria; phylum Pseudomonadota; class Gammaproteobacteria; order Burkholderiales; family Nitrosomonadaceae; genus Nitrosomonas. The sequence goes on along the minus strand of JADKHF010000042.1, from coordinate 25,410 downwards.
ACCCAGCTACAGTCCGGAATTAAATCCAGAAGAAAGATTGAACTCAGATTTGAAGCAGGCTATCGGTTCGAAAGTTCCGGTGCGTACCAAGGAGAAATTACATGCCGCTGTCGATGATCATATGTTGATGCTGCAGAATAATCCAGAGCGCGTTGCTTCTTACTTCCAAGATCCGTATGTAAAATATGCCGCTTAAAACTATTTAATGGCCGGATCAATAATTGTTGTTTTCCCACAATACCTGTGATATCTGCCGATTTCTTACTGGATAGCAACATGAGGATACGATTGCGAATAGCCGGCATTTGCTTTTTAATCTCCGCTACAACAAGAGTTTCTTTGGTTTTCACGGTTAATCCAACCTGCAGATATTGATTATTTTCTTCCGGCTGAAGATTGACGGTAAAAATATCAAGATCCAGAAATGTGGTAGGTTTTTCCTTAGGTTTTACAGGATCCGAGTCTTCATCACTTGACATCTTCATAAAATACCATGTGCCACCGGCACCTGCGCCGATAGCGATGACTGCTATCAGGATGATAATTATCAATCCCTTCTTGCCTTTTTTACCCTCTGTGGCTACTGGCGCTTCAATAGTTTTTGACATTTTGCTCAACTCCTCATTTGAGGAAATCAATTATCTTCGACGAGGCAATAAACTGATATCACAAATAACAATGAAATAATGTCACTATTTCCAGATACGGAGATAAATCAAGAATCCAACAGGTATGCTTGCTGATTTCCAGAAAAAGAACATCTGTATGATCTGACCGGTTAGTTTGATTCCTGCTTAAATCAAAAATCAAGAATAAAGAAAAAACAAAACCCGAATGGGTATATGGCTATTCAAAGAATATATTATCTACCACACCATCGGATCTAATAGCGTAAATGATTATGCATGGGAGATTGATTCACAAGAAATCGAGGAAGGCTGATTTCATTAATCATCAGGCATAGGTATTGACGATGCCGTTATGTCGGCTTGGCACGACAGCTGTTTCTATTTGGTTGACAGTCTCTGGACTTGCGCCTGCCATATTATTGATGTCTTTTTCTGAACGATATGCTTGTTGTTGTCTATTGTCTTGCTGAAATGAATCAGCCCCAACCATCACATTACCCAATTGAATACCGTTCTCAGCCATCATTTCTCTTAATCTTGGTAGTGCTTGCTCAATAGCTTCACGTACCGCTAAATGAGGAGATGAAAACTGCGCCGTCGCCTGATCTTGCGTAATGCTCAGCATAACCTCAACAGGACCAAGATGTGAAGGGTTCAAACGAATTTCAGCTACCTGGTGTTGCTGAAAAGTCAGCCAGACAATTTTTTGTGCAAAATCACCTCCCCACTTTGGTTGGCCTACTGGAAGATCAATGTGGACATCTTGTGATGGTGTATTCAGGGAGGTAGCGAAAAGAGAATTACTTTGACTGAATGAACGTGAAGAAATTGATTCGTCATGTGTTGACAATATCGAATCCCTCGCATTCATTTGGATATCTTCACTCATCTCTGAAGAAAATGGCAAAAATTCACCGTAAGCGGCAGAATCTGCCGTATCCACTGATTGCCATAAGTTATCGGACAAAGAAGTAGAAATGCCTGCAACCAAGCTTGGCTGTGCGGGTTTCTGCTGCAACAATTGATTGCTAATTAGAATCGTTGAACCCGTAATCTGTTCACCTTCTAGAGAAATCAACGCATCCTGGGATGAAATCGGCAACACCAGCGGTACAGCTGATGTTGCAGTCATCGCATCTGTACTTAACACGGAATCCCTTGCGAATAATGATTGATCGGTTTTGTACACACTATCCGTATTGGTAAGCAGATCTTGCATGAAGCTGTTTACGCCATCCGTTGTCGTTGCTGCAGTCGAGGTTGTTTCCGTATTTTCTGAAGATATAGCGCTTTCAGAATGCTCTTGTGCGGTTGATGCATTACCATCCGTTTCCCGCTGGCTCGTTGCTTCGGATACTTCACGTTCCAGGACCTTACCAAACTCTTCTGCAATAGGTTCTTTTGCGCCCGTTGATCCAGAACTGATCGTTGCTACAGGTTTTTCAGCTGAAGATTTAATTTGTGGTGCAATTGATATATCTAACATAAACGTTTGGTCTCATAAAATTAATGCTGTCATCAATAATGAGCAATTTCTATACCAGTCTGACTGTTACTGAATATGTTGCTAGCCACCTTTGGGCAAAAATGAATCACGATGGAGAGAATTCGACACAAAATCATCTTGCACTTTCTGCTCAAATTTTATTTGTTTCTGATTCTCTTCACTTTGTTGACGTTGCGATAGCGTATCGTAGGACTTTAATTTGCGCTGACAGGACAGAAATTCATTTCCTCCCGCGATCCTTTTGTTTTGTGCATATAAAACCGTTTGCTGTTGCTCTGTGATAGCAGCATCAAGTTTATTCATAAAGGCTATAAAATTAAGCCATTCAATGTGATCAATCCCTTTCTCTGTAGAATTCTGGAGGTGTGACTGATAACTATGGCGGTACTGCAAAAGCAAATTTAATTTTTTTCTGCTTCCTGTTGTTGCAAATTTAACTTTCCAAGCTTCTTCGCTGAAGAATCGGTTTGTTGTTGCGCCATATCCAATAGCAGTTTTAACGATGATGTGGCTGGCATAATAATTCTCGTCCTTGATTACCGTATTTCTTCACTTCCAAACAATTTTGTTAGCTTCTCAAGACTATCGGCAAAGTTCTCATGTTGAGACATATTCTGTTGTAAGAATTTTTCAAATGCCGGATAAAGCCTGATAGCACGATCCAGTTCCGGGTCTGTACCAGCAACATAGGCACCAACACTGATCAAATCATGGCTACGTTGATACCGCGAACATAGGCTTTTAAATTGTCGCGCCATATCCACCTGTTTCTGTGGAACCAGACTGGTCATGACGCGACTAATAGATGCTTCGATATCGATTGCAGGGTAATGTCCTGCTTCGGCTAATCTTCGTGATAAAACGATATGTCCATCGAGAATGGCACGAGCACTATCAGCGATTGGATCATTCTGATCATCACCTTCCGTCAACACAGTATAAAAGGCCGTAATTGAACCACTATTTTGATTACCATTACCGGCACGTTCCACCAGTTGAGGCAATTTAGCAAATACGGACGGCGGATAACCTTTTGTAGCAGGAGGCTCGCCGATAGCCAAAGATATTTCCCTTTGTGCCATGGCATAGCGAGTTAATGAGTCCATTATGAGTAACACATGCTTGCCGGTATCTCGAAAATATTCGGCAATGGCTGTCGCGTAAGCTGCTCCTTGCAAACGCAACAACGGTGAAGTGTCAGCAGGCGCTGCAACAACGACAGAGCGTGCAAGCCCTTCCCTGCCAAGAATATTTTCTATAAATTCCTTAACTTCGCGTCCCCGCTCCCCAATTAAGCCGACAACAATCACGTCCGCAGTGGTATAGCGTGCCATCATGCCAAGCAACACACTTTTACCCACACCGCTACCCGCAAACAATCCCATGCGTTGACCTCGTCCAACAGTAAGCAGCATGTTAATCGCACGCACCCCTACATCGAGTGGTTCACTGACAGGAATTCGCTCTAACGGGTTATAAGGGCGACTGTATAGCGGCACACTATGCTCTGCATGTGTGGGGCCAAGGCGATCAAGCGGCTCCCCAACACCATTTAGAACGCGGCCAAGCAGTTCGGGTCCGACAGAAACGTGCTTAGCACGATCTGCCGCACGTCTTCGTGGATGTTGAAAATTACCAATTCTGGGAGATTCACCAACAAGTTCTGTAGGAATGACTTTCGCGCCCGGCGACAATCCATAAACATCACTTGATGGCATAAGAAATAATCGCTCCCCAGAAAACCCGACAACTTCAGCCGAGACGTTATGGCCATTCGATAGAAAAATGGTACAACTGCTTCCAACAGCCAATCTGAGTCCGACTGCTTCAATAACCAGTCCTGCTACGCGTGTAATTGTTCCACTTAACAAGAAAGAGTTTGCGGGAGTAATCAGCTGAGTGCAGTTTTTTAAGAAGCCGCCCCATTGTTCAGAACAAGCCATAATTAGTCTTTCTTCTCAAGCCATCCGTCATTCTGCCCGATAGCTGATAGTACTCTCTGCCAGCGCACTTCCAAGCTTCCGTTGATTTCACTACCACTGGCTTCAATACGGCACCCTCCTCTAGACAGCTGCTCATCTTCACGAACACACCAGTGATCCTGTTCCAGATGATCATTCAAATGCACAAGTACCAATTCCGCATCCTCCGGATGTAAAAACAATCGTGGATGTTGCATCGCATTGGATAGGTTACGGATCGCTTCTTGCACGATAGGTATGATCAGTTCAGGTTTTATTTTAATGCCTGTGTGACTACTTTTTTAGCAAGTGCAATTGCCAGTTCTAATAGGTTATCCGCCACTTGCTGATCCATTTCATGCAGATCTTGGTCAAGTTTGGATAGCAGTGCTTGAATTCGCGCCACTTCGGCTTTAACTTCAATCTCTGCGATCTTTCTGCCTTCTACGTAACCTGCCGCATTTCCTTCTTGCAATCCTGCTGCATACCCTTCTTCTTTGGCACGCTGAAAAATTGCAGCAACTTCCTCTGCAGCCGGCAAAGAAGCCTGGGGCTGCTCATCAATCTTTATGCTGATCTCAGCCTCAGCTTCCTGCGTTTCCGTGGTTAAATCTGGTGTCTCAAAAGAATTCATCTCCCATCGCTGATAAGCATTGAGTTTCTCTTTTGAAGAAGAATTACTTGTGATCATTGGCAACCCTTTATTTCAGTAATAAATAGGTACGTGATTTATAATTGATTAAGTTCAGGTGACGAAGAATCTATCAGCTAAATGAAACCATCATCACCTTTCCCACCCAGTACAATCTGCCCATCGTCAACCAGCTGACGCACAACTTTAAGAATTTCTTTTTGTTCTGCTTCCACCTCGGATACACGCACCGGGCCTTTGCTTTCAAGATCTTCCCGAAGAGCTTCAGCGGCACGTTGTGACATATTCTTGAAAATTTTCGTACGCAACTCTTCTTGCGCACCTTTCAAAGCGATAATCAGAGATTCCGATTGTACTTCTCTGAGGAGCAATTGGATGCCATGATCATCAATATCAATCAGATTATCAAATACAAACATTTCATCCATGATTCTTTGTGCCAAATCTTCATCGTACTGCTTGATGTTATCAATGACACTGGTTTCTTGTGCGGTTGGAACAAAATTAAGCATCTCGGCAGCTGCGCGTACCCCACCCATGGCGGTTTTGCGAATACTATTACTGCCCGATAACAATTTGGTTAGAACATCGTTCAATTCACGTAAGGCATCAGGTTGAATACTATCCAGTGTTGCGATACGTAATAACGTATCGTTACGTAACCGCTCGGTAAATAAACTTATGATTTCACTCGCCTGATCACGCTCCAGGTGAACCAGAATAGTGGCAATAATTTGCGGATGCTCATTCTTGATGAGTTCAGCCACTGACGGCGCATCCATCCACTTCAATCCTTCGATACCGCTGGTATCACCGCCGTGCAAAATGCGATCAATGAGATTGGCAGCTTTTTCATCGCCCAAAGCGCTGGTCAGAACCTTCCGGATATAATCTGCCGAATCCTGACCCAAAGTGGTTCTTCCTTCAGCCTCATTACAAAATTCTGATACGATGTTTTCAACTTCAGTACGCGATATGTTCTGTATAGTGGACATTGTTTCACCCAATCTTTGCACTTCCTTGGGACCCAGCAGCTTGATCACTGATGCCGCTTCTTGCTCACCCAAAGTCATCAGCAAAATTGCGCTTTTTTTGATTCCTTCCTCATCCATTTTTAGATATCCACTCTTTTACCACATTGGCGACGATAGCAGGCTCCTCAACAGCCATTTTCTTAGCTCTCTTAAGATTCTCATCAAATATCGATTTCTGGGTGTCTTGAATTGCCTTTCTATCGCTTTGCTCTGACAATTGACCCAGTGCAGCTTCACCAGTTAGCTTTTCAGGCTCTGGCGGTGGCGGTGGTTGGATTAAGCTTTTTAGGAATGGGCGTAGAATTTTTAACAAGAAAAACAAAACAACGGCTGCGATTAATAGTTGCTTTCCGCTTTCTTTTGCCAGCATGATTACATCGGGATCTTTCCAAAGTGGTATTTCCAATAATGTTTCAGTATCAGCAGTAAATAAGCTATTAGTTACGGTAAGCGAGTCTCCACGTTTTTCGCTATAACCCATTGCTTCTCTGACAAGATTATTGATTTCCTTAATCTCATCAGCAGTTAACGGCTCATATGCCACTGCTCCGCTTTCATCTATCTTTTTACGATAATTCACCACAACAGCGGCAGATAATCGTTTGATATTGCCAGTTGATTGCTGAGTGTGCTGTACAGTTTTATCGACTTCATAATTAATCGTGGATTCTTTCTTCTGGTCTGTTGGAACAGGAGGTGCCTTATCACCCTCCTCTTTGTTTCCTCCTCCAACTTCAATAGGTGCCGCGGCAGGCTCAGGCGGACGATTTGTCAGCGCCCCTGGGATTCCCCCGTCAATCTTTGAACCCATGGAAGTAGCTTCGAGCGTTTGTTGACTGCGAATGGCGGCAGCTTCTGATTCAGTATTATTAGGACGATAAATTTCTTCGGCACGTTCAATACGAGAAAAATCTATATCTGCAGTAACCTGAGGCACGCACATTAGCAGCACCTGTAATAGGTGTCAGAATAGCTTCGATACGGCGAATATAATTTTCCTCAAGTTCCTGTATATATTCCAACTGTTTGGCATCAAACCTTGAATCCTGCTTGTTATCATTCTGGGCACTGAGTAGATTGCCATTTTGATCCACGACAGTTACATTTTTCACCGGCAAATTTGGTACGCTACTGGACATCAAGTGCACAATTGCACTGACCTGCTCAACACTCAAAACTCTGCCTGGATATAAATTAAGTATTACAGAAACACTCGGTTGCTGTTTTTCTCTTGAAAATACAGATGGCTTTGCAATTGCCAAATGTACTCTTGCACTTTGCACTGCTGATAATGACTGAACCGAACGGGCCAATTCACCTTCTAGCGCGCGCTGATAATTAACTTGCTCGCGGAATTGACTAGAACCAAATTTTTGGTTCTCCATTAATTCAAATCCTGGCAGACCGCCTTTTGGCAAACCCTGTCCTGCCAGTCGCAAGCGTATTTCATGCACTTGTTTCTCAGGAATCAGGATGGCACCACTGCTTTCGGAGAACTTATACGGCACGTTCATTTGTTGGAGTGCACTTATGATAGCCGCACCATCCTGGTCTGATACATTATTATAAAGAACACGATAATCCGGCGTCTGACTCCACATCAAGGCACCTGCCAGTAAAGCAATGACAGCTGCTGCAGAGAGAATTAATCCAAGTTTTTTTTGATTAGACAATCGATTGAATTGCTCCAACCGGGTTGCTGCAGGTGTTATGGTTGTACTGGATTCGCTAGTGTTTAATTGCATAAATAGTAATATTTAAGTAATCTCCTGTTTGTTTAACGTAAGCAGGAGGCTCTCATGACACGGGTAGCAGCAAAGGTAACATGCAGCGATCAGGATCGAAAGAATTGGAGCGACTGGGATCTAGTCGCCTGAGCAAGCTCGTTTGGTTGAGCGTGCAAAGATTGTGTTGGGCTGTCTGGCGGGCGAACGTGACCAGATTGCGGCACGCATGAAGTTGCAGGCGAATACGGTAGCGATGTGGCGCAAGAGATTTATGGAGGGCGCATCGCTACATGACCGCCGCGTGGCAAGCCACCATCTACGATGCCAGCGACTTGCGCGATAGAATACGCAAACAGCTTGAACTTACTCCACCCGAAGGGCTTCCAGTTGGGACGGAAGAACGCTAGCTCAGGCACTGGGCGTGTCAGATGACGCTATCTGGCGCATTCTTCGCAAGGAGGGCATTCAACTACGGCGCATGCGTTCTTGGTGCGTGAGTACTGATCCGGAATTCGCGGCCAAAGCAGCAGATGTGATAGGCTTGTACCTGGGGCCACCCACCAACGCACTGGTTCTGAGTATTGATGAAAAGCCATCGATTCAAGCCTTAGAGAGAAAAATTGGCTACGTTCATACCAGCAGCGGAAAAATCGTGCGCGGAATCAAAAGCACGTACAGACGTCACGTACCGTCAACTTATTTGCCGCGCTGAACGTGGCCACTGGCGTAATCCAATCCAGGTCACGGCAGTCAAGAAACGTCCAGACTTCCAGGCCTTTCTTGATGACGTAGTGGCTGAGGTGCCTGTCAACCAAGAAATTCACGTGATCTTGGACAACTACGCAACCCACAAGAGAAATGATGACTGGCTAGCCCGTCATCCTAACGTCCATTCCACTTCACACCTACTTCAGCAAGCTGGCTTAACCAAGTAGAAATTTGGTTTGGCATCTTTACACGCAAAACACTGAATGGGGCAAGCTTCCAAAGTACGGAGCAACTAACGCAAGCCATCAAAGCGTTCGTGAAACACTACAATAAAACTGCTGCGCCGTTTGTTTGGAGGAAGCGCGAGGTAAGAGGTGCTCAACTCAGAAATACAATCGTTAACTTATACAATTAGACCTAGGTACTGTTGCCACGCGCTATTCTCCTGCCTAAATTCTGGACCGCTCATTAAGCAAATTAAAATTAATTCCCATCATTCAGATTAACTAATTACTTGTTAGTAAATATTACAAGATACGTATCCTGCAACAGTTGGACCAAGCCATCGCTCAATTTATAAATACACATGCCGAAGAAAAAACATCACGCGAATTCATGCTTACTTAATTCACGAATAGCGTTTTTTAGAAGTGATGATTATCGATAGATTTATCGATTCTGAATGCTCAAATAGAATAGGTTTGCCCTCCTTATTCGCATCATTGTTGGAGCAGGCATAAATGTTAATCTACTGGCAATTCCTAATAACTGTCATCTGAACCTGTGCAATCAAACAAAGATCTTGAAATCAAATCAGTACCGATAGATCAGGTACAGTTGCAACTTGCTTTCGCAGCTTTTAATGAAGCTTCTGAACAGCTATCTGGTGTGTACCAGGAATTACAGCACAAGGTAACGCAATTAACCGGAGAACTGGCAATTGCAAATGGTGAATTGCACAGGCAATTAATTGCGAAGGAAAATTTATCGCAACAATTGAGTCTCTTGCTGAATGCATTACCTGGCGGGGTGATAGCGCTGAATGGGCATGAATGTATCGAACAAGTGAATCCAGCTGCAATCGCAATTCTTGGTGGGCCATTGCTTGGGCTGACATGGCACCAGGTTATTCAAGAACGTTTATTACCGACTGCAATCATTAATGAGTGGCATACAAAACCACACGAAACGGCAGAACAACGTCGCATTCGTATTGAAAGCAACGCAACTGATTCAAACGGCAGAAGAATCCTGCTGATAAACGATATTACTGAAGCCTATGCCCTGCAGGATAAGATAAGGCGTAATCAGCGTCTGACTTCAATGGGTGAAATGGCAGCGAATCTTGCCCACCAGCTTCGCACCCCGCTTTCAACAGCATTACTCTATGCCAATCACCTGGGAAGTGATGCATTGACTCCCGTTGAAAGACAGAAGTTTGCAACCAAGGCCATTGAACGCATGCATTACCTGGAGCACCTAATTAACGATATGCTACGCTTTGTTAAAGGTGAAATAACGCAACTCGAAGATGTCAGAATCAGTCATTTGTTAGCAGAATTACAACAAGTCATAGAGCCTCAGATGATCCAACATGGTTTGCAATTAATTGTGCATGATCTTAGTGAAACTGAAAGTCTAATGACTGACCGCCAAGCATTATGCGGAGCAATGATAAATCTTCTTGAGAATGCCATGCAGGCATCATTCCCGGGGGATCAAATCATTCTGAAAAGCGGCGTGGAGGAAGAAAATATTGTTCTGAGTGTCCATGATGATGGACCAGGCATTGATACAGCGCTGCAAGAAAGATTATTCGAACCCTTTTTTACAACACGTTCAGAAGGTACTGGCTTAGGTTTGGCCATTGTTAGAGGTGTTATACAATCAATGGGAGGTAGTGTGCAGATCAATTCATCGCCTGATGCAGGAACTGAATTTGTGATACGGCTACCAAGAAGCAAAGGAGATTGATGCAATGAATATTCTGCCCATCCTGGTGGTAGAAGATGACCAGGACTTACGAGAGGCAATTTGCGCCACCATGAAACTAGCGGGTTATCAAACACTGGCAGCTTCAAATGGCAATGATGCAATGGCTGCACTACAGGTATCTCAGGTAGGTATGGTTGTAAGTGACGTACAGATGAAACCCATTGATGGATTCTCTTTGTTAAAAAAAATTAAGGTTTTCAATCCAGAATTGCCGGTGCTATTGATGACAGCTTACGGAGATGTCGGAAAAGCAGTTGCCGCAATGCAGACAGGTGCCTGCGATTATCTGTTGAAACCATTTGATCCAGACAGCCTGCTGGCACACATCAAACGCCACGCACTGTCCGAACCTGAACAGGATGACAAAATTGTCGCTAAAGACCCTCGTACACGAGCATTACTTTCCCTTGCCATACGGGTTGCGCAATCACAGGCAACTGTCATGCTGACTGGTGAAAGCGGCTGCGGTAAAGAAGTAATCGCACGTTTTATTCATCAGCACTCATTGCGCTCTTCCAAACCATTCGTAGCCATCAATTGTGCAGCTATTCCAGAAAATTTATTGGAAGCAACCTTATTTGGTTACGAGAAAGGCGCTTTTACCGGTGCAACCCAATCTCAGCCTGGAAAATTTGAACAAGCTGAAGGCGGTACATTACTGCTCGATGAAATTTCAGAAATGCCTCTGGAGCTACAAGCAAAATTGTTACGTGTATTGCAAGAAAGAGAAGTTGAAAGAGTAGGTGGTCATAAGATGATCAAACTAGACATCCGAATTCTGGCGACTTCTAACCGTGACATGATGGCAATGGTTAAAAGTGGTCAATTCCGAGAAGATCTGTACTACCGGCTCAATGTGTTCCCAATAGAAATTCCTTCACTTCGTGAACGGCCATTGGATATTGAGCCTCTGTCACAGAGAGTCTTGGAAACAGCATTAGCCGGGACAGGACAGTCCCCCTTCAGAATGACCAAGGCTGCAATAGAAAAATTGACCCAGCACTCCTGGCCGGGCAATATCAGAGAACTGGAAAATGTTATGTAGCGCGCCGTAATTCTGGCAACAGATACTATTGGAGCTGAGCATATCAGTTTGCCAGAAGCTGATTCCGATCATGAACCTGATACAGAAAACTCGGATTCGTCTTCACAAGATATCAAGACACTCGAACGTAACCATATTTTGGAAACTCTGGCAGCAGTTAATGGTTCCCGGAAACTGGCCGTTAAAAAGCTAGGAATCTCTGAACGGACGCTACGCTATAAGTTACAGCAATATCGACTGATGAATAACAATATCCCCATATGAATCTGATTTAATCAAATTAATTGAAATTTTTGAAGTTTTTCGAGATACTCGTAACCAATTGTGATTGGAGTAGTCATGGATAAACCCGAATTGATAGTATTCTGCAGCAACTGCAAGCAGCTTCGGCATTTTCCTCCGGTACAAAAAAACAAACCGGGACGGAAGAGATAGCGAGTATTGATTTTAGCGAAAAACTTAAATCAGCTGTAGACCAGGTAAATAATGCCCAAATGAGTGCTGATAAACTGAGTGAACAATTCGTCAGTGGCCAATCCAACGTTGATTTGCATGAAGTGATGATTTCACTGCAGAAAGCCAATGTATCTTTTCAATCGATGATACAGGTACGCAACAAGCTGGTGACAGCCTATCAAGAAATTATGAACATGCAGGTTTAAGAACACTAGTTTTAATCTGATCAAACAGTGATCAGAACGTATATTCTACTCTTCCAGCGCCATTTCCAGTTCCAGCCAGCTTTCTTCCAATTCGGTCACTTTATTTTCAAGTGCCGCGTGAACTGCACTGAGTTGATCAACTTCATTCCGAGAACGGTTCGTATAAATAGCCGGGTCAGCCAGCTGGCGTCTTGCTTCATCCAATTCCTTCTGTGCAACCGTTAAGGCAGCTTCAAGTTTTGATTGCTTGGAAAGCAGTACTTTTTTGTTTGGTTTTGCAGATGTTTTGGGTTGCGCTTTTTGTGAAGGTGATCGTGGTTCCACAACCTCACTAGAGCGGCGCGCCTCTATCCAGTTTTTATAATCTTCCAGATCACCATCTAGCAATTGTGCTTTACCGTCAGCCACTAACCACAATTCATCAGCCACAGCACGTACCAGGCTACGATCATGCGACACCAGAATCACCGCACCGGTATAGGCCTCCAACGCCAAAGGCAACGAATCGAGCATTTCCAAATCCAAATGATTGGTTGGTTCATCGAGCAGGAGCAAAGGTGGCTTCTGCCATGCCAGTAATGCGAGCGCCAGACGACTTTTTTCTCCTCCGGAAAAACTGGCTACCGGACGATCTTCACTATCACCTCCCAAACCAAATCGCCCCAGGAATTTTCGCAAATCCAGCTCAGTCTGTTTAGGTGCCAATTGCCGCATATGCTGCAAAGGCGTCGCATCACCATTCAGATTTTCCAGCTGATGTTGTGCAAAGTATCCCATGCGGATATTGGGCGCCCATTCCAATGTACCTGAGGTGGGATTAATTTCCCCGATCAAAAGCTTTATTAATGTGGATTTCCCCGCTCCATTCGGACCCAGCAAGGCAATTCGAGCGCCCGCCTGCAAAATGAGATGGACATGTTGAAACAGCAAGTGATCATCATAACCAAAGCTCATGTCTTTTACGCGCAACAAAACATCAGGGCTACGCTCAGGTGCTTCAATCTGCAATTCAAAATAGCCATCTTCAACATGCGCCGGTGCAATACGCGTCAAGCGCTCCAGCGCTTTGATACGGCTTTGCGCTTGCTTGGCTTTGGTAGCTTTGGCACGAAAACGCCGCACAAAATCTTCCATGTGCGCGATCTTTCTCTGTTGTTGCTGAAAAGCCTGAGCGTGTTGCATCAGGCTTTCGGCGCGCGCACGCTCGAAATCATCATAATCACCGCTGTATCCATCAATTTTCCGGTTATTGACATGAGCGATGCGATTAACACAAGCATTGAGAAACTCACGGTCGTGTGACACCACTAGCAGACTGCCTGGATAACGCGACAGATACTGTTCCAACCAAAGAATAGCTTCCAGATCCAAGTGATTAGTTGGTTCATCCAGCAATAATAAATCAGCACGATGCATCAAGGCGCGAGCCAGATTCAGGCGCATACGCCAACCACCGGAGAAACGGCTGACTGGTTGCTCCAGTGCATGATTGGCAAAACCCAATCCATTCAGTAACTGCGCTGCCCGTGCCTTTGCCGTATAACCGCTAATCGCTTCATAATGATGCTGCGCATCAAACCAGGCTGCATCATGTTCGGCTTGCGCCAGAATCTTCTCCAGTCGACGCAACTCAACATCGCCATCAAGCACAAACTCAATAGCAGATTGGTTTGAATTGATGATTTCCTGTTCAACAAAAGCAACCGTTTTACCGGACTGCAAACTGACCTCTCCGCTATCCGGTTTGATCACTCCGCGAACCAGCCGAAACAAAGTGGATTTACCACAACCGTTTTTACCCACTAAACCGACACGTTGATTGGCAAAAATCTGCAGATCACAGTTTTCGAGTAGCGGGATCCCGCCTTGCAGATAGGTTAAATGCCGAATATTTAACATAAGGTCTTAATAATTAAGGAACTGTCGGAATATTTATAAAAAGCTGAGGAAAACAAAAAACCTGCGTCACTTCGTTTCGATAGGGTGGCAGCTTTCAGTGGAAGATGCAAATAACGCACTTCGGAACCGGCCTTGCCCGAGAACCATACAGATTATGGCATCGCTTCGCTCGTACAATCTAACCTTATTCGTTAGGTTGGATTCACTTGGGCCATTTTTTTCTTTGCGGGTAAAGCAAAAATATGTACCCACCATAAAACAATTGATCATCACAGCGATGATGTTCCAGACAATCACCGGGTTTGAGGCGATCAAGACGCCGTAATACACCCACACGACTTGAAACGTTCCCATGATAGCCGCCATCGTTGGGTTCATGCCCCGAGCGTGCCATTGCTTGAGCATCCTGAGCAAATCCGGAAGGGCGGCAAAGGTGGTGCCGAAGCCCGCCACAAAACCGATCATCTCATGCCATTCCATTCACACCTCCTGTCGTTATATCTTTCACCAAAATCCAGCTCGATCAACTGCGTTCGCAGTGGAAAACGTGATAACCCACGGCCCCAAATCCACGTACAAGCTAGAAGTTTGAAGCTCGTCGCCCGCTCGCAGAGATTCCACTCCCCGTCCCCGACATCTTGCTCTGGAGAGCTTGATGAAGGGAATGGTAAAACATTTTGAGATTTTCGTCCTGGATTTCATTCGGGCGCAGCGCACAGGTTCCGCAAACTTGAAACCAACTACCAAGGATGGCTATGCTTTTGTTCAGTCAAGTCTTTTTCAGTCTTCTGCAAAGTAATTTGACGCCTTTGGCCAAGTCTTTTTCTGAAATTTTAATTTCACCCCTTTGGGTGAGTCCCCTTTTTGTCGCCAGCCACTATGAAATACGTTTTTGGCAATGGCACAAAACCAATTTATAAACATAGGATTAATCCTATTATGAAGAGAAAACTTGCTATGACCTAGCTGAGGGAGGTGTAGAAATTATATATGCGAAATAATTATATACAAATAAGTTTTTCTTATATAGAATAACTTCTGATTCTGCAACACCCTCATATAAATTAAGTTAAGGAGAACAAAATGACTGATATTCATCAAGGACATACCGCTTTAAGCGATGTAGCAGCCCGTACGCTTGCCAATGCCACAAAAACTGTTCCCATGATGGGAACCATCACGCCGCGCTGGTTGACTCATGTGTGCAATGGGTACCGGTTGAGGCGGGTATTTATCGTGTCAACAAGGTAAAAGATCCCGAGCAGGTTGAAGTCGATTGCCCGCCAAGGACGAGCGTGATTTACCTGCTACCTTTAGTGGATTACGAGGAATGGGGACGGAATATGTGCTGAGTGCGGTAAACGGTACTCGATGCATACGCGCGTTTCCGATCTTTACAGCAGTCCGCACAATCAGATTCGTGAGCAACGCCTGACCATCGAGACTATCAAAGAGCGCCAGGAAAGGAGCTTATAAACAACAAGGAATACGGCTTGGCTTAACAATATCGCCAAATCCATGAAAGTAAAAACGCGTACAGGTGCACCGACAACTGATGATCTGATGAATTAATTGCGCGTGTCTGGAAAGAACCGCATTCTTTCTGGCGTATCCGCTGGCGATCGCCTCAATTTGGCCGCGAATGTACGCGTCGTGGTGTGCCTCCTCCGACCGTAACGCTGTTTGGTTCGGCAATTTCGACCCGGGGCGCGGAATTCCATTGATTCCTAGTGTGACAAGCTCCGCGTCACGGCCGGCAAGACCAATATTCTTTTGTTACGTACGGGTGAAAGCCGCCAAGGCGTAGTCGGATTATATCAACCTGACTGCCAGGTGAGCAGGGCATGGGATTGTCAGTGCGCTTCATGGGCATCAATCACAAGGCAACGCTTCCTATCTGATTTCCTCTACTGTTCGCTGGCAGTACTGACCGAAGACGCACTCCGGTGTACTGAAAGTGTCGAAGTGGGTAAATATCATGAGTACAAATAATCTCGATAATCGAATAGGTGAAGAGCTGTGTCCGGCGTCCAGCTACCTGCCGGATGTCGAATCAATTGAGCGCATGGCCAACGAGATATTTTCCGCTTTACCGGGTGCGGTGACAGCCGTTAATGCACTCCTCTCCGGTAGCAGCGCCTGCGCCAGCACCAGGCTTGAAATTCCCACATTCAGTACGGATTATTCCTGCGCCTTCCCTTCGCCTTCGGTCATCCCGTTACCATATGAATCTGAGTTGCGCGCCCTGCTTACGCCAGCGAAGCGTGTTGTACCTGCACATACCGGAATACCCGCCAGTCCAGGTTGGGGATCCTCGTTTTATTTTCTCGACGAGATCAGCTCGCCTGCCCGCACTGGGCAGGTTCCGGAGTTTGCTTCCACACATCCACCATTCGACGTCAATGCCATTAAGCGTGATTTTCCGATTCTAAAAGAACTTCGTCCACGGACGCCCCCTGATCTGAAGTAGACAATGCCGCGACGACACAGAAGCCGCAGGCTGTCATTGATCGCCTCTGCTATTTTTACCAGCACGAAAATTCAACATTCATCGCGCAGCGCATGAACTGGCAGCGCGCGCCACCGATGCTTACGAGGAATCACGAGAGACCGTACGCCGTTTCTCAATGCACCATCCGGTGACGAGATCATCTTTGTTCGCGGCACTACCGAGGGCATTGATCCGTGGCTCAAAGCTGGGGCGGCAAAATATCGTTGAAGGAGACGAAATCGTTATCAGCTGGCTGGAGCACCATGCCAATATCGTACCCTGGCAGCAGTTATGCAACGAGAAAGGAGCGAAATTGCGTGTAGCGCCAGTGGATGATAATGGACAGATATTGCTGGATGAGTATCAGAAACTGCTTGGCTCACGCACTAAGCTGGGCATTTCCCGCAAGTATCGAATGCACTGGGTACCATCACACCGGCTCGTCAAATGATAGAAATGGCACACCAGGTCGGTGCGCGCGTGCTGCTGGACGGTGCGCAATCCGTCTCACACATGCAGGTTGACGTGCAGCAGCTCGACTGTGACTGGTTTGTTTTTTCCGGTCACAAGGTATTTGGTCCGACCGGTATTGGCGCACTTTTTGGTAAGGCTGAATTGCTGAACAACACGCAGCCTTGGCAAGGTGGCGGGCACATGATTCAGGATGTTACTGAAAAACCACTTACCATGGCGCGCCTGCCCGCTTTGAAGCTGGCACAGGCAATATCGCCGATGCCGTCGGGCTCGGTGCTGCGATTGAATACGTAGAACACATCGGCATTGATAATATCAATCGCTACGAGCATCAACCCATGGCTTACGCAACACGTGGCCTGTTCGGTTCCGGGTCTGCTCCTTATTGGCACTGCACCGGAGAAAGCAGGCGTGTTATCTTTTGTGTTAAAGGGATTCACTTCCGAAGAAGTGGGTGAAGCGCTGAACCGTGAAGGTATTGCGGTTCGTTCCGGCCACCATTGCGCAACCTATTTTGCGTCGCTTTGGCTTGGAAACGACAGTACGTCCACTACTGGGGTTATACAACACCTGCGCCGACATCGATGTTCTGGTCACCACTCTGCACCGTATCCAGGGTGGAGGCAGCAAATTTTAACAAACGAAGGATGACTGCATATTTAGACGACCTCCATGCCACCGGAAGAACCGGTGGCATGTATTGACAAGACATTAAAAGCAAAAAAACCATAAACTGCCAGAGACGACTTATCCCATAACCAGCTTCATTTTTCATACCATCTATCTTAACTGAGGATCTGCTTTAGTGGACGGGCAGGTCACATCGAACATAAATCCTGATTTTACTGCAAATGTAAAAACTAGTCCTGATTAGCAAGATTCTTCAGCTTGCCAGCCAAGATGCCGAGCGAGATCCGGAAAAGTGGCTGCAGCGATGATCAGATGGAGAGACGGAATCAAAATGGAATCGCCACCCAAACTTGTTTTGAGGTTGTTAATACGATATTGATTTAGTCGAATTTCTGAAAGATTTGGTCTTGCGACCGTTCGCGATGATTACCCGATAGGCAGACACACCGTGTCAGTACGGGATCGACAACGCGCACAAATCATTTTGCTGGCGGCTGAAGGACATACGCAGGAAGCACAATCGGTGCGGAAGCCGGGGTGACACGTGACGGTGAGTCACTGGTATCAGCGCTTCGTCAGGAACGCTTGACCGGTCTCACCGACGCAGGCCCGGGCGTGGCCGCAGCTTCGTTGCCCGACACGGCGGTCAAGAAAAAGTGCTGGAGACAGTAACGCGCCCTTCCGCCCGCCAACCTGGGACGCTGGAGTGCCGCACCATGACGCGAGCGGCGGGCATTTCAACGGCTAGCGTACAACGCTTGTGGGCTGCAAACGACATCAAGCCACACCTGACCCGAACCTTTAAGCTGTCGAACGATGCGCATTTCGAGGAAAATTTGGGATGTCATCGGCCTGTATCTCAATCTACCGGAAAGCACTGGTGCTGTGCTGCGACGAGAAATCACAATGTCAGGCGCTGAGCGTACCCAACCGGGATTGCCGCTGGGCATCGGACATATCAAGACCACAACGCACGATTATATTCGCCACGGCACTCTGACCTTGTTTGCTGCGCTAAACTATCTGGAGGGTAAACTGATCTCGACTATCGCCGAACAACACCGGCATCAGGAGTGGCTGGTATTCCTCAAGAAAATCGAGCGGAAACACCGAAAGATTTGGATATCCATCTGATTGCCGATAATTACGCAACCCACAAGCATCCTGAGGTGAAAGCATGGCTGGCCAGGCACCCCAGATTCCACATGCACTTCACGCCAACTTCATTCCTCATGGCTTAACCTGGTCGAGCGTTTTTTTCCGGGATCTGACTGACCAGATCGTCAGTGGCAGCTTTACTTCAGTTAAGGAACTGGCCGATAAAATTCTCACCTGTTTGGCTAACCGCAATCAAAATCCAAAGCGCTACGTCTGGAATGCCAAGGGCGAAAAAATTTTGCGGAAATTCAGCGTGCCTGTAACGCCATGATGCAGTCACAGGCCAGTCTAAACATATAAGCGTTTAAAAGACGCTACACTAATAAGTCGATTTTTGAATTGCTTCGCCACCTTCCTCAACATCCTTACCCACCCCTGAAAGTGTTACATGCAGACAATTGATAGCAGCGATTAAAGCAATCATTAATGTCAACATTTTCATAGCGACTTCTTTATGGCTTAATAAAAAATTTCTCAAGTTTAATGTAATTACTCAAACGAGAAATAATTAGAATCAGGTCATCTCTAAAAATACAAATTTCGTTGGAACACTTTGTTGCTCGCAAAAGTTTCCTTACATATCAGACATACGCTGTGCCACTTTTTTGTTCACGCCTCGGTTTGTTTAGAACTTTGAATTTTTAGAGATGCCCTTTAATAATACCATTAATTAAAATGCCTGCCTAAGAACTATTTTCAGTTCGATACTTTCTGTTCAGTTCGATACTTTCTGAATGATTAATGGACTTTAAGTTGCCCTTATCATGTAATTTATGGGGATTTACCCATGCTTCATCCTTACTACTGAAAATAGTATAGAGGCATATTAATTAACCTGTCGTATCTGGTGCAGCACAGCGCTGAATGAGCACCTCGATTTTCCACATGTCGGGCAAGTGTTCCTGGTCGAGCGGGAGACCCTTTACAAAAGAACCGGAAAAGTCACCGATAAAGTCGTTTTAGGGTAACCAGTCGCACGCCGAACCGGTGACCAGAGCCGCACTCTCAAAGTGAATCGGGGTCACTGGACCATTGAGAATCGCTGTCACTATGTGATTGATTGAATTTCGATGAGGATCGAAGCCGCATCCGACAGGCCACGGCCCGAGAATATCACTCTCGCCTGCGCCGTTTCGCATGCGGCGTCACTCAGTACATCTCCAAGGGAAAATCCAGCATCTCTCAGAAAATGCAGCAATTGAATCGAAATACCCGCTTGGTCTTTGACTATCTTCGTATGACTTCTAACTCAACTCGTACTCGGTCGCATTGATTCCAAGGAAAGAACAAATTTACCGTGGGGGCGAACTGGACCCGTCTGCCTTTAAACAAAGCTAGAATTACTAATTTTGGGGTTTCCTGCTCATGCATACTTGGCGAAGGTCATCGATGCGCGCTAAGACGCCGGTTGCATTGACCATAGGCAATTTTGATGGCGTCCATCTAGGCCATCAAGCCATGCTTATCCGCCTGAAGGATGCTGCCAAACGGCTTGGACTACCTGCCTGCGTGATGACTTTTGAACCGCATCCACGCGAATTTTTTGCTCCAGATCAGGCGCCTGCTCGCCTGACCAGCTTGCGGGAGAAGCTGAAATACTTGATCCAGGCAGGAGTCGATTGTATACATGTTTGCCGCTTCAATTATGATTTTGCAAGAATTAGTCCAGAACAATTTATTACGCGCATTCTGAATCAAGAGGTGTCTTCGTCCGCTGGTTACTTGTGGGAGATGATTTTCGCTTTGGCGCACGACGTGCTGGTGATTTTTCTATGCTGCAAGCCTATTCAGCAACAAATGGTTTTGCTGTAGAAGTCATGCCCAGTATCGCCATTGACAATCAGCGCGTTTCAAGCACCGCTATCCGCCAGGCACTTGCCACTGGAGATCTTAATATGGCCAGAAAAATTACTGGGAAGATCCTACAGTATCAGTGGGCGTGTCATTGATGGTGATAAATTAGGCAAACAAATCGGATTTCCGACAGCGAATATCCAGTTGAAATATAATCGCCCACCCTCTCGGGTATTTTTGTTGTAGCGGTTCACGGCGCTATCAAGTCATCGCCCGCAAAAATACTGCCTGGTGTCGCCAGCTTGGGCGTAAGGCCGACAACCCATGACAATGGCAAATCCATACTGGAAGTACATTTGTTTGACTTTAACCACGACATTTACGGACAACATTTACAAGTCGATTTTCTACACAAGTTGGGTGTGACGAAGAAAAATATGCGGATATAGCCACACTCATCACTCAAATTAAAAGATGTCGTGCAAGCAAAAGACTTTTTCTGACGATTCAAAACCATTAAAGTATCTGGTAGCGTCCTTTAACCCATTAATTTACATTCCATGACTTATTATAAGAAAACCTCAATTTATTCGACACACCTTCCTGGATGCGCGGCAATTTAGCCAGCCGTAACCAGGTATGCTAAAACCTGGCAAGAAAAGAATCTGTATCAGAAAATCCGCTCTGTCAGCAAAGGGCGTCCCAAATTCATTTTGCACGACGGCCCTCCCCTTATGCCAATGGTGATATACACATCGGTCATGCAGTGAATAAAATTCTCAAAGATATCATCATCAAAAGCAAACACTGGCTGGCTTCGATGCACCGTATATTCCGGCTGGGATTGTCATGGGCTACCCATTGAGCATCAGATCGAGAAAAACATGGCAAGCACTTACCGGCTGATAAAGTACGCGAGCTTTGCCGTGCTTTTTGCCAAGGAACAAGTAGAGCGCCAGAAAGCTGATTTCATCCGCCTGGGCGTACTGGGTGATTGGGATAATCCCTATCTCACGATGAACTTCAAAACAGAAGCCGATATTATTCGCGCACTGGGAAAGATTTATCAGAGTGGTTATCTGTATCAGGGTCAGAAACCAGTCAATTGGTGCATTGATTGTGGCTCCGCACTGGCTGAAGCCGAAGTGACTATGAAGATAAAACCTCACCCG
The DNA here is from genome assembly GCA_016721865.1 of Nitrosomonas sp. GTDB lineage: Bacteria > Pseudomonadota > Gammaproteobacteria > Burkholderiales > Nitrosomonadaceae > Nitrosomonas. The sequence continues at coordinate 3,872 of JADKHF010000042.1, read as the reverse complement.
CGTAACCAGGCAGTCAGCGTTCACCCAGATTTTGACTATGCACTGATACAAACAACACGTGGATTCCTGATACTCGCCAGTGAGCTGAGACAGGCATGCCTGGAGCGCTATGACTTAAGCGGCGAAACACTGGCCACTTGCAAAGGCCAGGCACTGGAACATATGCCATTGCAACACCCGTTTGAACCGCGCACGGTAAAAATCATTTGCGGCAAACATGTCACGCTTGAAGCTGGGACAGGTCTTGTGCATACGGCACCTGCGCACGGTCTGATGATTATTTTGCCGGACAGAATTATGGCCCGCCCAACGAAAGCCCGGTTGACGGCACGGCAAGTTTATTGCCAACACCCCTTAGTCGGCGGTCTTTCAGTGTGGAAAGCCAATGATGTCGTCACCGATACACTCAATACCAGCCGGCATTTGTTTTGCCTGAAAAATCGAGCACAGTTATTCACACTGTTGGCGCCATAAAACACCCATCATTTTTCGTGCTACGCCACAATGGTTCATTGGTATGAATCTGCACGACACAGTTGATGCAGCTACGCAGAAACAAACCCCTGCGTGGAACTGGCGATGCAAGCCGTCGGTAACACTGCATTTTACCCGGCATGGGGCAAAGCCTGCCTAGAGGGCGATGATTAAGAACCGCCCGGATTGGTGCGTTTCACGCCAACGTAACTGAGGCGTTCCAATGACGCTTTTCGTGCATAGGAAACCCATTCACCGCATCCACGATCGCTGAGCTTACTCGAGAAAGTGGCGCAAAAAGTGGAACAACAGGGCATTGAAGCCTGGTTTGCGCTCGATGCCGCTGAATTACTCGGGGAAGACGCCAAGGATTGCCAAACCTTACCGATACGCTGGATGTCTGGTTTGATTCCGGTACCACACATGACACCATCGTCAGGCCGGATGCCCAACTCAAATACCCGGTTGATTTATATATCTTGAAGGCTCCGACCAGCATCGTGGCTGGTTTCAGTCTCGCTGCTGACCGGCTGTGCCATTGATGCCCGTGCCCCTATGATGCGCTGCTCACATACGGATTCGTGGTGATGGCAGCGGTCACAAAATGAGCAAATCCAAAGGAAACGTCATCGCACCACAAAAAGTGATGGATACTTTCGGTGCCGATATTTTGCGTTTATGGGTGGCTTCGACCGACTATTCCGGTGAGCTTTTCATCTCCGAAGAAATTCTGAAACGGGTAGTCGAGAGCTATCGGCGCATCCTGTAATACACTGCGTTTTTACTCGCCAATCTGATGGACTTTAATCCACAAACCGATCTGGTTACCGTCACTGACTGCCTGGAAATTGACCGCTACATGCTGGCATTTACTGAATCTTTCAGAAAGATTTGACACAGAGTTATCAGCGCTATGAATTCCATCAAGTGGCGCATAAATTGCACAATTAACGCTCTGAAGATTTGGGTGGCTTTATCTGATATCCTCAAAGATCGCCTGTACACAGCAGCAGCCAAAGGGACACCACGCCGCTCGGAGTACAAACCGCGCTATATCATATCGCGCATAGTCTGGTACGCCTGTTTGCACCCATTTTGAGCTTCACCTCGGAAGAGGTATGGTACATCTGACCGGAGAAACAGAAGGTAGCTGCTGCAGCACTGGCATACTTTTTTCCAGCGCAACCGGATATCCAGTTATTGCAACAACGCTGGGCAAGAATACGCGCTTTGCGTTCGCAAGTTCTAAAAATCGAAGATGCCCGTGCACAGGGAGAAATTGGTCTCATTGGCAGCGGCGGTTGAGATTCATGCCAACAGTGATGATTTCCCACCCTACCAAGGCACTAGGCGATGATCTGCGTTTCGTGTTAATTGTTTCTGAAGTCCATCTGATCCAGGTCAGTGACCCGCAACAGAAAGGTATTGTCGCCATCCAGCACACATGCAAATGTGAACGCTGCTGGCATTATCGCCAGGATGTTGGGCAGCATGCGGAACATTCCACCTTGTGCGAGCGTTGCGTCACCAATCTTTATGGTGGCGGCGAAGAACGACACTACGCGTAAAGCTTAATACTTATTTACCGGAAACTTTTCACCATGAAGCTTTACATAAGCCTGAGCATTGCCTTGATCGTTCTGGTTCTGGATCTTGCCAGCAAATAGAGTCTGCACTGGAATTTGGCCAGAAAATCCCATTAACCGGCTTTTTCAACCTGGTGCTGACTCTACAATCCCGGTGCAGCCTTCAGCTTTCTGAGCGAGGAATCTGGTTGGCAGCGTTGGTTTTGAGCGGCACGCAGGCAGTGCCGCCTTATTGATCTACCTGCTCAATAAATACAAACATGAAAAGTTATTCTGTATCTCATTGAGCCTGATTTTGGCGGTGCCTTAGGGAATTTATATGACCGCATCACGTTGGGTCATGTGGTTGATTTTCTGACTTCTATGTCGGAACCTACCACTGGCCGGCATTCAATATTGCCGATTCCGCTATCTTTATCGGCGCAGCGCTGATGATCTACGAAAGCTTCCGGCACAAGGAAGATCAGGAAAATTCCAAATAAAATCCAAGTAATCACCCCGAAAAGTATCTAATAACATTTGTTCTGGCAAAGCCGCCTGAGAAAACGATTTCTTTCAAAATAAAGAAGGGGTTTCTGCAAATTTGGACAGTCCGTTAAGCGGCAATCTTGCTCAACCCAAACAGTGCAGTTCACGGCAGACAAAGGAGCAAGCACCGAGAAGGATGAGAAGAAATCATGCACCGGGATGCAAGAAATAGAGGCAGGACGAGTAGAGAACTTTCACCTCCAGTGTGCATTCTGCCGGGCGCACTAATATAAAAACCCGCCATCAGGCGGGTTTTTCGAAACGCAGCTAAATTAACTTAAACGTTGACTTTCCTGCGGCGTGCATAGAAGCCTAAAAGACCTAATCCAGCCAGCAACATGGCGTAGGTTTTGCTCGCACCTCTGGCACAGGTGGGTTAACAATTACATCACTAATTTCGAACGTGCTGGAAAGGAATAGACCAAAACATTGTCATCAAGTTGTTAGGGCTAACAATTAACGTAATTCCTGCAATAATTTCCATCAGATTGAATATGAAGGTAAATTAATGTATGATCAGGAATGTGTTGATTGATGAGCAGTGGAAACGAATAGAACCTTGTTGTCGGGCAAACCCAGTGATTGTGGTAACAGGAGAAATAACCGCTTGTTCCCGGTAGCCGTACTGTGGGTTTGCTGCACAGGCGCACCATGGCGCGATCTCGCCAGAAGCCTGGGAGTTGTCACCGTGTGCAACACACGTTATAATCGATGGTCTAAAAGGGCCGTTGGGAAGCGATATTCAAGACCTTATCAGAGGCCAGCGACTTTGAATATTTAATGATCGACGGTTCGATTGTTCGACTGCATCAGCATGGTGCTCCCCCAAAAACAGCAGGAAGAGGCGATTGGGAAATCAAGAGGCGGTCTGAGTACAAAAATACACGCAGCAGTTGATGCTCTGGGCAACCTGTTTTAGACTGCCTCCTGACAGAAGGACTAAGCCCGGAGTACGGCCAGGCAAACGCAATGATTGAGCGGATTCAGCCGATTACTGTCTTTTGGCGGACAAAGGCTATGACGTCAGACGAGCCTATTAATAACATTGAAGCGTCAGGTGCAGTAGCGGGTAATTCCTCCTCGACAAAACCGTATAATTCGACGGGAATATGATCGAGAAATTTATAAAGAACGAAAACCTGGTCGAACGCCTGTTTCAAAGCTTAAGCCACCCCGCCGAATTGCAACACGGTGGAAGAAACGTGATTAAAAGCGAAACTTAGTCAAGCCATGCTATATTTGGCAAGTTCCATGATATGGCTGGCTTAATTGTTAACGCCCCCT
>JADKHF010000041.1 GCA_016721865.1 Nitrosomonas sp. | reverse complement strand
GTGGATATCTGTGGCTACCTATGTGAAATGTCAACAGACCTTAGGGGCGTTAACAATTAACGGAGGCCTGCAATAATTTACCAATAGATTGGAATATGAAGGTAAATTAATGGTGATCAGGAATGCTGATTGATGAGCAGTGGAAACGAATAGAACCCTTGTTGTCGGGAAAACCCAGTGATTGCGGGGGTAACAGGAGAAATAACCGCTTGTTCCTGGAAGCCGTACTGTGGTTTGCCGCACAGGCGCACCATAGCGATCTGCCAGAAGCTCCGGGGAGCTACGCGTGTTGGCACACGTTATAATCGATGGTCTAAAAGGGGCCGTTGGGAAGCGATATTCAAGACCTTATCAGAGGCCGACTTTGAACATTGTATCGATCGACAGTTCGATTGTTCTGACTGCATCAGCATGGTGCTCCCAAAAAAACAACAGGAAGAGGCGGTTGGAAAATCAGAGGCGGTCTGAGTACCAAAATACATGCAGCAGTTGATGCTCTGGGCAATCCTGTTAGGGCTGCGACTGACAGAAGGACAAGCCTCGGAGTACGTCCAGGCAAACGCACTGATTGAGCAGATTCGCCGATTATATTTTGGCGGACAAAGGCTATGACAGTGACGAGTTTATTAATAGCGTTGAAGCGTCAGGTGCGGTAGCGGTTATTCCGCCTCGACAAAACCGTATAATTCGACGGGAATATGATCGAGAAATTTATAAAGAACGTAACCTGGTCGAACGCCTGTTTCAGAAGCTTAAGCAATTTCGCGTAATTGCAACACGGTATGAACGATTAAAACGAAACTATCAAGCCATGCTATATTTGGCTAGTTCGATGATATGGCTGGCTTAATTGTTAACGCCCTTAATCTTGAAAGTTACAGTGTAACTTTAATCAGTGCCTCTAGAGCAAATTTAAATTAATCATGGTTACAGTATAACCGTTCTGCAAGTTCATTTATCGCTTTTTCAATTATTTCCCGTTTATTCATTCCGGTTGTCTTGCCAAGCGCTCAAAGTTACGAAAAGCCTGTGAATCTAAATTGGTTTGTAGTCTGTGAAGAATTGTATGTTCCTATTGGTATTTCAGGGTCCTAAACAATAATGGCGTATGCGGGTAAAGCTTTGTTTTCTGCGTTGGTAAGTGCCATGAATATTACTCCCTTTAGTTACGCTGCAACCTAATAATATAATTACAGTGTAACTGTCAAGGAAATATTTAGGTTTTCTTGGGGTTTTGTGGCCAACCATAAGTAGCAGATTCGCACATATCAGCTGGAACGGCTAAACGATGCCCTGATTTGCCATAACAAACGCAGCCATAGTTTTTGGATGAGACAAGCAGAAACACCGGACCAGTCATAATCAGCGGATACAATAGATTCAAACTGAATAAGTGTTTTTGCGTAGTAATAACGGGCGGTAATGGTATGGTAAGGGTTCGGGAGTAAACAGAGCCGATATTGGTTCGGCTTGTGCCGGATCATCTTGGGCGATACTTTTCGGAAGCACCCCATTTGAACGCGATGAGATCGAGGAATAGGCATAATAAAAGAGTACAGGCCAGTTCAACTTCATACGCAATACAAATCATGATGCAAGTTCAATGTACGCGCCCTTGTCAGCAAACAAGAACTCCCACTATCACATACAAAACAAGGAAAATTTTTTATCAGTATAAATGCCTTTCCATTCCTTATGCGCTTTTTTTGTATTTCGATATGCAATCAGCACCCTATCGCATTTCTTTTTTCTTAAGTAAACTTGCTCTTCCGCGAGGCTCTGATTGCAAGTATAATTCGCTCATTCTTACATATACCACCAATTCTCAAGCTATGGTGGCTTCGAGGATTGGAAAAAATGAAACCGCCTATTCGTATTGCTGTCACCGGCGCAACTGGACAGATTTGTTATAGCTTGCTATATCGCATTGCAGCTGGCGACATGTTTGGCAAAGACCAACCGGTTATTCTGCAGTTGCACGATATTGCTGATGCACAGCCGTTGTTCGAGGCCATCGTCATGGAGTTATATGACTGTGCTTTTCCACTATTAACTGAAATTATCACCACAGATAATCCAGAAGTTGCATTTAATAATGTGGACATTGCTTGCTTGTAGGCGCCCGGCCACGGGTGAGAATATGGAACGCAAAGACCTCCCTTGCAGCCAATGGCCCTAGCTTCATAGCGCAAGGAAGAGCACTTAACGCCGCTGCCGCAATGTCAAAGTGCTGGTCGTCGGCAACCCCTGCCAATACGAATGCCTACATTACCTTAAAAAATGCACCCGATCTTGATCCCGGAATTTCTCAACCATGTTGCGGCTGATCATAATCGTGCAGTGTCTCAAGTTGCAACGAAACTCCATGTACCTGTGTCAGACATAAAAAGAATGATCGTATGGGGAAATCACTCCAATACACAATTCCCGATTTGAGTCATAACTGCTGGAAACAATAAGTAACCACTTTGTTAACGGATTCTGCATGGATAGAAAACCATTTTTATCCCAACGGTGCAAAAACGTGGCACGGCAATTTGAAGCACGTCGCGGCAAATCGAGTGCGGCCAGCGCAATGCAATTATCAATCATATGCAGGATTGGATTTTTGGTACACCGGAAGGTGATTGGGTATCCATGGGAGTACCTTCCAATGGATGCTACGACATACCCAGTGGGGTTATCTTCAGTTACCCAGTCACATGCAAGAACGGCCAGTATAAGATTGTCGAGGGATTAGAAATAACTAACCAGGACAGGGAAAAAATGCAGAAAAGCTATCAGGAACTGATTGCTGAACAGGAAGCTATTCGGCATCTATTGACTTGAATCGAGAACACTCGCCAATTCCTGCAAATTCTTCTTTAGCGCACCATACTGGCCGCTTCACGAATAGCGATCAATAAAGTATCCAGATGACCATCCGCAATACGCTGTGTATTTTCTGGAAACGACTGATTGCCTGACGGGTGATCGAACCCATTACACCATCCGCTTCACCAGCGTCAATACCCGTGAAAATAAATCCATCTGATGGACGTACCTGCTCACGGGTTATTTTTGCCGTATCAGCCGGTGGCATACGATGTAATGCAGTCGCACTGGCAATGCGGTCTGCCAGATGTCCGACTGACAGAGCATAAAATTCAGAACGGTTCCAGCGCATAATCGCATAAAAATTCTGGTAACCAAAAGCCGGTCCTTGATGGCCTGAAGGAACGAGCAATGCAGCTTTTTGTTCCAGGGGCACCAATGGCGTTCCAGCAGTTGTGGTGACACCCAATTTTGCCCATTCAGCCTCACTCAGCATTTGATCTCGCCCCGCCAGTGAATAATCAAAAGCTGGCGGCAGACGGACTTCCCGTCCCCAGTCTAAACCAGGAATCCAACCCAATTGTTGTAGAAAATTTGCGGCAGACCCCGCGGCATCGGGGACGCTGCCCCACAGATCACGACGCCCGTCGCCATCGATATCTTTTGCATAGCGTAAAGGTAGATGGCATGAATTGCATATGCCCCATAGCCCTGCCCATGAACCGATCATTCGCTCCGGAGAGATATCTTCCCGCATCGACAATGCGCATGGCATTGAACAGCTCCTGTGTAAAGAAAGTACTGCGGCGCGGATCGCAGGCAAGCGTGGCTAATGAATCGGTCACTGACCAGTCGCCAAAATAACCACCGTAGTTGGTTTCCAGACCCCAGAATGAAACCAGATATTGTGCCGGAATACCTGTTTCCTGCTGAACCTGATTCAACAAAGACGATGCTTGTTTAATAATTCCCGGCCACGTTGAATACGTTCTTCATTGATTCGCGTATTAAAGTAACTTGCAAACGTTTGAGTGAACTCAGGTTGACGCCGATCCAGTTCAATTACACGTGGTATGTATTTGGCATTGTCCAGTACCTTACTGGCTGTTTTGTCAGAAATGCCTTCTGCTTTGCTTGTAATTTTATTCGAGTGATGCACTCACCAAAATCGTTATTTTCGGCATGAACAGCGTGTGTAAACGTCAAAATAGTAAACACCAAAATTCCTGTGTATATCATCCTGCAGCATGCACTGAATTTAAATGCAGAAAAATAGTGTGTGGCGATCACTGGCATTCTATTATTTTCGATGAGGGCAGTTTGGTTTAATGCAATCCGCATAAAGTGAAAGTGAATGTTCCTGCAGCCTAAAACCTCGGTCATTAGCAATGGTTATCTGACGTTTTTCTATCTCTGCATCATAGAATTCTTCCACACGGCCGCATTGCAAACAAACCAAGTGATCATGATGGCCATCCCCTTTCAGTTCAAAAACAGCTTTACCGCTTTCAAAATGATGTGTCGCTCAAGCAGGCCAGCCTGTTCAAATTGTGTCAAAACACGGTAGACAGTTGCCAATCCGATATCTTCACCTTCACCGATCAACTCTTTATAAACATCTTCAGCGGATAGGTGACGCACACTGCTTCTCGAATAAATTCAATATTTTGAGCCTTGGCAATGTTGTTTTCAGTCCAATGTTTTGAGATCTTTACTTTTCAGATCGTCGAAGTTACCCATGGTTCTCTCTGTTCAAAATATTATTTGCTGTATCATATAGTGCTGTGTTCACTTTGGAAACATATAATATTAACAAAATGGTTGCAAAAATTTCCGCATTGTTTGCATTCTTATTGCTGACAGGGTGCTCATACCTTCCTCCTCTTCCCTACAAGATTGATGTGCAGCAGGGTAATGTTGTTACAGAAGAAATGGTGGAAAAATTAAAACCTGGCATGACCAAATCTCAAGTACTTTTTGTTCTCGGATCACCGCTCATCATTGATGCTTTCCGTGATAATCGATGGGATTATGTCTACTTGTTCCGTGAGAAAGGAGAGTTGATCGAACAAAAAAGACTGACTATTTTTTTTGACGGTGACGTGCTGGTGAATATTGAAAACTATCTGTCTTTCTCTAAAGATCCCGTCAAACCGAAGCCAAACCAACCTAGCCCTGATGCAGAAAAAACTAAGCTTGATGATGATGCGGAAGTCGGAAAGCTGATTATTGATATTGCTTCTTTATTTAAAATAAAAACCGCAGCGGAAATAAAATGATAATTCAAAATTGCAATCGCAGGCAGCTCCGCGGGGCGTATGGGGCGTACATTGCTGGAAGCAGTTACCCAAGCCCCCGATATGCAGCTATCTGCCGCGCTCGAGAGGACTGGCAGTCCCTATCTAAATAAGGATGCAGGAGAATTAATAGGTACGAGCTGCGGCACCCCTATTGCGAGCGATTTTGCTGGCGCCTTAAAAGGCTGTCATCAGTTGATTGACTTCACCCGCCCTGAGGGCACACTGGCTCATCTTTCTGCTTGTCATAAAGCTGGTGTAAAAATGGTGATCGGCACCACCGGTTTTTCGGTTGAAGAAAAAGCCCATCTCAAAGCAGCAGCAAAGGATATTGCTATTGTATTCGCACCCAATATGAGTGTTGGCGTAAATGTGACTTTTAAGTTACTGGAAATTGCCGCAAAAGTACTGAACGAAGGATATGATATTGAAATCATTGAAGCGCATCACCGACACAAAGTGGATGCGCCATCCGGTACCGCACTCCGCATGGGCGAAGTAATTGCGGAAACTTTGGGAAGAGATCTGAGCAAAGTGGCAGTTTACGGACGTGAAGGTGTAACCGGTGAAAGGAACCCGGGAACCATCGGATTTGCGACCATTCGTGCGGGTGATATTGTGGGTGATCATACCGCCATGTTTGCTGGTATTGGTGAACGCGTGGAAATTTCGCATAAAGCCAGCAGTCGCATGACCTTTGCAATGGGCGCATTGCGTGCGGTACGTTTTCTTGCAGATAAACCTAATGGCTTATTCGATATGCAGGATGTGCTGGGGCTACGTTAATATTCCCTATCCTTATGGCAGCAATGTAGCGATACATTTCACTCAGCGATAATCCAAAGATGGCAACTTATGCAATTGGTGATTTACAAGGCTGTTTTAACTCATTTCAACGGCTTATTGATTTAATCCAGTTTAATCCGGTACAGGATAAGTTATGGTTGGTTGGAGATATTGTTAATCGCGGCCCTGATTCATTAGCCCTATTGCGTTATATCAAACAAGCCGGCGATGTAATGATCATGGTGCTGGGTAATCATGACTTACATTTATTGATGGTCGCAGCAGGCATCGAAAAGAACCATCCCAGTGACACGATTCAGCCTATCTTGACTGCGCCTGATCGTGATGAATTATTGTATTGGTTGCGCCAGCAGAAGTTATTTTATACCCAAGGGCAATATGCCATGCATGCGGGTTTGTTGCCGTGCTGGTCAGTTGCGCAAGCTGGACAATTAGCACACGAAGCCGAGCATGCTTTGCGTCAGGATAATTATCAGGAATTTTTCTCACAGATGTATGGCAATAAACCCAATTACTGGCAAGATGAATGGACCGGTTATACTCGCCTGCGGGTGATCATCAACGCCATGACGCGGATGCGTATCTGCACTGCGGAAGGCAAAATGAATTTTTCTTTTAAAGGTGATCTGCAATCTATCCCCGCAGGCTATGTACCGTGGTTTAGCGTGCCGCAACGGACAAGTCAGAAAGAAACCATCATTTGCGGTCATTGGTCGGCTTTAGGGCTGCAAATAACAGATAACTTGATCGCATTGGATAGTGGTTGTGTATGGGGCGGGCAACTTACTGCTATTCGCCCGTGGAAGATCGGAAAGTTTTTCAGCTTTCTTGTGTGGGATAGGCGCGTCAGTGTATCAGCGATCGCTTGTTCGGATAAGGCGTGCTAATTCCCGCCGATTCTTCATACCATTGAATCGGCCGATTAAAAGTCAAATTAACATCAATACTTATCTGGCTCAATATTCTCTGTAAGGACAATACCAGAGATGGCTCTATATAAGCAGCCTCTTGGCAGATATCCCCTGCGCAATTGCGATAACTGATGGCAACTGGATAAAGTAATGCATCGATTGTGACGGCCGATTGCAGCAATGAAGCATGAAAATGATTTAATTGCATGCCATTAGCCGTTGTTCCCTCCGGAAATACGGTGACCCGCTCGCCTTTTTCCAGCACTTCGCTGATTTTTTTATTAATCCGCAGGGTATCACTGCGTTTTGCACGTTCAATAAATAATGTTCCAACGTTCCGGCTCAGCAAACCCAATATTGGCCATTTGCTGATTTCTGCTTTTGCCACAAAACGAGCCGGGCAAACTGCCATAAGCACAGACATCCAGCCAGGACACGTGATTAGCTGCAATTAACACACGCGGCAATTCCAGTGTGGGCAATTTACCGTGACAATGCAGTTTGATACCAAGGATAACCAATAATCCGGCTGCCCAACGCTGCATCATGGGGCGCTGAATATTCAGAGGCAACCACGGATAAACAATTGATTGCAGTAACCCCGGAGGTAATATGTAAAAGAAAGCGTATCAGGCGAATAATGCGCAGTAACAGCGGCGTGGTTTTGTGCATGTGATGAGCAAAACGGGAAAATTATGAAACTCGACACAACCTACAACGATAGATCCCGCATCATAGCACTGTCTTAAGAAGACTAAAGATAGCAATCCTAACATTTCATAATGAATCTGTTACATTAATAATGTTAGAAAACCTCTGGGGTTAAGATATTGAGTGAAAAATGGAAGTTCGATCAGAGCAATCGCTCTAGCCGTTGTTGAAAACCTGCATTACCGCAACGGTGATAAAAACGGGCTAAAATGCTCATTTATTAAGCATAAACTGCTTTCTTCGCCTGTTCTTGCCTTGTATCCGCGCCTCAAAAACGGTTTTTCAACGGCCTGCCAGAGAAATCGTGTATAACTCGCATATGTCATTCCGAGCACAGTAGAATTTTTTCTAATCAGCGCAATAGATTTCTCGCTCCGCTCGAAATGACAGTTATATTCAGAGACTCCCTAATTGATTAGATTCTCGTGAGCGATACACCGTAAAGAAATTCAAATTTCAAGCCGCAACTGATAAATAATTTTCAATCATTTTGCAATGAATATGTATTAACAGCGCTGATAACTTAATCATTTGTGGTCCCTGCGTATCTCAGCCGAGAATTAAATCAAGAAGAGAATCGACTATGAAATTTGTGACCTTCTATAAAACAAATGAATTAGCTTTCTGGCCGCACCAAAAGTATAGAAGACCCTACCTTGCTTACCAGCTGCTCAGCTACTGAACCAATGACAAAGCGCTCAAGTCCACGACGATTTGCAGTTCCAACCACCAGCAAATCCGCTCCCCATTCTTTCACAGCAGTGGCGATAGCTGTAGAAATACTCTCTAGCCCATATAGAATATCAGCTTCCAACAAACGTGTTTCAACACTTAGCGCATCAACTGATGCTTTCGCACTTTCCAATATCTTATTTCCTTCTATTCTATCAGCTGCCTCTTCACCCCTGATGCAATGAACAATACACAAATCAGCATTATAGTTATTCGCAATATTCTGCGCTTCCTGTAATGCTTTTTTCGCCGTTTCACTACCATCGACAGCAATCATTATTTTTTTGTACATACAGCCACACTCCTTTTGTAATATTTTTGCACTCGAGGACAGGTGTCCTGTACCTGTCCTTTATAGACTAACTATCTTGCACGAAAAAAGACTGTTATTAACTTACAGAGCTGCTATCTTTCTTCAGGTTATCAAAGTATCTCCTGATTACAGCTCTTCCGGGCATTTTGTCATGTGTAGTATAAACCATATAATGAACAACAGCATGGATCGCCATGGCTATTAACAGCCCTTCAAAAATACCCACCTTATAAACCAAACCGCCACATATGAGTGCCAGCATTAGTGCATAAGGGCCGTAATGGGTAACATGCACAAGCCCCGCGATCATTTTATAACCAGTGAATACCATGATGGCAGCCAATGCAAACTTTGGTAAATAATCAAGATATTCTGTATTTAGCATAAAGAAAGTAACCACGCAGCCAATGATCAGCACAGAGAATTTGGTATAAGCACCCGCCAATTTGTTGGTTGTACTCTTTGCGAGACCATCCAGATTGGTCATGCCACCAAAGAAACTGGAACCCAGATTAGCGATCCAAATCGCCAGCAAGCTATTGTTACTATTACATTTGCGTTTGAGCGGATCAATCTTCTCAATGGCGGCATTACTCATGACCTGTTCAATGACGTCGATAACCGCCAACATCGCACAAAACAAAACCATATATATCATCATCATGGTAGTGAAATCTTCAGGCAACGGCAATCTGAAATGCAGCGGCACATCTTCTACATAGATCATCGGGACAGTGACCACTTGGGCCAAAACCACACCTGAAATGATTAATGCGAAATACGGCACGGCTGGCATCGTATCTTTAAATTTGGTAAAGAGATACACAAAACCAGCAAACCCTATAAAGGAAATCGCGCACATCTGTATCCGCGTATCATTCCAGAATTCTTCCGTGACTGATTCAGCGGGAATCTCATAGGCGAATTCAAAGAATCTCAAGAGAATCTTTAGACCTACCCCGGCTAACAACCCTTCCACCAGATAAACCGGGACAGCAATAAGTAGATAACGCTGCCAATTAAATTGCCATATAACGGCCTGCATCACTGCTGTCAAGAAAATACAAAATGCCATGTTCTGGATACCGAAATTTGCCACGCCCAATGCCAACACGGGTGCCAAACCAGCGGCAATACCAGGACTGCCTATAAAGTTTCCCGGTTTGAACCAGGCATTGATCCAACCCACAAAACTTGCAAATGCTACGGTGGCTAAACCCACCTTGATTGGATAGTCCGACATCATAGCTATACCGATTGACAAAGGAATTGCCATCGCACCGGTGATCAACCCTGCTGCTATATCGCGTCCGGCGTATTTCGCTTGGAAAGCTGCCGATCCTGTCACAGGTGCAGCAACCTGGCTTGCCGGACGAACTTGATGAAGCTTTATTTTCTTCATTGCCGTTTGGAAACGGCTTATCTTCTGTTTCGGAACTCATGTATAACTTTCTCCCTGAATATGTTGAATGCTTTTTTTTAATGCCAAAAAAAAATTTAACACACAAGCGTGAAGATTTCGTGAAGGCGAAACTCGGTTTCCAATCCGCATCTACTAAAAAATAGATGATATATTATTTAGAATCAGATGATTAAAAAAATTCACAAAAATACACCGATTATTGCAGACGATTAAATTGCTATCCTTTCTGTCTGAAAGAACAGTATGGGTTTATGCTGTTGCAACGGGGAACGAAATCGAGACTTGCGGATTAAATAAGCGCTTAATCAATTGAAATTGATATGAAAAGTTGTACCCTGACCGGGTGTGCTATCCACTTCGATGCGCCAGCCATAGTAATCACAGATTCGTTTCACAATAGCAAGCCCAATCCCCAATCCCTGCCCCTGCGTCGTACCACGAAAGAAACGTTCATACAGCAATGGCAAATAGGCTGGCTCTATCCCGATTCCGGAATCTGATACAGACAGTCGTTGATTATTGAATTCAACTCGAATATACCCACTCGAGGTATATTGCACAGCGTTACGGATCAGATTCAGCAGCACTATATGCGGTGCCTGCCGATTAACCATGAGCACCCTATCGGGAGCAATAGGCACTTCAAAAGCAAGCTTCTTTCTGTTAATTTTAGCCATTAATGGATCTGCTGCATCATAAACACATTCCGCAATTGCAACCGTCTCTATGACGCCAAGCGCCTGTTCTCGCGCAAGGAATAATAAGGCTTGTATCTGCTCACCCATCCGGGTTGCAGCAGCTTCTATCATGACTATTCGTTGATAAGCTTTGATGGGTATATCGGCTGTCGCAACCAGCAATTCGCAACTGGTCAAAATGGTTGTAATTGGAGTTCTTAATTCGTGACTGATATTGGCAGTGAATTCCTGCTCACGTTGCAGCATGCGCTTGATGCGATTCTGATAATCATCCAGTGCCCGTGCAAGTTGCGCCACTTCCTCATCCATTCCAGGCTGCGTCAATAATCCATCTTGGACATCTCCAGGGGCAAGTAAATTGACCCGTTCGGCCAGATCTGTCACTTGTTTAACCAATATTCTGGCAAGTAGATACCCTACTACGAACGCAATGCCAACTACCACAACCCAAGATAATAAAATGAGCAATCGCAGTTTACTTAATCGCTGTTGATGCAGCGCAATCCGATAAGCTACAAGAAACTTCACTTCATCAACAATACGAACTAAAACATGAAAATCCTCAATACCGTAGTAGATTCGATGATAACCAGCATTTAATCCACGTAAATAAGCAGGAATCTGCAATTCATCATCTATATCCATGAATAACATAGGTTTTTAGATGTGAACCGACTTGAGAAATAAAATCCGCGTGCTTCTGATAGCGATAAACAAGATGATCCATTTCCATTTCAATCACTTGTTCAATATGATCTTTCTCTATGTTGTCTGAAGCAAAGTAAAGAATAATGCACAGTGTTCCAACAGTAAAAATACTGAATGTCGCCAGCGCTGCAGCAACGCGATAACGCAGACTACGTTCCATCGGGAATCTGCGCGCGAGATTTCAAACAATAACCAAGACCATGAACGGTCTCGACTGGGTCGTAACCGCCGGCCTTTGTTAAAGCTCGCCGCAAAATATGCATATGACTGCGTAAAGTTTCACTTGTTTCCTGAACATCTTCCCAGGCTTCCAGTTCAAGTTCTTCCCGGCTGAATACCCTGCCAGGCTCACTCATCATCAGTGCCAATAACCGTATGCACTTGGGTGGAAGCTTTACATTCTTATTTTCGAAAAGTATGGAAAGTGTTTTCGGGTCAAAAGAAAGTTTGTCAAACTCCAACTTGCGATTTGCAACCTTTCCGACATGTCTTTTATGCATCGCCAACAGACGAGCTTCAACTTCTTTTAATGCAAATGGCTTGATCAGATAATCATCCGCTCCTTGCTCAAAACCTGCCAGCTTATCTTCCAGTGTATCGCGGGCTGTTAACATCAAAATCGGTGTGTCAATCTGTGATTCCTGGCGCAATTTACGGCACAAAGCCATCCCATTCATTCCAGGCAAACCTAAATCAAGCAAAATTGCGTCAAATCGCTGTGTTACAGCAAGATGAAGCCCTGCAATACCATTAACAGCAGCATCTACCGTATGTCCTCGTGATTCCAGAAAATCATAAAGATTGGCAGCAATCGCCAAATCGTCCTCAATAATCAATATATGCATAAACTTACAATTACAACATTAACTTGCGATGATCATCCAAATCTGTTTATGCGCTTACCATGGAATTTACGACTCGATGTATGAACAGCCTTTACCAAGGCCGCTGCATTTTCGGGAGGGGTAAACTGAGAAATACCATGCCCCAGATTAAATACATGGCCACTACCATTCCCATAACTGGCAAGTATCTTTTCTACCTCCGTAGTGATTACTTCGGGTGATGCAAAAAGTACTGAAGGATCAAGATTACCCTGCAAAGCAACTTTATCGCCGACACGGCGACGCGCGTCACCAATATCTATTGTCCAGTCTAACCCGACAGCATCGCAGCCAATATCCGCAATGGCTTCCAACCATAAACCGCCACCTTTGGTAAAAACGATACTTGGAATACGCATACCATCATGCTTACGTTTTAATCCGGAAACAATCTGCTGAATATAATGCAATGAAAATTCCTTATAAGCCGCATGTGAAAGTGCACCGCCCCAGGTATCAAAAATCATTACAGTCTGCGCACCGGATTCAATCTGCGCATTAAGATAAGCTGTCACTGCTTTCGCATTTACATCCAGTATATGATGCAGCAATTCAGGGCGCTGATACAGCATGGTTTTGATTTCACGAAATTCAGTACCGCCACGACCCTCAACCATATAACAGGCCAGTGTAAAAGGACTGCCTGAAAAACCAATTAAAGGCACCCGGCTATCCAGAGCTTTGCGGATTTCCGCAACCGCATCCATAACGTAACGCAATTCTTGATCTGGATCAGGAACCTTTAATGCGCGAATTTCTTTTTCTTCGCGCAAGGGGCGTTCAAACATGGGCCCCTCGCCCTGTGAAAAATACAATCCCAGTCCCATTGCATCAGGAATTGTCAGAATATCCGAAAACAATATTGCTGCATCCAGTGGAAAACGCGCAAGCGGTTGCAATGTCACCTCAGTAGCAAAACCCGGGTTCTTGCATAAAGAAAGGAAATCCCCGGCACGAGCTCGGGTCTCATTATATTCCGACAAATATCTACCCGCCTGCCGCATCAACCAAACAGGTGTATATTCAACGGGTTGCTTCAACAATGCGCGCAGAAACGTATCATTCTTAAGTGTTGTCATTAAAAAACCTATATCTTGTTGTTCTTTTGAAAAGCTACTCACAATACTCACAAGCAAGTAAATTAACCTTTTCCCAACCGGCAATATTACCAGTGAATAGCTATCACGTATATTATCTATCCGGCATCGAATTCAATCCGCCTGCATAAAAATGTATTCTTTTAATTAACGGTTTGCTCATACTTAATTTTCTGCAATAGAAAACAAGCGTTGATACTCTTTAATCGCATACCGATCCGTCATCCCAGCAATATAGTCAGCAATCGCCTGATGGCCTTCCTGCTCAAATTTTTTCTGATATTTGACCGGCAGCAATTGTATCTCCGAGCTAAAAGCAGCAAATAACTTCTCAATCGTATGGCGTGCTCTGTTATTCATACGTGCAACACGAAAATGCCGGTAAAGATTATCGAACAAAAATTTTTTCAGTTCTTGCTGTTCCTTTTTGATCTGCTGACCAAAACCGATTAAAGGCGGCGCAGTTTGTACTTCAGCCAGAGTATCGATACCTGCATCCTTGATATTGCGGGCGCTTTGCTGAATAAGATCGGTTACCAGTGTGTTGATCATGCTGCGCACCGTTTCATAAACCATACGACGTTCCGGTAACACAGAATATTTTTCTTTCACTTCCGTCAGATGTCGCGAAAAAATAGATACCTCTTCCAACTGATTCAATGTGATTAGACCCGAACGCAATCCATCATCCACATCGTGATTATTATAGGCAATTTCGTCGGCGAAATTGGCCAACTGCGCTTCGAGAGAAGGTCTTTTATTCAACAAAAAACGCTCTCCTAATGAATCGAGTTTGGGGATATTCTTTCTGGCTACATGTTTGAGTATTCCTTCCCGTGTTTCATAGCAAAGATTCAGTCCATCAAAAGCGGCATAACGTTCTTCAAGAACATCCACAACCCGCAAGGATTGGAGGTTATGTTCAAAACCGCCATATTCCCGCATGCAATCATTCAATACATCCTGACCAGCATGACCAAATGGGGTGTGCCCAAGATCATGAGCAAGTGAAATCGCCTCAACCAAATCTTCATTCAACCCCAGGTTTCTTGCAATCGAACGCCCTATCTGCGCAACTTCCAGACTATGTGTCAGGCGTGTACGAAATAAATCCCCTTCATGATTGACAAATACCTGAGTTTTATATTCCAGGCGGCGGAATGCCGTGGAGGTGTATGATTCGATCCCGGTCACGTTGAAATTCACTACGTCCGGCGGGTGGCTCTTCATGAATTATACGTCCGCGTGAATTATCAGAAGACACCGCATAAGTGGCCAGCTTATTCATCACTCATACAAGCTAAAATCGTATCATTCAGTATGGCCGGTGGAATATCAGCCCGCATCACAGCTTCACCAATGCGATTGAGAACAACAAAACGGGTTCTTCCAGCATCCACTTTTTTGTCCAGCAACATCAATTGCAAATATTTTTCCGGCGGCATTTTAGGTGCGGCAACCGGTAATTCAGCCTGTAAGAAAATCTTGCGGATGCGGTTAACATCAGCTTCGCTAATGAGTTTCATGCGCCGGGATAGTTCAGCTGCCAGCACGATTCCTGCTGCCACTGCTTCACCATGTAACCAGACACCATACCCCATCCCATTTTCTATGGCATGACCAAACGTATGACCCAGATTCAGCAAGGCCCGGACCCATTTTCCTTTTCATCCGCAGCCACGATTTCGGCTTTGTTCTCACAACTGCGTTGGATTGCTTCATTCAACGTCACCGGATCCCGTGCCAGTAAGCGATGCATATTTTGTTCCAGCCAATCAAAAAAGGCTGGATCGCGAATCAATCCATACTTGATAATTTCAGAAAGACCCGCCCGCAGCTCTCTATCCGGCAACGTATTCAATGTTGCGCTGTCCGTTAATACCATGCGCGGCTGATAAAAGGCACCGATCATGTTTTTACCCAAGGGATGATTAATACCGGTCTTACCCCCTACCGAGGAATCAACCTGCGCCAGCAATGTCGTGGGTATCTGAATAAATGGCACGCCGCGTAAATAAGTCGCCGCGGCAAATCCGGCCAAATCACCGATCACACCACCGCCAAGCGCCAATATCGCAGTATTTCTTTCGCAATGATTTTTGAGAAGCGCATCAAAAATTAAATTTAAAGTTTCCCAATTTTTATGGGCTTCGCCATCCGGCAGGATAATCGGAACAGAAATAATCCCCTGTTTCTCCAATGCTGTGCGTAGTTTATCCAGATACAGCGGCGCAATAGTTGTATTGCTGACGATAGCGACCCTTTTTTGCGACAGACAGGACACGATCAAGTCAACCTGTTGCAGGATTCCGTGACCGATATGGATGGGATAGCTGCGCTTTTCTGATGAAGGCGTAAAATCTACCGTGATAGTTTGCATGGCATTTTTGTTATTATTTTGCATTATATTGTTGAAATCAATGGATATTAACTTATTAATGAGTTTTTGTACTAAAAAACGGACACCCTGTTTCCCGCTATCGATGATTACATGGGCTGTTTCACGATACAGTGCATCCCGCTGAACATAGAGCTCATTCAGTCTTACAAACAAATTTTGTGTCTGAAGTAATGGCCGGTTTTTATCATGACGGGTACGCCGATACAAATCATTCACTGTCGCCCTTAGATAGATAACAATTCCACCGCGCCGCAGTAACTGACGATTCTCCCGGCTCAGAACTGCACCACCACCGGTGGCCAAAATAATATTATTCTTCTTAACCAGTTCAATCAGCACTTCAGATTCACGTTTACGAAAGCCAGCCTCGCCTTCGATCTCAAATATCACCGGAATTTTTACACCGGTACGATCCTGTATTTCATGATCTGAGTCGATAAATTCCTTGCCCAGTGAACTAGCCAGCGCTTTGCCGATAGTCGTTTTGCCGGCGCCCATCATACCCACCAGGATTATATTGGTATTCCCCAGTTTTTTTTGAATGGGTTGGAGTATTTTCGTTTTGCTTAAATTCATACCTGCGATTGTAGCAGCAGTAAGTACGCAGATACACTCACTGGTTAATCACGCCTTGTAAACTAATTCTGAGTCTTTTAGCAGGCTTGAAGGATAATTCAGTTTGTTTCATTGATTGTTTTGTTCAGTGTCAGGCTGATTAGGATCCTTTTTACTCACAAACCAGGAAAAAAATAACGGTACAAATATCGTCGCAATCAAAGTTGCCATAATCATCCCGCCAAAAACACCCGTTCCCATCGATTGCCGAGCCGCTGAGCCAGCGCCGGTAGCAAATACCAAAGGAACAACCCCCAGAATAAAAGCCATGGAAGTCATCACAATGGGCCGGAAACGTAGCTGAGCTGATTGAATAGCTGCCTGTTTAATCGCAATACCCTCTTTCATCCTCTGGTTGGCAAATTCGACCAGTAAAATTGCATTTTTTGCTGTCAGTCCAATTAATGTCACCATCCCGATCTGAAAATAAATGTCATTCGGCATATCGCGCAACAAAATCGCCATCAAAGCGCCCACCATCGCAAAAGGAATCGCCATAATGACAGCCAATGGTAGTGCCCAGGTTTCAAATTGCGCCGCCAGAATCAAGAAAACCATCACCACAGCCAGGCTGAAAGCAAAAATTGCTGCCGCTCCCATCTTCTTTTCCTGGAACGCCGCACCCGTCCAGGCGATCTGATAGCCCTCCGGCAATGCTTTGGCCGCAATGCTTTCAACCAATGCAATCGCCTCACCCGAACTGACGCCGTTGGCACCGCTTCCCATTATTTTTGCCGACAATAAACCGTTGAATCGCTCCAATTGTTCTGCACCCACGATATTTTTTACTTTGCTCAGTGCAGACAAAGGAATCATCGAACCGGATTCCGAGCGCACATAAACTTTGCCCAAATCCTCCGATTTCATGCGATAAGCCGCTTCAGCTTGCAGCTGCACACGATAGGTCCGTCCGGAACGATTAAAATCATTCACATAAAATGATCCCATAGTGCTTTGCAACGTTGCGTAGATATCCGCAATGGACACTCCTTGCGCAATGGCTTTGGCTTCATCCACTTCAACAAAATATTGCGGCACCGATGTTCGCAAGAAAGTATTCACAGTCGCCAGTTTGGGTTCCTGTTTCAGGGTTTGTACCAACTCATTCACCACACTGGCCAATTGCGCTGTCTCTGAATTTGTCCGGCTTTGAACAAAGAGTTCAAATCCACCCGTACTACCCAAGCCACGTATTGCTGGCGGATTAAAAGCGATCGCCAAACCATCCGGTTGTTGCGCACCGATCAGAAACAATTTTTTCACAATATCCGTAGCGGTTGTGGTGCGTTCTGACCAATCCTTCAAACGGATGAACATGGTCGAAACATTGGTTTTATTGCCGCCGCCAATAAAATCCAGTCCATTGACCGCAAACTGAAAAGCCACGGCAGATTCTTTTGCCATCTCGGTATTGATGGCATCGGCCGTTCTGACTGTTCGCGCAAGTGTTGCACCATCGGGCAAGATCACCGCCGCAATAACATAACCTTGATCTTCCGGCGGAACAAAGCTTTCCGGAATATTTTTTACCAGATAAACCAGGCAAGCAATCATCACCAGAAATATCAGCACGCTTCTAGCCACATGACGTAAGCTCAAGCCAACCATCCCAACATAAAACCTGCGCACACGCTCAAAATGATCGTTAAACCAGTTAAAGAAAGCTGATTGGCGATGTGTGGACCGGAGCAAGACCGCACACAACGTAGGCGTCAGCGTTAAAGCGACAATACCGGAAATAACACCGGCGACAGCCACTGTCACGGCAAACTGCTGGTACAGCTCCCCGGCGATACCGCCGAGAAAAGCAACAGGGATAAAAACTGCCACCAGAACCATGGTCATCGCTACCACGGCACTGGATACCTGTTGCATTGCTTTGATAGCCGCATCAATTGGCGATAGCTTCTCCTGCGACATGAGCCGTTCAATATTTTCCAGTACAACAATCGCATCATCAACCACAATGCCGATCGAAAGTACCATTGCAAAGAGCGTCAGCGTATTAATCGAATAACCGAGTACCCACAACCCGGCAAAAGTGCCGATCAACGAAATCGGTATAGCAATGATGGGAATCAACGTGGCACGCCAGCTTTGCAGAAACAAGTAAACAACCAGAACCACCAGCAGCATGGCTTCCCCAAGGGTTTTCAGCACTTCTAAAATCGATTCTTTAACAAACACACTGGTGTCATAAGAAATAACGTATTGCATGCCTTCGGGAAAATAATGCTTCAGCACATTCATCCTGGCTTTAACGGCTGCTGCGGTTTCCAGAGCATTGGCTCCAGTGCGCAAGAAGATACCGATTCCCAAGCCCGGTTCTCCATTGAGCAGTGTGCGCGTCGAATAATCCTGCGCCCCGAGTTCGATACGCGCCACATCTTTAAGATACAGCACACCGCGCGGCCCGCCCGAACGCAGAATAATATTCTCAAATTGCTCAGGTTCTAATAACCGGCCCTTTGCGGTCACGGTATAAACCAATTGTTGATCCGCCAAAGCCGGTTCCTGACCAATTTTCCCGACCGCTTGCTGCGCATTCTGTGCCCGGATAGCATTTACGACATCCGTGGTTGTAATAGCCAACTGCGCCATCCGGTCAGGCCATAACCAGATACGCATGGAATAGTCCTGCGCACCAAAAATTCTTGCTTCACCAACGCCTGCTGCGCCCCTCACATCATCCAGGATATTGTTAGTAATAAAATTACTCAGAAACAGCTGGGTATGTTTGGGATCTTTGGAAGTTACCGCAAAAACCAGCAACAGGTCATTGGAACGCTTCTGAACGGTAATACCCGCACGCCTAACTTCATCGGGCAAGCGCGCCATGGCCGTATTGACTTCATTACTAACACTGAAAGTAGCCCGGTCAATATCGGTTCCAATTTCAAAAGTAATGGTAATTGTCAGCCGGCCGCTTGAGTCGGCGCTGGAATTAAAGTACAGCAAGCCTTCAAGTGCGCTGAGTTTCTCCTCGATCGGCGCCGCCACAGTTTTAATCATCGTTTCGGCGCTTGCGCCAGGAAATGTGGCTGTCACAATAACCGTTGGAGGCGCGATCCTCGGATACTGTTCGATCGGTAATTGCGTAGCCGCAGCCAGGCCTGCTAGAACAATAAGAATCGACAGAACCGATGCAAAAATCGGTCGTTCAATAAAAAATCTGGCCATGTGTGCAGTTGCTATTTAATTTAGAGATGCGGCATTTGATTGTAAAGAAGGCAAACTGCCCTGCAATTGAGGATCAACAACTTTTCCGGGCATTAATTTGATCATATTATCTATAACCACTTTATCTCCTGCATTTAATCCATCCAGAATAATCCAATCCCTACCGATCCAGTCACCCACAATGACAGGGCGCTGCATCACAGCATTGTTTTCACTGATGACATAAACATATCTACCCAGATCCGAAGTCAGAACCGCAACCTGGGGCACCCTATAAACATCTCTGGATTCTCCCGCGGCAACCCGCACACGCACAAATTGGCCGGGCAATATACGCTGTTCGCTATTTTCAAAGGTAGCACGCAATTGTTGTGTACCCAGTAGCGGGTCGATTTTACTGGCGGAAAAATTGATTTTACCTTCCTGCTGATATTCTGACCCATCTGTCAGAATCATTCTGACACTGTGTACATTTTTTTCATTTAAATGCCCGCCGAATCGCGCCACCTCATTGTCTGAGAAACTAAATCGCACCCAAATCGGAGATAGTTGAGTTAATGTCGTCAGCAAACTGTTATTTGCAGACACCAGCGCACCCTCAGAGAAAAGAGAACGGCCTGTCATTCCATTCACCGGGGCTTTGACCACGGTATAGGAAAGATTGAGCTCCGCTTGCTGAACACGCACTTTCGCAGCTTGCAAGGCAGATTCTGCAATAGCCAGATCTGCTTTTGCCACATCATAGGCGCGCTGACTGACAAAATTCTCGGCCAGCAATTGCCGCTGCTGATTTTCCTCATTCCTGGCGCGCACGACACGAGCATTCTGCTCTAGAAGCCCTGCCTTGGCTTCAGCCAGAGCGTTCTGAAAAGGCTCCGGATCAATTAAAAATAATGATTGTCCGGCTTTAACCGCCATCCCTTCGGTATATAGCCGCTTGAGTAGAATTCCTCCCACCCGCGGCCGGATTTCAATTTCTTTGGCACCTTCCGTTTGTGCAATCGTTTCCAGGCTAACAGGCATGCTGATCGGTTCTGCAGCAATAACTGTCACTGCAATCGCCTGATCCAAACGGGGTGCATTTTGAGCTGTTTCGTTATTTCCACATGCAATTAATGACAAACCCGCTAACCCGTAACAGATAAAAATAGCGCTTCCCTTCCTGGTCAGCTGACATGGCTCGTTATTTCTTTTAAATATAGAAACCAACACTTTCACGGCTTGCAGACTTTCAAGTTGGCGCAGGATTGTAAAAAATTTTTGTTCGTCACTCGAATAAATACTTTTAAGTTAAAAGATTAAAATCTACTACCGTGGAAAAACCACAAAAGCGTAATAGGGTTCTGTATAATTGATCAGATGATAGCTTGACGGATAATGTAGAAGTATTACATATATGAAGATAAGATATTTCTCATAATTTTACCTACCTGCAGATACATAGTTAAATGTATTTTGTTTCCACAGATCTGTCATACCAGATAGATACTGGCTATTAATACTGATACCGGTCAAAAATAAACTGCATGATCCGATCAGCCAGATTTGTTTTTACTATTAGATAAATTTTTAAGGTGTGTTGATATGCCTAACCATAATTTTATTGCCCTACTAACCTTCTTCATGCTGACGTCAGCATCAATTGCTCAGGCATCTCTGAAGTTGCCTGAAACAGTAAAAGTTGATGCGGCAGCGTTAACCGCTGAGCCGGCATGTGATCCGAAAATTTCCCCCGCATGGCGGGAAGCCCAGGAAATTGATGGCGTCAAAATTGAAGCATCACCGGGTTGCAGCCCGGATAATCCCGCCTGGATTGCAGCTGCGGTTAAAGGAACCAACAACATATCGATGGATACCCTGATGAAAACGGGTCTTTCACCCGATGCCATCATTAAAACCGATGATCTGGATGGTGACGGTGATCCTGATCGAATTATCATCAAGCTCGAAATCATGGAACTGAATGGCAAATCACCTGATTTCCCCGGATTGCTTCCAACATTTGATATTGCTCCTGGCATACAACCCGGTGCATGGGTTTTTGCGCCGAAGACCAGCGGTATGTCGACAGAAAATTTTGAGAGCGTCAGAGCCAATCCCTTATTAAGACTTCCTTCACCCGTTATTCGCGTTGAGGTTGGCGATATTGTACAAATCGTGTTGGAAAATACCCATTATTTTCCACATAGCATTCATCTGCACGGCGTCGATCACCCATTTTCGCATGGCGAGCATGGTGGTCAAGATGGCGTGCCACAGACCAGCGAAGTAGAGCTGATGCCCGGCGAACGCCGCATTTATCAATTCCAGGCACGGCAATCCGGCACCATGTTCTACCACTGCCATGTGCAAACGCACACCCATTTGGCGATGGGTCTGGCAGGAATGATTGTTGTTGAGGAAAACAAACCAAATAACTGGCTGCAAACTTTAAATATAGGCGCAGGGCATGTTCGTCATCCTTCCGTAGCCGTCAAAGAGCAATTCGATCAGGAATATGATCTGCACTATCACGCGATGGATAAGCAATTGGGCGAGATTATTCAAAAACACAACGATCCCCGGCTCATTGCGCGTGACATGAATCGACGTTATGACATTACCGATTCAACCGAGGATTACTACACCTTGAATGGTTTATCATTCCCTTATACCTTAAGAGAATCTCTGATCATCGTTGAACCTGATCAAAAAATAAAACTACGTCTGCTGAACAGTGGCGGCGAACTGATCGCCATCCATACGCACGGTCACCACGCCACGATCACGCATTACGACGGCGTGGAGCACAACCCGGTTGCACAGATCATGCGTGACGTGTTTGACATGGCACCGGCACAACGGCTTGACCTGAAATTAGAAACCGTCAATGATGGCAAACACAGCTATGGTGAAGGTGATTGGCTGTTTCATGATCATCGGGAAAAGGGAATTACCACGAATGGCATGGCCGAAGGCGGCAGCATGAGTTCTATTGTCTATAAGTCCTATCTCAATGGAAGTGGATTACCCAAGGTGAGTCACTTTGGTATCGATTTAAACAAATATTTTACCAAAGAATATTACGAACGAAGACTTCCCATATGGCAGGATCTCGATGAAACAGCAAGTCTGGGTTCACCTGCCGGACGGATGGGTGTTGATGCTGCGACACAAACCTCATTGCTCAACGCGCTATATGGTCTGTTGATAGGACTTTTCATCTATCTAATTTTAGCCAGGCGGGAACACATCAAACAATGTGCTGTTGCAGCGGTTTCACGTCTAAAAAACCCAAAAGGGAGTAACCAATAATGGCCAGGATCACAACAATTACTTTCTTGCTTGCAGGTATTCTTGCTTTCAGTGCAAATGCAATCGCACAACAGCAAACCAAACCCAACGAACATGATCACCACGACCATAGTGGTCACACCACGACCCAGGACAGTACTGATGCCCTAACTGAGCATGATCATAATCATGAAGGTGAACATACCATGGATCATAGCGGCCATCACGACCTGAGTGCTGAGCACCCCATTGATCACAGTGCTCATACCGCTGACCCGCAATCCACGGAGCATGGCGATGCGCACCATCATCATCACATGGATCACGATCACATTATGGATCATGAAGGCACCATGATCATGGGGCAAAACCTGGATAAACTGCCCAGTAGCTGCAAAAGCATTTCAGAAGAAGTTGAAATTACCGTACGTGCCGGCAGAAAATATGCCGCAAAATTCCCCGGAACGGCTTTCGGGTTTGATCAGCAGCAATGGCATGTAAAACCCTGCTCAAAAGTAACCTGGCACTTCATTAACGAAGACAATATCCGCCATCAATTCATGATGCACGGTTTGCCAAAATACCTCTATAAATATGGCATGTTCCACCTCGAAGTCACCGGTCCAAAAACAGTATCCGGCACGATTATCGTCCCAGGATCCGATGATACCTTTCTAGTGCACTGCGACATTTCCCATCACATGGAAAAGGGCATGAAAGCACAGTTGGTGGTTGGAAAAGGCGGGGAAAATATACCCAGCATTCCCGGGTTAACGCCATACAATATAAACGACACCTATGAAGCGGAGAACTTACCCAGGATCTCAGATAAAGCTGAGCAGAATACAGTGATAAAACAAATTACAGCATTTACGAATAAAAACTTTCAAAATTATGGAATGCTGCTGAGCGGGCTTGTTATCGGGTTACTGAGCATCCCCCTGTTTAAGAAAATCCTTTTTCGCAAAAGAGTGCTTAGTGCTTAGCTATTAATCCAGAGACCGGTCAGATGAATCCCAATTTGAATTTGTTTGACCGGTTTTTCAATGAATGAAAATGAATCAGACTTTCAACCGCACTTGCACTCCGCTGATGTAGCAGCAATTCTTTCAGAAGAAAATTCAGAAACCGGCAGATTCTTTTGCCGTCAATAGGAGCACAACTACTTTTCCGTACGCGACGGAAGCCGTCTATGCTCTGTTTTAGGATGCTGCGTCATCTGACAAGCACGGCGAAAAACCAGCAATGCTCTCTGCGCATACCCCAAGACCGTATCAGGAGAGTAACCTACTGTCCGACATTGTTCGGTGATCCCCGCTGGGCAGCCGGTCAGCAGTTCCAATCCCTGTGTGACATGCTCCATCGTATAAATCGCAAACAAGCCTTTCTCAACGGCTTCAATAATTTTGTAATCCAGTACCAAGTGCTGCCGGTTATGATGCGGAATCAACACACCTTGCTCACCGTTTAAACCCATTCTTTCACACAACTTGAAATAACCTTCAATCTTGTCATTAATACCCCCAACCGGTAACACTTCACCATATTGATTCAGCGCACCTGTCACCGCAAAACCTTGCTTCAGCGGCGCCTCCGCCAACGATGACAGCAATACAAAAAACTCAGCGCAGGAAGCGGAATCCCCCTCGATGCTGGAGTATTCCTGCTCAAAAACAATCGATGCACTGAGTGCCAGCGGCGCAATATGCGTAAAAAGTCCCGTCAAGTAGTTTTGTAGTATCAACATGCCTTTATCGTGGATCGGTCCGGACATATCAACTTCACGGGCGATATTCAGCACCCCGTCTTCCCCGGCAAAAGTGCGTGCAGTAAGTCGCACCGGCGCGCCAAAGCGATGATCGCCCAAATCGATCTGCGTCAATGCGTTGAGTTGCCCTACCATCGCGCCGTGTAATGCAATGGCGATTTCGCCTTCCATAATGGATTCCTGCAAGCGCAAATCCGGATAATTATGGCGGAGTGTGCGCGCTTGAAGCGCTGCGGAAATATCCGTCACTTCCACGACACGCCCGTGACGGGCACTGCATAATGCGGCACTCTCCAGTATCAGCATTTCGGTGCGCGCAAAAATTGCGCTTTGGCGTTTTTGATCCTCCACTTCCCGATGCGATTCTTCCAGTAACCGCGCCACTGCAGCCGCAGAAAAATGCGGCAATTTTGCCGCCTCGCAGGCGTGCGCGACAAAAACAGACGATGACTGGTAAGTTTCCGCGCTGGCGATGAAGCTTCCGGCAAAATCCACTTTCACACGGAAGCGCCGCATGAATTCAGGGTCAATTTCCTCCAATTCATAATATTCATCCCGCGATCCGATCAGGATGATCTTGACATTCACGTCCACCGCTTCCGGTTCAAGGGATACGGGCGTATTCGAGGTTAATGCCGAGCCGGGCTCTTCGATTTGTAACCGTTTACTGCGCAAGAATCGCCGCAGCTTTACCCATAATTGGGCATCAGTCAGCAAATCATCCAGGTGCAACATGAGAAAACCGCCATGCGCCTTTAATAAACTGCCGGCGCGAATGCGCATGAAATCGGTTTTAAGTTTGCCTTCCTCAAACTGATAATCGATACTGCCAAATAATGCACACGCTGAGGGATTATCTTCAACGATAACCGGCGCGCCGTGCAAATCCGCATTATCCACGACCAGATTGATCTGATAGCGCGAGAAAATCTGATGCAGTTCCGTTTCCCGCTTCTCTTCATCGGTGTTATTTGTTTCAAACAGCGCCAGATTATCGAGAATATCCGACGCCATCTGTTCAAAATAAGTCTTCAGCCGCTCCTGTGTCTGCAATCCATCCTGGATCTTTTTCAACGCAAGATTCAGCAAAGGTTGCACACTGCGGCGTTGAAGTGCAGCCAACGTTACATTCTTCTCTTTCTCGATGCGTTTGAATTCATCAAAATACAGCACAATCGCCTCATGCAGCGCTTGCTCGGCCTGCTCTATTTCATTTCTGCGCGCCTTGGGCAGCTTTAATAAATTTTCTGCCATGAGAATCTCACCCTTCTCATCCAGGAAAGTAAAAACAATTTGCTCGTCTTCGCGGTGAATGGTGAAATGCAGTGATTCCGCAATCTTGTCCAGCCTGGTGTAAGCTTGCGCCGCTTCCGTTTTGAATTTCTTCGTAGCGCGATCACTTTTGAGCTTGAAGTCTTGCCCGCTCAGGCATTGCGCGATTTCCGCCGGCAGCGATTTTGCCAGTTGCAGCAGCGATTGGCGCAGCTCCCGCCCCTGCCCGGCTGGCAAGTGCAAAGCCAGCGGCTTCTCAGGCGCGATAAAATTATACAGATAGCACAAATCCGCTGGTGCTGGCTGGTCAGCCGCCGCGTCAATCATCGCCTGATGCAACAACGAAGTGCGTCCCGATCCCGCTTCCCCCAGCACAAACAAATGATAATCCGGCTGCATCATGCCAAGACCAAAACGCGCAGCCGCTTCCGCCCGCTCCTGCCCGATCCAGGATAATGGCCGTTGCAGTAATTCCGAAGTATCGGAAAATCCCAGCGAGGCTGGGTCGATGGTAATGCGTAATTGGGCAGAATCTAAAGATTGAGTCGACATGTTTGGGTTCGTAACCATAAAGCGAGAGTTCTCGCGAATTGCAGGTATTGTACCCATTAAGAGACTATTGCGTCATGAAGTAATCCATTCAGTCAGGTATCTGTCATATTAGGAGTCTGGTATCATCGCATTGATGACTCGCTCAATCGAGCCATGATCATAAAAGATAAGGGAATATCATGAAGCTTACTGCATTGATTCATATTTTTGACGCAATTGATTGCGTCATTTCAGAAATCTAATTTTAATTGGAGATTACTGTTTTGCCAATTCCTACGCTTGGCTACGAAGGCGTTACAACCCTTTCGAAAACCTTAGTCGCTGAAACGCAGCTTATTGAGGCGATATCCCTGTTCGTTGCAAACAAGTTTCTGTGTGCAATCACATTGGCTGGAGCTGCCGAAGAAATCGTCGGCAAGTTACTACTACAAAAATCTGAACTTCCGGCCATCCGCGAGTCAATCCAATCTATTCAGGAAATACGTGCGAAGACCGGTCTCACCGTTATGGAAGGAAATTCCGACAATAAAATAGTTGACGAATGGAACACTGCCCGCAATTCGCTGAAGCATCTTGTGTTACCTGACCAGGAATACATCTCCATCAATCTCTGCGACGAAGCTTATTGGATGATTAAGCGAGCCCTAGCCAATGCTCAAAAGTTAAATGTGGCAATCGAAAACGAGGATGACTTTGAGAACTGGGTCATCATCAATATCAACCTCTAATAATAGAGCAAGGACTAGGTATTTTTTCGGAGGAAATATGAACAAGCCAGATTTCTCGTCGATGCCACCAATAGAAATTGGGCGTCTTCTTGCTGAGTCTTAATACATCGTGCGCAATGAGTGACATTTCTGATCAAGAGCAGATACTTCTAAAAAGAGCAAAAATATCTATTAAGGATTACCATCGAGAATTGCTCGCGCTCACTGGATTCGCTCAAGACTATGCAATCGTTGTTGCTCTTGGTAACTCAGCTGTTGGAAAGCAAGTGCGCAAAGGATATCTGGAGGTTTGGGAGCATATGGGGCGCTCTGGTCCTTATGGTGCAAATGTATACCAAACATTCATCTCAAGATGCCCTGAATATGCGCGAGCAGCGACAAGAAACCCAGACACTTGCACTTTCGATCCTCTCGCAACTGCCTTCGGCGTTTTTTATCACCTACAAGTGGCAACTCATCCGCTGAAGACGGAATTGTACAGGCTCTAGCATTAACATATTCACCGATCTACTTTCGCACGCACTTTGATATAGCCTCCGACATTATTCTCGTAGAAGCCGGCCTGAATGCAACTACGTAATTTGTCAGGGCATTAGGAAACTCTGAAGCCCGCGCTCCTCAACTCTACATACTGGCGGCGTATCCCCCAGCTTGAACGTTGAATGCCATAGGATTTGAATAGCGTAGTAATCGGGCCGCAGCCGCAAATAGCCCCGAAGAAACACAAAAATATCGTAAAATTTAATCATTTTTTATCAATATGTTATATGGTTTTTCTTAAGAGAGCAAACACTTGAGTAATACTCTGGCAAAGATGCTTCTGCCCGAATTACGTCGCAATGCTGAGACGATGAACGGCCAGCGCCTCACTAAGGACTCAAAACCATTACCTACGAACTGCTAAAACTCGCACACATCATCGGCGCCGTCTTGATTGGCGGCGGCTTGATCGGTGTTTGGCTGAGTGATTTGCGATCCCGGCAGTCGCGTGAGCTGGTGCGATTTTCCGAGTCCGTGCGCAACATTGCGGTGTTTTACGACGGCGTCGTTGTTCCGGGTGCAATTGTTCTCCTCATCTCCGGCACCTGGTTGATTGTTGAATTCTTTGGTGGCTGGAATTTTATTTCCATACCCTGGCTTGCGGGCATGGTCTTCCTGTTTGTTTTTGAGTTCATCGAGGGCAATACCGTTACCCGGATCTACTTCATGCGCTTGCGGCGTCTGACTCAGGAGGCTTTAGAGGTTGGTGAATTTACGCCCGAATTGGAAAAAGCGCGCGCTGAAAATATTCCGGCATTCACGCATTTTCTCGATTTACCCATGCTGTTCCTGATCATCACACTGGGCGCGCTCAAACCCGATAATTGGGAAGTGTTTGTTGTGGGTTCACTGGTCGGCCATAGCGCTTGCCGCTGCGCTGACGCTTTTCATTCCGCGTCTTTATCCCTGGACGGCAAACCAATGAGCCGTTATCCCGCTGCAACCGCACACCCACGCAAGCGAATCATCCGTCGCCTGACTCGGGCCATTAGGGTATTTTAAAAGAACTGTCATTTCGAGCACCGCGAGGAATCTTTACTGTCGATACGAGGTCCAAAACTAAGAATTATTATTCTTATTAAGAATAATCTCAGCTGTTGTTGAGGTGACAATGCTTTTATGGAACAACACTGGCAGACAAAATTCATCGAGAGAATCATAATTTGGTCTTTTCCACGCGATTTGCATTCAATCCCACTGCACTTGAAAGAAGTCTACATGCGTTCAAAGAGCTCATTGCAGCCTTTATGCAGAACAAATCGTTTAATTGGCCGAAGCAAGTTTTTTGCCACTGCACGAGGATTACTCCAATCAGTAGAGTAAGCGTAAACCAGACCTAGCGGCAGTGAGACGGGTTTCAATTCACAGCCTTTAGCGAATTTTTGCAGTGATAAAGGTGTGAAGCAGTTAAGGTGTTCGAGCGGATGCAACGGCATGATTTTGTCCTTCTGCGCTATGGCACCATCCCATGTCCATGATCGCAGTACAGATTTCATGTGACTTCCATCTGGCACACTGATTTTTATTATACCTCCGCTCGCCAGAGCATCCTTCATCGTCAACACTGTCTGGCGCGGAAAGGACAAATGTTCGACCACCTGCTCCATGCTAATAAAGTCAAAACTGTATCTTGACAGTTCTTCAACCGACAGCACTTTGATACCTCGAGACTGCGCATAAGCGCATTTTATAGGCGATTTTTCCACGCCGAATACTTCAACACCGAATTTTTGCGCCATTAGCACCCAATTTCCCCAGCTCATTCCATAATCGAGAAAGCGCAGTCTGCGATCGCGCCCATGCCGCTTCTGCAAAAAAGCGATCAGTTGCATGATTTCTTGCGCCATGTAAGTGTAATAATCAAGTGGCATTGGCGGTTTAGAAGGGGCAAGAGGATCGTTCCGGCCGAGCCAGTTTCCATATATTTCCGCAAGGATTGCATCGGAAGGCAGCATGTGCTGAAAAATCAGCCCGCACCCCCCACACTCGACAATGGAGAACGTGCCGCCATTGAGCACTTCTTGAAGCCGCCCCGGTGGCACCGCAGAATAATATGCGGTTAGAAAGGACTGCAAACCATGCGCGTCATAAGCAGTCCGATGAAGTTCAGTAAACGTTGTTCCGTTGCAGGATGGGCAATGATCGCGCTTTTCAAATCTCATAATAATTTATAGTCCAATATTGGTTAATAGTCACTTGTCAGATTCTTTGGCTCTCGAACATTTACTCGATTCAGTTTCTAAAATCCATAATCAGGCACCGCGCACCCTATCTGTAAATATCGTCTTTCTGTTTTAGAACAACAATATGAATATCTCGAACGCTCGCCTAGGTATCAAGAACATTTATGCTTCCAGCAACGGACTCATAGGATATTCCAACGCTTCTTTCATCGCCACCAGAGACAACACCGCTTCCCGGCCATCGATAATCCGGTGATCATACGACAAAGCCAGATAATTCATCGGACGGATCACGATTTGCCCGTTCTCGACCACTGCCCGTTCTTTAGTGGCATGGATACCCAGAATGGCGCTTTGCGGTGGATTGATGATCGGGGTGGACAGCATGGAACCGAATACACCGCCATTGGTAATCGAGAAAGTACCGCCGCTGAGTTCATCAATCGTCAGTTTTCCGTCTTGCGCACGCTTGGCAAATTCGGCAATCTGCAGCTCAATCCCGGCCAGCGATAACCGGTCTGCATCCCGAATAACCGGCACTACCAGCCCACGCGGACTGCCGACGGCGATGCCGATGTCATAGTAATCGTGATAAACAATGTCATTGCCTTCAACGGATGCATTGATAATCGGATATTTCTTTAACGCAGCAATGACAGCTTTGACGAAGAACGACATAAAGCCAAGCTTGACGCCATGTTCCTTTTCAAATTCTGTTTTGTAGCGCGCGCGCAGATCAATGATCGCCTGCATATTGACTTCATTGAATGTAGTCAGAATTGCTGCGGTGGATTGTGACTGCACCAAACGTTCAGCAATACGCTGCCGCAATCGGGACATCGCCACTCTGCGTTTAGTGCGCGCCCCTGCTATTGGTTTACCCGTTAAAACGGATTCAGGTTCAACTTTTGCAGTCCCCCCCGATTTGTTTGCCATATACGCTTGCACATCTTCTTTAGTAACGCGCCCGCCCAAACCGGTACCTTTGATTGCAGTGGTTTCCGTTGCTTTCAGGTTGTTTTCTTCCGCCAGTTTGCGCGCGGCCGGCATCAGCATCGGTATTACTTGATCGATTTCCTCGGCGCTGGCATTTTCAGCACTTCTTCCAGTAGCTATCACAGATTGCTTTTCAGCGGCAGATACTGCCGGTTGGTTATCCGGCTTAGCGGTGGCAGTAGTTGCTTCCGTTTCAATGGTGGCGATGACTTCACCGCTGGCAACCGTTGCGCCATCTTTTTTTAAAATTTTGGTCAATACACCGGCACTGGGAGCGGGTAATTCAAGTACCACCTTGTCCGTTTCGATATCGACCAGGTTTTCTGATCGACTGACGTAATCTCCTGCCTTTTTATGCTAGGATATTAAGGTAGCTTCAGCTACGGATTCAGATAACATGGGTACTTTGACTTCAACTAGCATGGTGCCCTCTTTCTAGATTTTATCTCTGAATGCTGCCACGATTAATTCATTCTGCGTAAACCGGTGCCGCGCCGTATAACCCACCGCCGGAGAAGCCGAAGATGCCCGCAGTGCGTATCCCAGCACTTGGTCGGGTTGCATGTGGCGCAGCAAATAATGCTGAATGCGATGCCATGCGCCCTGATTGCCTGGCTCCTCCTGGCACCAGATCACTTCTTTGGCATTGCTGAAGCGATCGATTTCTGCTTGAAATTCTTCATGCGGAAATGGATAAAGCTGCTCCATACGAATAATCGCCATATTTGTGATGTGATGCTCTTTGCGATAAGCCAGCAGTTCATAGTAGATTTTTCCGCTGCAGGCGATTATCCGTTTAATGGATTCCGGCTCGAGATTATCGACTTCGGAAATGACCGGATAAAAATGACCCTGCGCCAAATCTTCCAGGCGCGATACCGATTCTTTATGCCGCAACATGCTTTTCGGACTCATGATGATCAGCGGCTTGCGCAGCGGGCGGATCATCTGCCGCCGCAGCACATGAAACATTTGCGCCGGTGTCGAAGGCACACAGACCTGAATATTATAATCCGCACATAACTGCAAATAGCGCTCCAGCCGCGCGGAAGAGTGCTCGGGTCCCTGCCCTTCATAGCCATGCGGTAACATCATCACCAGACCGCACACACGCCCCCATTTGGCTTCGCCAGATGCGATAAATTGATCAATTACCACCTGCGCGCCATTGGCAAAATCACCAAACTGTGCTTCCCAGATCACCAGTTCGTTCGGTTGTGTGGTTGCGTAACCATATTCAAAACCCAATACCGCTTCTTCGGATAACATCGAATCGATGACAACAAAATCCGGCTGCTCTGGATGAATATGGCGTAGCGGAATATAAATGCGTTCGTCCTGATCTGCTGTTACCTGGTCATGTAATACAGCATGGCGGTGAAAGAAAGTGCCGCGTCCCGAATCCTGACCCGAGAGTCTCACTGGATAGCCCTCCTTCAACAAAGAAGCATAGGCTAGATTTTCCGCCATTCCCCAATCCAGTGATAATTCTCCTTTTCCCATTAAACGCCGGTCAGCAATAATCTTTCAACTCTTGCTGCAGCCTGAAGTCTTCAGGGATATCAGTCAACCGCACTGCAAGCTGTTTCAGGGTTTGAACTGCAACACCGGTTTTAACTTTCTTGTTCCATTTAAATGGCTTAAGAAAAGGCTCCCAATTGATGGTGTACGGAGATTTATAGTCATAACAAACAGCTTTGTTGGGATTGACTCCTTCATCCATGGCATTCCGATAGGACTGAACCAAACCATCTGCGTCTTCCGGTTTAATCACGCCTTCCCCCACAAGTTTATCAACATAGCGTTTGCGGGTACCGGGGTGTTTGCTGATGATCTGATACATCTTGGGTTGCGTCACCATGGGTTCGTCCTGCTCATTGTGGCCAAGACGGCGAAAACAAACCATGTCGATAACGACATCTTTGTGAAACCGCATGCGAAAATCAAACGCCAGCTCGGTCACCATGATGACAGCTTCTGGATCATCACCATTGACATGAAAAATAGGTGCCTCGATCATTTTGGACACATCGGTGCAATATAATGTCGAACGGCTATCGCGCGGATCCGAAGTCGTGAACCCAATCTGATTATTGATGATAATGTGCACCGTGCCACCGGTGCCATATCCACGGGTTTGCGACAAATTGAGTGTTTCCATGACTACGCCTTGCCCGGCAAATGCGGCATCGCCGTGTATTAATACCGGCAGCACCTTGTCACCCAGTTTGTCATTTAAAAGATGCTGGCGAGCTCGCACAGAGCCTTCGACCACTGGATTAACAATTTCCAGATGCGAAGGATTGAATGCCAAGGCCAATCGAACAATGCCATCCGATGTTGTTATTGCGGAAGAAAAACCCTGATGATATTTCACATCACCTGATGGTAAATCCTGGGGTTGTTTTTCTTCAAACTCGCGAAAAAGATCAGCAGGCATCTTACCCAATGTGTTCACCAGCACATTGAGTCTGGCACGGTGCGCCATGCCCATCACAATCTGTTGAATCCCTGCTTTGCCTGCGCGATGGATTAAACAATCCAGCAATGGTATTAGACTTTCGTTACCCTCTCCGGAAAAACGTTTCTGTCCGACATATCGTGTATGCAGGTACTTTTCCAACCCCTCCGCCGCATTGAGCCGCTCCAGAATATGGCGTTTATAATCATCCGAATAGTTCGGATTCGATCGTTGCCCTTCCAATCGCGCTTGTATCCAACGTTTCTGTTCGACTGAAGAGATATACATATACTCCGCACCGACGGAGCCGCAATAAGTTTCCCGCAGGATTTGCAGAATTTCACGCAGCGTGGCGTGCTCAGGCCCCACTAATGAACCGGTATTAAATACCTTCTGCATATCCGCTTCGGTGAATCCGAAGTAAGCGGGATCCAACTCAGGCACATCAGACTGTTGTTTGAGTCCAAGAGGATCCAGCTTCGCCTGATTCAGGCCCAGATAGCGATACATGTTGATGAGCTGCAGTACTGCAACCTGCTTTCGATCTTCAGAATCAGCAGCCATCACATCTGGTAGTGTGATCTGACTTTCAGACCCGGAATATGTTGTGGCTGTGGTCACAGAAGCGCTGCTGACTATACCTTGGGAGCTTTTATTAACAACGGTATCCTGTTGCTTAGCGAACTGATCAAAGTATTCACGCCAGGCTGACGCAACAGAATTCGGGTTATGCAGATAATCTTCATAAACCGCTTCAATAAACGAAGCGTTTGCGCCGGATAAAACGGAATCATCAAACAATTGCTTGTTCATAAAATGGGCAGCCTTTATGAAAGAAAGCTATTTTCTTGAATACGAACTGGGTATATCGCGTATCGTTGTACCTGTATACAATTGACGCGGACGCCCGATCTTATGGGTCGGATCAGAAACCATTTCACTCCATTGCGCCACCCACCCCACTGTTCTGGCCATGGCAAAAATAGCGGTAAACATTTTGGTAGGTATCCCCAGGGCACGCTGCACGATTCCTGAATAAAAATCTACATTGGGATATAGTTTCCTGGAAATAAAATATTCATCTTCCAATGCAATCTTTTCTAGTTGTAACGCCAGTTTAAATAAGCGGTCATTGTGCAAACCCAGCTCATTCAGAACTTCATGACAGGTTTCGCGCATTAACTTGGCGCGTGGATCAAAGTTTTTGTATACACGATGACCAAAACCCATCAGCCGGTAGTTACTGTCTTTGTCTTTAGCGCGTTTGATATATTCATCAATGCGTGAAACATCGCCGATCTCTTCCAGCATATTCAAGCACGCTTCATTGGCACCACCATGCGCAGGTCCCCACAAACAAGAAATCCCTGCCGAAACACATGCAAAAGGATTCGCCCCGCTGGAGCCGACCAATCGAACTGTTGAAGTGGAAGCATTTTGTTCATGATCCGCATGTAAAATCAGAATCCGATCCAGTGCGCGAACAATCACAGGATTCACTTCATATTTTTCACTCGGTACGGCAAACATCATATGCAGGAAGTTTTCCGCGTAACCTAATCGATTTTGCGGATAGATAAAGGGCTGGCCGATATTGTATTTATAGGCCATTGCCGCAATCGTAGGCAATTTTGCTATCAGGCGAAAGGCGGATTGTTCCCGATACGCCGGATCCGAGATATTCAGGGCTTCATGATAAAAAGCGGATAATGCCCCTACGACACCCACCATAACTGCCATTGGGTGCGCATCCCGCCGGAATCCGCTAAAAAACCTGACCAATTGCTCGTGCAACATGGAATGATTTTTAATCGAATTATCAAATTCTGATTTCTGCTGAGTATCGGGTAATTCGCCTTTCATCAGAAGATGACAGACGTCGACAAAATCACAGTGTGTCGCAAGTTGTTCGATGGGATATCCGCGATATAACAAAATACCTTTGTCACCATCAATAAAGGTGATGTCAGAGCTATTGCTGGCCGTCGACAAATACCCTGGATCGTAAGTAAATAAGCCACTTTTTGCATGCAGTGCGCGAATATCAACCACATCGGGCCCCATCGTTCCTGATAAAACAGGTAGTTCGATGGGTGCGCTGCCATCATTAAGATTTAATGTTGCTATGCCTTTTTGTGCCATTTACTTCTCCACATGTCGCTTAGATTAATTAGTGTGCACTATAAGATGATTTCAGAATCCTCAGATTACCATCCGAAATCTAACATTTTTGCAATAATTTCAATACCTTCTGAAAGTTATCATCTGCAGTAATTTGTCTTGCCGTGATCAAATCCCACAAATCATTATCCGGTAATGCTAATAACCGTTCAAACTGTTCCAGACCTGATTCATCCAATTGCATGTAGTATCGATCCATAAAACGTTGCAGAACAATATCCAGCTCAAGCAAGCCGCGTCGGCATCGCCAGCGTGCGCGCTCAAACTCCTTCATACCATTCTTTTTACCATCATATCCTTGATTTTTCCAATTGCATTGGTCGGATTTAAGCCTTTTGGACATGAAGCAACGCAATTCATGATGGAATGACAACGAAACAGCCGGTAAGGGTCTTCCAGATTATCCAATCTCTCAGCAGTCGCCTGATCCCGGCTATCAGCAAGAAAACGATAAGCTTGCAATAACCCGGCTGGCCCTACGAATTTATCCGGATTCCACCAGAAAGAAGGACATGATGTAGTACAACACGCACATAAAATACACTCGTAAGCGCCATCCAAAGCTGCCCTTTCTGCAGGTGATTGTAACCGCTCTGTTTCAGGCGGCGGATCATTATTAATGAGATAAGGTTTGACGGAATGATATTGGTGGAAAAATTGCGTCATATCCACAATCAAATCACGAATGACCGGCAATCCGGGTAATGGACGTATCTCTATCGGCTCTTTTAAGCTACTGATCGGTGTAATGCAAGCCAGTCCATTACTGCCATTAATATTCATTGCATCCGAACCACACACTCCTTCACGGCAGGAACGACGCAGACTCAGACTGTCATCGACCGATTTAATGCGTAGCAACGCATCCAGCAACATCTTGTCGGTCGCCGCCAACTGAATGTCGTAATCCTGCATGTAAGGTTTTTCATCTTTATCGGGATCATAGCGGTAAATAGAAAACTTCATAGGCTGGCTCCGGATGGTTTGAATACGGCTTATAGTCGACAAAGCAACTCAGAATACTTCGAAGTATACAGATTTGAAGTTAGATTAGCACAGTTTGGCTTGTCTTTTTACATCGCAGGGTGCATTCAGCGTAAGCGTAAGCGCAATGCACCCTGCGATGGTGCATGAGACCGTTTTATATCAGTAGTGTCCGGAGATTCGAGAATTGTCGCATGATAACTCGTTGAACGACCATTACTAAATGACATATTTTTCTGTAATCGATTTCAACTTGCGCCAAACTTCTGACTTTTGTCAGGAGATTGCATATGCACGCAGGGAAATTGGTGTTTGCCCAATTAATGGAGCACCTGCCTTTGCGCACGTTTCATCAGTGCGTAGCCAGATATTCAGGTCGATATCCAACACTCAAGTTCTCGCATCTCGATCAGTTTCTGTGCATGGCTTTCGCACAACTGACTTACCGCGAGAGTCTGCGCGACATCGAAACCTGTCTGCGCGCCCACCAAGCCAAGCTCTACCATTTGGGCATACGAGGCAACATCGCCAAGAGTACGCTGGCCGATGCCAACGAGCAGCGCGACTGCCGCATCTATAAGGGATTTCGCGATGAGCCTGATCCAGACAGCCTATGCGCTCGATACCACGACCATTGACTTGTGCTTGAGCGTCTTTCCGTGGGCACGCTTCCGTTCAACCAAGGCTGCCGTTAAGATGCATACGCTGCTTGACCTGCGCGGCAATATTCCAACCTTCATTCATATCAGCGATGGCAAGATGCACGAGGTCAATGTGCTCGACATTCTGATACCCGAAGCTGGCAGCTTTTACATCATGGATCGGGGCTTCACCGATTTTGCTCGCTGGTACACCATGCACCAAGCGCAGGCGTTTTTTGTAACACGAGCCAAATCCAATCTGCTTTTTCGCCGCGTCTACTCTCGCTCCGTGGACAAATCCACCGGACTGCGCTGATCATCGCTCAGCTTTATCGTTGTCGCTGGCAGGTCGAACTATTCTTCAAATGGACCAAACTGCATCTTCGTATCAAGCGTTTTTACGGAACTACTGAGAACGCAGTCAAAACGTAGATATGGATTGCCATATCGGTTTATGTCTTGGTTGCCATCGTGAAAAAGCGGCTCAATACCGGAGCCTCACTTTACACAATTCTACAGATTTTAAGACTGACTCTTTTCGAGAAAACACCTATCGATCAATTGGTTAAAAATGAAGAGGTACGAATGGATACACCATAAAATTATAATCAACTGAATTTATTCAACTAAATTGCCGGACACTAATGATCTCGTATATATGCTCTGACCATTTCTTCATCCAAACCCACAGTCGAAACAAAATATCCACGCGCCCAAAAATTTTCTCCCGTGAAGTTCTTTCTTCTTCCCAATTGACGCGCTATTGCTATCGCACTTTTTCCTTGATAAAACCCACTACATGCGATATCGAGAACTTGGGTGCAATACTTATGCACATGTGGATGTGATCCAACATCAAATGGCCTTCTACAATCTCACTTTCTTTCTGATTTGCAAGATCATGCAGCACTTCTCCTATATGCTTCCTGAGCTTGCCAAATATCAACTTCTTTCGCCGCTTCGGAATAAACACTACATGATATTTACAATCCCAGCGCGTATGACTCCAATTTTGGCACTCCTTCCTCTTTGACTCCTCGTCTCGTGATTGGGACGAAAACATTACGACGACTGCCGTAACGGTCAAACCTTCGGGAGTCCCCCGGCAGAGCCGGGGGTTTACCTGTTATTAATTAAATATGACATTGTTAGGGGGGAGTCTGATCTGGTATTTCCCAAGTAAAAAGATGCTCTTTGCCGCCGGGTGCGGTCACTCGTACCCAGTAGCGTCCTGGTCCTAACAAGGATCCGATATGTAGCGGGATGCAGGGAGGAGCGCAGCTTGTGCTGTAGGCAGCAGGCATGAACAAAGGATTGGAACTTAATTCAAGTAACCATTCGCCGCTCATGCCGGCGGGTAATCTGGCACTTGGGTCAAGAAGGAGTCCGAAACCAGCAGCATGCAGTCGCCTGCAAAGATCGGTGTCTTCGTAATACATGAAAAAACCAGGATCGAATAATCCACCTGCTGCCTCGATGGCCTGCCGACGCAGCAGCATATGTCCGCCGGACAGCATACGCTGAGACACAGGATTAGGTGCATTTAAACAGTTGAGTACCCACTTTCGGAAGCGTTTTGACAACCACCGACCCATTGGCGGCACACGCATTCCTAGTGAAAATAGCCATTCCCATGCAGGGCTTTGCATTTGCCCGGGTGGCAAGAGAAAGGTTGCAGCCTCGTCCCATTGCGCCACCGGTGAAACCGCACCAGCACGAGGGTGGCGCTGAAGTGTTTCAATCAATCTCTCTAGACAACCCGGCAAGACAAAAGCGTCAGGGTTCAGTAAAAAAATCCATTCACCGTGAGCACGATCCAGCGCGAGATTGCAAGCGCGTCCAAAACCAAGATTGTTGTGGGTAATAATCAGCTCTATCCCTCCAGGCAGGGCCGCTGATAAGCTTTCTGTTTCAGCAGCGTTATTGCTGTTATCAACCACGATAATCTGGGCAGAAGGTTGATCCGACAGCACGCTGTCAATAGCACGAGCTGTCAGAGAAGAACTAAAATAATTAACGATGAGCACCGAAAGCATAATTAATTGTTCCTTTGTTGCGATCTGGTTACAAACCTACCCCATGCGGCGAGGAGTATGCGTATAGGAAAAATGAAGCTCTACCGCTGACTTGATGTACTTAATGAACGTACTGATCATGGATTTACGTTCCAATCCATTATTTATCCTCTGAAATAAACCGCCTGGCAGGAAACCATATAGTAAACCGGCTGCCCTTGCCAACTTGACTGGTAATCTCCAGTCGCGCCTGATGCCGGCTCAAGACATGTTTGACAATGGCAAGTCCAAGCCCTGTTCCACCGGTTTCTCGTGAGCGGCTGCTATCCACGCGATAAAAGCGTTCCGTTAACCGTGGAATATGTTCCGGTTCGATACCGATTCCACTATCCTGTACATAAAACAATCCCTGCCCATCGCGCCTCTCCCAGTTAATACTGATTTCCCCGCTATCGGGGGTATAACGAATCGCATTGCTGATTAAATTCCCAAAAGCGCTACGTAACTCTTCTTCACTCCCAAGTAACTTATCTGGCGTAGCGATATTCAATTTAATTTGGTGGCGCCCTGCACTGAGGGATTCCGCATCCTGCAGAATGCCGCGCAACAAACTGGTCACATCCACGGCTTTCTCCTTCACGCTACTTTGTTCATTTTCCAGGCGCGACAAAATCAGCAAATCTTCGATCAATCGCTGCATGCGTGTGGTTTGTTCTGACATTAATACCAATGCACGCTTATTAAAACCGCTATTCACATTTTCATCTGCTGATAAAGTTTCAAGAAAACCGCCAATAACCGTAAGTGGCGTGCGCAATTCATGTGAAACATTGGCAATAAAGTCGCGCCGCATGGTTTCAATTTTTTCAAATCGCGTAATGTCACGACTGATCAAAAGCTTCTGGTTATAACCATAAGGCACTAACTGAAGCGAAACAATGATTCCTTGTTGACGCGTTTGATTGAGTATCAGCGGATTACTGTATTTACGTGCTGCCAGATATTCAACAAAAGGTATCTGTCTGACCAGATAAGTGATTTGCTGGCCCGCATCCAATGACAGGTTAATGCCTAAATGACGCTCTGCGACTGGATTACACCACTCAATTCGGTCGGTTTTATCAAGAATCACAATTCCATCAGGCATGGCTGAAGTAACACTGCGCATCCGTTCCAATGCGTGGCTCAATAATTCCTGACTCTTACTGTGTTGACGCACATAGCGCGTTAAATGTGCAAATACATCATCCCATGCTCCGGAACCAGCCGGAATGCTTGCAGGTGAATGATCAGAAAACCGTAACCAACGCTCTAGTGCGACTAGATGACGGATATGATAGAACACCATCCATAACAGCACAACGATAAGGAACATTAATGCCTTAACAGCACCCAAAATTATCCACAGTACTGCGGTGATAAAAATGATAAAAATCAAATTGAAGGAGCGCTGCCAAATATCAGACACTTAAATAATCCTGCAAGAAGGTCATTGCGTTGAAAAAGTTCCAATCGGAATAATTTTGAGTATTTTCTGATTCGATATGCGGAAAGTGAAAACAATTAAAACACAGTTGGAGTCAATTAATTTCATAAACAATCACTATGCGAAACGTTGCATTTTGATATGTCAGATTTGTGTGCTTGAATCTCCAGCTTATAGAGCCGCAATCACTGAGAATCGGTAACCTGCACCTCTGACAGTTTGTATCCATTCCTCTTTGCCTGCCAACTGTAACGCTTTGCGCAACCGGCGAATATGCACATCCACTGTACGTTCTTCGACAAACACATGGTCGCCCCATACCCGGTCCAGTAATTGACTGCGCGAATAAACCCGCTCAGTATGCGTCATCATAAAATGCAGCAACCGATATTCAGTAGGACCTAACTCAATTTCTTTATCCCCGGCAGT
Organism: Nitrosomonas sp.; assembly: GCA_016721865.1. Lineage (GTDB taxonomy): Bacteria > Pseudomonadota > Gammaproteobacteria > Burkholderiales > Nitrosomonadaceae > Nitrosomonas. The sequence goes on along the minus strand of JADKHF010000041.1, from coordinate 103,717 downwards.
TACCCGATGATTGACCGGATCGAGACGCAACCCATCAATCTCAACCACTTCATCAGAAGCTTCCGGAATCAGTCTGCGCAGCACCGCATTGATACGAGCGACTAGTTCCCGGGGCGAGAAAGGCTTAGTAATGTAATCATCCGCACCAATTTCCAGCCCTGCAACCTTATCCGTTTCCTGAGTGCGCGCAGTCAACATAATAATGGGGACTAAACGGGTGCGTTCGCCGCGCCGCAGAATTCGCGCAAATTCAATACCACTCAAACCAGGTAACATCCAGTCCAGCAATATAAGATCCGGCAATGCATTATTGATAATTGCCATCGCCTTCTCTGCATTCTCTGCACTAACAGTTTCATAACCGGCTTGCTGTAAATTATAAATAATCAATTCCTGTATAGCAGCTTCATCTTCCACGATCAGTATTTTTGCAGTCATACTTGAATTCCTGTATCAATCAAATTTTTTCTGTACAGTTTTGCTACAATGGACTTAATAACTATTACTTTTAAACAATTTGCACTGAACAACATGACATGGCCGGTTTAACCAAAGAAACGCCTCATCCCACAGAAATCAAGTTACATCAGAAATCCAGAATATTGGATATTTCTTTCTCTGATGGAAAAACATTCCAATTTTCATGCGAATTTTTGCGTGTCCACTCGCCTTCCGCCGAAGTGAGCGGCCATGGCCCAGGGCAGGAAGTACTGCAAACCGGAAAGAAAATGGTCAATATCCTGAAAATTGAACCTGTTGGTAATTATGCCATACAACTCAATTTTACCGATGGCCATAACACCGGACTCTATTCATGGGATTTGCTCTATAACTATGGCCTAAATCAGGATAAAATATGGCATCGGTATTTGCAGCGCATGGAAGAATTTGGTGCCAGTCGCGAACCCGATACCAGAACCCAGACAACGAATCATTCCTGCAAATAAATTATGGGTTTATCGGATTGTTAATTTTCAATCGAAATAAAGCTCATTGACGACCCTCTTAAAGTCAATTCAAACATAAACTCAATCACTATCATGACTAAAACTACGCATTTTGGCTTTAATACCGTTGCTGAAGATGAAAAAGCTGGAAAAGTTGCAGAAGTCTTTCACTCAGTAGCAGAACGCTACAACCTGATGAACGACCTGATGTCTGTTGGCTTGCATCGTCTATGGAAACGCTTTGCCATTGAAACCAGTGGCGTTAGAAATGGCGGTAAGGTATTGGATATCGCAGGTGGTACTGGGGATTTAAGTGCACTTTTTTACAAAAAGTAGGAAAATCTGGTGAAGTCTGGCTAACCGACATCAATAACTCCATGCTCTCAATCGGCCGCGACCGCCTGATTGATGAAGGCACACCAACTCCGGTCGCGCAGTGCGATGCTGAAAAACTACCCTTTCCAGATAATTATTTTAACTGTGTTAGCGTCGCATTCGGTCTCAGGAACATGACCCATAAGGACATGGCATTGAAAGAAATGCTGCGCGTCATCAAGCCGGGAGGAACTGTCATCGTGCTGGAATTTTCCAGAATCTGGAAACCACTTCAGTCTGCCTATGACGCTTACTCATTCAAGTTACTACCCACCATGGGGAAAGTGATTGCCGGTGATGCAGAAAGCTATCAATATCTAGCCGAATCTATCCGCATGCACCCTTCGCAAGAAGAATTAAAGGGACTAATCGAACGGGTCGGTTTTTGAACGAGTTGAATACTTTAATTTAACAGCGGGTATTGTGGCGTTGCACCGAGGGTATAAGTTTTAATTATCTCTAACGCCCATTGCACTGGACGCCACCCCTGATGAGGAAAGAAATTTTATGGTGAGAAGTGGTGCATAGAGGTTGTTCAAGATCTTGGCGATATAATCCTGCACTCTAACGTAACCGGTTATGGTCTAACCGTAGCGTCAAACTCTGGTGCTGGTCGCGCAAGCTCGCAGCATCGCCCGTCGCCAGCCATGCTCATAGCAAGCGCGCCCATTTTTCCTTAATATGTAATATCAAGGAACGGTTTCTCCAGTCTTTCAGGGTAATTTGTTTGGATGCCTGCAGGTCTTGCTCGAATAGGGTCTGCATGCGGCTGCCGGAATCCTGTCCCAGCATCACTGCGTCTATCTCCTGGTTATTAAGGCGGCTGCGCCAATCCAGATTGATGGAACCTACCGTGGACCATACCCCGTCTATCGTCGCGGTCCTGGCATGTAGCAGCACATTCTGGCGTTCATAGACCTTGATTCCGTTGCGCAGCAGTTCATCATAAAACGGGCACGATGCTTGGTGCGCCAGGTCAGAATCAGATTTGCCAGATAGCAGCAGCCTTACATCCACCCCGCGCGCGGCGGCATCCTTGAGCGCGGCCAATAGCTGCGGATCAGAAAGAAAATAGGCATTAGTTAGATAGACCCGGCTTTCCTCGCTGTTGATAACCGATATCAAGATGACATACATCAGACTGTACGGGTCGCTGGGCGAGTTGCCGATAGCGCGCCCGACTCCCCGCTCCATATTGATCGCCCTTCTGCTTTTCCCAGGTAGCCATGAACACAGCCTCTGAAACTTAACTACCGCCGGGCCTTCGATACGCAGATGCGTGTCTCGCCAGGTCAGGCCATCTTTCTTTTGCTGGGATTTATTATCGTCTGTTCTGTGTCCAAACGAGCTGCCGAATGAACCAAAGGAATATACGCTACTTATATTGATGCCGCCAACGTAGGCTATCCTGCCGTCCACCACTAATAGCTTGCGATGGTCGCGCTCGTTGAGCTGCCAGACCTTGCGTGTCTGAAGTGGATTGATCGGGTTGTATTCCAGCATATTGGCGCCGACGTCCACCAGTTGCTGGAAGAATTGCTTGGGCGTGAACAGGGAATCTACGCTGTCATAGATCAGGTTGACCTGCACCCCGGCACGCTGCGTTGATCGCGGCAAACATGGAGGCATAAGTGGCCTGGCCATCTATCAGCAATTCCACCTTGTTTCCTACTGCCAGGGGGCTGCCGCCTATTTCTTGCACTATCGCCAGATGGCGGTCAAAAATATTGGTGTTAACGGCACCAAGTTTAAGCCTTGCCAGGATGGCCTTACTCTGTTGGTTGGATAAGGGGCCTTGTACACCTTCCATCTGGATGCGTTGAGATGAATGCATGGCCTGGTCGGGATTGATTCTGGGGAGCGAACCACAGCCTGCAAGCAGCAGAGGAATGAGGCATGTTATCAAATATCGAGTCCATGTAAATAAGCAGCGAGTGGCTTTGCAAGCTGATTAACACCCCACTTGAACCGGCTGTCCTTGAGATCCATTATTGGCGCCTCGCCATCTGACTGTTTTCTGAAAAAAACAAATCTTGACAGAATCTCAAACTTTGCAATTGAATCATGATAGGGGGGGTTATTTACCCGGATATTGCATGAATTCGCACGATGATCACGCATGATATTTGTTTCACAAGGGATTTTTCGAAGAAGCGGTGTGGTTATTCATACCCCTGACTGAGACAAATCCCTTGTGGAAACAAGAGACAAGTGAGGGCGTGTGCAATTCATGCAATATCCGGGTTAATTCTTCCAACAGTCCATTATGTGCGCTTCCGTACCGACTGCGGCTTATTTTTCGATTATTCTTTTCAAAAATTTCGTTGCGATATAAGTCCAGTCTGCAATTCTGGTTATTGAGTAGCATGACTTACTCATCGTTGGTCGCCTTGTTTCTTTACTTTGGGAAAATACTATGAACAACCTTCAACGCAGAAGCGGCTCCTTGCAGCACGCGCACTCGGATTGATAATTCTCGCGGCATTTTACAACACAGCAGCAGTGGCCAATGATTCCTCAGTAAAAGCCGAACCCGCGACGCTGCCTAACATAGAGTGCGTGTTGAATTGGGCGCAAACCTTCTATCCCAATTTGTTTTCACCGTTGGTGGCAGGCGTGCAATTATCTTCGCCCTACACCTTTCGCTATTACCCCGATACCAATGCTTATGTGGGGGTTTCTTCCGCCGACAACCATGTATATTACCGTGGACCGGACGATATCACGCCGAAGGATATAGGTGATTTATCCGTTTTTCTGAAAGAATCAGGGTGTGGAGCGAGGCCTTACCCCGTCATCTTTATGCATGGTATGGCTTCTACTGCAGACACATGGATTGCATATAGAAGTTATCTAATAAATAATGCTGACTGGACATTCGGCGGAATACCTACTTACAATCAGGCTACAAAAACGGTGGATATAATTTGCCCGCCAGATCCTGACCTGCGTATTAAATGTACGGGCAGCTTTGGCGACTTCTACACATTAAATTTCTCTGACAATCAGGGATTATTTCTTGATGTTCAGGGGGGCGAACTGGCAGTAATCATTCAAGCGGTTTTAGAACAAAATCCCGGCGCGACAAAAGTCCTTCTGATTGGTCATAGCACAGGTGGTCTTGCTGCAAGAGAATATCTGCAAGGATTAGCACGCGGGCTCGATTCAGTAACGACAATTCCGTATCGCGAGGATATTGCGAAACTTATTACCATTGGAACCCCGCATCAAGGGAGTTTTTGGGCCGAGGCATGTCATATTAACTTAGACATTTTCGACAGTGTCGGGATTTGCGACCTTCTGCCTGCGCAAATCGACTCAGACAGTATTGCAATCAAGGAATTACAACCCAACAGTTCGGCTTTGAACATACTTAATGACTTGACTACGCATCCCCTTCCATCCAATGTTTCTTATGTCTCGATAATTGGAACAGGGCAACCTACTTTGTCCAGTTTAATTGATTTCCAGTCAGGTGATGGAATCGTATCAGATACTTCCCAGAATCTGATAACAGTAACAGGAGATCTTCCTCTTCCACAGAAATCTGCAAAAATTGATATTCCTTTCCGCGAATGCGGTAATAAAATAAAAGTGCCTGCTATCGGGAAAGTGGGACAAACTCACACCTGCGAGACAACTGATATTGGTGTCGGGGCAGAAATTCTGAGAAATTTACAGTAGGTAGCAGTGAGATAGCTTGAGTCTATGGTGTATGTCGTAGAATTTGACAAACCAACTGATGATTTATTCTTTTCAGGAAATGAAAAGGGCTTATAGTGGACCCTCCTTTCAGGACAGTAAATTAAGATGGTATCCTGCTAAAAAAGGAGCAGGAAATGACGGGAGTAAAGCGAAAGAATTTTACGGGTGATTTGAAGGCTAAAGTAGCGCTGCCGCTGAGTATCAGTTAGGAATGATGTACTTCAAAGGTAATGGTGTTCCCAGAGATTATGCTCAAGCAGTTTCGTGGTATCGCAAAGCTGCTGACCAAAGCATACTAACGCTCAGTATGCTTTGGGAGTAAGCTATTATAATGGCGAAGGTGTTTCCAAGGACAATAAATTAGCTTATTTCTGAGGTTACTATCCAGTGCTCAAGGATTTGAATGATGTGGTCTAATAGACTCGGACACTCCAGTTAAGAGAAAATAATCTTAATTGGAGGAAGAAATGGAAACGAGGAAACAATATACAAAGGAATTCAAACTGGATGCAATCAGTCTGGTTCTGGATCAGGGATTGACGATAGCAGAAGCTGCCAGGAGCTTGGAAATCAGGGCTAACATGCTTGGGCGATGGATCAAGGAGAACGAGGCGGATAATAATGGCCAGGCATTCCGGGGTAATGGGAAACTGACGCCGGATCAGGGAGAAATTCGGCGACTTAAGATAGAAAACAAACAATTAAAGCTGGAGCGGCAAATATTAAAGGAGGCGGCGGTCTTTTTCGCGAAAGAAACGAAGTGAAGTATTCGTTCATCACCCAAAAGAAAAGACCTGCCCGGTCGGCCTAATGTGTCGGCTATTGGGTGTCAGTCGCAGTGCTTACTATGACTATGAACAACGCCGTCGCAATTGCCCGGATGATCTGCACCACAGACAACTTCTTGATGCTGTGAAGAATATTGCAAAATCATGCGATTACACCTATGGCAGTCGCCGAATGAAACGAGCGCTAAATGCCTTAGGCTATTCGATTAGCCGCTGGAAGACGAGAAAACTAATGCGTGAGGCTTTCGTCACTGTCAGGCATCGGAAGAAATACAAGGTGACGACAGACAGCAATCACCAGTTGCCGGTATTTGAAAACCAATTGAATCGGCAATTTGATGTTGCCAAACCGGATCAAGTTTATGTTTGCGATATCACATACATCTGGACACAAGAAGGCTGGCTGTATCTGGCAATCGTAATAGATTTGTTTTCCAGAAAAGTGGTCGGTTGGAGCATGAGCTCACGGATGAAAGCAACACTGGTTTGTGATGCATTGCGAATGGCTATCTGGTTGCGCCGGCCACCGCCAGGCCTGATTGTGCATTCAGATCGTGGATCGCAGATGCTGGCAAAGCATACCGCAATCTACTGAAAGCATATGGTTTTATTGGCAGCATGAGTCGTCTGGGAAATTGTTGGGATAATGCAGTTGCGGAAAGCTTCTTTGGCAGCCTCAAGCAGGAACGTTGCCAATGGCGGCATTACCAAACCCGCTATGAAGCACAGCAGGACATTTTGCAGTATATCGCCGTGTTTTATAACAACCAAAGACTGCATTCATACCTGGATTACAAAAGTCCGAACCAATATGAAGCTGAAGCAGCAAAAACGATGAAAGTTGCTTAACTGAGGTGTCCGGTTTTACTTGACCAGGTCAGAAAAAGCGATAGAGAGGCGCGATCACCTTGAAAAGACACTGACATCACAGCAATGCGCAAAAATACAAGCTGCTGCAACCAATTGGAAGCCTATTGCTCCAGCGCGGTAGGTTGGGCTGCCGAAGAAAGCCCAACACTTAACGATCATGAAACAAGATGTTTTCTTCAAACATGTCGTCATCGGCTTCGATGCATAAAAACCGGATCCAGCGGTTTAACCGGTTCAGTCATAGGCCGTTTCTTGCGTTTTACCCAAATACCTCACCCAAGAAATTTTCAATCGACCGGTATGCCCGATTCGCCGCCACTTCCTTATATACCGTTCCAAAACTAGGATTATTGGCTTTCGGATTGGTGAAAGCGTGCATCGTGCCGCCGTAAACATGGATTTGCCAATCCACATTGGCCTGGGTCATTTCCGTTTCAAATGCGAGCACCTGCTCCGGCGGCACCATCGGGTCGTCATGACCATGCAGGCAGAGCACTTTTGCGGTGATTTTTCTGCATTGACCGCATTGCCCGGAGCAAAAATGCCGTGGATGCTAATGACACCTTTCACATCCGCACCGGATCGCGCCAGTTCCAGCACGCACATGCCGCCGAAGCAGTAACCCATCGCGGCGATTTTCGTGGCATCGACTTGCGGTAGTTGTCGCACGGCATGCAACGCGGCGTTGATTCTCCGGCGCAGCAAGACGCGATCTTGTGCAAACGGGGCCATCAATGCACTGTTTTTTTCTGCGTCGCCATCGGCACCAAAAATACCTTTGCCATACATATCCAGCGCAAAGCCGGCGTATCCCATGTCGGCGATTCTCTCCGCGCCTTTGCATGCCAATTCCCGCCGTCCGCTCCAGTCATGCGCGACCAGCACCGCAGGTTGCGGTTTTCCAGTTTCGTGATAAGCCAGATAGCCTTCCAGTGGTGTATTGCCATCCTGATAATCGATCGTCTTTATAATCATGTTGTCACCTTGACGTGAAAGTAGTGATAATCTCACTGCGTATCTTAATAGGCCTTTGAATAACCCGCATCTGTCATTCCGGACACTGTGAGGAATCTTGATCGATTTCTCGTTGCACTCGAAAATGACAGTTATTCAGAGATTCCGTAATTTATCCTAAAAATTGACACAAAGGACTTGATCATGACAAACAAACTTAAACAATTTGCAATCGGTGTTTCAACGCTATCACTCTGGGTATTATCCACCTCCGCTTTCGCGCAGGATTTTCCGACACAAAAGGTTTTACCGCTGGAATTATCAATTTAGGCGGCGATGGCGGCAATCAAAAAATGCCACGACGATGGCTTCAAAGTCAGCGTGGCCATTGTCGACCAATCCGGATTGCTCAAGGTGCAATTAAAAGCCGATGGTGCCAGGCCACACACATTGGATAGCAGCCGCCGTAAGGCTTACACCGCCAATAGTTTACGCGATTCGACGCATAAATATGCCGTGCTGGTTACACAGAAGCCGGAATTGCAAAGCTTGACGCGGTTGAACGAAAACATTCTGTTATTGGGCGGTGGCTTTCCGATCAAGATCGGCGGTGAAGTGGTTGGCGGCATCGGTGTGGGAGGCGCTCCGGGTATTGAGTTTGATGAAGTCTGCGCCAGTGTTGCACTGAAGGTTCTGAAAGCGGATGATACGTTTGAGAAAAAATGATTATCTTTTGCGCAGCACCGCCGCATAATCAATGAACATTTCCTCGAGGAACAAACGGGGATTCAGCGGGTGATGCGACAGTTGTTGCTTTGAATTCAAGGCCCGTGTAAAGGTAATACATTCCAGCAAATCAATCTCTCTGCTTAGTGCCTTGATTGGAGTCAACTGGTTCAAGTAGTAACGAATCTTTCCAGTGGTACGATAACTGACCAAGTCGTAGCACCATTTCTGCAGCCAGTTGACGATGATAGAGAGATTAGTTTGCTGCAAGGTAGTGGCGAGAAAAAGCGGATCCAGCCGGTCAGGATGCCCAATTTGCTGTATGAATTGCTCGTATTGCGCTGCATTTTCCCCCTTATCCAGCGATAACGCTGATAAAGGAGAAAAACCAGCGGCAGCCAAACTGCCCTCAGGATCACTGACATTATGTTGCTTTAGCCATGCCACTGCAGTTTCAACATCGGGTATCGGCATGGCAATCTGCTGGCAGCGACTGCGTATCGTCGGTAGCAAGTGTTGTGCTTGATGCGTGACCAGAATAAACAAAACATGCTCCGGCGGCTCCTCGAGTTTCTTTAACAGCGCATTGGCAGATGCCGTATTCATCGCTTCAGCCGGATAGAACAGAATAACTTTGTAACCATTCTGATGCCCGGTCATATAGACAAAATCAGTCAGTTTACGAATCTGATCGATACCGATTTGCTGGCTTGCAGCTTTCTTGGTTGCAGCGCTGCTGGATTTGTCCTCACTCTCGTCTTTTTCGCTATGCTCACCTGGTTTGACTGTTAACGCTTCCGGCATGACCAGATAAAAATTGGGATGACTACTTTGCTCAAACCATCCGCAGCTTAAGCATTTTCCACACGCTTCTCGTTCTGCGGTGGGCGCAGTGCATAACAATGATTTCGCCAGATGGCGCGCAAATTCATATTTGCCGATTCCCTTTTTCCCTTTGAGCAGTAATGCATGTCCGCGAAATTCACGGTTCTGCGTCAATTTCCGCCAGATTTCCTGCTGCCAGATAAAAATATCAGCCATGATTCAGTACATCCTTCAATGTTTGTTCAACCGCAGCTTTGACTTCGGCCAAAGATTGACTGCTGTCGATGATTTTGATCCGGTCAGGGAATTGTCTGGCTCTGTCCAGATAAGCGGCACGCACGCGCTGGAAAAAATCGGCCTGCTCTTTTTCAAAGCGATCCACGTTCTTGATTTGACTGACACGCTGCATACCGACTTCCACCGGCACGTCAAAATAAAGCGTCAGATCGGGTTGCAGCTCGCCTTGCACCCAATGTTCCAAAATAGATAATTTATCAACATTCAATCCCCTGCCGCCGCCTTGATAGGCGAAGCTGGCATCGGCAAAACGATCCGATATCACCCATTGCCCTTGCGATAAGGCTGGAATAATTACTTTATCCAAATGCTCGCGGCGTGCCGCGAACATCAGTAACGTTTCGGTTTCCGCATGCATGGTCATGGTTTTATCCAACAGCAATGCACGCAACTGCTCACCCAAAGCGGTTCCACCCGGCTCGCGCGTTACCACGGTTTGCAATCCCGCACGCTGCAATAGCTCGACAATCCAGGTAAGCTGGGTCGACTTGCCCGCGCCGTCAATGCCTTCCAGCGTAATGAATTTGCCAGGTATCATGTCTTTTTCTATTTTCAAGCTTTATTAAGGTAAGCTACCATGCACGGACATTCAATTATCAGTCAATTCTATCATGCACTTTGATACCGCCGGTTTGCTGGATACCGCGCAATTTATCGCTTCTCCCAATTTTGACGAGCGACCCGTTGATACTGAAATCAGCTTGTTGGTAATCCATAATATTAGCCTTCCGCCGAACGAATTTGGCGGCAACGGCGTAATTGACTTATTTACCAACCAAATAGACCCGCAAGCGCACCCGTATTATCAATCGTTGCAAGGACTCAAAGTCTCTACGCATTTTTTCATACGCCGTGATAATACGGTGATTCAATTTGTCCCTTGTACCAAGCGTGCCTGGCATGCTGGTTTATCGAGTTGGCTAGGCAAAGATTGCTGCAATGATTACTCAATTGGCATTGAACTGGAAGGCAGTGATATTTCGCCTTTTACCGATGCGCAATATACGACACTGATCGCATTGACACAGTGCTTATGCGGCCACTATCCGATCCGGCATATTGCCGGACATTCGGATATTGCACCGGACCGCAAAACTGATCCCGGACCTTATTTTGACTGGAAAAGATATGCAACCGGTTCAGGCAATGCGGAATATTTCAGAACAACAAAGTATTATGATGCATCTTAATTACGTATCACGCGATAATTTGCGGTCAATCGGCATTCACTGCCGGGCGCAACTTCTACTACGTCACTCGCGGCGTTGGTTGTTTCAACACACAGCAAATGCTGATAGTCGGCATCTTCCAGATCGGCCATTTCCCTGGAAATTTTCTCCCAGGGATTCCACACCACAGCCGTTTTGCTGCCTTTCGAGGTAATCTCAATACGGCGGTTCAACGCGCTATCGTCAATCGTTAAGGTATTACCGACATCCAGATAAATGCGATCAACCTCGGAGTCGATTGTCACAGCGCCAGCTTGCTGCTTTTGCGCATTGCCACCGCCTGCCTTGTCGATATAACCGCATCCTTCCAGACCCAGCACCTTCACTTGTGCAATACTGCCAACCTTGAAGTAAGTATGAAACGCTTGCGTAATGGTGAACTTTTCTTTGCCGGTGTTACGCGTGATCAATGACAGGTTCAAGCTGTCATTGATCACGATTTCCTGCCGCAGGTTGAACGATTGTGGCCAGATAGCTTGCGTTTCCGCTGTATCGTCCAGTCCAACAGTAACTTTGATATCGCCACTACTCAGCGCTTCGGTGGCTACCACATTCCACGGACGATTGCGCACAAAACCATGCCCCGGTCTTCCCTTGCCTTCCGGATCGGCGCCGAACCACGGCCAGCAGATTGGCGCGCCGCCTTTGATGGCTTTGCCGTCTTGGTAATACGCTTTCGCGCTCAAAAACATCACGTCTTCCGGCTCACCGGCGGGCTGATACGACAATACCTGACCGGCGTGAATCGAGACCAGGGCTTTGGCTTTAGCGGTTTTTACCTGAATCATCGGCAAGCCGCCGTTGCCTGCGACAAATTCCACTTGACCTGCGATACCGAATTGCGTGTTGAATTGTTCGATCGTCATGATTTTCCTTATTTAATTGTTGGTAAATTTGTTTAAATTATTCTTTGATGGGTATCACCCGGCTGGCCGCAAGTTTAGCACGGCTGCGGGCTTCATCCGTATTGACGCCGTTCGCCAGCGCAACACCCATGCGGCGGCGCTTGAACGATTCAGGCTTGCCGAACAGGCGCAAATCGCTTTGCGGCACGCTGAGCGCTTCGGCGATACCGGCGAATGCAATGCCTTGCGCTTCCAATTGACCGTAAATCACCGCGCTGGCGCCCGGCGCCTGCAACGAGGCATCCACCGGCAATCCTAAGATAGCGCGCGCATGCAAATCAAATTCGTTCTGCTTCTGGCTGCACATCGTCACCATGCCGGTATCGTGCGGGCGCGGACTGACTTCGCTGAACCATACTTCGTCGCCCTTGATAAACAGCTCCACGCCAAAACTACCCAATCCACCCAGGTTATCCGTTATTTTCCGGGCAATTTCACGTGCGCGTTCCAGCGCCACGGATGACATCGCCTGCGGCTGCCAGCTTTCGACATAATCGCCGTGCACCTGCACATGCCCGATCGGTTCGCAGAAATGCGTTTTGACGGTACCGTCTACATCCAGCGCACGCACCGTCAGTTGCGTGATTTCGTAGTCAAAATGAATCACGCCTTCAACAATCACCCGCCCTTGATTCACCCGGCTACCACTGGCGGCATAGCTCCAGGCTGCCTCAACTTCTCCGGCGTGGTCAATACGCGACTGGCCTTTACCCGATGAGGACATTACCGGCTTAACAATACCGAGACAGCCGATCTTGCCGTTAATCGCGGCACGCAGTTCATCCAGACTGTTGGCAAAGGCATACGGCGAAGTCGGCAGCCCCAGTGTTTCCGCCGCCAGGCAGCGAATGCCCTCACGATTCATGGTCAGTTTGGCGGCACGCGCCGTTGGAATTACTTTTGCGATGCCCAGTTGCTCAACCTCAACCAGCATATCGGTTGCAATCGCCTCAATTTCCGGAACGATGATGTCGGGCCGCTCCTGTTCGATCAGTGCACGCAATACCTGTCCATCCGCCATGTTAATCACATGCGCACGATGCGCCACCTGATGCCCGGGTGCTTTGGCGTAACGATCTACCGCAATGGTTTCCACGCCCAGACGTTGCAACGCAATAATGACTTCCTTGCCCAACTCGCCGCTGCCCAGCAGCATGACTTTTGTCGCTGACGGACTCAGCGGTGTACCGATAACCGATCGTTTATTCATGGTATGTTTTCCTCAGTTGCTGTTCTTTTTGTATTCTGTTGTTGTAATGCCCATTGCACATGCTCGCGCACTAGCGCGGAAGCATCATCCAATCGGGCTTGTAATGCTTTAACGATTTCGTTCGAGTAAGGCGCGTTGCCTAAGCCGACAGCGATATTGCGCAGCCATTGCGGATGACCGATGCGGCGAATCGGCGTGCCAGCCAGTTTGGTTTCAAAGGTTTCCTGATCCCAGCCGAATAACTCAATCAGCGATACATCATCCAGGCCGTTGCGCACATGAAAGTCGTTTTCATTGGTGATTCTGGCGAATTTATTCCACGGACATACCAACTGGCAATCGTCGCATCCATAAATACGATTGCCAATAAGGGGACGTAACGACTCGGGAATGCTGTCTTTTAATTCAATTGTCAGATAAGAAATACAGCGCCGGGCATCCACCTGATACGGTGCGATAATCGCTTCTGTAGGACAGATATCGATGCACTTGGAACAACTGCCACAATAATTTCCGATTGCATCATCAACTGGCAACGGCAAATCCACATACATTTCACCAAGAAAAAACATCGAACCCGCCTGACGTGACAGCAGCAATGTGTGTTTACCGCGCCAGCCCAAGCCGGATTTTTGCGCCCAAGCTACTTCCATAACCGGTGCGCTATCGGAAAATACCCGATAATTAAATGATCCCACTTCAACCGTCATTAAGTCGGCCAATTTTTGTAAACGAGCACGCAGAACCTTATGATAATCCCGGCCTAACGCATATCGGGAAATAAATGCCTTATCCCCGCATTAATTACATCCCAGCTATTTTTAGCAGAAGGCGGCGCATAATTCATGCACACGGAAATAATGCGCTGCGTTCCTGGCTCAAGTTCGGCAGGCCGGGTGCGCTTGGTGCCATGTTTCGCCATATAATCCATGGCACCGTGATATCCTTGATCCAGCCAGTTGAATAAACCTGACTCCACTGCTGACATGTCTGCATTGGCATCAGCAATACGGACATCTTGGAATCCAAGTTCTTTACACCATGTTTTGATGGCAACCGCCAAGGAAACATAGCTAGATAATTTATTTGTTGAGGTATTCTCTTGCATAACGTTCATTCTACAGATTCTGAACCAGTACAGATTTTTACATTTTATCTTGCGGATGAAGCAGCGATGTTGGATCTTGGTAAAAAAATGGCTGCATCCTTACATGCCGGATTGACTATTCATCTGTTTGGTAATCTGGGAGCCGGAAAAACAACGCTCACGCGCGGCATTTTACACGGCTTCGGTTATCATCATGTAGTCAAAAGTCCTACCTATAATTTAGTTGAAATCTATAAAATTTCTAGGTTATACTTGTATCACTTTGATTTTTATCGTTTCAATAATTATTTTGAATGGGAAGAAGCCGGCTTCCGCGATTATTTTAATTCAGACTCAATCTGTGTGGTGGAATGGCCTGAAAAAGCCGGTGATTTATTGCCAAAAGCTGATCTGCAGCTCTTTTTCAGTATTCTTGAAACCGGCCGCAGTATTGAAATCCGGGCTGGTACAGAAACAGGAAAACAATGCTTGATACAGTGGAAAAATCAGGAAAAAATGTGATTGCATATTTTTATGGTAGTAAGAATACTCCCATAAAACACATATTGCTGTCGTCCTTTATTCTATTTTTTTTATTTTTACTCTTATTTCCAAGTCAATCTGTCCTGGCTGCAGACACCACCGTTCAATCTGTACGTGTTGGATTAACACCTGATTACACACGCATTACATTGGAATCCAATCAGCCGCTTGAGTATGAATTAAGCATGCTGGAGAATCCGCATCGCGTTGTTATCGATTTAAGTAATACAAAACTTTCCACGGCACTTGCCACACTACCTCAGAAAGTGGACGCCATCGACCCTTTTGTGCAGAAAATTCGCGTAGGTCAGTTTAAACCCCATGTTATCCGGTTGGTATTTGATCTCAAGGCAAATGTCGTGCCACGTACATTTGTTATAGAACCGAAGGATAATTTTGCACATCGATTAATATTGGATATCTATCATCCGGATAAAGCCGCTAAAGCCGATTTTGATACCCGCATTAACCCTGCTGCCGCCGCCGCTGATTCTGAAATCGACGTTCTGGATGAATTGCTTGCCACACTGGCACAGGACAGTAATAAGCAAAAACAAATCCGACTCCAGCCTATTCGCCCGCACTCACCCAAACCGCAGCTTAATCAAGCCAGGCAACCCAGCAGCTTTCAAGCAGCACAAAACCGCAAACCCAGCACGGCACCGCAGAAAAGCCTGGTTCCTCGGATTATCATCGTAGCGATTGATCCCGGTCATGGTGGCAAAGACCCGGGTGCAGTCGGTTACCAAGGCACTCACGAGAAAGATATTACTTTGGCAATTGCCAGAAAGCTTAAAGAGAGGATCGACAAAGAATCGAATATGCGTGCTGTTCTGACCCGTGACGGCGATTACTACATACCACTTCCGCAGCGGCGTATTAACGCCCGGCGTGCTAATGCAGATCTGTTTATATCGATACATGCAGACGCCAATCCTAAGGCGCACGCACACGGTTCCTCGGTATTTACATTATCTGAGCATGGAGCAACATCAACCACGGCCAGTTGGCTTGCCAACAAGGAAAACAGTGTCGATAGCGATTTGATGGGGGCATTGACATCACATCAAAATCAAAAGATATGAAAGAATTACTGCTGGATCTTTCACTCAACGCGACTATTAACGACAGCGTCAAATTGGCTGATTATGTTTTGAAACAACTGGGCAGCATTAATCATTTACATAAAAGAAATGTCGAACAAGCCGGTTTTGCGGTACTCAAATCACCCGACATTCCTTCTATTCTGGTTGAAACAGCTTTTCTCAGTAACCCTAAGGAAGAAGAAAAGTTGCGCAGTAAAAATTACCAGGACAAAATGGCCGACGCCATGTATTTAGGTATTAAAAAATACTTTGCAGATAATCCGGCATTAGCCCGAGCTGACATGGTTCGGGTAAAATAAAAACACACAATGTTCTGCCTGTTTATAATTATTCAGCACAACCTGTTTAGCAATAACCATATACAATAACAATAGTTTTTCTTGCTCCGGCAGATCACGTGGCGTTTAATCTGAACTATCCAGGTCTGTGAATAGTTAAAAATCATCTTTATTGGCAAACATAGTTTTGGCTTTCCCATGAATGAGACCAAGCCAAGTTCGACACGCACCAACCAATCTCAAGAAACGATGAACCACTGGTATCAACTTTGCACCAAACAAGGTTATCCATATATCTGCCTGACGGGAAATTATACTTTAGTAGCGTTGGAACATATTTTGGAACCCTTAGCTGAGGAACTTTCCCAACAGGCCAGAAATAAGGATCTTCATTGGGATTTAACTGATATTCAGCAAATGGATACCGCAGGTACCGCCATGTTATGGCGCGCCTGGAAAGCACATCGCCCCAAACATCTACAAATACATCCAGAGCATGAAAAGATGTTTGAGCGGCTGGAGAAACTCCCCAATCTCCAGCCGGAAAGTAAAAATAAAGATTTACTATGGCCCATTTCAACATTGGGAGAATTGTCGCTACTTTTATTGCAGCATATCCTGGGCCTTATTATGCTGATTGGTCAGTTGCTTAATGATGTTTTTTACCTAATCCGGCATCCTGTTTATATTCCATGGCGTGAAATCTCTGCAAACTTATATCGTACCGGCGCACAGGCGTTGGGTATTACAGCTTTGGTCGGATTTCTGATTGGCATCGTAATTAGTTACCTTTCTTCCAAACAATTACAGTTATTTGGAGCAGATATCTTCATTATCAATATATTAGGAATTAGCATCACGCGCGAATTGGGTCCAATGCTGGCTGCAATTCTGGTAGCCGGCCGTTCCGGTTCATCCATGACAGCACAGCTCGGTGTCATGCGCGTAACCCAGGAATTGGATGCTTTATCTGTTATGGGTATCTCGCATAGCCAACGCCTGATATTACCCAAAGTGTTAGCTCTCGGCATCGCAATGCCATTACTGGTTATGTGGACCAGTGGGATTGCCTTACTGGGTGGCATGGTCGCCGCGGAATTACAGCTTGGCTTAAACTATCAATATTTTCTGACAGCATTACCAGATTCTGTACCCATAGCGAACTTGTGGCTGGGACTTGGAAAAGGAATTGTATGCGGTATGACCATTGCGCTTATTGCGTGCCATTTTGGTCTAAGGGTCAAACCCAACACGGAAAGTCTGGGTGAAGGCACCACTTCTTCTGTCGTGACAGCTATTACAGTGGTTATTATTATCGATGCAATTTTTGCAATTATATTTTCTGATGTAGGACTTATCTAGAAAAATGATAAAGCCGGAATGCATCATTGAAGTTGAAGGGTTATATACCCGATTTGGTGATCTTGTTGTTCATCAGGATGTCAATTTATGCATTTATCATGGTGAAGTACTGACACTGATCGGTGGCTCGGGTAGCGGAAAAACGACATTGCTGCGCCAAATGCTTGGACTGGAACAACCTTCTGAAGGCAATGTTAAAATTTTTGGTAGTTCCTGGGAGGATCCCGATTTAAATCTACAGCAAAAGAAAATGCAAAGCCGCACTGGGGTGCTTTTTCAGCAAGGTGCCTTATTTAGTGCATTATCTGTATTTGATAATGTTGCTTTACCGTTACGTGAATTACATACGCTGAGTGAAGAAATGATTCGTGAATTGGTAATGATTAAATTGGATATGGTAGCCATCGGACCTGAACATGCGAATAAAATGCCCGCTGCCCTCTCCGGTGGAATGATCAAACGTATCGCTTTAGCACGGGCTCTGGCATTGGATCCTGAATTACTATTTCTCGACGAGCCCACTTCCGGATTGGATCCTGAGTTAAGCGAAAGTTTTGAAGAACTGATTCTTGCACTGCGCAGTGAAATGGATCTAACGATTGTCATGGTGACTCATGATCTTGATACACTGGTAGCATTATCCGATCGGATTGCAGTCTTAGCCGATCAACAAGTTGTTGTAACAGGCACCTTGGATGAAGTATGCCGCTTTCAGCACCCATTTATCACCAGTTTCTTTAAAAGCATACGACATAAAAATAATCAAGAAAATTATCTGGAGCAAGCATGGAAAACCACGCACATGCCCTCGTAGCTGGCATATTTGTCCTTTTCCTGAGTATCGCGGTGGCTTTAGTTGCGGTATGGTTCAGTGGTAACAATATCCAACGCAATACTTATCTTGTGGTCACCAAGGAATCGGTTAGCGGACTCAATCCCCAGTCAGCGGTACACTATCGCGGTGTTAATGTTGGCAAGGTTGAAGCTATTGAATTTGACCCTGATAATCCGCATCAAATTCTGATTCAGATCTCAGTAGACGAGAATGTCAGGCTTCACGATACTATTTATGCACAATTAGGTTATCAAGGCGTCACTGGATTGGCGTATATACAGTTGAACGATGACGGTATTGGAAATGAGCAATTGCCAAGCGACGCTCAAATTCCAATGCGCCGGTCATTGCTCGATGAAGTAACCGGATCTGGTCAAGACTTGCTCAGCAATGTAAATCAATTGGTATTAAAATTGCATCAATTGCTGGATGACCAGAACCAAGCACATGTTTCACAAATTCTGCAGAATATCGAAAAGACCACCAGAAATTTTGATGGTGTTGCCGGCCGTTTGCAACCTGTATTAGATTCTTTCACCGAACTAACAACTGAATCCGCTACTCTGGTTAAGCATTTGGATCAATTATTGGGTGAGATAAATATCACCGTAGCAAAAGTCAATCAGAAGGAAGGAATTTTTGACAGTTTGTCGCAAAGCACACAAGAATTGGCAACTACGATTCCCGAATTGCGTAAAGTGAGTAACAGCATTGCACGGAATTCAAATAATTTAGATAAGGTATTGCATCAATTGGAAGAGAATCCACAGAGCTTATTATTTGGCCGTCCGCCATCATTACCTGGCCCTGGAGAATCAGGCTTTGTTTCCCCTGCAGGCAATATTCAATGACAAAATTCCTCTATTGTTAATTCTTGTCGCTTACCTGCTCGCAGGTTGTGTAGCATCAAATAAATCACCATCCGCAATTTCTATTTACGATCTTGGCAGGCAACAGGCGCAACCCGGACAGCAAATGCCGCAGCAATCACTCCAGAAAAGTAAAAGCTTACTAATAGTCGATGCGACAGCGCCCGCATGGCTGGATAACAACGCAATCCATTACCGATTGCTGTATCACAATCCCACACAGACCTATACCTACGCCAACAGCCGCTGGATAGCAGCACCCGCTGCCTTGCTTACCCAGCAAATTCGCAACCGCATTGTTGCAAGTACAAACGAACAAGTCTTAAAAGACAACAGCACAGCGAAAGCTGATTATGCGTTACATATTGAGCTGGAAGAATTTACCCAGATATTTGACATGACGGATGCCAGTCATATTGTCATTGGCTTGCGTGCCAGCTTAGTTGAACGCAATACTCGCAACCTATTTGCCCAGAAAGATTTTAGCATAACCGAAAAGACGCCTACTGCGGATGCAGCGGGTGCTGCATCCGCATTAAGTTCGGCGAGTAATCAGTTAATCAAAGAATTGGTTGATTGGCTGACTGCTGAATTGCCTCACGATTAGCCCTAACGCCCGCTGCCAAAATTAATCACGAGTCTGATTAATTTATTATTCTCTTATGTTAGTATCCCGTAAATTTATTTACACAGGGATTTCTTCATGCGTTTATTGATTATCACACTTCTTTCAGCTTATCTGCTTAGCGCTTGCGGCCTTAAAGGACCACTTTATCTTCCCAAAACTGATGAAACAAATCGCGCTTCATCCATTGAAAATGAAAAGCAATGAGCAGCTTTCCTGAATTCATCTACCATAACAACGAACTCTATGTTGAATCTGTGCCGTTAAAACAGATTGCGGATGACTTCGGCACGCCGTGCTATGTCTACTCACGATCTGCCTTAACTAAAGCTTATCTGGAATTTGATTCTGCTTTTGCCAACCGGGATCATTTGATTTGTTATGCAGTAAAAGCCAACTCCAACATTGCCATACTCAATTTATTAGCAAAGCTTGGCAGCGGCTTCGATATCGTATCAGGCGGTGAACTACTTCGAGTTATCAAGGCGGGTGGAGATCCAAAGAAAATCGTTTTTTCCGGGGTTGGTAAAAATACCAATGAAATGCGCCTGGCACTGGAAGCCAATATTCTGTGTTTTAATGTGGAATCTGAAGCGGAATTAATTGTTTTAAATCAGATCGCAAAAGACATGGGGACAATTGCACCGGTTAGCTTACGCGTAAACCCGAATGTTGATGCAAAAACCCATCCCTACATCTCTACCGGTCTTAAAGAAAATAAATTTGGTATTCCGGCCAATGAAGCTGAAAAAATTTATCAATCTGCTCACCGGTATGCCTGCATCCGTTTTACCGGATTAGATTGTCACATTGGCTCGCAACTGACAGAGCTTGAACCATTCATGCAAGCAAGTAACAAAATGCTTAATCTACTCGATACCTTGCAGTCTCAGCACCTCGAAATTGAACATCTGGATTTAGGGGGTGGGTTAGGCATTCGCTATAGCAATGAAAGGTTACCATCGATTAAAGATTATGTTTCTGCTCTCTGCGCCAGCACTCAAAGAATCAAACAACGCATTTTAATTGAACCTGGTCGTTCACTCGTAGGTAACTCAGGTATCCTGTTGACTCGAATTGAATACCTGAAGCATACATCCGCGCGCAATTTCGCCATTGTTGATGCGGCAATGAATGATTTAATGCGCCCAGCGCTTTATGATGCCTATCACGAGATCCTTCCAGTCATCAGGAACAATGAAGCGATCAAAAATTATCAGGTTGTAGGACCTGTTTGTGAAACAGGTGATTTTCTGGGTCATGATCGCAAGCTTGGTTTAGTTAATGGAGATTTGTTGGCAATCATGTCAGCAGGTGCCTATGGCATGAGCATGAGTTCAAATTACAATACCCGCCCACGCGCTGCCGAAATTATGATAGATAAAAACACAATTCATATCATCCGGCAACGCGAGACAGTTGATCAATTAATCGCTACTGAACGAATCTTGCCTTAATTTAATGGCAGAGAATTTAGAGATATGTTCAACTGTAGTAATATGCCTTAATGCCTTATAAAAAATCAGTAATGACAAGCCTCTCTTCCAGTTTCGATGATGATCAGTATCAGGACCATATTTTGCAAGGTGTATCTCGCACTTTTGCATTAACTATTCCACAGTTACCCGAATCTTTACGTCGTGTTATTGGCAATGCATATCTTCTATGCCGCATCACCGATACGATTGAAGATGATAGCGCCTTAACCGCAGAACAAACCAGGCAACTATCACATATGTTTTCTGAAGTGGTGTGTGGAAATGTACCAGCTGAAAATTTTGCTCAAAAGCTATATCCTCTACTCTCCGAACATACAATTCCAGCCGAACATGATCTGATCAAAAACACACCTGCGGTCATTCGTATCACACATAGCTTCAATCCTACACAGCGCAATGCATTGGAGCGTTGCGTTCGGATCATGGCACAAGGCATGTCCGATTATCAGGAAACAGAATCTCTGGAAGGTCTCAAAGATCTATCCGCAATGAATCAGTATTGCTATTACGTTGCCGGGGTGGTCGGTGAAATGTTAACCGAGTTATTCTGTGATTATTCGGCGGAAATCAATAGTCAGAAACCGATTCTTATGAAACTTTCCGTATCATTCGGACAAGGATTGCAGATGACAAATATTCTTAAAGATATATGGGATGACCGAAAACGCGGCGCTTGCTGGTTACCGCAAGATATTTTTCTTAAAAATGGATTTGATCTCGCCGATTTGCAGCCGGGTATAGTCGACACAAAATTTCAGGCCGGGCTAGCAGAGTTATTGGGGGTTGCAAAAGGTCACTTACAGGATGCGCTGATATATACCAGCTTGATTCCTCAACAAGAAAAAGGAATTCGCCGGTTCTGTTTATGGGCAATCGGTATGGCGATCCTAACTTTAAATAAAATTAATAAACATCGGGATTTTTCTGGGGGAACACAAGTTAAAATAAGCCGTCGCAGTGTTAGAGCCACCATCGTAACAACCAGTTTGTTCGCCAGTCATGACTGGATATTAAAGTTACTTTTAAGTTCACGTCCAGCAATCTTCCTGAAGTGGTTATGCATAAGAAAACTCATTTTAGAGACTAAAGAAATCATAAATAACCTATCGTATGTTTTACAATTTATATCTTGGCGCATCCACCTTAGAAGAAACACTCCAATACGGTATTATGGAATCATTGTCAATGGTGCAACAGGATTCACGCTTTCCGTAACAGGAAATTCCAAAACCAACGCAAATAAAATATTTCCAGATTAGAAAGATTTTCAGCTTGCCGAAGCTAATTCCAATTCTATTTTAAAACAGCATTAATAATCCAATCCCATCCGGTAATGCTGCGCATAGTTTCCTGGTTTAATTCAAAGCTTTTTAGCGCGCTTTCCAGATGAATCTCAAGCGCATCCAGACTATCGAAGGCACGGTTATGAAAGAACTTTTCCCGCAATTCATCCCACACATGTTCCTGCGGGTTGAGTTCTGGCGAGTAAGGTGGTAGAAACAGGATTCGCATATTCTCTGCCAATTTCATGGTTTGGCTTTTGTGCCAGCCTGCGCCGTCCATAACCATAATGATATTTTCATGCGGGTAACGTGCCGCGATTTCATCCACGAAGAGTTGCATGCAGTCCCCGTTCACCCAGGGCAGGATCAGGGAATCAAATCGTCCATCCAGTGGGCTGACTGCGCCATAGGCGTAGGTGTATTCTTAATGCACCGGCAACACCGAAACTCACCAATGTGCTGATGCAATCCCTCTGCCGCGCTGCCCGGGTGGCCTGCGCGCCCATACCACTCAACCACAACACTGTCAGGTCATCAACCGGCATGATTGCGTTGAGCGGAATTCGCGCCGGCGATACGCAATTGGCCTCAGCCCGCAAGGCTGTTACCAGTTCGGTTATAGACACGCGGCGACTGTTCTGGTCAGCGCACGGTAACGCGCCAGCGCCCAGAGCGGGAAGAATTTTGAGTAACCGTGATAGCGCAGATAGAAAACGCGTGGGAATCCAGGCGCAGTAAACCAGGGTTCTTCCCACAGATGATCGCTCGACTGAGTATGTAATAAGTAGTTAATCCCTCTACGTACCGATTCACTATCGACTTCACCGGCCGCCATTAAACCCAATGTTGCCCAGGCGGTTTGAAATGCCGTACTGGTTTCTGGAAATTGCCCTGCCAGTTTGGTATCCAAATACGAATCGTTGGTTTCACCCCAACCGCCATCCGCTCTTTGCACGGATTCTAACCACTGCACGGCACGGCGCACCGATTTATGTTGCATATCAAACTTGACCAAACGGAATGCTTCCAGCACAGACCATGTGCCATAAATATAATTAGTACCCCAGCGCCCGAACCAGGCACCATTTGATTCCTGTTCCCGCAGCAGATAGCTGATACCGCGCAGTACTGCATGCTGGTGATGCGATTTACCATATTTTCCAAGAAAACCAACACAACGCGCTGTCACATCGCTGGTCGGCGGATCAATCAATGCACCGTGATCAGCAAAAGGAATCTCATTGAGATAGTGATAAGTATTATCAATGTTAAAAGCTGCAAAACCCCCATTACGCGATTGCATGCCATACAGCCAGTTGGCTGCGCGTTCCAAAGGTTTCTGATATCGCTGTGCATCGCCCTGGTTCAGCGCCCAGGCAACTGCAGCAGTATCATCGAGATCAGGATAATGCGGATTAGCATATTGAAAAGCCCAACCGCCACCCGGCAAATCCGGACAGTTATCGCGCCAATCACCCGGCTCATCCAGAATCTGTTGTTCCACCAGCCAATCCAGCGCCTGTAGCACCGGTTTCTGATCAGTTGTCGGATCTTCCTGTAACGCCAAACTTGTTAATACAGTATCCCAGACTGGTGAGGTACAGGGCTGGCACCAAACACGCTCTCCTTCATCGACCAGCAATCCTCGCAATGCGTTGCGGCACTGCACACGGTTGGGATGATCATACGCATAACCCAGTAATGCCAATGATTCATAAGCATTAACCATAGCTGGAAAAATAGCACCGATGCCACATTCTCCGTTCAGGCGTTCAAGCGTCCAGCTCTCTGCGCGGCGTATGGCGTATTGACGTACTGATTGGGGAAGCCTGGGTTCCACTAGCGACAATACGCGCTCAGTCAACATAAAAATGCGTTTAAGCAGCGTTTCAGCCTTTGGAAAATAATTCGTTTCTTCTTCTGGCGGAATGATAAATAGCTCACGAATGTGCACTTGCCGTGGATTAACAGCACGCGCTTTCATCGTACACAGAATGGACAAAGGCACCATAGTGGCGCGTGACCAGTAAGAAATCTTGCTGATATGAAAAGGAAACCAACGCGGTAGTAAAATAAGTTCTGCTGGCACAACGGGTACGCCACGCCACGGAATCTGGTCATACATTGCCAGCATCAGGCGAGTAAAAACGTTGGCCTTTGCTGCGCCACCAAATTCTAAAATAGCTTCCCGTGCGCGCACCATATGCGCTGCATCAGGAGAGTCACCCACCAGTTTCAGTGCATAATACGCTTTAATGGTGCAACTGATATCGAATGCACCGCCATAATACTGCGGCCAGCCACCATGTTTAAGATCCTGTTTATCACGGATGAAACGCGCTATTTTAGTTTCTAATACAACATCCACTTCATCCATGAAATGCATCATCAAGATATATTCTGCAGGTATTGTGCAATCCGCTTCCAGCGGAAAACACCAATGCCCATCCGGATTCTGTAGAGACAGCATGGCCGCACGAGCCTGGAAAAATTTATTTTCCAGCTCACCGGCATCGACTCCTTCTTGATTCAAGTTTAACGCTGTAGTCAATAAAGGTGTCACATTATCAAGAGCAGAATCCCCTTTTTGCAGCGCTATATCCGATATTCTTTGAAGCCTGTCCATATTCCCAAGTGCCCTTTCTGTTTCAAATTTCCAAATAGAATTAATGCCTACAACCGATTTTTTTCTGGCCAGAATGGATTTTTTACATAAGATTTTCCCTGTAACAATTTGATAACCAAATCTAAGTCATCCGACTATTCACGGGCCATTAAATAACTACTTGCGTTGCCGCTACACTATTAAATTAAAAACAGGCTTAAAATGCTCATTTATCCTACATAAACTGCACTTCTTCGCCTGTTTTTTCTTGTATCGGCTGCCGCGCAAATGTTTTCCAACAACCTGTTAAATCTTATCTATTAATAACTTCTATTCTGTTTTTATCTTTACTTTTCCCGAGTCATTTTCAAACGGATTATCCTGAAAAGGATCATAGTAAAGATCTAATGGCAGCTTGCCATCATGGATCAGAAATTCACGTTGCTGTAACGACGCCTCACGTACAAACAAGTAAGGATCCAATGCCGCCTCATCACGAATACGCATTGGACCGGATAGACGTGCACGCTTGTCGATAGCGCCCAGAATAGTTAAAGGTGCAGCAACTGATGTACCTATCGCAAGGCCTGCGTAAAAAAGCACATTGGTAAAAAGACCTACTGGAATATTTGTTACGTCACGTCCACTACTGGGACCCAAAAACGGAATAAACAGATAAGAGCCCGTATCTACTCCCCACACACCCAATGTTTGGCCGAAGTCTTCATCATGCTTTTGTAATCCCATGTGGGCCGCCATATCAAAAAGGCCAAATAAACCGACCGTTGAGTTCACAAAAAAACGCAGTGTATCTTCAGCGCCTTGTTTTACTTTACCTTGTAAAAAAGAATTTAGCACAACATTAGGATAAGACAGATTATCGTAGAAATTCCCAATAGATCGTTGGGCTGCGTTGGGCACATAGTCAATGTAGACATTTACAACAGGCTCAAACACCAAACGGTCAACGCGATCAGTAAAATTATAAGAGGCTCTATTAATTTTTTCGTGCGGGTCAATCGGATCTAAATCCTGGTCACTATTCTTTGCTGTTGTTGCACAACCTTGCAAAACTGCAAAACACAAGGATAAAATAATAATAATCAAATTGTTATGATTTATTATTGAACTTACATTTCTCAAGATTTTGATCTTCTCACTCATTTACATGTAAAACAATCAACGCTCAAACTTTTTTCAGTAAAGGCAGATGTCGTATTATCAATCTGCTATTCAGCGGCCATTCAATTTCATCAGTAAGTAAGCATCCAGGCAGTCTGGCGCTTTATTCTAAGAAAACTTTTGAGCGGCAGTCAGAAAAACCTTAATGTTTGTTTTACTCCCGCTCCTACCAGCCTGTTCTTACGCACATTTCCGGTCAAAGTCGATTCAGCCGGAGTATACACTACTCCTTTATTATCATGCTTTGCTAACTCTGCAAAAATAACCTGGCTTCCTTCAAATTTGACGCGGTTATAGCCACCTTTCCAGTGGCTATAAAGTTGAATAAGTTGCAAAATGCCAAGATCTTCGTATTCTTAAAAGCAGAATACTAATCACTCCAGATTCAGAAATAGTCTGCCTTGATTGGCTATGCGCACAACCGGCGACTATCGCATTAACCTAATCTGCAAACCATTCAACCTTCACGCTCTCCATGCACTATTTCGACTAATTTTAAAGCCTGCAACTCCATTTCAATAACAAAATCGTCGACTTTTGCACGAAAATGGCGATAAAAGATCATGCTGGGAATCGCCACGAGTATGCCAAACGCTGCATTATACAAAGCGACAGAGATTCCGTAAGCAAGCTGCGCCGGGTTGCTGCCGGCAGGAGAATTCGATCCGAAGATCTCAATCATACCGACCAGAGTACCAAACAATCCCATCAGAGGACTCAATGCAGCAATAGTCCCCAAAGTAGTCAAATAGCGATTCAGATCATGTGCGATCACACGACCGGATTCTTCAATCGACTCTTTCATGACTTCACGCGAGCATTTCACATTTTTAAGTCCGGCAGCAAGAATTCTTCCCAGTGGAGAATGTTTCTGCAAACGTGCAAGCATCTCCGGATTGACGCCATTTCGTTTATACTCACTTAACACCCTCGGCAATAGTTCTTTGGGTGAAATAATTCTTAAACGCAATGTCCACATACGTTCCCCGATGATGCCCATGGCAACTATGGAGGCAATAATGATTGGCCAGATTGGCCAGCCAGCCGCTTGAATTAAAGATAACACGTGATAATCTCCTCACTCACTGTAGATCCAGGTATTATTCTGTGGCGCATTACATATACCTGGTTCGTTTATTTTATAACTAAGTAACCAATTTGGCATGAAATGTATCTTGATCGTGTATTTTCAGCAAGGAAAGCAACTGATTTTTTATCCACAATTTCTGTGGATAAGTTTGTGAGTATGTAACGAAGATAAGAATTAAGTTAACAAACTCAAACATCTTTTCTAAGTTGATTATTTTTTAATCTTCGAACAAAGATCTAACAAACATATAGTTAATTACAAGTCCCAATACTGGTACACATTTTAGCACGACATTCCAATCATGCTGTTTCACATAAGAGATGGATTATTACAAAATATCAAAATGAGTCTGCTCCCAATCACCAGTCTTTACCATACCGTGCTAACGGTAAGCGAATTAAACAGCAACACCAAGCAATTTCTGGAGCAGAACATACCTTTACTGTGGGTTAAAGGTGAAATTTCTAATTTAAAGTGTTATCAGTCAGGCCATTGGTATTTTTCCCTGAAAGACGCCAGTGCACAAATACGCTGCGTCCTATTCAGCCACAAAAATCAATACATTGACTGGCAGCCTAAAGATGGTATGCAGGTCGAAGTGCTGGCACTCGTTACACTTTATGAGCCACGCGGCGATTTTCAGTTGAATATTGAAACCATGCGGCGCGCCGGCTCAGGCGAGCTATTTGAAGCATTTGAGAAACTTAAATTCAAATTGGAAAAAGCCGGGTTATTCAGCCCCGCGAATAAAAAACCGTTACCTGCATTCCCCAAACAAATCGGCATCATCACATCTCCTGACACCGCAGCGTTGCGTGACGTATTATCGACTTTGCAACGTCGTATGCCCGCATTGCCAGTCATCATCTATCCCACTCTGGTGCAGGGAAAAACTGCAGCCAATAATATCTCTGATGCAATCAGAATCGCGTGTCAACGCGCGGAATGTGATGTGCTGATACTTTGCCGGGGTGGTGGCAGCATTGAGGATTTGTGGGCATTTAACGAAGAGATAGTAGCGCTCGCAATTGCCGCCAGCTCTATACCGATCATCAGCGGAATCGGCCATGAAACAGACTTCACCATTGCAGACTTTGTCGCCGACTTTCGTGCCCCCACGCCGACCGGAGCTGCTGAATTGGCCAGTAAAGATCACAAGGAAGTAAGCCATCGACTAAAAACATTGCATCAACGCATGTATCGCGTTACGTTACATCGCATTGAATACGCGATGCAGCAAGTGGATATTCTGACACATCGTTTAATCCATCCAGGCGACCGGATCAAACAGCAACGCGTTAATTTGCAACCGTGACAGCAAACAAATTCATTCCGGCGATAGAATTCAGGTAAAATTCGCGCACGGAATATGTGAAGCTGATGTCAGAAAAACAAAAGATTCTTGATAAGAGCACAGGAATCTCACATTAATTCCACTCTAATTAATAAGGACATAGATTGTCGATGCCAAAAACTTTTCTGATTCTGGGCGCTATAAATGCCTTTTTATGCATCGCATTGGGTGCCTTTGGCGCGCACGGCCTGAGACAAACACTATCAGAAAATATGCTGGTTGTGTATCAAACGGGAATTCAATATCATTTTTATCATGCCTTCGGGATTCTCGTCATTGGCCTGTTATTGCTGCATTTTCCCAAATCCCGATTAATTCCGATATCCGCCTGGTTGATGATGACCGGTATTATCTTATTCAGTTTCAATCTTTACGCATTAAGTATTACCGGCATACGCGGACTTGGCATGATTACGCCATTCGGTGGTGTTTCTTTTCTCAGTGCATGGGCTTTGCTTGTTTTTGCAATCTGGAAAGAAAAATAGAAATAGCCTGCCTCATGACTAATGTTGGCTAATGCGCAATACAAAATTTGACGCCTTTGTATGAGCATGAATTCAGAATAACAATCAACCCCCTGGCAAGACCACGGGGAATTACAAATTCACACAAGACAGAGAGTTAATCCTTATCGACTATAATCATTTAAATTTCTTTGACAGGTTTCGATGGGAAACAGCCATTTCACTATTCCGTTCTGCTGCTTTTGTATATTCTCTTAACAAAGCTTCATGGTGTGATTCAAAATTTTGACCTTCCCGGCCATAGTGCTCGCTATGATTTTTATACTCTTCCAGCAACTTTCTTTGTTCTTCTGCTTTTTCCTTCAACACATTCGCTTCATTCTCGTAATATTCAGCTAATTTAATATGATCAAATTTTGTTTTAGCTTTCGCTTCAGCATCGCGTATGTTTTCAGAGTCTGCGGCCATTGATGCACCGGAGAACAAGAAACTGAGAATAATCAGAGTTGCGAAAAATAGTTTTTTTTGCATGGTAAGTCTCCTTGTCTTGTATTAGATAAATGAAAAAGAATTCTACTGCTACTACAAATAATTAATCAGTTTGAAACATTTCTTCCATTTGTTACTTGTTTCAAAAAACCCCTGATACCTTTTTACTTTCTGATTTTATCGGAATAAATTGTAAGATATCTCATTAGTGTTCGGCAATTTAGTTAAATAAATTCAGTTGAATATAATTTTCCAAGAGCCTGTCGGACTTAAGCAATCGTAGCGAACCAAGTGGGAGGGCGAGTGCATATTTTCTGCAATTTTGAAGTGCATAGCGAAACTACGCAATGAAAAATTGAGAAAATAAGAACCGTTTTCCCATTGGCGCAAAAGATTGACCTTAAGTCCAACAGCCTTACATGGACGCCCACGTTATGACAAGCTTTCATTTAATGATTTTGAGCAGGTAAAGATTGCAGCCATACATCCGGACTTTATGCAAAGCAAAGCGCTTTTGTCCCTGATGGAATCCGCTGAGTAGTACCTCATCGCCTGGACGTGCTTTATGCACTGAGGCTGTCTCAGGTTTAACTACGCACGGTCTGACCAAACTCGCCACCATGTCATGATTGCCCGGCGGAATGTTGCACCTTTGGAGAGCAACCGCCCAGATAATATGATGGTGTTACGATGTGAAAACCAAAAAAGGCACACTGCGCTAACGTCAAAAACACAATTTATAGTGCTTTCCATAGCAAGACCATGGGAATCGCAAGTTAAAAAAGTTCGAGCAAACTCACTGAATCTCTGTTGCCCCCTGATTTAACCCGGATATTGCATGAATTCGCATGGTGATCACGCATGATATTGGTTTAACAAGGGATTTCTCGAAGAAGCGGTGTAGTTATTCATACGCATGACTGAAACAAATCCCTTGTGGAATCAAGAGACAAGTGAGGGCGTATGCAATTCATGCAATATCCGGGTTAAGATGCCTCCCTGAGTCCAAGGATCAGATTTCAGATTAAAGAGCCGATTATACTTTGGTCAATCGCAGATACAAATTCTGTAAATCCCTAATCGTTTGTCAGTGTATTTGACACGCCACTCGCCTTACAGTACATTCGATTCTAATGGAAAAGCGTATTTATATTTGCTATACACAACAACTTAGAAGTTGTAATTGATGCTTCTCATAATAATTAATGGAAAAAAATGGCTGGTTTATTACCTGATGTTGATCCCGAAGGTTTGCTTGAGTACTCGGTTGTATTCACAGATCGATCACTCAATCATATGTCTCAAACATTTCAGCGCGTGATGCAGGATATTTCCTCAACCTTGAAGAAAGTCTACAACGCCGATGCTGTTGCTGTAGTGCCTGGTGGCGGCACATTTGGGATGGAAGCAGTTGCGCGGCAATTAGCGACCGATAAAAAATGTTTGATCACCCGCAATGGCTGGTTCAGTTATCGCTGGTCGCAGATTCTGGAAATGGGCCAGATTGCTTCCGAAACACTGGTGTTAAAAGCTCACCCGATTGAAGATAGTTTTCAGGCTGCCTTTGCTCCTCTGCCTGTCGAGGAAGTAGTTGAGACTATCCTGCGCGAAAAACCAAGTCTTGTGTTTGCACCTCATGTGGAAACATCGTCGGGAATGATGTTGCCTGATGATTATATTCGGACGATTGCCGATGCAGTGCATTCAGTCGACGGTCTACTTATATTAGACTGCATCGCCTCCGGCACTATTTGGGTGGACATGAAAGCCAGCGGCGTCGATGTGCTGATCAGTGCTCCCCAGAAGGGTTGGAGTGCATCTCCGTGCAGTGCATTAGTAATGATGAGTGCCATTGCGCAACAGAAAGTAAAGTCGACTACAAGCACGAGCTTTGCCTGTGACTTACAAAAATGGCTGCATATCATGCAAGCCTACGAGAATGGGGGACATGCTTGTCATGCAACCCTGCCGACCGATTCGCTAACCCAATTTTATAAAGCCATGAAAGAAACCGAAGCTTATGGCTTTGATAAAGTTCGTACCGAGCAACAGATATTGGGTGCAAAGGTGCGAGCACTACTTGCGAGTAAAGGTTTTAAAAGCGTAGCTGCAGAAGGGTTTGAGGCACCCGGCGTGGTGGTTTGTTACACTCATGACGCAGCCATTCAAAGCGGGAAAAATTCCTGCAAAAGGAATTCAAATTGCCGCTGGGGTCCCCTTACAATGTGATGAATCCGAAGACTTTCAAACCTTCCGTTTGGGCTTGTTTGGGCTTGATAAACTGCACAATATAGATCGAACGGTTAAGAATTTGGAAACAGCCTTGCTTGCAGTTCTGTAGAGCGAATTGAAAGTCGTAATCGCTGCAGGTTGAGGTAGCTTTAGCATAACGCAACAAATTCAGGAACAAAACTCAAAGGCGTATGGGGAAAACTGCGAAAACTGCGATCCATCCCCTGTTTCACTTGTGACAAACCCAGATTTTCCATTAGAAAATTTTCCTAATGGAAAATCTGGATTGAATAATATCTTAGATAACTGCTGACTCATCCCATTTAATTTCAGCTAATGTACACTTAATGAATCTCTGACCCCATTGATTTTCTTTGTGTACGTTTCTTTTGCTCATGGTTATGATCCTCTATGGTGTCCATAACAGAGCTTAACAACCTGTCCAGTTTTGCGATACTTCAATTCTTCTTGATTACCGAAGGTATCTCTGAAATCTGCGCATCAGTATATTTACCGGAATTTTCCAACAGGACATATCCAGGGAAATTAAAACTTGATACGGAGGTGTATATGCCTTCACGTTCCAGGTATTCTGTGGCTCCCTCATGAACCCACCGCGGCTCATGCCTCAGGATATAATCGGGCTGATATTTGCTCAGCCAGCTAACAACGTCACTGTCAGCAATATAGTCGGCATTATATTTATTAGTTAATCCCAAGATATCAATAATATACCTGTCGGCGTACCAACCGACAGTGCCAATTTCAACCATAGCAACTGATGAGTTGATGTTAGTATTCTCTTTTAGCCAACTTCCTATACTTGCATAGTCTTCATGACGCCCCTGCCCTTTCATGGAGGTTGTTTGGGCGTAAAAAAACAAACCAAAACCACCAACACCAGACTAAGGAAAGTTTGATCACTTGGCCAATCATATTTCCATAATTTTGAAAAATTCTCTCAAGTCCATAGCAGGAAAATATTAGGCCAAAAAGAAAAATGGAGCATAGTACCAATGGTAATTGGGTATATTTAAACCGCCATAGAATGCTAATAATAGGCCTATGAATGCAATTGAAATAATTGCAATCTTCTCTTTAAGAACAACAAAAGCGCCATAGATGGAGATTGTTAGTAGAGATGCTGCAACATATTTTTTTCCAGAAAAAACCGAACTGTACAGATATTTGACATCGAAAAAGATCCAGTCCTTACCCCAGTAACCTGATTTTCCCTGCCCAATTTTTGCATTTGCTGTTGCAGGCAGAAAGTCGCCGTAGTAAAAAAAATTAAATATAAATGGCGCAAGAAAAATAACAAGCCCTATGACGGTAATTTTCAAGCCGGGAATTTTCTTATAGCGGATAAGGTAGTCAATTACCATCGGAGCCGCTAAAAAAACTCCTTCATTCCTTGTGATTATTAGGAGCGCCAAGGAGATGATAAAATAGTCCGATTGTATTTTATAGAGATAGAGGGAGAGGGCGATTAGCATCAGAAATAAGGGCGTCTCCATTCCAAATGTCGAATAAAAATATCCAAAACTGACAACCATAAGCGCCGTAAATGCCTCTCCATATTTTGTTTTTGAAAAGAGCTTTCCTGCAAAAAAAGATGCAGCCACCAAGAAAATGGCTGATATCGTAACAGTCAGAATTTGCAGGTTTTTTATTAAAAACGATCCGGCAAGTATTGTGTATGTAAAAAGCGGCGACGTTAGTCCATTAAATTTATCTCCCGGTTATAGACCAGCCCATGGCCTTCCTGAAAGTTCTTTATGTAACGCAAATAGATCAACGCATCATCTAGTTGATAGTCCCTCCATATATATGAAAAATAAGCAACCAAGAAAAAAGAAGGGAGAAACAATAAGAAAGAATAGCTATCTTTTTTGGTAACCATATTTCGAGGCCCTTAAATATCAGCGTATAGGAAAAATAAACGCACTTTTTAATAGTGCGATGAAAGTACTGGAATGGGGTTGAAGTGTCAAACACACTGACAATCAATCAGAAATTCAAGAAATTTGTATCCGCCCGTTTTATTTTTATCGTTTTATGCTGATTAAGTGAAAGGCGCCCAAGCAATACGCACAGCTCAATCACGAAGAGGGCTGAAAAAAATAGCCGAGATCAACTGGGATCGGAAAGTCCATGCACATTCCCAGGTGATCGTGGTTGCCCCCGATCAGGTAAACCGAGATTCTCAAGAATTTTAATGATTGACGCTCTCTCCAGGATGGCGGCGATGATTTTCATATTCCTGCCACACTGCGGGCAGCGCGCAATGTCGATCTCAAACGCCCGCTTGATCAAACGCCACCCAATTGATACGCACAGAAGGCCCAGCCAGGATATTGCATGAATTCGCACGATGCTCACGCATGATATTTGTTTCACAAGGAATTTTTCGAAGAATCGGTACGGTTATTCATACCCCTGACTGAGACAAATCCCTTGTGGAATCAAGAGACAAGTGAGTGTGTGTGCAACTCATGCAATATCCGGGTTAAATGATTTTCTGCAAATATTCAATCGTCAGGCCGCTGATTTTTGGCACACCGAGATACGCTGGGTAGGTTTCAACCTGCCCGGTACGGCAGTACCCTCTGCGCTGATAAAAAGCGATCAGTTCCGGGCGCTGCGAAACCACGAACATAACAAACTTGTGCACGCCCATAGCATGTAAAGCAAAGTTTTCCGCCTGCTCAAGCATATACTTGCCAAGTCCTTTTCCTTGCAGACTGGGGTGAACTGAGAAAAAACCGATATACCCATAATCTTTTTCTTTGGCAACGTAGATGCACGAAGCCATGTTTTGCGGTTGATTGACAATAAAGAAATGCGCATCGGGATTAGACATGGCAATTTCTACTTCCTGCCGATTGGTTCTGTCGCCCTGGATAATATGTGTTTCCCTGGTCCAGCCGGTTTCCCCGCGGTAAGTAAGATTAACCAGATCAGCTATCGCCAGCGCTTGATCTTGGCCGGCTTTTTCAAGTCGAAAATGGGAGAAATCCATCGGATTGTAGGATATTTTGCAAATCCTGCCAGCGTTATGATCAGAGACCTAATACCGGGCTTCTGGTCAGGGCAACTAGTACGATATAGATAAACACGCACTGTGCTGCAATCCAGGCCACGACTCTTATTCTCCGGGTTTTACCGAAGCGTATCGCTATCATGCCAAGACCAATATAGAGTAGCAAACCAGCTACTTTGGCAGTTAACCAGGAATTATCGAGCGGATTTTGCTGAATAGTCATTGCCAATACAATTGCGCTGGTCAGCAGAATGGTATCCACGACATGCGGCAGGATTTTTACCCAGCGCTGGCGCAGCTTGTCCGAATCCTGCATTAACCAGACACCACGCAGGAAGAACAACGTATAACTTATGATAACGCTGACGACATGTATCAGTTTTAGCACTGCGTAACTCATGCTCAGCTTCCGGCTATCAACCAGCCATGACTACCCGCCACTGCACCGGCAATGGTGATCAAGCTCATAATTAATAAAAACAGATGCTTGCGCTGAATGCTGATAAATGTTTCTGCAGAAATATCTTTCTGCGCCGGTGCGGCAGCCAGGTTGCGGCGGCCGCGCGGTTCCATGACAAACAACATCACACTAAACAACAGCCAGATCAACACCATCGTGTGCATCCACCAATATTGCCATTGCGTGAAACGCTGCCAGGCATCCAGTAAATACACCATATAAAACCCGCTCAAACCCACGATTAATGTGGAAGCACGGGCTTGTGCAGCAAATCGTTGTCTGAATCGAGCAAAAATTCCATCGCTTCCGCAGGGGATTGCATGCGCGCCAAGGTGGGCAATAATACGGTGGTTACCATAGCGACACCGCCAATCCAAAGCACTACACCCAGAACATGCAGTACTCTAGCTAAAACAAATTCGTCCATGTGATTTTTCTTGCCGGTTTACACTTGAAAATGATTGAACTATCGAAACCGAATAGGCTGTAACTGCGGTGTAACGCTTTGACACGGCATCATTCAGCAATTATGCTCTGCGCGTCAACTATTCACGTTGTCAGACGCCCATTCCTCGGCTTCTTCATAATTATGGAACACCAATACGTTAGCATTAGTAAATAGATTAGAAACCCAAGCGCCCCACGCTTGCCATTCGTCATCAGTAA
The DNA here is from genome assembly GCA_016721865.1 of Nitrosomonas sp. GTDB lineage: Bacteria > Pseudomonadota > Gammaproteobacteria > Burkholderiales > Nitrosomonadaceae > Nitrosomonas. The sequence continues at coordinate 67,814 of JADKHF010000041.1, read as the reverse complement.
CGATAGCCACCCGATTGAACTCACTGCCGTGATCGCGCATGAACTTGATTTCTTCCCAAGCTACATCAACAGTGTAATCCAGCATGTCGCGCCAATCAAATAAAAGGTTTGTTTTGCCTTCAAAGTGCGGCTGGTAAAGCACCTGCTGTTCAAATTCGTTATAGTCCGTTAACGTAAATTCACCAATGACTGCAACAATAACAAGATTGCCTTTCTTTTGAATAGTAATCATGACTTCACCTCAAATGATAACAAGCTCATCATAGGCAATTAAACGGGATGGTGCAAATTTTGCTTCCGGGAGATCGATTGCAAAGTTACTTTTGTGCAACAACCGGAGCCAGCCTGACACTCAGAAAGCCGCTAAGCGATCCGCCAAGAATAATCAGTCCCATACCCAGCCAAGCAATGGGTGACAACAGCTCGTTCCACAGCAGGATACCCCAAATACTGGAAAACAATACAGTACTATAACCCAGCGAAGTCACGACCAGCGTTACACCTTGATGATAAGCACGGGTCATTGCGAGTTGTGCCAATGTTGCTGTCAGACCGATGCCCAGCAACAACAGCAGGCCGTGCCAGGTAACCGGATTGAATGTCGTGAACAGCAACCCTACCCCGGTAATCAGCGTACTGATCAATGTGAAATAAAATACCACGAGCCATTCCGTTTCGCCCAGATTGCCCAGTTGCTTGACATTGATATATGCAATTGCTGCAAAAAAACCCGAAGCCATACCCATCAGACTGGCAACCCAATGATCTTCAGGCAAAGTAGGCCGCATCAGCAGAATGATTCCGGCAAAGCCAAGAAGAACAGCCCAGATCAACGGCCACTGTACATGTTCTTTAAGAATCAGCGTAGAAAATAACGCCACGAAAAGCGGCCAGGTATAATTCAATGAAATGGCCGTTGCCAGAGGTAATTGTGTCAGACAATAAAAAAACATTAACAGACTAACCAAACCGGTAATTCCTCGCCAACAGTGAATCCGCCAATGCGGCGTGCACACCGGGAGGCGATAGTAACGGAGGATCAGATAAGTCATCCAGACACCAAACAACGAGCGGTAAAATACCAGCTCGGTACTGGAAAAATAGGCGGCCCCCAGTTTGACCAATACACCCATACAGGCAAACATAAATGCCGCCACCAGCATCCACAGCGATCGCACGCGTTGGTCCTTCCTAGAATACAAAAATTGCGGTTAACCGACGATCAAACATGCGGTCCGATTTCTCTTTGCAAGAATTGATGAAAATGTTCCATCCCTGCTTCCATCGGAATTTGGTACGGACCCGTTTCATTGCGGTTCTGATCGTATAATACACGCCGTCCAGCGGTGATCAACTTGCAGATCTCATCATCTTCGAGTGCAGTTTCCTTATAGGCATCCTGCTCCGCCTCAACAAAATCACGTTCAAACAATGCAATTTCTTGCGGGTAGTAAAATTCCACCACGTTTGTGCAACTTTCAACCCCGGTAGGTAGAATTGTGCTGATTACCAAGGTATGGGGGTACCATTCCAACATGATATTGGGATAATAAAGCAACCATATTGCACCATGCGGCGGCGTTTTTCCTTCCGTTTGCTGCAGCACCTGCTCGTGCCATTTGGCATAAACCGGGCTGCCTGGCCGCTGAAAGCGTGCATTATCAATTGCTATCGTTTGCACACTATACCAGTCGCCAAACTCCCAATCGAGTTTTTCGGTATCCACAAAATGACTCAAACCTGGATGAAATGGATCGACATGATAATCTTCCAGATATACTTCAATAAATGTTTTCCAGTTACATTGATATTCATCAATTTGAATGCGATCCAGCAGATAACCGGAAAAATCAAAATCCTTTAGCACGCTCAGTTTAGCCATATCTTGCGAAACCTTGCGTTTACCATTAAATAACAAACCATTCCAGCTTTGCAGTGGCATCTTATCCAGATTAAGGCAAGGATTCTGTTTGAAATGCGGCGCGCCCAACAATTTTCCGTCCAGCGCATAAGCCCAGCGATGAACAGGACAAACAATACTCTTGGTACTGCTTCTACCTTTCAGCAAAAGCGCTTGCCGATGACGGCAAACATTAGAGAGTAATTCAATACCTTGTGCATTACGTATCAACACCTTGGCATTGTTCATCCATTCCGGTACATAATAATCCCCAACATTGGGTATCATCACTTCATGCCCCACGTAGCCAGGTCCCTGATCAAAAAGGATACGTTTCTCAATCTCAAGAATTTTGGGATCCACGTACCAATCGATGGGGAGCTGTACTGACATCTCTGTCAGTTGTGAGATCTCAGCCATGTTAGACATATAAATACCTTATATCTCCCGAATAAAAAAATTAGCGGCGAAAATACACGAAAAGACAAAAATTTAAAACCTAAAAAAACAACCCCGTGACAAGACCACGGGGAATCGCAAGTTTAAGCAAGTCAGGAATGAAAAATTGAATGCCTCGCTATAATAGCAATCTTGGTAGTAGAATATTAGTATTCATTTGCACGTTATGCGTACAAAAATGTGAATTGTACAATATTGAATTATTTAATTAATCAAAAAAGAGAGCATCTTTAATGAAATCCACACACCCGTTAAGAAAGAATTCATGGATACATTTATTATCCACCGTATTTATCGTTAGTCTGGCAGCCTGTGACAGCGGCAGTGAAAAAACCGATGCATCCTCATCGTCAAAATCATCAGCAAGTTCGACAGCGGCAAGAAAAATGCCAACGGGCCCAGCAACTGGTATTTTGGTTGATTCTCCTGTTTCCGGCGTGTCCTATGTTGCATCTTCCGGCAAATCGGGCTTAACCGATGATAAAGGGATTTTTAATTTTAATCACGGTGACAAAATCGAATTCAAACTGGGTGGTTTGACACTGGGTAATATTCCGGGTTCACAAATAGTGACACCGATTGAATTAGCCAGCGGCAGTGACAATAAATTACAGAATCTGCTAGTTCTTCTACAATCTCTGGATTCCGATAGCGATCTTTCAAACGGCATCGCCATTTCGAGTGAAACAGCCGCTGCTGTCAAGTCATCAATCAATCTGGAAAACGACCCGGAAACATTCGCCGATTCAGCCAATTTAAAAAGCATCATGGAAGCCAGTGGCATTGAAGGCAATATCAGGACAGCCGAAGAAGCCCGTACGCATTTTCTCTCACAAGGCGTTGCTCTTCTCAGCGCCCAGATCTGGGCTAGCTACGACAACACTACGGCCAGCGTGCTGCGGGTTGCTGCCGACAGCAGCGGAGAATATTTACAGGGCGATGCAAGACCAGATGATTCCTGTGATGAAAACCGTGTTTGTGGTGGCCGTACCATTTTCCAATCCGGTGTCGAATATGGCGTTGCTGTTGCAGAAGAATTTGATACCCGAGGATTCAAACTGACTGGAAAACCATCCGTTGATACCAACCTCAAGGCTGGATTTTCCAATCCTGGTCCAACCCGGCGGGTTCGCACCGATGGCTTTGAGTTGATCAACTCCGATATTGTCATTGTGCAAAGAGCACGTGCAGAAACCAGTGTATTTGGCGAACTGTTCCATATCGCCAAACCGATTCAGTTGAGCGATGAAAATGAAGTTGTAGAAAAAGAAGTCAAAGAAACACGCTACGCAAAAATTGATAACGATGCATCCGGTATCGTCGGTGCTTGGGCCTATGACGATAATGCAATCAAAACACAAACCCTGGTTTTCTTCCCAAATGGTAAATTCCTGATGATTGACCCGACTGGCGCTACGCAGCGGGCAGATCAAGCAAAATGCGGGAAGCCTGGTATCGAATTTTCTTCCTATACATATGACAAAAGTGCCAGCAAGCTAAACTTATCCCGTTTTACGTACAACACCAATGGATGTGCAGGATTTTCAGATTTGGACAATAATACAGCAATCGGCTTCTCGATTAGTTCCGATGGAAATACCGCAAAACTCGACAAGCAAGGTGAAGAATCGGTAACGATTTATCGGGTCTCCAGATAACGAGGTTTCTAATAATCTAAAAATACTCACCGGAATTGACCGATTTACCGGTGAGTAAATTTTTTTGAAGTAGCAAATCGCTTTAATTGCTCTGGATAAACCTGCCTTAACATCGCTTATGCCTATCATTCGTGTCGCACTTAACGTTCCAGTCGACACATTATTTGATTATCAATCAAATGACGCAACCCAACACGATATCGGCTTACGCGCTCGCGTGCCTTTCGGAAAAAGGCGGATGACCGGCATCATCATCGCAGTTTGTTCTGAAACTCAAATCCCTGCTAAAAAACTTAAATCAGCGCAGTGTATTTTCAGGGAGATCGAACCCCTACCGGCTGCATTGCTAGACTTATTTAATTTTTGCAGCCAGTATTATCATCACCCGCTTGGCATGGTTATCATGAACGGCTTACCCGTCAAGTTGCGTAGCAACAAACCGGTCAAATTGAAAGAATCTTCGAACAATCTTCAATACAGCCTTACCGAAACAGGTAGACAAATTGAACTATCCAGTATTCCAGCACGTCAGCGCATAGCCCGCCGTTTACTCACCGAATTCCATCACATGACGGTGCTAACCAGTCACCAGGCAAATCAAATCTCGCCGCGCGCTGTCAAGTTGTTACAGGAATGGATACAACTGAAATGGTTGTTGGCAATGCCCACACCTACTACGGTGACAAAGGTTGTAAAAATCCCAATGTTGACCGCCGAGCAGGAAATTGCTGTTAACGCCATTACAACTGACACCAAGCAATTCAATACCTGGTTGCTGCACGGCGTTACCGGCAGCGGTAAAACCGAGGTCTATCTCAGAATCATTGGACACGTGCTGACTCATGGTAAGCAGGCACTGATACTCATTCCAGAAATCAGCTTAACACCACAACTGGAAGCTGTTTTTCGCGCACGTTTCCCCGCCATCCATTTGGTCAGTTTGGCATAGCGGGCTCAACGATACGGAACGGCTAACCGGTTGGTTACAGGCACAATGTGGCCAAGCTAAAATCATACTGGGCACACGCCTTGCTGTTTTCACCCCATTACCCGATCTGGGATTGGTTATCGTCGACGAAGAACAAGACAGTTCTTTCAAACAACAGGATGGATTGCGTTATTCCGCACGCGATCTGGCAATTTTTCGTGCCAGAGAAAACGGCATTCCGGTGGTATTGGGCTCTGCCACTCCCTCATTGGAAAGTTATTACAACGCGCTCAATGGTCGCTACCGGAGTGTACGTCTGCAATCCCGCGCTATCAAAAATGCCGCATTGCCGCTAATCCAGTGTGTGGACACTCGTTTGCATAAAACCCAGGAAGGCTTATCCGAACCATTCATCAGAGCATTGGGCAAGTGTCTGGCAGAAAAACACCAGAGTCTCGTTTTTATCAACCGGCGCGGCTATGCACCGGTACTTTTGTGCAAATCCTGTGCCTGGACAGCAATTTGCCAGCGTTGCTCCAGCCGCCTGGTCGTTCATTTGCGCGACAAAAAACTATGCTGTCACCATTGCGGCCACCAGGAAAACTTTCCACGCGCTTGTCCGCAATGTGGCAATCAGGATATTGCCCCTTTCGGACAAGGCACTCAACGCGTAGAAGAAACCTTGACAGCACATTTTCCAGCAGCACGGATTCTGCGCGTTGACCGGGATAGCATTCGCCGGAAAAATGCCTGGCAAGAAATTCTGCAAGCGATCCATGCGCAAGAAGTGGATATTCTGGTTGGCACACAACTGCTTGCCAAAGGGCATGATTTTCCTAATCTGTCATTGGTAGGTATCCTGAACGCTGACACTTCGCTGTACAGTACCGATTTTCGTGCCAGTGAGCGCTTATTTGCACAATTGATGCAGGTCGCCGGCCGTGCAGGGCGCGCCGATGTCGCCGGTCACGTGCTCATTCAAACCGAATTTCCTGATCATCCACTGTATCATGCCTTGCAGAAACACGATTATGATGCGCTGGCACAAACCCTGCTGGCGGAAAGAAAAACGGCCGGATTCCCGCCTTTTGTCTATCAAGCATTATTGCGCGCTGAAGCCCACAACATTGAGATCGTGCTGGATTTTCTTTCCCGAGCTGCGAATCTCGCCAAACCGTCCCATTCCGTTGAGCTATTTGATCCGGTACCAGCGCAAATGCTGCGCTTAAAAGGTTTGGAGCGCGCTTACTGATACAATCGTCCTCACGCAAACAATTTACAAGCATTCGTGGCCGAATGGTATATACGAATTAATACATTGCCAGCACATAAGGTGCGTTGGATACTGGATATAGATCCACTTGAGTTTTGATTTAAATCAGTATTTGTTCTTTGCAATCCGCTCACAATGAGCATCATAGCAAGGAGCCAGCCAATGTTAGAGAAACATGATTTACACCATGAATTCCCTGAATATTATGATCGAATCCATGAATTAAAGATTAACAACAGTCATTTCGCGCATCTTTTTGAGGAATATCATGCCATCAACCGGGAAATTCTCAGGATTGAGGAAGGCGTTGAAAACACAATGGATGAATATCTGGAAGAATTGAAAAAGAAACGTCTGTTATTTAAAGACAAACTCTATGAGATAATCACTAAAGCATAGTAGCCACACAGCATATTCACTTTACCGTTAACAGCGGCAGAGAGGGATTGCTCCTCTGTTTCCAGCGAATAATCTTCACAGCTTATTATCGTGCTAATAATTTATCCATTTGATTAGCAAATGATTTTGGATCAGCAACAAAAGTCGTTTGATTCTCTCGGCAGCTCTAAACAGAATTTCTTTGATTACGCACGGACATGCATCCGCATCAATCAAAATTTTCATCGTTTAGCGCTGGGGTAAATGGGGATATTAATTAAATAATTTTGTTTTCATCCTTGATCACCTGTGGCATAGCGGCCTTTAAGTAATAAAACATAGACCACAGGGTTAAAACGGCGGCAATATAAATAAGCCATGTGCCTATTTCTTGCGAATCAAAGTTCTCACCGATGCGCTCATGATAGAGTAACAGAGGGATGGCGATCATTTGTGAAGTCGTCTTGATTTTACCCAGGAAAGATACCGCAACACTTCTTGATTGACCGATCTGTGCCATCCATTCACGTAATGCTGAAACGGTAATCTCACGCCCGATGATGATTAAGGCAATCGGCGCATCCAGCCGCCCAAGATAAACCAATACAATCAATGCCGCTGAAACCATCAGTTTGTCAGCAACCGGATCAAGAAAAGCACCAAACGCAGATGCTTGATTTAAAACGCGCGCGAGATAACCATCAAGCCAGTCTGTAATGGCTGCAATGGCAAAAATCAGAGTGGCCACCAGATTCTGATTGTCTGGAGATAACCAGGAATGCGGCAAATAAAAAATACCGACAAATAATGGGATGGCGAGTATCCGTAGCCATGTGAGCAGATTAGGTAGATTGTAAGGCATGACCGTAGCTGAAACTGATTGATTAAATGGATAGCAATCTGGACTGGTAGCAGAAGTAATAATTAATGTATTTCTTTATATATTTTTTCTGCCAGCTTCCGGCTAATTCCCTCTGTTTGTTGTAATTCTTCAATGCTAGCGGTTAAAACCCCTTTCAATCCGCCAAATCGGCCTAGCAGGCGTTGCCTGCGTTTAGTGCCGATGCCGCTGATATTTTCCAGAATGGAGCTGGTTCTGGCTTTGCCACGTCTGCCACGATGACCCTGAATGGCAAACCGATGCGCTTCATCACGAATCTGCTGAATCAAATGCAACGCCGCATGCTCGCTGGGTAATTGTAACGGCTTTTCCAGTGCGGGAGAAATCAATTGCTCCAAACCGGGTTTACGTCCCTCACCTTTGGCCACTCCCAATAGATTGGCGTCAGAAATACCGAGTTCCTGCAAGGCTTTCTGCGCTGCCGTAACCTGCCCTTTTTCACCATCGATCAGAATCAGGTCAGGCAACTGCCCTTCTCCGCTAACAACCTTCTGGTAGCGCCTGGAAAGCGCCTCGCGCATGGCGGCATAATCATCACCGGGGGTAATGCCATCGATGTTATAACGGCGATACTCATTATTTCGCATGGAAAAATTCTCATACACAACGCAGGATGCTACAGTAGCTTCACCCAGTGTATGGCTGATATCGAAACATTCAATACGATTCAAGCCGGGCATCTGCAATTCCTGTTGTAATGCCAACAAACGCATTTCCTGGCTGGCCTGCCGGCTCAACATTTGTTTCAGCGCCAGATGCGCATTCTCGGTCGCCATGGCGAGCCATACGCGTTTCTCGCCGACAGGATTCAGGTTGATTGTAATTTTATGCCCGCATTGCTCAGTTAATAGATCCTGTATTGCTTCGCGTTCGATTTTTTCGCTCAGAATAATCAGAGGTGGTACGCTTCTGTTCAGATAATGCTGCGCCAGGAATGCTTCAACAACGGCTGCTGGCGTGCAATCAACCGCATTTTGTGGAAAAAAACTCTTGTCACCCAAGTGCCGCCCTCCCCTGATCATTGCCAAATTGACACATACTTTTCCAGAACCATCATTCATCAGCACACAGGCAACGACATCCGCATCGAGCACTTTCCCGCTATCGACAAACTGTTTTTCCCGGATTTTGCGTAAAGCTTGAATCTGATCCCGCAATGAGGCTGCCTGTTCATATTCCATACGATCTGCAGCCTGTTGCATCTTGCCTGAGATAACTTCCATCACTTCCGTTTGCTTGCCTTAAAAACAATGCGGCGTTTTTAACGTCATTTTGATACGCTTGCTGAGAAATCTGGCTGATACACGGTTTGTTGCATCGTTTGATCTGAAACAGTAAACAGGGTTTTGTTTGGTTACTGAAAACGTTATCTTCGCAGGTACGTAAGCGGAATATTTTTTGTAACAGCTGGATACTTTCCCGAACTATCCCGGCATTTGGATAGGTCCAAAATATCTGATGCGTTTTGTCCAGCGCGCCGCGATAAAACCCTAACCGGGGAAAATTGTGACCGCTCAGAATCACATAGGGGTAGGATTTATCATCCCGGAATATTATGTTATAGCGCGGCTTCAGGCTCTTGATTAAGTTATTTTCAAGTAACAGCGCTTCGGCTTCAGAGCGAGTGACCGTTGTTTCAATACCGGTCACTTGCGAAACCATTAACTGGGTTCTGGGTCCCAGATTAGTCTTCTGAAAGTAGGAAGAAACGCGTTTCTTAAGATTAACCGCCTTTCCGACATAAATCACTTCGCCTTTGGCATTTATCATGCGATAAATACCCGGCTGAAGCGGTAAATTTACACAAAAATTCTTTGCATCAAAATCGGTGTTCGACAAATTGCTTAATCCTGACTACCGAGTAGTTTTCCAGCAATCGCCCAATTTTCATCAGGAATTTCATCAAAACTGATATACGTATAGGATTTCGGTTTCTTGGCAATACGTTCCAGGGTGTCGGTCAGTTCTGCAGCAATTTGCTTTTTCTGTTCACGTGTTAATGTTCCGGCAACACGGATATTGACATAGGGCATATAAAATTTCTCCTCTGGTTTTTAGTAGTCTTTTTCTCACTTCATATCGGCAACAATTTTCTCAAATACTTGTTCAAACATTTCCGATGTAAGACGTTTGGTTTGCGTATTGTAGCGGCTGCAATGATAACTGTCATAGAGTTTCACACCATTCTCAAGCGGCAAATGATGAACGGCGCCATGGCCGAACGGATAATCTTTTAACTTAAGCCGCGTGCTCATTAACGCCGCTTGATGTGCGACTGTTCCGAGTGCAAGCAGCGCTATGCCATTATGCTGAACAAATTCGTTGATCTCTGCTGCCAGGTATTGGTTACATTGCTTAATCTCCTGATGAACGGGTTTGTTTTCGGGTGGCAGGCACTTGACTGCATTGGTGATACGGCATCCGAGCAGTTGCAACCCATCATCCGCAGAAACGGATTCGGGTCGAGTGGCAAAACCAAATTTATGCAATGTCTGGTACAGCAAAATTCCCGCGAAATCACCGGTAAATGGCCGTCCTGTCCGGTTGGCACCGTGCATGCCGGGTGCCAAACCAATAATCAACAGCTTCGGATGCCTATCCCCAAAAGCACTTACGGGCCGCGCATGATAATCCGGGTGCTTGGTTTTTACGGATTGCAAGAAATCCGACAAGCGTGCGCATTGCTTGCAATCAAGAGAGTCCAAAGTATCGCAGTGCGGTATTAAAGAATCATTTGCCATGAGTGAGAATCGAAGTAATTGGTGATATTGCAGGGTTTAATCAGTTCAAAATGCAGTTTTTGTTAACATTCTTTTGATACTGAAAAAATGCAGACTTTGTTTATCTTTACTTTTCTTGTTGAAAAAGTATTGTACTGAATCTGTTAATTCAGTGAATGATAACGCTAATCGGATTTGGAATTAATGGAATATTTGCCAAACCAGCATCCAGTCAATAAGATTGCGATGATTGTCGGCATGTGGTTTTGGTGCCCCTCTTCAATGACCAGATTGGTCAATTTTCTTTACAGCATGTTATTGCGATTTTCAGCGCGAACCTGATGTATCAGACTGGGAATTCCAGCAGGATGATTATCCAACTGGGCTTCTTTTTTGCGCAAAGGGATCGACTCAAGGCACTTGTATGCGATCGCAACAGAAACCAGAGACCGGAAAACGACGACTGGAGTTATCATTTTCCCTGGTAGGAATTCTGTATTATAGACCTGACACCTTTTTCTTGTGACACCTTTTTCTTGGACACCTTTTTCTTGGTTCCTTGCCCCCCGCTCAGTTTTGCTTGCCGCATTGGGTATGTGACGTCCAACAATTCACGTTGACATGGTTTTTTTGATCATCCAGCACCATATTTTCCTAAATTTCCGGTTTGTGTATAATTTATTTTAGAAAAAAGCGTTAATTTTTCTATACTCAATTAATTGAGTATTTTTTCAGTGAATGAATTCACTGTGTATTGAGTGCAATTTACTACATGAGAAGAATAATGAAACCAAACAAGTTTATACTGAATAGACATAACCAAACTGCATGGACTATTAGCTGGATAACATTACTGATGCTAATTACAGGATCAGTATATGCCTTTACTTTAGTAAAATCCGACCCAACAGGGGGAAGTCGTGCCGAACGCAAACCGCTTCCCGTACCACCAGCACAGATACAACTCTGGTTTTCAGAAGATGTTAATCAAGCCAATATTTCGCTATCTGTTTATGCCGAAAATGGCGATCAGGTTACCACCGCAATACCTCAGGTTACCGAAAACGATCCTACCTCCATAATATTGCCGTTACCACCGCTAGCTGCTGGACGATATACCGTCGAATATTACGTAGCATCGAGAAGTGGACAGAGTATCAACTCTGAGTATGGATTTAGGGTGGCAGAGGAAGAAAACTCTTCCCCTGAAATAAACACGCAAACACTGATCGATACAGAAGCACTGCTCAATTGGGCCGAGAACACCTATGCAAAGCATTTTCCTGATCATCAGATCACGCAAAGTATCGAACCCTGGCTGTTTCGTCACTATCCGCAAACGAACATTTATGCTGGTGTCAACACCAATGATAACAATGTCTATGCGCTTGGCGGGCCATGGGGAGATAATCCGGTTCTCATTGATACCCTTCCCAATCTGTTAGTCTTGATTGCCAACTCGAATAATAATGGCGGGAACAATAGTAATAATAGCACGCCTACCTGCGATACGACCAATGCACCCTCAGGTCTGCTTTACACACAGAATAACAATATCGTGAACGTCACAACTAATGGACAATGCATTCCATTTCCCAAAAACACAATCTCTGCCCAATAACGCAACAGACATCGGCTACAGGAACTTCTTTAATAACCACTTATACTGCGACCTCATCAGTGATTAAAGGAGTAGAAAATCCATTTTATCCAGCTATGAATGCAAATTCATTTACTCCAACACGCAGAATACTTGAAGCGCGATATTGCACTATTAACGCACCGGAAGGAACAGTTGATCTCATTGTAAACACTGATACTTGTTATGACATGACGGCAGAATTCACTGAAACGACGTTCGTGATGCGAGGCACAACCACAATCAATCCGCCAGTTACTTTTGCTTCCAAAGGCGTTTTTAAGAGCACAGTGTATAAAGGCGATTGCTTTGATAGCGGGGCAACAATAATTACCGATGCAGTCACAGGCGAAATGTGGGAACGTCAAGAAGATGGCAGTTATATCAAATTAAGCAATTAATTCATCCTTCATAACATTTTACAAAAAGGTGTCAGGTCTATAATGAAGAACGATTATGTTATCGTTTCCTCGGTTGAAGTCATTTAAATCACTCGAAAATCTAATAAATTAAGGCTTTTTGAAAGATTCATCGCAATAGCAATCAAATGAGGTTTTACTAAACAACCACCAGCTAAAGCTGGTGGGTTAGTGACAATGACTAAAGTCAGGATATGGGTCTTAAGACCCGTTTAGCTTTCGGTACTGAAATCATCATCACCTTTAGGCTCAAAATGATGTTCCAAATAGTTTTGAATCATTTCTTCTGTCAGTTCTCCTGACGTTACACAAAAGTATCTTCGTGCCCAAAAATGGCGCCCCAGTAGCGTTTTTTTAATTCCGAAAAACTTTCAAACAACTTCGCAGAAGTTCTACCTTTGATACGCCTCATTATTTCGCTGGGCGCCATGTTCGGTGGCGCAGATACAAATATATGTAGATGATCCTGACTGACACCGCCTTTCAGAATTTCTATTTAAAATGCCTCGCACGTCTGCCTTATCAGTCCCTGACCTTCAGCCCTATGTCACCTCTCAGTTCCTTATAGCGATATTTTGTTACAAATACAAAACTGTATCTTGAAAACTGTGTGACTTCCATAACGATAGTCCATGATACCCCCCCACTTTTAGCATCATGTTACGTTTAAATTTTTAAAAGATAAATCTTACCGCCTTAAAGGCGGTGGTTTTAACCTTACTTCGGACTAATAAAGAATAAATCAGTTTTCTTTTAAGAAGTTACGTAATGTTGCAAGGAAATCTATTTACCTTCGACTAAGTTGCAAGAATCTGGATGTTTTGTGCCGAATTCTTGTTTTGAACCGCCATTGATGTCTGTTTGTTTCATTCCGTAACTAAATCTTAGGAGAACTGATAATGAAAAAACGTCAAAAACTTTTGACCTCTTCCATGGTGGCTGGCCTGATGGCAATTTCCATGAACGCACCAACATTTGCTGAGAGTAGTCCGTGTGCACCAAAGGCAAAAGCACAACATCAGCATGACATGAAAAATCCCTGCGCTGGTAAGAATCCTTGTGCCGCCAAGAGTCCTTGCGCAGCCAAGAATCCCTGCGCCGCTAAAAATCCTTGTGCAGCAAAAAAACATTAATCCCAGCGAGTTCAATTCACCGTTCTTCGAAGGAAAATCTGGTTGAAGCCCTTCAGATTGAAGAGCGCAGTTAAATACCTCGCACTTCTAGCGGGGTGCTTTAATTAATGCATTTGTCGCAACATAAGAGCTTTTCTGTAACGTAAGGAAAATTATGAAAACCAAAATTCAACCATTAAGAGCAGCTGTCATTTCTGCTTTATTTGGCGCAGCAATCGGGTTGCCTTTAACATTGAATGGTTGTGCCATGGCTACCTGCAAGCCTTGTGCGCCGCGCGCTGGCAAACGTAATTCATGCAGCCCTTGTGCGGCAAGAAATCCCTGTGCAGCCAGTAATCCTTGTGCTGCAGGTGATAGAGTGGATCCTAAGGCGGTAACTCGACCTGAGGGAACAAAACCCTATCAAGGAGACCGGGCGGCTTTATTAAATGAAGGCAAAGCGCTGTGGAATAGTAAAGAAATTAGCCGCAATAATTCCATGTCTTGTTCAAGCTGTCATCAGGATGGTACAGCGATGCTGCAACCCGATTTCGCCAAGCCTTATCCACATTTTGTGCAAATGGCCAAAGATGTTGCCGGTATGGAATCAATCACGCTGGAAGGAATGGTGCAGTTATGCATGATCAAGCCCATGCAGAGTAAGCCATTTGCCTGGGATTCACGGCAACTTGCTGCATTAACCGCATATACAGCAGTGTTACAGAAAGAGTTCAAGCCGGTAGGTAGTGCAGCCGCCAGGAATCCTTGTGCGCCGAAAAACCCATGCAGCATGAAAAATCCATGTGCTGTCAGATCCTATTAATTAACGTGTCAGGGAGGTTGCGATGAGGTGCTGATACAGGCTTCATTGCTTTTTTTATGAACGACAAGGCATTTGAAATAGATCATGACGTTTTCACTAAATTATCCCGCATGCAGCTTGAACGGATGGCCGATGCCGGTGCGCAGATTGTCGAATGCTACCGGGTATTGCAAAAAGGCGGGCTCAATATCGTCGGCGAAGTATTAAAAGGGCAAGGCGAGTTTTACGAACTGGAACACTATCCCAAAGATGATGTGTTTGATGGGGAAACATACAGTCAGTATTACTATCACGCACACCGTGCAGGAACCAATGAAAATGGGCATTTCCATACATTCTTGCGCCAACCGGGAATACCGGCCGGAATATCACCCGTTCCATACAATGGAACAGAACCCTGGCCAAAAGGAAATGACGCACTCTCCCATCTCATTGGTATTTCAATGGATGCCTACGGTTTCCCTCTCGGATTATTCGCAACCAATCGATGGGTAACAGCAGAAGCCTGGTACAAGGCCGAGGACGTCATTGTCATGCTGGATTATTTTAAGATCGACCATGCTCATCCTTCGTGGCCGGTTAACCTATGGATATCCGCCATGCTGGTTTTATTCCGGCCACAGATAGAAGCGCTCATACGGCAACGTGACCAGGTGATTGCAGATTGGGAGTGCAGATATACAGGCGTGGATGTCTATGAGGATCGGGAGCTTGAGCTCACAGGCTACACATCTATCAATGTTGAACAGCAGATCAAACGTGTTGTGGCAGCCATTGAAAAGCGTGGCATGGCAGCATGATGTCTTTGTTTCGCATAAAGTCTGAAGAAATATTATTCACGCCAGATCAAGTTAACCTTACCGGTGCAGCAGAACAAAAAATGACAAACAAATTTAATATCTAAGGACACCATAAATTATGAAATCACTTTTTATTGCTCTGATGAGCGTGGTCATCACGCTATCTCCTATCGCACAAGCAGCCGTTGAAAAGGAGGCATTTACCGAGGTCCGTTACAATGAACTGCGGAAATCCGGTAAGGTTTTTCTGGTGGATGTTTATGCGACCTGGTGTCCCACATGCGCCAAGCAGCAGGATGTTCTGGCAACCTACGGCAAAAACAATCCGCAACAAAATCTGAGTGTTTTGGTAATAGATTTTGATAATGACAAGAAATGGGTGCGTTATTTCAAGGCGCCCAGACAATCAACCCTGTTGCTGTATTCCGGTGAAGAACAACTCTGGTTCAGTGTGGGAGAAACTCGTTACGATGTTATTACCGGTGAGTTGGATAAGGCTCTGAACGCCGTGGACCCTGATGGGAATTGAACTGGCTTCAATCTCGCTGGCCTTTCTGGCTGGTATTATTGGCGTCCTTTCTCCTTGCGTATGGCCGCTGGTTCCCGTAATCATGTCATCGGCGGCAAACAGCGGTCACTTCGGACCGTTATTTCTGGCACTTGGCCTGGCCACTGCTTTCGCTGTTGCGGGCACATTCCTCACACTGCTGTTGCTCAATCTCGGACTGAATCCAGATGTGTACCGGTATGTTGCGGCCGTGCTGCTGATATTGATCGCGTTTCTGTTGATATCCAAGCGGTTGGGAGAATGGGCAAGTAATCAGTTATCGCTCCTCACCAGCCGTTTCAATACTGCGGGTAGTGACGCGACCGGTTCTGTCGCCGGACAGTTCGGGATTGGTGCGCTTCTGGTTTAGTCTGGCTGCCCTGCGTCGGACCAACCTTGGGGGCAGCCATAGCCTTGGCTTCCATAGGGCAGGATTTAAGCGTGGCGTTCGTTGTCATGTTTGCCTTTGGTGTCGGAACTGCCGCCGCCCTGCTAAGCGCCGCATGGTTCTCGTCCAGCTTGCTCAGGAAGATCAGGCCAAACAACGGCAAGCGCATTCTAGGAGTTCTGCTGCTGGCGCTAGGTTTGATGGTATTTTCCGGCTTAGACAAGACTTTCGAGACAGCAACCGTAAATATGCTTCCCGACTGGACATTTTCTATATAACTGGGAAATGTTTTGTTCGAAGCCATAAACTTGATAGAAGGAGATACTGCAAATGAAACAATTACTTTTACAAATTGGCATTTAATGCGTTGGGTTAGATTGGCTTTTGCACTGTTTTTGTTTGCTCAAGCTTATATAACTCACGAGTGGTTTTTTATTGCTTTTGGTTTATTCTTCTTATTTCAAGTGATTTTTAATTTAGGCTGTGGCCCAAATGGTTGTGAAAATCCAAACAAGAGAAACTATTAAAAATAAACAATGGCTCTGAAAATATTATCAAATCAGAAAAACCGGTTTTAATTTATTTTCGCGCTACTTGGTGTGGTCCTTGTAAAATACTGGTCAAGAATCAGGAATTAGCGTCAAAAAAGGGGATTTGTGGGTCAGGTAACTGAAAGTGTAGGCCTTGGTCTGGCACAGTTTCTAACCAAGCCAGTCCGGCAAAGCACTCAGGTTGCTACGATTAGCCAGGAAAAACTCGCAGCAACCTTGCAACCCGGAGATGTTTTATTGGTTGAAGAAAATGCCCGTATTAGCGTTGCCATCAAATATCTTACGCAATCAACCTGGCCACACGCGGCACTATTTATCGGCGATGCATTGCTCCCAGCACTCCTTGGCAACTACCCCCGGTACTGGTTGAAGCGGACCTGGAGGAAGGCGTGCGTGCAATAACGCCTGCCAGCTATGCGCAAATGCACACCCGAATCTGCCGCCCTGTTGGTTTGAATGATGAAGATCGTAGGCTCATTGTGGATTATGCCATTGCACGTATCGGTCAACAGTATGATCTCAAGAACATTTTCGATCTCGTACGCTATCTTCTTCCCATAGCACCTGTTCCAACAAGATTCCGCAGACGCCTGTTGGCCCTCGGTAGCGGAGATCCGACTCGTGCAATCTGTTCGATCTTGATGTTCGATCTTGATTGCGCAAGCGTTTCAGTCGGTGCACTATCCGATATTGCCGGAGATTCAACGCGCCTGGTTAGACGATCCGATGTGCGCTGATTGTTATGAGGAAATCTACCACATCCACCATCATAGTCTATTCACCCCGCGGGATTTCGACATTTCTCCTTTCTTCAACATTATCAAACCAACCATCGAAAATGGCTTTGACTACCATTCGCTTGCCTGGAGTAACGCCATACAGAAGCCAGGGAAGATGTGATACAAATCAATGAAGACTTATGCAGATTAGCTATTTATGCACTACTTGCTTAATTAACTTTCTTCAATATTATCTTCAACAGCACAAGAATAGATTATTTGGGTTAGATTGATTTTCAATGACAAAGGAAAAAATATGAAAGCATATGCAGTAGGCATAAATCATGTGGCATTAGAAGTTGGAAATATTCGCGAAGCGTTAAAATTTTATAGTGATTTCTTGAGCTTTGAAGTTCATCAAGAAAATGAGATGCAAGCATTTATTTATTTTGGGGATCAATTTCTCAATTTTATAAAAAATGATAATAGACAACCTGATCAAATGCGACACTTTGGAATAGCGGTAGACAATAAAGAATTAGTGAGGCAGACACTTGAGGGTATGGGTATCAAATTTTAAATGGCCCTTTTCTTGATTTTCTTGATCCCTGGGAAATCGGGTAGAAATAACAACCTATAGTAATATTCAATATACAAAAGCTGATCATGTATTGCTGGGAATGGGATTGGGCCATCTTAAAAAAACTGATAAAGCACTGGCAGAATTGAATGCAAAAGGTTTAGGACCTACTCAATATGATAATAATTAATTGACCTAATTCCAATTACAGATAGAAACAGTAGTAATTAAATGGTAAAAATTAAAAATCTATCTCAACTCCCATTACATCAGCGAATCTGTTAAATGCGATAAATAGCTCCATCGTTCCTAATGCCTCCAGCATTTCAGATTCTTCGATCCCGAGATCAACTAATTCTTTGTGATCAGCATTGCCTATACTGTGCCAATCCAGATTGGCTTTACGGGCAAACTTTACCAGTGCGGTTTCCTTGTTGGTAAAATCACCAGGGAATGTACCTGAAACATCGCAGTAATTTCCGGTTCACTTGTTTTCATGCTGCGTAGCGCCGCACTATGCGCTGCGACACAGTAATTACACTTATTATCATAGGAAATTACTGAAGCAATAGCTTCCTTTACTTTGCGTCGCAATTTGCCTTGAAGCATTATTGCCTTGAATTTTTCCCAATTGGCTGCAAGTAATGAAGGGTGTTCGGCGTAGGCTTTGAAAACGTTGGGAACATGACCTCCAAAAATTTTTCCAATTTCAATCAATATAGCTGAAGAATCGGATGTTTTTTCTGTGACGGCATGTAGCATTTATTAATTCTCCTCATTCATTATCATTTCTCGTTACCTTCTTTGTTTAAAGATTACATACGATGACCAAATCTTCCTTGGTATTTTCTTAATGCTATCATTAACCATTTTGCATATCCTTCAGAGCATTGGCGATACGTTGCCTTGCTTCTTCAGTTAACTGAAAGTCAAGATTGGTTCTTGAGTATCGTGAAGCTTCGCGCAAAAAAACAAGTTGCCGCGTAAAATTAGTGCAGCTGCGGCATAAAATCAGGTGAATCTTTAACACCATGTTTTTCCACAAGGGTAATTTCTCATCCATTGATCGAGATGCCAACTGGCTAGCTTGTTTACAATTCAACATTTAATTTACCCATTATTAGTCTATCCAGTTAATCTTTAAACACTTAATCAAGGACAGTCGAATACGATGCATAATCACCCATACATTAGTCTGACTAAGTGCAAAATTCTTACAGATTTCCTCATTGCTCATTCCATGAATTTCTTTAGCAAGAAATACTTCAACTTGCTTGGGTTTTAATCCGGTTAAACATTGCTGAAAAACCTTCCAGAATTCTTTTTGTTGAAAAGCTGACTCCGGGTTAGGAAAAGCATCCGGTTTTTCAATCCATCGGCCATTGGCTCTAAAAAATTATCCAGATTGTCTCCCTCATCCTGATCAATCAGATCGCCAATGCCGACTTCACGCCCCTGTCGTCGGAATTGGTCAACTAGTGTCTAATTGTATAAGTTAACGATTGTATTTCTGAGTTGAGCACCTCTTACCTCGCGCTTCCTCCAAACAAACGGCGCAGCAGTTTTATTGTAGTGTTTCACGAACGCTTTGATGGCTTGCGTCAGTTGCTCCGTACTTTGGAAGCTTGCCCCATTCAGTGTTTTGCGTGTAAAGATGCCAAACCAAATTTCTACTTGGTTAAGCCAGCTTGCTGAAGTAGGTGTGAAGTGGAAGTGGACGTTAGGATGACGGCCAGCCAGTCATCATTTCTCTTGTGGGTTGCGTAGTTGTCCAAGATCACGTGAATTTCTTGGTTGACAGGCACCTCAGCCACTACGTCATCAAGAAAGGCCTGGAAGTCTGGACGCTTCTTGACTGCCGTGACCTTGGATTGGATTACGCCAGTGGCCACGTTCAGCGCGGCAAATAAGTTGACGGTACCGTGACGCCTGTATGTGCTTTTGATTCCGCGCACGATTTTTCCGCTGCTGGTATGAACGTAGCCAATTTTTCTCTCTAAGGCTTGAATCGATGGCTTTTCATCAATACTCAGAACCAGTGCGTTGGTGGGTGGCCCCAGGTACAAGCCTATCACATCTGCTGCTTTGGCCGCGAATTCCGGATCAGTACTCACGCACCAAGAACGCATGCGCCGTAGTTGAATGCCCTCCTTGCGAAGAATGCGCCAGATAGCGTCATCTGACACGCCCAGTGCCTGAGCTAGCGTTCTTCCGTCCCAACTGGAAAGCCCTTCGGGTGGAGTAAGTTCAAGCTGTTTGCGTATTCTATCGCGCAAGTCGCCGGCATCGTAGATGGGTGGCTTGCCACTGCGCGCTCGGTCATGTAACGCCGCGATGCCGCCCTCCATAAATCTCTTGCGCCACATCGCTACCGTATTCGCCTGCAACTTCATGCGTGCCGCAATCTGGTCGTTACGTTCGCCCGCCAGACAGCCCAACACAATCTTTGCACGCTCGACCAAACGAGCTTGATCAGTGCGACTAGATCCCAGTCGCTCCAATTCTTTTCGATCCTGATCGCTGCATGTTACCTTTGCTGCTACCCGTGTCATGAGAGCCTCCTGCTTACGTTAAACAAACAGGAGATTACTTAAATATAACTATTTATGCAATTAAACACTAGCTTGTGTTTAAGTATGCCAATCAGCCAGGTCCGAATCGTTGATTGATTGGAAAAAGTATCTTTAGCAGTTATCGCTGCAAGTAATGTTTCTTGAACCAAATCTTCAGCGACATGTGTGTCCTTTATTCTTAAGAGTGCATAACTGAATAGATAATCACCATGCTCCTCCAGCCATGTTTGGATGTTTAAGTCTTTATTCCCTTCAATCATAAAGAAACCTTATCAAGAAAAGTTGCAGCAGCTAGCTTCAGCTTGCCTGGATGGACATACCACGGTTCCATAGGAACAGAAGACGCAGCATTCACCCGGTTTCGGTTTTAATAGTGTGTTACAGCTTGTGCATTCATAAAAATACAAGCAGGCGTCAGTGGACATGGTTTCCTGTTTACTGAAACCACAATGCGGGCAAATCAGATCCGATTTAAGCATAATAGTTTTCATAAATTGCTCATAAAATATGGGATGTTCAATAATCACTACCATAAATTTGCTGCTTTACTCAATCGGCAATGCCATGCAGCACCCGTAATTCTTGAATCATCTGGCGTTCATCCCCTTTCCAGATACCATGATTTCCAATATAGATATCAGCCAGCGCACTGCGTCCCATAACACGACGAATAAAATTAAGGATAGTGTCTGTGACGCAGTCTGGATTATCAGTGGCCGGAAAATGTCCTGCTCTTGGAATGTAAGTGATTTGCACATCATCTGTTCCTAATACATGAGCAAACCGCTGCGTTTGTGCTGCTGGCATCATGTTGTCATACTCACCCCACATGATCAGTGTCGGAACGGTAATGTTCTGGTATTGCACACCACGGGGATTGCATTGTGAGTGATGAGGCAGTAGCAGGGATGGACTTAGAATAGCTGCGCGATCTGACAGTACGCGCAAATTATGAATTTTTAGTCGCATGGTTGTTGATCTGGCGACATCGGTGACACCATCATTCTTTCCATTGCGTTCGTAGTCCACATCAACATAAGGAAAAGTCAGGTAACGCAGATTATATTGATTGTATTTGGAAGAATCGTACACCATAGACTTTAGAATCTGTACTAGTGTAGTGTCCTGCAAATGAATTTACATTTCCCTGATTTTGCTTATACTTGAAGCACGAACTGTTTTGAGGAGCGAATCATGGCAAAGAGGAAGATTGTACTTGAAGAGGAAGAGAGACGAGAGCTGAACAGGCGGTTACGCGCCAGCACCGTGTCAGTACGGGATCGGCAACGCGCTCAAATCATTTTGCTGGCGGCTGAGGGGCATACGCAGGAAGCCATCGGTGCGAAAGCTGGGGTGACACGTGTGACGGTGAGTCACTGGTGTCAGCGCTTCGGCAAGGAAACGGTTGGCCGGTCTCACCGACGCACTTATGGCCGCAAGCCTTCATTGCCCGATGTGGTGGTCAAGAAAGTGCTGGAGACAGTAACGCGTCCGCCCGCCAACCTGGGACGCTGGGTTGCCGCACTATGGCGCGAGCGGCGGGTATTTCGAAGGCCAGCGTGCAGCGCTTGTGGGCTGCAAACGACATCAAGCCGCATCTGACCCGAACCTTCAAGCTGTCGAATGACACGCATTTCGAGGAAAAATTCTGGGATGTCATCGGTCTGTATCTCAATCCACCGGAAAAAGCCTTGGTGCTGTGCTGCGACGAGAAATCACAGTGTCAGGCGCTGGAGCGCACCCAGCCGGGGATTGCCGCTGGCATCGGACATATCAAGACCACAACGCACGATTATATTCGCCATGGCACTTGACCTTGTTTGCTGCGCTAAACTATCTGGAGGGTAAACTGATTACGACTATCGCCGAACAACACCGGCATCAGGAATGGCTGGCGTTCCTCAAGAAAATCGAACGGGAAACACCAAAAAGATGGATATTCATCTGATCGCCGACAATTACGCAACCCACAAGCATCCCGAGGTAAAAGCATGGCTGGCCAAGCATTCCAGATTCCACATGCACTTCACGCCAACTTCGTCCTCATGGCTTAACCTGGTCGAACGTTTTTTCCGCGATCTGACTGACCAGATCGTCAGTGGCAGCTTTGCTTCAGTTAAGGAACTGGCCGATAAAATTCTCACCTATTTGGCTGACCGCAATCAAAATCCAAAACGTTACGTCTGGAAATGCCAAGGGGGAAGAAATTTTGCGAAAAATCCAGCGTGCCCGTGACGCCATGATGCAGTCACAGGCCGCAGTCTAAATATGCAAACATTTGAGAGACACTACACTAGTGTCTGATCAAATGCTGCGAAAAGCATTGCAAATTGTGCATCGCCTTCTGGTGTATTCGGAATTTCGGAGGCTCTGCCTATTGCCTGTATTTCAGTCACCGGATAGCCGTCGAAGGCGATCGGATCCATTTGCACGAGCGCATTTAAACGATTGTTATGAATTGCGGCATAATGTGTAGCAATACCGCTTCCCCAGTCATCGGCAATAAAAATAAATTGTCGCCCCGGATATTCTTGTTGCATCAATTTTTCAATGTAATCGACATCATTAATCCAATGCCACATCGCATTAGGGGATGAATTATCTTTGCGGCCATATAGGCGTGGTTTGGAACTTTCACCCATTCCCAGCATGTCGATAGAAATCGTTTCGCAAAAACGCGACACTTGTCCCTGTACTTCCTCCCACTGCAACGATTAATTGGAACACCATGTAGAAAGAGAACCAATGGACCCTTGCTGCCCATTTTAGTCCATGCAATTTCGAAATTATCCGACCAGTCAGTTTCAGCACTATATTGCGCCACCTATTTGCAGCAAACCCTCAGCCGGTGCTTTGAAACGGAATGCGCCATATTTAGGAACTGCTTTTGGACGATAGATAGCCAAATCGGGGGTAGTACCTGCAGCCCGTAAAGGTGGATGGCTGAGTGCGCTATAGAAACTGTAATCCTCTGAGCTTCCGGAAACTGGATTCATCTTGTTATCCTGTATTTATTGATTTAATCGGTACTGCGAGTATCTGATGATATATACATCATCATTAGTAATCAATGATCATCATTAATATTCTTTTTTATAATTTGACCCATGCTATAATAAAAGTCAAGAGTTCTATAAATACAGGGAAGTTACTTAAGATAACTATAGAGGATGTAATTGAGAACTATAAAAAAGGTCGCAAACCTGAAGATTTTGCTGAGACAAATAGGAATTGTTTTGGGAGAGAATGTGCGTGAGCAACAATGAAAGTGCAGCTGAGTCGCTTCTAAACATTAAACAAGCAGCCAAAATTTTGAATGCCAGTGAAATATCGCTAAGACGCTGGAGTGATGCAGGCAAGCTGCCTTGTATGCGTATAGGAGTCAAGCGCGAGAGAAGGTATCGCTTAACTGATCTCCTGGCTTATCTTGAACAAGATCAGGCGTCTGTAAACATTGCCGCATTTGAGCAAGCACCAAGCCGAATCGCTCATATTGATCTTGAAGGCATCACAATTAATTATGGCAGCCACTTATGTGCGTTTTATGACACTGATTTGGGGCGACTTAAATTAGCACTGCCATTTTTGCTCGGTGGCCTTCAATCTGGAAATCGCTGTTTTCTAGTTGCTACCACGGAAGTTCAAGCCATTATGATGAATGAACTACGTGATGTCAGATCCTGCATTGATCAGGATATTCAGGATGGTCGTATTGCTTTAACGGAGGGAATGGCAAACAGCACAGAATTATATACATTCTTCGAGAATGCTTTTATGGATGCCAACAAACAAGGTATTCAGGGTCTGCGAGTACTCGGTGATATGGCTTGGACGTTACAAAAAGGCATGGAAATTGCCGAGTTAAATGATTTTGAAACTCGATACAATCAGGGATTGGGACACCGATTCCCTGTCGTTAGTTTATGTCAATATGACGCCAGATTATTTTCTGGCACTGCAATATTGGGTGCTCTTAAGTGTCATGATGATACTTTCAATTATCCATTCAAGCAGTTCCTAGGTGCCTAAAGTTAATATAAATTTGTAGCAGTTCTTAGCGCAGTAATCCGCTGGTGGCGGCAAGGCGTGCAGAAGAAACAAGCGGTATCAGAGCGCGAGGAGTAAAGTTAGAATGTCGTGCTGGAAAAGACCGGCATATCATTGGTGCTAATCCGCCCGTTTTTAGCGTGGTCAAGGGTTACGTTGGCGACATTGGTGAGTCCGTGACAACGGACATCCCGTTTGAAAGAGTGAGTACAACGACGTACCCGAACCAGCGCGGCATTCCAATAGAGATGTGGAAGATGTCATGGTAAAGTGCAAGCAAAATAACATGGAGTTAACTCACCCGAATGCGGCAGGGATTGATATTAGCTCTGCGAGCCATTTTTGGTGGTACCGCCGGATCGGGATGACGAGCCGGTACGAGAGTTCAAGAGCTTTACCGCAAACCTGAATGGTTTGGCGGACTGGCTGGAAGCTTGTGAAATCGACACCGTGGCAATGGAATCGACCGGGGTATACTGGATTGCGCTGCATGAGCTTCTGGAATCGCGAGGGCTGACCGTGTATCTGGTAAATGCGCGACACGTAAAAAATGCTTCTGACCGGAAGTCGGATGTACTGGACTGCCAATGGTTACAGCAACTGATGAGCTTTGGTTTATTGTCTGGTGCCTTCCGTCCGAAAGATGAGGTATGCGCGCTGCGAGCCATATCACGACAACGTGACATGCTGATCCGTTATCAGGCGCGGCATGTGCAGCATATGCAGCATATGCAAAAGGCTCTGTCACAAATGAATGTACAATTGGCGAACGTGATTTCGGATATTGTTGGCGAAACCGGGCAAAAGATCGTCCGGGCAATCATTGCTGGTGAGAGGGACGAACACATTCTGGCGAATCTCATGAGCAACCGCATCCGTGCAAGCAAAGACGAGATTGAGAAATCGCTTGCCGGGAATTGGCGTGAAGAACACTTGTTCGCGCTCAAACAAGCGATATTGCTCTATGACGCCTACAGCGAACGACTTAACGAATGTGACCGGCAGCTTGAAGCTATGCCTGCGGCACTTCAGGTACACAAGGTTGAAATCAATCAGAAAAAGCGCCGTTCCAATGTAAAGAATTCCCCCAGGTTTGACTTGCGCATCCATCTGATCGGAATGTGCGGGGTTGATTTGACGCGAATTGATGGTATCGAAGTGACAACCGCGATGAAAGTTTTGAGTGAAGTAGCAGCGGACATGAGCAGGCTCAAGAGCGCGAAGCGGTTTGCCTCGTGGCTTGGGCTGTGTCCAGGAACCAGGATATTGGGCGAAAAGGTGCTATCGGGGGCAAGCAAGCATACAGCGAACCGTGCTACCCAGGCACTGCGCATGGCGGCGGTTTCGTTGAAATCCAGTCAATCTGCACTGTGGGTGCCTATTACAGGAGATTATGTGGCAGACTCGACAAGGCAAAGGCAAAGGCAATCACAGCAACAGCGCACAAACTGGCACGCTTGATCTACCCGGTCAAGATAATTGTCGTCTGACCGGACAGGTTAATTGTCGTCTAATACTAAAGCCAATACTGTGGCATCATCTTTCGCGGGTTTCGTGGTACAATAACGCCATGAAAACGCACGCAAAACAGTCGATTGAATTGGATCATCTGAATCTCGCGCCAGAGGCTAAAGTCGAGGTATCGAATCTGATTCAACTTGCGATTCCCCGTGGTCTTGCCACGGGGAGCATAATAGTTTTTGTGTTTTTGAAGTCAGCGTAGCGCGCCGTTTTTGGTTTTCTGCGCCGTAAAATTATTAAGTTTATCCAAACCAACAAACTGTAGAACTACACAGCTACTGGAGTTTCCCGTTAAATTGGATATGGTGAGCAAGTATTGTAAGGAAATCCATTTGCCTTCGACTAAGTTGAAAGAATCTGGGTATTTTATGCCGAGCTCTTGTTTCGAAACCCCATTGATGGCTGTTTGCTTCATTCCGTAACTTAATCTTAGGAGAATTGATAATGAAAAAATGCAAAAAACTTTTGGCTTCTTCCATGGCAGCTGGTCTGATGGCAATTCCTTATGAAAAATCGCTTGCAGATACTGTGATTGAAAATCTTGCTGTCGATGTTCTTCACCACAGCAATACAAAAGATTCAAACAATAGGAGCCTATAATGTCCCCAAAAATTCTAAGCACTACCGCCGTCCTGCTCGGACTAGTCACTGTAATACCGGCATCAGCCGCCGACATTTCCTGGTCAACCGGCCCAACGTTCAACGGACCAAATGGTCACCTTGGCATTTTAACTAACGGTAGCTTGGTCGAAGCCATAAACCTAGCTGGCTCAACTGGCGCATCACTAACGGTCGACCCCAGTGGATTGAATATCACATTCAGCACTGTCGACTCACCGTTCCTGTCCGGTGTCTGGAGCCTTGCAGGAACTGGGGGTAATAACGATGCGGCTTGGGGAACAATCCTCAATACATTCGAGTGGATCCCTGAATCCACTCCGACGTTTTCGAACTTCCTAAGCAATTTAACCGTGGGGCATCAGTACCAGTTGCAACTGTTCACAGCGCGCTCCGACGCCTTCGGCGACCGCGTCGAATCCTTCTCTGATGGTGCGGGCCACGTATCTGACGCAGTGCGCGGCGACAGCTACAGCAGCATTGTTGGCAACTTCACCGCTGACGCTCTCACACAGACGCTGCAACCAATCGTCAGCAACAATCTTCATCCGTTTCTCAACGCTTACGTACTGCGCGACGTCTCGCCAGTTCCAGAACCAGAGACTTATGCCATGTTACTGGCTGGACTTGGATTGCTCGGCTTCATGGCACGTCGCAGGAAAGAAAAGATTTAATTCAATTTATTTAGCCGTGTTCCAGCCAACCTCGTCTTAATGGCGGGGTTTTGTTTTTGTGCGCCCTGCCGGGGCGCACTTACTTGGAGCTACGAAGCAAAGCGCCCATAAATTTGCTCTGCGCAATCTGCTGCTAAAAGGGTGGAGGCGTGAGCTTCTACCTGAGGCATTCGGCAGTTCCAGCAAATTGGTGGAGCACCTGTCAGTTTCCGGCGAGAACTGCGCCGAATTAACAACGCACCTCAAAGCATTCTACAACAAGCCCAGCAAGACGCCGATCAAGGCAAATGGCGGCAATTCATCCAATTGATGAAAATAGAATCCAATGACCTATTGATTCGGAACGATTTATCCATGAATCTTTTTGCAGGTAAGCACTTGTTCTGTATGTATATAGAAAACGCATGAGATCATGAATAATTCGTTCCGGAGCAATAATCTATTTGCTTATAAATGTATAAAACCAATGGGTCCAATTCATCGAGATGTCCTCAAAATTGGGGATTGGAATATTGTCAATCGCCACCCACAGTCAAAGCAGCATTCGATATCGCCCTTGTTTCTAAAAAGATACGCGATTCACGCTGTCAGTTTACCCATATTTCTTCCGGTTACGCCGGCGTCGGCTATGCGCGCGCTTCGCTTCAGCTTCGGTAAGCGGTGCAGGTTTCTTGTCTGCATAGGGATTGTGTCCGACTTTAAAATCAACACGTAACGGCGTTCCCTTCAGTTTGAAAACCTCGCGGAAAGTATTTTCCAAATAGCGCCGGTAGGTTTCCGGCACATGATTGAGCATGGTGCCATGCACGATGATTAACGGTGGATTGGAGCCACCCTGATGGGCATAGCGCATTTTTGGGCGCGACATGCCACCGCGCGGCGGTGGGTGTTTTTCGATCGCCGCAATCAATGCTCGTGTCAATTTAGGTGTTGATAAATCGGCCATGGCAGCCGCATAGGCTTGGTCAATGGAAGGCAATAGATTTTTCATGCCACTGCCGTGCAGCGCGGAAATATAGTGCAATTGCGCAAAACTCAGAAAAGCCAATTTTCGCGCCAATTCGCGTTTAATCGTGTCGCGCTGGTATTCATCCAGGCCATCCCACTTGTTAACCGCGATGACCAGCGCGCGCCCTGTTTCCAGTATAAATCCGGCAATATGTGCATCCTGATCGGAAATCTCATTTCTTGCATCCAGTATCAGTACCGCAACATTGGCATCTTCGATGGCCTGCAAAGTTTTAATGACGGAGAATTTTTCGATGGTTTCAAACACATGGCCACGGCGCCGCAAACCCGCCGTATCAATCAATGTATAGTGTTTGTCTTTATGCGCAAAATCGATGTAAATACTGTCGCGTGTTGTTCCCGGTTGATCAAATGCGATCACCCGCTCTTCGCCCAATAAAGTGTTGATGAGTGTCGATTTCCCGACGTTGGGACGGCCGACAATGGCAATCTTTGGATGCTTGCTTTCGGGCGGCTCTTCTTCGATATCTGGAAAATCTGCCAACGCGTAATCGGCAAGTTCATTGATATTATCGCCATGTATGGCTGATACTGCGCAAGGATCACCCAAACCTAATTCATAAAACTCCGCGGTGACGACGGCTGTCGCCATACCTTCTGTTTTATTCACGACCAGCAGGATTTTCTGCCCGGATTTGCGCAATTGTTCTGCAATTATTTTGTCATGGGCCGTCACACCTTGACGACCATCTACGATAAACAGTACTCTGTCCGCTTCATCAATCGCCTGCAACGTTTGCTTGGCCATCGCATGCAGGATGCCTTCTTTGACAACTGGCTCAAAACCGCCAGTATCCATCACCAGATAGGGCTTATCTCATACTCTTCCTTGTCCATAATGACGATGCCGTGTCAAACCGGGGATATCAGCAACGATGGCATCACGGCTACGGGTAAGGCGGTTAAACAAGGTTGATTTGCCAACATTCGGACGACCAACCAGAACTAGTATGGGTTTCATGATTTTTTGCTGCCAATGCCGGACACGCTACGTGTCATTAAATGGAAAGAGTCCATATCAGTGTTACCAGAATCCAGATGAATCGTTAAGATCCAGAGAGACTTGCAAGAACTACCAGGAGGCTGTTTGAGAATAGAGCGATCTACTGCAGAAAAGCTATTTTGGTCATATTTTCCGATTATTCTCGTTAAATAGAATAACTATTCGCCTCAAATAATCGAAAAATCTGTCTCAAAATGGGCTTCCTCTACGATCGCTATTCTCGGACGCCTTAGAATTGTGCTAAAAGCATAAATACCGCCTTTTGCTGTTTGCACTACAAACCCATCAGGCAGCAGACTGGCAGAATTCTGAATAATACTGCCATCGGTTGCTGACCGCGCTACCAAGGCGCCATCATAATTCCGCAATAAATTGATATAACCTTGATCATCCGCCACCACAATGTATTGCCCTTTGATGATCGGTTTCGTTAGTTTCTTACTACCCAATCTGCTCTGTTTCCACATGCTGGCACCGCTGAGAAGATCATAGGCAGCAACGACACCTTTATCTTCAGTCACGTACACATAGTCATTATCCATAGTCAAACCAGCACTGCTGGAGGATTCACGCGCCCAGATTTGCGCGCCATCATTAATCGCAAAACAGGCGACACGTCCCTGGTATGCAGCTGCGCAGACAAACCGATTGTTAACTTCGGGTGCGCTAGTAATATCCGTCATGCGTTCAAGTTCAGTGACGCCACGTGGTTGCGAAACCGCGACCTCCCAGCCAATATTGCCATTAAACAGGCTCATAGCCACCATTTTCCCGCCAGGAAAACCGGCAAACACAGCACCATGTGCAATCGTTATTCCGGCAGTACTCCGTACAGTCAATGAAGGGGTTGCACCCTGATAAATCCATTTACGCTTCCCATCAATGGCATCGAGTCCAAATATCCGGCCGTCGACAGTACGAACGACTACGATATTATTTTGTACTTGCGGTGGACTGAGAATTTCACTGGTGACAGATGCTTGCCATAACATGTGCCCTGATTCGTTGTAAGCAAGTAACTCACCTTTAAATGTTCCAATCAGAATCAGTCCTTCACCAACACCAACACCCGCAGAAAACTTATTTTTTGTTTTGACTTGCCATAGCTCTTTTCCGCTAGCCGCGTCATACTTGGTCAGCTTCCCTTCTTCATCAGCTGCGTAGACTGCGCCATTGTCATAAACGGTATAAAAGGAAGCAATATGATTCTCACTGACTTTACCTTTCCATTTTAAAGGAATTTTATCAGCTGCCTTTAAAGCATCGAGCTCTTCCTTTTCATATACGATAACTTCTTCCTTAACGAATATATCGGATAACTGCGTACTCATTGATTCAATGATACGCGTATCTAAGGGATTCATCGTGCTGCCACAACCTGATAGCATCAGGGCAGATAGCATCCAATATAGTAATAGGCGCCAGAATCTGGCGAAATTCAACAGAAAAGTCACTTTTTAGTAATTAATCAGAATCACCTAATGCATCCAGTTTCATCTGGACAATATTGTAATAATTATTATTTTTACTTAGCTTATCGATAGCGGTTTGATAGCTTAGCCGTGCTTCAGAAATTTTCTTTGCCGCTACCTGAATGTCACCTTTGCGATCCCAATATAACCCGGCAAAGGATTCACCATGTCCAGCATTCAGAAGCCGTAAAGCTTCGTCGTATTTTCCTTCATCCAGCAAAATCCCAGACATTCTTAGGCGTGCAAGATCATGCAACTCCGTTTCTTTTGCATGATCGATAATCCATTGCAGGTTCTGTATCGCACGTTTATTGTTGCTTGCCTGCACATCGGCTTGTGCCGCAATCAACGCGGCACGAGGCGCATAGCCGCTGGATGGAAATCCTTCTGTGAGCAACTGCGCCGCATCATTGATTTTGGCAGGATCATTTGACAATTGAACTTGCCGCACCAGGTTATATAAATCGGCTGCCTGTTGTGCCTGTTGTTGTTGATAATACTTCCAGAGTTGCATGCCGCCAATCGTTACAAGAATAACTGTTAAAACAACAGTGATCGCAGTGCCATATTTGTCCCACCAGGCCCTGAACCCGTCAATTTTTTCTCGCTCTTCGAAATTATAAGTTGCCATTATTTCTTCCTGAATAAATGCTAAATGATATGAATACTCAATTTACTAATTGATTGCAATTTAGTGTCTAAAATTTCGAAACAGTAACGCTACGAAGGTCTTTTCCTGATTAAGTCAGTAACCCTATCTAATTTTACGCTCGCTTGCTCGACTGGCTCGCGTAGCGGTTTGATAGTTACTTCCTGTGCGCTCACTTCATCCTGACCAATAATCATTGCATAACAGGCACCTGTGGCATCAGCTTTCTTCATTTGAGATTTAAAGCTGCCGCCCCCGCAATGTAATACGACGTTGAATCCTTCATCACGTAGCGATTCAGCGCATTTCCAAGCATAATCGATCACTTGATCGCCTTGATGAACGATATAAATATCGGGTACAGGTTGCGTGATCTTTTTTCCGCATTCCTGCATCAGCGCTAATAATCGCTCTATACCCATTGCAAAGCCACACGCTGGAGCGGATTTTCCTCCGACTTGTTCCAGCAAGCCATCGTATCTTCCACCCGCACAAACAGTCCCTTGCGCACCCAGCTTATCGGTTACCCATTCAAATACCGTACGGTTGTAGTAGTCAAGCCCTCTTACCAAACGCAAGTTAATCTCAAAATTAATACCTTGCTGGCGCAGTATATGCTGCAATGACTCAAAATGAACACATGATTCAATGTCCAGATCATCAATCAATTTTGGCGCATTCTCAATGATTTCATGCATTTCTGGATTTTTGCTGTCGAGTATGCGCAATGGATTGGTATGCAGACGTCTTAATGAATCTTCATCCAGGCTATCACGATGCTGTTCAAAGTATTTAATCAGCCGAGAGCGATGCAATGTACGTGATTCAGCATTTCCCAATGTGCTGATTTCAAGACGCAAGCCAGAGATTCCCAATAAATCCCACAAGCGTGAACACATGACAATCAATTCCGCATCAATATCCGGTCCCGCAAAACCCAATGCTTCGACACCCACCTGATGAAATTGCCGGTAACGGCCTTTTTGCGGCCGCTCATGCCTGAACATCGGGCCGGAATAATAGAGTCTTTGCGGACCAGCATACAATAGATTATGTTCGATGACAGCCCGCACACACGATGCCGTACCTTCAGGCCGAATAAATCGGTTTGTTCGACAATGGGTGGCCGGATATTCCGGTAGCCATAAGCAGCGAGCCATTGTTGCACCGTCTGTTCAAAATATGCCCAGAGATAGGATTCATCCGGGAGAATGTCATTCATCCCGCGAATTGCTTTAACGCCAATAGTCATCAGACAGCTTTTCTCGGATACTTTTCGCTAACATATTTATCGACGATCTGACGGAATTCGTTGGCAATATTGTCGCCTTTTAACGTCACGGTTTTTTGCCCATCCACAAATACCGGAGCTACCGGATTCTCACCGGAACCCGGCAGACTGATTCCTATATTTGCATGCTTGCTTTCACCGGGACCATTTACAACACAACCCATGACAGCCAGCGACATATTTTCAACACCATCATATTGCTCACGCCACACAACCATTTCATCACGTACATACGCTTGAATGCTTTCCGCCAATTCCTGGAAATACGTGCTGGTAGTACGACCACACCCCGGACAAGCAGCCACCAGTGGCACGAATGCACGTAACCCCATGGTTTGCAGAATTTCCTGCGCGACAATCACTTCGCGCGAACGGGTTCCACCTGGCTCTGGTGTCAATGAAATACGGATTGTGTCTCCTATACCCTCTTGCAGAAGTATTGCCAATGCTGCTGTAGATGCCACTATACCCTTGGAGCCCATACCTGCTTCTGTCAATCCCAGATGCAGCGCATAGTCGCAGCGTGCAGCCAGATCGCGGTAAACCATGATCAAATCTTGCACACCACTCACTTTACAAGACAAGACAATTTTATTGCGGTTAAGGCCAATTTCCTCGGCCCTGGCAGCACTTTCCAGTGCTGATGTGATTAATGCTTCCCGCATTACATATTTGGCGTCTTGTGGATTACTGGAAGCTGCATTTTCATCCATGACACGCGCCAGCATTTCCGGATCCAGACTTCCCCAGTTAACACCGATTCGCACCGGCTTATCATACTTACAAGCTGTTTCAATCAAAGTGGCGAATTGCTCATCGCGCTTCTTTCCTTGACCGACATTTCCCGGATTGATGCGAAATTTTGCCAAAGCCTTCGCACATTCAGGATAACTGGTCAGTAGTTTATGACCATTGAAATGGAAATCGCCTACCAGAGGCACATGGCATCCCATATCATCCAGGCGTGCACGAATTTCCGCTACCGCGCTTGCTGCTTCCATTGAATTGACAGTAATACGAACCAATTCAGACCCAGCGCGCGCTAACTGCGAAACCTGCTCGACTGTGGCCGTTTTGTCAACCGTGTCCGTATTGGTCATAGACTGCACTATGACCGGCGCCCCGCCACCCAGCATGACTGTACCAACCCGGACACCAACGCTGAACCGACGATTTGTAGAAGTACTATTTTGTAGCATAAATTAACTGTATAGAGATCGAAAATGATTACAAATGCTTTTATTCAAGCGTAAAACGTGCAGTTCCATCCTGCCTCTTATAAGAAGCAATATCAATTACTTTGTCATTATAGGTGAGATTAACTGCCGATGCATTGCCTATAACAATCGACAAGGGTCTTTTACCGGTGATGACTTGTTCACTACCGTTCTTCTTGAGCTGTTCGAACAAAGAAGCGCCTGTGCCATCGACTACTTTAATCCATGAATCCCCAGTCAATTTAAAATATAAATCACCTGAATCACTTGGTATTGCAGTTGGTTCCCCGGCTCCCTGGATGACGGGATTACTTTTTTAAGTGATATCAGTTGTTTTAATACTGATATCATTCTCAAAAATAAAATAAGCGCCCACAATAGCAATAATTAGAATGATTACAATTATTAATCTATTGTTGCCTGAGCTTTCTCGATTTGAAGCAAACGACAGTTGTTTATTCTTGAACGGTGTACGTTCATAGGTGGATATAACCGGTGTGGATTCAGGAAGCAATTGCAATAGAGGAATCGGGTCTAACTGAACCAGATTGGCATAATTACGAATAAAACCTCGTAAGAAAGTGCGTCCCGGTAGCTTCTCATAATTTTCTTTCTCTATCGCTTCGATCTGCTGTACCGAGAGGCGCAATTGTCGAGATACATCTCCGATGCTCATACCTTTCATAACCCTGGCTTTGCGCAACAAATGTCCGACACTTTGCACAACACTCGCAGAATCAATGTCATTTAATTCAATTCTTGCCGGATTATAATCAATATGATTATGCATATTATTCAGATTCCTATTGCCGTAGATTTGCTGACTCTGATGGTTACCTGAATCGGGATAGACCGTCTCTGAATCAATAAAATGCTCATCAGTTTCAGTTTCGCTTTTTTCTGTCGCCAGCATATCTACATTAGTTGCCTGATTCTGCGAAATTTTCTCTGTGTCATTCTGGAGTATATGATTTCCCGCTGCTGCATTTAAATTAATACTATTGAATTTTATATCTTCGGGAAGCTGACCATCGCTGCTGTTTTCTTTGTCTATCGTAGTCATTATCTGACTTTTCCTTCTCGAATCGCTGCTGCTTCTTTGGATTCAGGGAAATGCTTCTGCAGTTGAAAAATATAACTATCAACAGCCAGTTGATTATCCATTGCTTGCTCGATTTTTATCGCCAATAACAGACTCTCAGGCGTTGGTGAATTATTTTGCAGAAACTGAACAAGCTTAGATTGTGCATCGATTAAATTACCCCGTTGAAAATCTGCATCAATCAATCCAATCAATGCAGGTGAATAATTGGGCTGGATTGACAAAGCCCTCTGAAAAAAAACTTGCCCTTCATTGTATTTTTGACGCTTAATTTCACAGATTCCCGCATTGGTATATGCCATTTCAGGCGTTGAATAAAGTGGATCTCTGGCAGCTGTCATAAAATGATTAATGGCTTGATCCATACTTTGTGGGTAGCGCTGACATAAGAACCATCCATAATTATTGTGAATCTCAGGGTTTTTGGGTGCCAATCGAATTGCATGTTCAAAATTATCCAACGCTTTGCTGTTTTCATTTAAAGTCATATTAATTAGCCCTAGCAAATTATATGCAAGCGCATACGTCGATTGAGCATTTAAAGCCTCAGTGACTTCTTCTAGCGCAACTTCCAATTGTCCTCGATAAAAATATTCCGCAGCTAATTCTGTGTGGATTTTTGCACTCTGAAAAGCACGATCTGAATCAGTTTGAGCCAACACCGCATTTTCTATGGGTTGTTGCACGCAACCTTCTAGCCATAAAAAATGCAACAATATAAAAAAGATTGATAGATTTTTTTTCATTGAGCCGCCTCTATCCTTACACCGGCAGTACGGCGTGTTTTATCTTTTACCTGGCCTGCGAGTTGACCGCAAGCGGCTGCAATATCATCACCTCGGGTTTTTCTAACAGTGGTAACAAGCCCTGCCTGCATTAACACATCACGAAAAATTCTTACAGATTCTGCTGCAGAACGCTTAAAACCAGATCCCGGAAATGTGTTAAACGGAATTAAATTAAATTTACAGGGAGTATCCTGCACCAATTCGATAAGTTCACGTGCATGTGCGACACTGTCATTAACACCTTCCAACATCACATACTCAAAAGTTATAAAATCTCGCGGCGCTGCCAGCAGATATCTCTGGCAGGCAGCCAATAACTCCTTAATCGGATATTTTTTATTAATCGGCACCAGTTGATCGCGTAAAGCATCATTCGGTGCGTGTAAAGATATGGCCAGAGCAACCGGACAACGTTCACGTAACCGATCAATCGCGGGTACCAACCCCGAAGTACTCACTGTAACACGCCGCCGTGAAAGTCCATAAGCGTGATCATCCAGCATCAAATCCAGCGCGGTAATAACATTATCAAAATTGGCCAACGGCTCACCCATGCCCATCATTACAACATTGGTAACAGCTCTGTTTGAATGTAATGGAGTATTATCGCTCACATCTGATCGCAGTGTCTTGTTTGCAATCCATAACTGCCCAATAATCTCAGCAACTGTTAAATTACGATTAAACCCCTGTCTTCCGGTAGAACAGAAAGTGCAGGCTAAAGCGCAGCCAACTTGGCTTGAAACACATAAAGTACCGCGATTCGCTTCCGGTATAAAGACAGTCTCTATACCATTTCCCGCACCAACCGCTAACAACCATTTACGCGTTCCATCTGTCGCCACATCAGCAGAAATAATTTGCGGCAACTCAATGACCGCCAGCACTGCAAGTTTCTCACGCAAACCTTTAGCCAGATCGCTCATGGCGTTAAAATCGGCAGTACTATATTGGTGAATCCAGCGTAATAGCTGCTTTGCGCGAAAAGGTTTTTCACCAAATCCAGTGAAAAAATCCACTAGACCTTTGCTATCATAATTTAACAGATTGATTGTCACTATTTAGAGACTAATGATCTTTAACGAGAATGAATACTTAATGTTGGAAAGAAACAAGCAATTTCGACTGCGGCAGTGTCTGATGCATCTGAGCCATGAACTGCATTTGCATCAATACTATCTGCAAAATCACCACGAATTGTCCCTTTTTCTGCTTTTTTTGGATCTGTTGCACCCATTAAATCTCGATTCTTTTTAATGGCTTCATCTCCTTCTAGTACTTGCACCATGACAGGACCGGATGTCATGAATTTAACCAGATCCCCAAAAAAAGGACGTTCACGATGCACTGCGTAAAATTGCTCTGCTTCTGACTGTGACAGATGCATCATGCGAGCTGCAATAATTTTTAAACCATTTGATTCAAAACGTGAATAAATCTGTCCAATCACATTTTTTGCGACAGCATCCGGTTTAATAATGGATAGTGTTCTTTCAATTGCTATTAAATACTCCAATAAATTAATAAATAAACATTATATTTTAACAAAAAAACACATCAACAATCTGTAAAAACATACAGTATTGTGTTAAAGGAACTCTGAATAACTCGCATTTGCCATTCTGAACACAGCGAGGAATCCTTAATAATCAATGCAATATATTCCAAGCTCTTGCTCGAAATAACACTTTTTCAGGACTTCCTTAAATTTCACTCATCGAAGTCGCTTTTGCTTGAAAGATGATAGGCGCCTGGAATATGTCCAATTCTAAAATCATCAGGCTCTCTAATATCGATAAGGTGATAGCCTTCATCAAATAATATTTCGATGCGCGGTATGTTAGCGTGAGCACCTTCAATGTCTATTGGCATCAGTAACGGCTTTTGCTATATTCACAAAACAGAATGACAAGATCAGAAGCGAAAATAAGATTCGTTTCATTGCATTTACCATTACCTATCACTTGATTTCATGATTAAGTCCTGACAAAGGATTATTCAGAATCAAATTATAATTCTCACGATACTTGATCAGATTTATGCCGGTCTCGGAAATATTTTTTATTTTCATAGTATTGTTCACTACTATTATCTTCAACCCAACGTGGATAGCCCAAGAGTGGAACTGGCGTCAAATCAGAGCTTGACAATAAAGTTTGTAATAAAAATGACTCTAACATCAAGTCTATTGAGTGTAATTGGTTTAACAGGGTCTGAGCAAAAAATGTTTCTTTTACATTGAAAACAATTCCTTTACCCGTCATACCAACATAAGGGTTTAATGCTTTCTCATACAACCCATGACCAAAAATAAAAAACCGCATTGATGACAACACCTCCTTACGCTGCCGCCAGAATAATTCTTTCCATTCAAAATCGCTTAATAATTGAATCAATATCTTATCGCTACTCACAACGATAACACCTGATTCATCAAAAAGCGTTGCTGCATCCCTTAACGAACAACGATGCTTGATCTTGTTTAATAACTCGAATAATTGGGCCTGATAATGCAATTGATTAAGTGTCGATTTTGCACGTGGGAATAGATGCCATACCAAGGCATTAAAAAAATCATGCCAGTTCTCAGCTCTTGTTTGTACCTGACCAGTCGTGTAAATTCTCGATTCATAGTTCTCAACACATTGATTTCCAATACTCTGAGGTACAAAGCAAATTTGCTTTTTAGATTGAGTAAGAATTTGTTGGTTTCTCTGCAGCGTTAATTTGTTTAAGTCAGTATGTTCAGGCCAAAATGGGCAATTTTCAAAAAACTCTTTCAAGTGCATGAGTGGTTCAAACATAGGGGAAAGATCCACAAAATTTGGATTCCAATAATGTTTGTTCATGTTTTGTTTAGAGCATAGCTAAAGGATATGTTGAAAGAAATGCAAGTAATCAATGTTCATTAATGGGCAAATCGTTTTTTACATTTTCTGCACGCAGAAGCTTTAAATGCTCCAACCCAAAGTGAATGAATGCAAGTGCTGTAAATATCGGAGCTATTAGATTAAGCACGGGTACAAACTGAAATAAGCCTGTCAACAACCCTAATCCCCAAAGTGAGTATCTGTTTGATGCACAAATAATTTTAATTTCTTGTTTACTGGCATGCTCAGATAATGCGTCATATCGAAACAACTGTTGATTCATAAATGCTGCTGCTAAAAAAGGAATAATAATTCCTGCTCCAACTGCCCATAATGGCACTGTAATAACCCAGATCAGAACAAAAATACCACTGGCAAGTATTGCATTAATTATACTTCCGCTCAGAGTACCTCCATATTCACGTTTAAGCTCAGGATAAAAACGATTGGCAACCAGCTTGATGAGTGCAGGCATTACAAAAATAGTTGTAATCAGCAAAGTGGTTATGATCACGAGTGGAATGAACAAAATAATATGGATCAAGCTTTGAATACCAGAAGTAATCCACCCGGATTCCATATTTTGCAGCCATTCACCGATACCAATCTCACTTAGTATCAGAAGTATCAGCTCAGAAAAACTATCTTGAAAAATGAAGCCAATGATGAGCCAGAAAAGTATCGAAACTAGAATTGGCCAAATGATAACCCACGCGATCTTAAAACGTATCAGATCACGAAACGCACTCGCAGTTGCTTTAATAATAAAAGACATTTAGATTGCCAGAGAAGAGAACTATATATAAAGGTGACAATTATCTACGATATCAATATGATTTACTAGGCGCTTAGTTCCTTACAGAATATTGAAACAGCAAGGCAAAGTATATTTTGCTTCTTTTCGAAAATATACTGAACTTCTTTTTGGCTATCACCGTAATAGTCATAATTGTGTAATACTTAAAATGTGTATTTTAACTTTCCTGAATCCAAACAAACTAAAGTTGAATACTAAAGTTCTAATAATGGTGTCGATAAGCACAAAATGAAATTTGTTATGAGGTATAAAAATGAAAATAGATAAATCTTTACAGCCAGTATCGACTGTTTCTGTCAGTGATGGAAAAAGACGCGCTGATATCACGCCGAGTCCAAGTGCAGGCCAAGAAAATAATGTGCATTTAAGTCCGAATGTTGCAAAACTACAAAATATAGACAGCAGCTTTGCTAGTGGCTCGATTGTCAACACGGCACGTGTTCAGGAAATAAAGCAAGCTATCAGTGAAGGAAATTTTCAGATAAACCCGGAGGTCGTCGCCGATCGGTTGCTTGAAACAGTTAAAGAACTGATACAGTCTAAAAAAAGGCACTTTTTAATGACTCATTCTCATAATCTAGTATATTTTATGAAAAATTAGAAACTGAAAGAAACACCTTGTATGAATTTATTGAAATTCTTAAAAAGAAGAAAACGCACTCGTTGAAGGAAAAATAAAAAAATAGATTACCTTGCCTCTGACAAATCACGCTTTGATTGAAGAGTTGATAAAACTTGATGATCGTCGTAACGAATACTTACAGAAGCAAGGACTTTCTTTGACAAAAAACAGTATCAATGCTTGGCTGACCGAACAACATTCCTGTCAAAATGAAATAAAAACTCTATGGAATGAATTATTAAATCTGGCAAAAACAGCTCAACAACTTAATCATTCAAATGGTTTGATTATTTCAAATCAACTGCAACATAACCAACGTGCCTTTGCCGCTTTAAACTGTGCTGCAGGGAATGTTTCTCTATATGGCCCAAAAGGTCAAACTTATATTTAATTTTCATTCTAATATTCAATAATCGGGATTTCAGTTACTTTATCAGGATCTGTTGATAAAATCATAACTGTTACCCGGCGATTTCTTTTTCTACCGTCGGGTGTTTCGTTAGTTTCTATGGGTCTGTTCTCGCCATAGCCTATTGCAGTAAGACGATGTGCTTCAACACCATTTTCAATGAATAGTCTGATCACACTACTTGCACGTGCTGATGATAATTCCCAATTTGATGGAAAGTTTTCCGTCTGGATGGGCAAATTATCCGTATGCCCCTCGACATGAATCTCATGCTCGTGACCCTTGATAACGTGAGCAACTGCTTGCAACGTCAAACTTGAGTTGTTTGCAAGTTTAGCCTGCCCCGGTGAAAACAGAACACTGGCATTGATTTCCACAGTGATCCCTAAGGAACTTTGTGTAACTCGTACCTGCCCGTCCTTTACTAGGGGTTCTAACGCATGGAGAATATTTTTTGCCATGCTTTTCATTTTTTCCTGCTTCTTTTTTTTCAGAGAACCTAGATTGTCGATCTGTTTGATTGAATCAGTTTGATTTGATTTCTGGACACTGATAGGTGAAAATTCTGTTGATTGTGGAGGTGTATGATTGGATAGATTATCGTTTTTAAATGCACTGACCAAAGAAGAACTTAGAACACGATACTTGCCCTCATTAACCGATGAAACTGCGTACATTACAATGAAAAAAGCAAATAACAGAGTTATGAAATCAGCATATGAAACAAGCCAGCGCTCATGATTATCCACATGCTCATCATTCTTTTGCTTTCTTTTCTTCAACATGGAGTATTCATACAAGTCATTGACAACCAGATTAATGCATGCGGAGTTTAAATAAAATAACCTTTCAAGCGGTTTTCTATTAACCGGGGATTTTCTCCATTAGCGATAGCAACAAACCCATCAACCAGTATTTCTTGCATGACCAAATGTTCATTAATAATACTTTTTAACTTATTGGCTATCGGCAAAAAAATCAGATTAGCTAAACCTACGCCGTATATGGTTGCAACAAAAGCGACGACAATACCATTCCCTAAAAGTTCCGGATCCGATAAATTCTCCATAACATGAATCAACCCCAGCACAGCACCTAATATGCCGATCGTCGGAGCATAACCCCCAGCCGCCTCCCAGATCCGGGCAGATTGACGTTGATGCGCCTCTAAAGCCAATATATCAATTTCCAGAACTTCACGTAATTTTTCCGGAGTACTTCCATCCGCCAGTAGCTGCAATCCTTTCCTTGTTAAGGGATCCTTTACAACCGGGACATGCGTTTCAAGCGCAAGTAATCCTTCTTTCCGTGATATATGGGCCCAATTGATAATCTGTTTAATTAAAGTTTGCGGGGAATTGATCGGCGGGAAAAATACCCACGCACTCATTTTGACCCCATTGAGAAAAATTTTCACTGGGCTTTGGAGCAAAACCGCTCCAACCGTACCACCCATAACAATCAAAAAAGCTGCAACTTGCAGCAAAGAACCAACGTGACCGCCCTCGAGAATCTGCCCGCCAATTATTGCAACAAAAGCCAGCAGAATACCGATAACACTGTTTAAATCCATCTTTGATTTTTTATTCATTGCATAATCCATTTAATTAAACTGGATAATTCGCATTACATCTCAAAGATTTCTTAAACGGCTGCGCAAACGTGCGACAGCCTGGGTATGCAACTGACAAACCCGGGATTCACTGACACCAAGTACTTCACCAATTTCTCTTAAATTCATTTCTTGTTCATAATGCATCCCCATTACCTGCTTTTCCCGGGGAGGGAGATTATCAATAGCAGTAATCAGCAGACTCCGGAAATTCTCATCCAGCAGTACATTTAACGGATCGCCTTCAGAATCGATGAATAAGCGATCCAAGAATGGTTCTTCATCATCCTGTTGAAAATCTTCGTAATAAATTAATTGAGCGCCTCGTGCACTTTGCAAAGTCTCATGATATTCATCAAGAGACATATTCAACTCCTCGGCCAGGTCCTGTTCGCTGGGTGCGCAGCCTTTGCGTTGCTCTAACAAATTAACAGCCGCTTCAATACGCCGCATTTTTTTACGTATGCTGCGGGGTAGCCAGTCTGCTTCCCGCAACTCATCCAAGATAGAACCGCGTATGCTCTGCGCCGCATAACTCTCAAATTGTTGACCATACGAACCTTCATAGCGATTGATTGCATCAAGTAAACCAATCATTCCTACTTGAATAAGATCATCGACCTGCACACTTGCTGGCAATCGAGTCATCATGTGATAGGCGATGCGTTTTACCAATGGCGTAAATTCAGTTATAAACTGTTCTTTATCAATTGCTTTAGTTCCAGTCGCAGTATACATATTCAATCACACCGTAAAATTTGCCATACTAAGATGGCTTGTTCGAATCAATCGCTGCATAAAATTATCAATTCCCCCGTTATATTTATCCGGGCATGAGGAGCGCAAAACATTCTGAGCCAGACGTTTAAAACCTTCTGCAGCTTGCGAGGCCGGAAATGCTTCAATCACCGGCATACATAATTGCGTTGAATTACGTAATTTTTCATCACTTTGAATATAACCAATATACTCAAGTGCCACAGATAGATATTGACGAGCTACTTTGTATAAAGTCTGGTAAATAGACAGTGATTCTGTCTCCGAATCAACTTTATTCACGAGAATAAGGAAATGCTGTTTGTTATATTCCTGGCTCATGATTTTAATCAGCGCATACGCTCCCGTCAGGGATGCGGCTGATCCAGAAATCACGATCATGACTTGCTCTGAAGCTAAACTTAAAGGAAGGACATGGGTTGTTCCGGTCATTGCGGTATCAATCAGTACAATATCAACAGATTCGGCAAGCTCCGAAAAACTCTTAATGAGCCAATCTTGCTCAAGTGGATTCAGCTTGTTTAATGCATGAATTCCGCGCATGGCTGATAGTACGATAATATTTTCCGGGCCTTGTAAAAGCACTTGATCCAGTCTTTTATCTTTATGGATCACGTGAAGTAAATCAAAGCGTGCCCGCAGGCCTAAATTCGTACATATACTGTTATGACAGGGATTCTCATCAATCAACAACACACGCTGACCATTTTTGGCTAATGCAATAGCAAGATTCACCACAACGCTGGTTTTTCCGATTCGTGCTGCTCCGCCTGCAATTGTAATAACACGCGCTGAATCAGGCGCCCGGAATGATGTCAGATTACGCAAACC
This sequence comes from Nitrosomonas sp., assembly GCA_016721865.1. GTDB lineage: Bacteria > Pseudomonadota > Gammaproteobacteria > Burkholderiales > Nitrosomonadaceae > Nitrosomonas. The sequence continues at coordinate 24,097 of JADKHF010000041.1, read as the reverse complement.
TGCCGCTTGATCCTGTAAAATCAATCTAGTCATAGGTAAATCCTGCCAATGATTTTTTCTCGGCCTGTAATGGCATCTACACTATTCTTGGTTGCCATAATTAAAGCAAACTCCGCATCCCGCAAAGTAAAAGCGGATTCACCCAGGAGTCGATTTAAAAATACGGTGCAACAAATATCGCGGATTAGCGGCATGAATATCTTCAGGAACCTTTGCCCGTTTGCGACATAATGCAACGATAATTTTCTGCGTATGACAACATCCAAGACCACGCCTAAACTGGCAGCCTCATCGACTTTTGTGATAATGCAGCCGTAAATTCCGTTCGCCTGGTGAGCCGAAATCACTTCATCCAGAGTTTTTCCATTCGATGCTGCGCTCAAAATGAGCATGCGCTTAACATCCGCGCCACAATTACTCAACATAGCAATTTGCTCCAAAACCAATTGATCGCGCTGACTCATACCCACCGTATCGATCAACACCATATGTTTGTTTTTTAGCTCCGACAACGTTAACTGCAGATCTTCGGTATCCTTGATGTTTCGTACAGGAATACCCAATAATTGCCCATAGATTCTTAGCTGCTCATGGCCGCCGATACGATAACTATCTGTAGTCAGCAACGCGACTTTGTCTGCGCCGTGCCTCATAACACAACGCGCTGCCAGTTTTGCGGTAGTCGTAGTCTTGCCGACACCGGTAGGACCGATCAGTGCATAAACACCGCCCTTTTCAATCATGTCATCATTGGCGACTATACGCAGATTAAAAGCCAGTGCAGACATCGCCTGTTTCAGGATTTGTTCATAATCAAGATCTACAGATAGCTTGTCGACTAAGCGGCGTGATAGCAACGGGCTGAAACCCGCATCCAACAGGGTACGTAACAGTTTTACTCTTTCTGGTCTGCGCTGCGTAAAGTTTCCCCATGCAACCGTCGCCAGCTGATCTTCCAGTGTATTTTTCATCGCCTGTATCTCAGCTATAATATCGCGGGCCAGTGATGCGGACATCACATCACTCGATGCTTTCTGGGTTTCTGCTGATTCATTGACTAAAGGCTGCATGGTTGAATATGATTCAGTTGTCCTCAACTCTTTGTTTTGTTCGTGGTGAGCAACAACATTCGATGGCAAAGTTGACGGCATCTGGATATGCACCAGATCTGACATCTCAGAATCTGCCAGCGCCATGATTTCAACACCATCCCTTGTTTTTCTGTTCGATAAAATGACGGCATCAACTCCAAGTTCTTCTTTAACTTGACGTAATGCTTCTCGTGATGTGGAAGCGATATAGCGTTTTACTTTCATTTGTTACCTCCAACAACGGAAGTGATTTTGATTTTTCGTGAATCCGGAATTTCTGAATGAGAAAGTACTCTTAACTGAGGTAGTGCACGGCGTAAAAATTTCGCAAGTAAGAAACGGATAGCCCCTGGCACGAGTAGTACAATAGGTAGCCCAAGTTTCTCTTGTTGTAGTGCTGCGCTGCGGGTTTCTTTTAACAGAGTATCGGCAAGCCCGGGTTCAATTCCGGCACCTTGAACACCGCCAGACTGCATCACCTGGATAAGTATATTTTCCAATTCATGGTGTAAGCTCATCACTTGCACCTCTGCGCCCGCAGGAAAATATTGATCCACGATTGCGCGACCTAAAGCCGCTCTGATAATCGCAGTTAACTCGACAGCATCCTGTGTTTGTGCCGCATGCTCGGTCAGCACATCGATAATGGTACGCATATCCCGGATATGTACACTTTCTTCCAATAAATTGTGCAGGACTTTCTGTACTGTCGATAGCGGCAATAATTTCGGAACCAGATCTTCAATAAGCTTTGGAAATTGCACACTAAGATGATCAAGGAGTTTTTGTAATTCCTGCCTGCCCAATAATTCGGCAGCATGTGAATGAATCAAATGGTTGATATGCGTGGTTACGACAGTGCTGGCATCAACAACGGTGTAACCATTGATTTGTGCTTGTTCACGCAAAGTAGCCTCAATCCATACAGCGGGAAGTCCAAATGCCGGATCACTGGTCAACGTGCCAGGTAACTGCATCGTGACGCGCCCCGGATTGATTGCCAGATACATACCGGAATAGGATTCGCCTTGACCAATTACCGAACCTTTCAGGGTGATGCGATAGGCATTTGGACGCAGCTCCAGGTTATCCCGAATGTGTATCACCGGTGGCAAGAAGCCGATTTCTTGCGCAAATTTTCTACGTATGCCATTAATTCTTTTTAACAAATCTCCTTGCTGCGCTTTGTCTACCAGCGGAATTAACCGATAGCCGACTTCCAAACCCAAAGTATCAATGGGTGTCACATCTTCCCAGCTCGCATCTGCTTTTTCTATGGAAGGTATTTCTGGAGCAGTTAATTCAGTGGATGGAGCAATTGTATTTTTTATCTTTAAATAAGCTATCGCCCCTAAAATTGAAGCAATGAGCAGGAATACGAAATTAGGCATTCCAGGAATCAAGCCCATGACACCCAGGATGCAAGCCGTAATGACTAATACTTGTGGCTGGTTAAATAATTGACTTAAAACTTGCTCACCCAAATCTTCATCGGTGGTCACACGACTCACAACCAAACCAGCTGCTGTTGAAATAATCAGCGCGGGAATTTGCCCAACTAAACCATCCCCGATTGTCAGCAACGTATAATTTTTTGCTGCAGCACCTAATTCCATATCATGTTGCAGCACGCCAACAATTAAGCCGCCAATAATGGTAATAAGCATGATCAATATGCCCGCAATGGCATCACCGCTCACAAACTTACTGGCACCATCCATTGAGCCATAAAAATCAGCTTCTTGAGAAATGACAGCCCTGCGCTTACGCGCTTCATCTTCACCAATCAACCCTGCATTCAAATCGGCATCAATAGCCATTTGCTTACCTGGCATGGCATCGAGTGTAAAGCGCGCACTGACTTCCGCAATACGACCGGCGCCTTTGGTAATCACCAAAAAATTTATAATGACCAGAATAATAAATACAATCAATCCAACCGCGTAATTACCCCCAACTAGAAAATGACCGAAAGCTTCGATTACCTTGCCAGCTGCATCGGGACCGGTATGCCCTTCCAGTAACACAACCCGGGTTGAAGCAATATTGAGTGATAACCTTAATAAGGTTGCAATCAGCAATACTGTTGGAAAAACCGCAAAATCAAGTGGGTTCCTGGTATAGAGACTCACCATTAACACAATAATAGATACTGCAATATTGAAGGTAAATAAAAAATCCAGTATGAATGGCGGCAATGGCAACACCATCATAGCCAGAATCATAATAATCAATATCGGACCGGCAAGTGTCCTGAGATTATTGCTATCGGTTAAGGATGATAATGTGGCCGCGTTAATCATGGTATATGTAATAAAAACCTGTAATAAATCAGCTTAAAATAAAAATTGCCGGAATCTTTTAAACCACCTGCTGCGCCGGATCAAGCTCACCAGGCACGGGAACATCAACCGGTGGTTTTGGCGCTGCTCCTCCGTATTCGTTATAGCGTCTTAACTGAAAGACATAGGCCAATACTTCAGCGACCGCAGTGTAGAGTTTTTCCGGTATTTCACTTTCCAATTCCGCGTGATGATACAAAGCCCGTGCAAGCGGTGGTGCTTCGAGAATCGGTATGCGATGTGCTTCGGCTACTTCACGAATTCGTGCAGCCAGTAAATGCACGCCTTTGGCAACTACCGTTGGTGCGCGCATGGTTTCATTTTTGTAGCGAAGTGCCACGGCATAGTGTGTCGGATTAGTGACAATGACATCTGCTTTCGGTATTTCGGCCATCATGCGGCGACGTGCTGCTTCACGCTGCAAGCTGCGAATACGGGATTTAATAAACGGATCGCCTTCACTATCTTTATGTTCTCTGCGAATTTCTTCCTTAGTCATCCGCAGTTGTTTCGCATGTTCCCAGATTGTATAAGGCACATCGATCACGACAACCAGTATCATGGCGCCAATGATCGATAGAAAACTTATCGTCATGAATTCGCCTGTACGGCTGATGCCTAAATTGACCGGTACGGTCAACAGCGCCATAACAGCTTCCTTATTGTGCCAAATAACGAGCGCTGCAACGCAGCCAATCACGGCTGTTTTAAGGATCGCTTTCACCAGTTCAACCAGGCTGCGCATGGAAAATATCCGGCCAAGACCCTTGATGGGATTGATGCGATCGAATTTAGGCATAAACGCCTTGGCGCTGAACATCCAACCACTTAATAGCATTGGTGCAAAAAATGCCACAACCAGGAGCAGAAATAATAATGGCGCCATCGATATCAAACCTTCAATAGCAAGCTCATACAAACGATTGAGCATCAGATCCGTTTGAAACGCCAGATCACGTTCCATTTGCATGCCTGCTTTCATGATTCTCATAAGCTTATCCATCAGGCCAGCACCCATAAACAATATTCCGGCAGCGGCTGCCATCAATAAGGTAAACGTAGTAAGTTCTTGAGAACGTGCAACCTGACCCTCCTCTCGCGCTTTTTCCAAGCGCTTCGGCGTGGCCTGTTCGGTACGTTCTAAATCACTGTCTTCAGCCATGCTAAGCTCCAAAATTCTACGAATGAATTATCATTGCGAATACCCGATTTCAATATCAGGAATAAAGAAGGAATCATCCCCTTTATTGCTAAAGCACCGTCTGAATATCGATATTTAATTAGATATCAAAGTTTTATTGGATAATTAACACTGATGCTTTTAAGCCGAAGCGCGCCCATGAATGCGTTTTAAGGATTTCTCAATTACTTTCTTGCGGTTATGCATATTACTTTACGTTTTACCCGTTTCTTTCTGATAATAAGCACGTTAATTGCTTGTATATTAATTATTATTATAGCTTTGTTACTGCGAGGCAGCTTGCCGCAATATGTCGGAGAAACAGTTCTGCCGGGATTATCCGCTCCTGTATCTGTCGACAGAGATGCGCTCGGGAGTGTCACCTTGACGGGTGAAAATCGATTGGATTTGTCGATGGCTATGGGTTACATCCATGCCCAGGAACGGTTCTTTGAGATGGATTTAATGCGTAGGCAGTCTGCGGGCGAACTGTCTGAATTGTTTGGTATCGCTTCGGTCACACATGATCGCAGGGCACGTCAATTTCGCATGCGAGCTCGCGCTTTAGCGGTATTGAATCAACTTCCTGTGGAACAACGACAATTACTCGACGCTTACCGGATTGGTGTTAATAAAGGAATCTCTGCGCTATCTGTCCGCCCGTTTCCTTACCTGCTGACACAAACCCAGCCAACTGTATGGCGGAATGAAGACAGCATTCTGGTGATACTCGCCATGTTTTTCACCTAAATGAGACAAATATTTATCGTGAACTAGAATTATCCAGCATGCGCGCTGCATTACCCAATTCCGTTTATCAATTCCTGACAGTGCAAGCAGGGAGCTGGGATGCGCCACTCTTCGATGAGCCCTTCGCAATTCCGGAGCTTCCGTCAGCAAGTGACATTAATCTGCAAAGCTTGCATGAACATTTGTTCAAAGACGATCACTTTAGCGCTGAACAGGTGCCGGGCAGTAACAGTTTTGCGGTTTCCGGCGCATTAGCCGATGGATCTGCCATGGTAGCCAATGATATGCATTTGACCTTACGCGTACCTAATTTATGGTTCCGGTCACGTCTTATTTATCCCTCCGAAGCATCTTCAGAGCAGCTTCATGACATTTCAGGCATTAGCTTGCCAGGCGTTCCTTCTATCATTATCGGCTCAAACCGCCATATTGCGTGGAGTTTTACCAACAGTCATGGTGATTTTGCTGATTGGGTTCGAGTAAATTTAGATGAAAATGATCAAACACGCTATCTCGGCTCAACAGGCTGGAAGCCGATCAATATGATTCAAGAAACGATTCATATCCGTAATGCCCCGGTCGAAATACTCAATATTTCCGAAACCGAATGGGGGCCAATAATGGCGGAAGATCATGATAAAACCCCATTGGCCCTGGTATGGACGGCATTGCAACCCGAGTCGATCAATCTTAAACTGACTGAACTGGAGCAAGCAAGAACCGCCGAACAAGCCGTAAAGATTGCTCAACTGGCTGGCATCCCGGTACAGAAGTTTATTGTCGGCGATCGCGGCGGCAACATCAGCTGGACGCTTGCAGGGCGTATTCCAGCACGATCCGGCGACTATGATCCGCAGATACCCGCTGACTGGTCAAATCCAAATGTCGGCTGGAATGGCTGGCTGAATCCAGAGCAATACCCACTGATTACCAATCCCCCTTCGAATCGTCTATGGTCAGCCAATTCACGCACCGTCTCTGGCAACACACTAGAACTTCTAGGTAACGGTGGTTACGACCTGGGAGCGAGGGCATCGCAAATTCGCGACAGTTTATTTGCTCGCGAACAATTTAGTGTTGAAGACCTTCTGGCAATCCAATTGGACCATCGCGCACTTTTATTATCAAAGTGGTATCAATTGCTGGCCGCAACACTTGATTCGGCTGACAAAACTCTGCCCTGGGTTTCCCTTATGAAGGAAGCACTACACGATTGGGACGAACAAGCCTCCTCAAACTCTATCGCTTATCGGGCAGTACGCACTTATCGCTATGAAGTTATGAAGACTATCCTGGGCGGTATTGCTGCCCAGGTCAGGCTCCATGATGCTGCATTCAAGCTACCCAGACTCAGTCAGGCTGAGTTAATCGTATGGCAACTAATCGAACAACAACCACAACATCTGCTTCCGGCAATCTATAAAAAATGGGAAGATTTGTTATACCTTTCTGCCCAGAGAATTGCAGAACAGATGCAACAGAATGGCGGCATTACTGAACGGAATTGGGGTGAAGTCAACACAGCACGTATCCGGCATCCGCTCAGTCAGAAACTTCCTGCATGGATTGGACGATGGCTTGACATGCCGGAAGATCCGCTACCCGGCGATCACAATATGCCGCGCGTCCAAACCCCTGATTTTGGTGCTTCACAACGCTCGGCAGTCACCCCGGGAAAGAAGAACAAGGCTACTTGGATATGCCGGGCGGACAAAGCGGACATCCGCTTTCTCCCTATTATGGCAGCGGACATACGAATTGGGTAAGCGGCACGCCCACACCTTTTCTTCCCGGTATGCCAGAAAAGCAGATGAGACTTGTTCCAGAAAATTTATAAGGGCGGCTCTAAAAATTCAAAATTTTAAATAGAACGAGGCGCGAGCAACAAAGTATTGTGACGAAATTTGGATTTTTAGGGGTGTCTACAAGTGATAGATTTCTTCCAGATTCTGGGGATGAATGTGAAAAAAGAAATGACAGAACGTTACGATACCAGAAATTTCAACTTCAGAAGCTTCTAAAAAGTTTGCTGCAAATAGTGACAAAAATATTGCACAAAAGGCAAGAAAGTATTTTTCAGGTTTGCCGCCTCGCTTGTGATGACGCATCACTTGTCGCCGACGTTCATGCAGCGCTTAATCTTGAATCTACCCAAGACAAATGAACTTTCAGGATCTGTTTTCAACACTTCAGGGTAACGCAGATAGATTTTCAACAAATGAAATGGATGAGTAAGAGAAAGATCAACAGATCGTGGCGCGTTACATCGTTTTATTACAGCTTTATCGTTGTCCCTTTAAATTTTTCTTCAACGCAATATGCAGGTAGATCGCATTATAGGCTGCGCAATAGGTGTTATTGCTGCCTTTAATCGCTTCACTAATAATTCACAAACCTTATGCTATGTTACCGCGCTGTGAAAAGAACAAATATAACGTCTTTTTGTACTATAAAAACAATAGCTTAATTACAGATTGGATAAAGGGTGTTAAATAAATCACAATCAAAAATTCCAAGCCTTCTAATCGCACTGTTTTTAAAGTTTAACAAAAATAACTGGCAAAAAGGTAAATTATTCAATGGGGATACTCAGTCTTTTACTTATAACACCTGCAATAGGGGCTTTGATACTTGCGCTCATACCGGGGCAAGATACTAAACAGATACGACTGGCCGCGAACATCTTCGCTGCGCTGTCCTTTTTGTTAAGTTGCTGGTTAGTAGTTATGTATGATATTCATGACGGCGCGTTGCAGTTCGAGGAACAATTCGTTTTAAATCCTAAATTAGGTACCGCTTTCGCGCTCGGCGTTGACGGCTTGTCGCTACCCATGGTGGTTTTGGCGACCCTGCTGACTTGCATCGCCCTACTGGCCTCCTTCAACATTACGAATAGCGTAAAAGGCTATTACATCAGTATTCTGATGCTCGAATTCGGTATGGTTGGCGTGTTTCTTTCCCAGGATTGGTCGCTGTTTTACATCTTCTGGGAATTGACACTGATTCCGCTGTTTATATTGATCGCGCGTTGGGGCGGTACACGCCGCAACGTTGCCAGTATTAACTTCGTGTTGTATACCATGGGCGGATCAATTTTCATGCTGATCAGTCTGCTGGCGATCAGTCAGTATATGCCACCTCATGGCGGCACTTTGATGTCCGCCATGACTATTGCAGCGCAAAGCATGCCCAGAAATGAGCAAATCTGGGTATTGATGGGATTTTTGATCGGTTTTGGCGTCAAGATGCCAATTTTTCCTTTACATGGCTGGTTGCCACTCGCCCACGTCGAAGCACCAAGCCCTGTCAGTATTCTGCTCTCAGGCATTCTCCTCAAAATGGGCGCCTACGGCATGATCCGGGTGATTGTGATGTTGCCTGAGGCCACGCAAATATTGCAAACACTGCTAATTACATTGGCCTTAATAGGAATGATATACGGCGGTGTGCTGGCATGGCGGCAAACGGACATGAAAGCCATGGTTGCTTATTCTTCGGTCAGTCACATGGGGATCATCCTTCTGGATATCGCGACTATGAATAAAACAGGGCTTATAGGCGCCGTGTTGCAGATGACTGCGCATGGCCTTGTCGCGGGCGCCATGTTTTTGCTGGTCGGCTTGCTGTATGAACGCACGCATACGCGGAATATTCTGGATTACAGTTCGCTGGTTCGCGTCATGCCACGCTTCGCGCTATTTATGACCATTACATTATTCGCGGCCATGGGGTTGCCGGGCACAGTGGGCTTTATCGCTGAACTGCACGCCATTGTGGGTGGATTTCAGGAGTGGGGAAACCTCATGATATTACTCGGCGTCAGTATTCTGATCGGTACGGCTTACGCCATGCGCACCATCGGTATGCTGTTTACCGGCCCGGTGAAACCGCAAATGCGCGATATCGAAGATTTGAAATTGTACGAACTGATCGCTGCAGGAGTCCTGGTTGCTGCCATCGTGCTATTCGGTTTATGGCCTGCGCCATTGATTGATCTATCCATGGCCACCGTGAATCAGATGAATTACACTATTAATCAAAGCATTAGATAAGAAGGATGCCACTATGACTTCTGAATTTCTCGATCCGCGTGAATATATCATTGAAGCAATAAATCACTTGGATCATATTCTGCCTGGACAACGGCCATTGCATGAATTTGTGCACCACAACACGATTCATGGTTTCCAGCATCTGCCGTTTGAACAGGCTTTGGCAGAATATGAAGCATTAACTGGCGTCTATGGCTATTTGCCCGAAGAAAGAAATCGCGCACTTTATCAGCAAGGACGGATTACCGATGAGGATTTATCCGCAGCTTTTTTGCATGCCACGCATTTAAAATCCGAAGAGGTTGTTTTTCAATCCGGCAATTTGACCATCAAGCGCAAGGACATTTACCGCATTGCGCTGATACACGAATTACCGGCGCTTTCGATCAGTCAGCTAAACTGGTTTATTGAGGAATTGAGTGCGTTGGATAACATTCAACCTGATGTTTCGCAAGCAGCCCGTACCCGCATGCTCGCAGCCAATCCCGATCAAAGCCAAGTGATCAGACAGCTTTGGCACGGCATCCTCGGCAAGCTGAATATTCAACTGACTGATTTGCATCCGGAAAATATGCTGGATTTATCGGAAGAACAAGCTAAGGAATGGCTTGAAAAAATTAAAGCCAATCTGACAAGCGGCGAGAAAACTCCGGTGCATCAAAAGATGAGAGAAGAAGCGGAAGCCAAGCTGGATGAATTGCTGGCGCAAATAGGCGACAAGATAACCATGCGTGGTTTTGTGATGGCGTTAAGCGGCATTGACATTCTCTATTCCATCCGTCCGCAAATCATCCGGATCTGCGCTTCAGTCATGGATGAAGGTGTTGCTGCCTGGCAATTGCCCGGCCGCAGCCAGTTAGGGTTATATGCCGCCTGGCGTTCAACCGTGCAATATGATGTGAATCCTTTTTTGCATGACTTGCCAGACTGGCAGCATATCGTAACCGATACGCCTGAAGACCCGGTGGATTGTATTATTGCGCAACTAACCGAACTGGGAATTCCACAGAATAAATGGGAAAGCTATCTAGAGCATCTGGCCCTCGAGCTGCAAGGTTGGTCGGGAATGATCAACTGGCGTCAACACAATCCCGGATACGAAACGGAAAACAATGCTAGGCTGCATTTGGCGGATTATCTCGCAATCCGGCTGACGCTGGACCGGTTATGGCTTAACCAAGCTTGTAAGGATAACTGGAAAATTGAAGCCAAATTGAGCACCTTGGAGTATTACTTCCGCAAGAATTTGTCTGAATTCATCGTCAGGAAGAAATTGTACGGGGGCGAGCTGCCGGAATATCTTACGCATCTTGCCAAGGATCTGATCATGCGCGCCGGATCGGAGCGCCAGAAACGCGAAGAATGGCAGACACTGGCTGATTTGACGTGGACTTGGCAATTCAGCCCGCTGGTTGAGAATAATCTGGAACACACCGCTTTCAATAGCGGTTGGCGGCTATTCCGCTTATGCCAACACATGGGGTTTACCGCAGACGAAATTCAAAGCATGAGAAAAGAGGACTTGTCAAACATGCTTTCCATCCTGGATGAATTCACTGCGCCGGAGTGCAGTAAAGTTTGGTTGTATGCCTACGAATATCATTATCGGGAAGATTTCTTCCATGTGATACGCACCAATGTGCATCGCGGCCGCTGGGCAAAGCGCCTCCAGCGGCCGCAGGTACAAATTATTTCCTGCATGGATGATCGTGAAGAAAGCTTGCGCCGCCAGTTGGAAGAAATTAATCCTGCGATAGAAACATTAGGAGCAGCCGGTTTTTTTGGTACCCCGATGAATTATAAGGGGCTTGACGATACCGTAAGAAAAATGCAATGCCCTGTAGTTGTGAGACCTGCGCATAATGTCGATGAAATACCCAGAAATACAGCCGATCACGTTTTGCAGGAACACACGATAGGATACCGTTTTTATCGAAAGCTGGCGTATGTGATGAATCAATCGCTACGGCGCGGCTTGCTTTTTTCGCACGCTGTAATTGATACATTGGCTCCCATCATATTTGTCGGTTTATTGGGCAGGATTTTCTTGCCTAAATATTATTTGGCAGTGAATAATCTATTGCGGCAAGGCATAGAAAAACCAGTGGCTACTCAGTTATTGTTCACTGCACCGGGGACAGATTCGATTGCAACGCCCGAGCAACCTCGATTGGGTTTTACGGATCAGGAACAAGCGGATAAACTTTCGGTATTTATGCGTACAACAGGTTTATCGTACGGTTTTGCTCCCATCGTTTGTTTGCTTGGCCATGGTTCTACCAATCAAAATAACCCGCATGCATTTGGGCACAATTGCGGTGCATGCAGCGGTAAACGCGGCGGCCCCAATGCGCGACTGTTCGCTGCTATGGCGAACCGCCCGGAAGTCCGGGTATTGCTCAAAGAAAGAGGAATTGACATTCCCAGTGACACCTGGTTTGTCGGTGCTGAGCACGATACGTGCAGTGACGAATTTTCCTGGTATGACCTGGAAGATATTCCTTCAAGCAAACTAGCGGCTTTTGAAGCATTTAAAGACAATTTGATAAGAGCGAGCAAAGCCTCTGCACACGAACGTTGCCGTCGGTTCGCGTCCGCCAATAATCCCAAAAGTCTGGAGGAAGGAAAAGAGCATGTGTATTTGCGCGCAAATGATTTTTCCCAAGCCTACCCGGAATATAATCATGCCACGATTGCCGCGGCTATTGTCGGACGGCGGTCAGTATCGCAAGGCACGTTTCTTGACCGGCGTGTTTTCCTCATTTCTTATGATCCGACACAGGATACTGACGGTAAATTGCTGGAAAACTTGTTGCTGGCTGTGGGTCCGGTTGGTGCCGGCATCAATCTTGAATATTACTTCTCTACGATAAATAACGATCATTTCGGCTCTGGTTCAAAGATAACTCACAATATTACCGGCATGTTTGCCGTGATAGAAGGTACCAACAGTGATCTGCGCACCGGTTTGACCAAACAAATGGTCGAAATTCATGAGCCTTTGCGACTACAGGTTCTGGTTGAAGCAAAAACTGAAATACTCGGGCAAATTTATGAACGTCAGGCCAGTATTCGGGAATTGGTTGGCGGTGGTTGGATCTTGCTCAGCGCAATTGATCCCGACAGCGGTGAGATATCGATCTTTGAACGAGGCGTCGGATTTGTTCCGTGGCAAGCTGAGAAAAGAGAAGTGCAGGAACATGAATCTTCAATTGCTTATTATCAGAATATTAACGTGCCATTGCCGCCTGTTTTGATCAAGCAACCTAACAGGACAGGAGTCTAAAATGGATTTTCTGGTGGCTTTTATACCGTTATTTCCATTCATCGCCGCGGCGATCATCGGTTTCAGCAACTTATTCAACCGTATTGACGGTGTGCAAAGTGAACGGATAACAGCAGTGATCGCAAAAAGTGCCATCACTTTGTCTTGCTTGCTGGCAATTTTATTACTCGTTGCTGATCTGATGACAAAGAACGTCGGCACTTACGTTGTAGGGCAATGGCTCGGAAGTGGTAATCTTGTTGTTGAGCTGAATTTCATCAGCTCTGGATTCAGTGTCATTGTCGCTGCTTTATTCTCGGTAATTCTTGTCATCATTACCCGCTTCTCGATGAACTATATTCACAGCGAAGCCGGATTTCACCGGTTTTACTTCATTTTAAGCTTATTTTCATCAGCCATGCTTTTACTGATCCTGTCAGGCAATGCAACTGGCACATTTATTGGCTGGGAAATCGCCGGATTATGCTCCTATCTGCTCATTTCTTTTGCCTATAATCGTCCTGTCGCTACTATTAATGCCACCTGGGTTTTCGTAACCAATCGGATTGGCGATGCTGGCTTCATTCTTGGAATCGCGCTTTCTTTCTACTTCGCAGGAACCATCAATTGGTTGAGCTTAAATGAAGTTGCTGAAACGTTGGCAACGCCGGCAATCACTGTCATCAGCCTGGGATTTATCGTTGCGGCAATCGCCAAGTCGGCGCAACTGCCGTTTACCCCGTGGCTGGCTCGGGCGATGGAAGGACCCACGCCCTCCAGTGCCGTTTTTTATGGCGCGGTGATGATACATTCAGGCGTTTTTTTGGTGATCCTGTTGCACCCAATGATCGAAAAAGCACCACTTGCGATGGCGCTGCTCGTTGTAGTCGGATTGTTCACGGCCATCTATAGCTTTATCGTCGGATTGACGCAAACCGATGTTAAAAGCTCAGTATGTTTTGCAATATCGGGACAATTGGGCCTCATGTTTCTGGAATGCGGCCTGGGGTTGTGGGAATTGGCAACCTGGCATTTATGCATGCACGCCATTGTCAGATGCTATCAAGTATTAACCGCCCCTTCGTTTATCTTTTATGTACATCGCAACCCTATGAGACTGGTAACACCTTACATTGCCAATAGACGCTGGCTTTACATCGCATCATTACAGCGCTTCTGGCTGGATCCCATTGCCGACAGGACACTGGTCAGACCGATCAATGGATTGGGGCATGATCTGGATCGGTTTGATAAAAACATCATTGATCGCGCCATGGGTGCGCCGGTTTCTACAAACTACACCATTTCATCTTTGACGCAATTGGAAAAGAATCTCGACAAAAAAGCACAGCATGGATTACAGATCGAATTCGTTCGCGGCAGCGGGGTAGTAGGAAAGTTATTTGAGTGGATAGCCAACATGATGAGCTGGTTTGAGGATCGCTTGGTGCTGCGTGGCATCGGCATGGATATGGTGGATATCGGCAGTAAGCTCGGGCAGGCAGCCATAACTTTTGAACAACTGATTCTCAAGCCACGTTATCTGGTTCTGTTCGTATTCATTGTGTTAATGATTGCTGCTTCAATTTGAGGTATTAATGGACACTATAACAATGACCCTATGGTCGGAAACAATTTCTTTTCCAATTCTGTCAGTAATGACGGCAATTCCGCTGGTGACTATGCTGCTCGTGCTGTTAACACCTCCACCCGCTATCGTTTTGCGCCTCGGCTTTGCAGGCACGATATTGACTTTCCTGTTCGGTGTGTACCTTCTTGCGGTTTTTAACCCCGATCAACCGGGCATTCAGCTTTATGAAAAATATCAAGGCATGGGACTGACCTATAGTGTCGGGGTCGATGGCACCAATATTCTGTTTATTCTGCTCACCACGGTTCTCGCGCTGCTGGCTTTGGTTTACAACATGACTGCACGGCATGCGACAGACCGAATTCATGTCGCTTGCTTGCTAGGTTATGAAGCAATTCTGATTGGTGCTTTTGCTGCCATGAATGCGATGCAATTTTGGCTCTGGTGTTTTCTTGAATTGGTTCCAGTCGTTTTAATGACGCTCAGAACTGGTTCCGGACAAAATCGGCGCTGGGTGGTTGCATTATTGTTGCAACATTGGGGAAGCGGATTGTTGATGGTACTTGCCGGTTTCTTGATGCTCGGATTTGGCATCATGCTGTCGACAGATGTACTGTCGTTTGATTGGCTGGTCTTGAAGGAAAATAATGCCAATCTCGAATATGCCACGTTAATTTTTTGCTGCTGTTATTCGGTTTTGCCATACGCATGCCTTTATTTCCCTTTCATGCCTGGCTGCCAGTGCTTGCCGAACAAGGAACCGTCGCGAGCGCGGGAATTTTTCTGGTCAGCTTAAAACTGGGTATTTATGCTGTCATGCGATTCCTGATCCCCCTACTTCCCGAAGTTGCGGAACAATGGGCCTGGTTTGTGGTAACCCTGAGCTTGATCGGCATTTTCTACGGTGTCCTGCTGGCATTCATGCAGATCAATTTCCGCCGCCTGCTGGCTTTTGCCATCATCAGTCAGACCGGTTTGATCGTAATCGGTCTGTTTGACTTTAACAGCCATGCATTAGAAGGCAGCATCATCCTGGCAGTGTCGTACGGCCTAGCAACTGCGGGAATTCTGCTGAGTCTTGGCATGATATACAAGCGCACGCATACTGCATTCATTCCGCGCCTGGGTGGCATGTTCGACACCAACACGGCGATAGCTTTCTTATTCGTGATTTGCGCCCTGAGTACCATGGTTATGCCAGGAACACCGGGTTTTGACGGCATTCATCTGTTACTTGAAGGCACGATAAAAGGCCAGGGGTGGTTCGTCGCCATCGCGATTCTGTTTGGAAACGTTTTGGCAGTCGGGCTGTTGCTGCGCGCCTTTCAGCAAATATTTATTGCCGCGCCGAAACGTTTTCAGGGAGCATTTACTTACACGCATCATACCAGTTCGCAACCATCACCCAGAAACGAATGGATCATTGCCATCGTGATTTGCGGTTTACTGATTGCAACCGGTGTAAATACCTCGCCTTGGTTGCATATCATCGATCAGAATCTCGAATCCATCCATGGTTCTTTCTCCAGCATGGGAGCCGCCCATCCGGATGCACCGATAACGCAGTCTATTACTTCAAAGGATCATTAGGATGATTGAAGCCAATTTTCCATTGCTGAGCCTTATTATTGTTATCCCTTTATTGGGTGCTGTTCTGGCTGGCTCCATTCGCAATAGCGACATTTCTAAGCAAGTTGCTTTTTTTATAGCCTTATTTACATTGTTGCTGACGATCTTTGCACTGCTCCTATTTGATGCAGATAAAAGCGATTTTCAATTGGTTGAACGTCATCCCTGGATCCCAATCTTGAATATTGAGTATCTGGTTGGCGTTGATGGTATCTCGGTGTTATTTTTGCCCATGACGGCAATAGTAACGATTATCACCATGCTGGCTTCATGGAACGCAATTTCCCACTCTTCGCGCTTTCACTTTTCATTGTTGCTGGCGCTGGAAGGTGTCAGCATTGGAATCTATTGCGCGCTCGATACTGTGCTGTTTTTCCTGTTCTGGGAACTGACCTTGCCGCCATTCTTCTTCTTAATTGGATTGTGGGGTATTGGTTCGCAACGCCGTAGCGCCGCCATGAAGTACACATTGTTTATGTTAGCCGGCGGCGTCACGTTGCTGCTCGCAATCATCGTGCTGGCGACCAACCATGCAATACAAGCAGGCGGTCAAATACCCAATGATTTATCTTTCAGTTTGCCTGTTTTACTAACGACCCCACTGCCGCATGATTTGCAAACACTGGTTTTCCTCTTGCTGTTGTTTGGCTTTGCAGTCAAGTCACCTTTGGTTCCACTGCATACCTGGCTTCCGACCGTCGCCATGGAAGGACCGGCGCATGTTGTCGCCATCCTGGTGGGTTTGAAGCTCGGTGTTTATGGCATTCTGCGTTTTACCATGCCGCTGGCGCCTGTCGCTGCGGTCGAGTTCAGCTGGGTTTTAAGCGTGATCGGTGCTTTTACACTGATCTACGGTGCCCTGATTGCCCTTCAACAAACGAATCTGCGACGGTTGCTGGCCTATGCCAGCGTCAGTCACGTTGGATTGGTGATGGTTGGTATTGCCTCACTTAACATGCAAGGATTTCAGGGCGCGGTTTTTCAATTGATTAATTTCACTTTTGTCGCCAGTTCGCTGATGTTGATTGCAGGCTTTATACAGCACCGCTTTGGAAGTACCGAAGCTGTTCACTTGGGCGGCCTTGCCAAGGTTATGCCAAAACTGACGTGCTTTTATTTTCTGTTTGCACTTGCCAGTATCGGTGTGCCTGGCACAAGTGGCTTCCCCGCGGAGTTGCTTATGATTGTTGGCGCATTAGGCACACATTCTGTATTGGGTGTGGCTGCCCTATCCGGTGCAATTCTCGGTGCCGCTTACATGCTTTCTTTCACGCGAAAAACATTTTTTGGGCCTATTGTTCATGGCTATGTTAATCAGGCAATTGATTTACAGCCGCGTGAAATGATTTTGCTGTTGATTCCTGCTCTGTTAATATTGTGGTTCGGTCTTTATCCTGATTACATCCTTAATATCAATCAAGTTGCTTCGGAAGCGTGGTTATCGAGATTGATAACAAAAACACCATGATAACCTTATTTTTGATCACTGAATTGGAGAGAAAATATGAGTAATACTCGCACTACTGGTATCGATTTTCTGCTTGATTTAAATGAACGGCATTCGCGTGCATTTATGGATTTGTCTTCAGAACGTCGCAGATACAGAGGTGAACATCCGACTGAAATAGCAGCACTTAAGTGTATGGATGGCAGATTACATTTGCCGGTTATGACACAGACTGCACTTGGAATCATTCAGCCGTTTCGCAATCTTGGTGGTAAGTTTGATTTGGGTTGGCCGTTTTTTCAGGTCATAATTGAACAATGGGTTCAGTATTCAATCAGTCGCGGCAGACACTGTTTGGTTTTTGTAACTTACCATTATGCTCGCGGCGATACGCATCGCGGATGCAGAGGATTTAACTATGATACTAATGCTGCTAAGGATGCAGCGGTAAAACTGAAAGACCAATTTATACGTGTTTATGGTAAAGGCGCTGTGGTTCCAATTGTTTGCGGCATTGAAACGGATCTTGATGCCTTGATTCTGCACGGTGAAGATGATCATTCAGTAGTCGATTTGGCAAAAATTAAGCAATCTTCCCAACTGGAGCTGGAAGAAATGCTATATTCGCTTTATCCTCAATGCCTGAAAGAATTGTGCGAGATTTGATCCCGCTGGTTCGCGGCAATATCAGACATATTGCTGAAATCCGTCAATCCAACAGACCCATTGAAGAAGCTGAGCATAAAGAATGGGTATTGGGTGTTGGACGCGGTTTTGACTGGCTGCATGCAATTAATACCGCGTTTATCGTAGGGCCTTTTGATCCGAACCTGTCTGTTGCGATCGAAACGGCGGCAAGACTCCTGAAAGGAAACATTGATGATGGCCGCGTTGATCCCAATGGCATCGTTTTGCTGACATCTGCGGCATACAGGGATGAAGCCGGTCCTGAATACCATTTAGCCAAAGAGAAGGCATTATTTCTCAGTAAATTTGCTCATGATATTATCAAAGAAAAAGTGCCGGATTTAGTACCTCACTTGCAAATCCTCACCGGATTCACCGACATGGACACACGTAAATTCGAGGTAATAGAGCGAATAGATGCAGCAGTGCCTGTCAAGAAAATTAAAACAGCTTAACACGACAGCGCAGTATCAATAGTCATTGATTATTTGATCTAAATTCCTCCGTGAGGGGGCCATCCAAATGGCAAAATAAGATGGAGGCAAGACGAGAAGCTGAAATTCTTTACGCTACTCGCAATAATTTTGTTAAGGATGCCTCTAAAAATTCAAAGTTCTAAACAGAACGAGGCGCGAGCAAAAAATGGTGACGCAGCATATAACTGATAGGTAAGGAAACATTTTTTGTAAGTAACAAAGTGCTGTGACGGAATCTGGATTTTTAGAGGGCCCAATAGTAGCATGTGCGTGAGAACCAACGATCCGCCTTGGATCTAAGGTTTACTTTGTTGTTTGATACTTATTCAGGGCCGACTAATTAAAATCCTGGGAGAATATGTGATTACAATGATTCGTTACTAGAATTCATTCCAATCTTCCCTTTACTATTAACAACTTTTTATTTTCTTGCCTTCTTTCTCTAATAGGAGAAATTATCATGCTTCTCCTGTTAATCTGCCTCTTTTTGGAAAGAGGCTCAATTGTCTCTGTATTTTTTATACTCTGACCTACTTTGAAAATCGAAATTGCACCGGCCAGATCCTTAGCTTGATTTTCCAGGGATTCTGCAGATGCTGCAGCTTCCTCTACCAGTGCAGCGTTCTGTTGCGTAACTTCATCCATTTGTGTTACTGCCTGATTGACCTGTTCAATACCCGAACTCTGTTCTTGAGAAGCTGCTGTAATTTCTGACATAATGTCAGCAACATTTTTTATCGAAGCAACTATTTCTTCCATAGTTCTGCCTGCTTCACTTACCAGCCTGGTTCCATTCTCAACTTTCTCTACCGAGTCATCAATAAGACCTTTTATTTCCTTAGCCGCAGCTGAGCTTCGCTGAGCCAGATTTCTAACCTCTGTAGCAACAACAGCAAAACCTCGACCTTGCTCCCCAGCACGGGCAGCTTCTACAGCGGCGTTCAATGCAAGGATATTGGTTTGAAAAGCAATGCCATCAATTACGCTGATAATGCTTGCAATTTTATTTGAGCTATCACTAATTGAAGACATGGTATGAACCACATTATTCATCATCTGACCGCCCTTCATTGCAATACTACTTGCACTTGTCGCGAGTTGATCAGCTTGCCTGGCATTGTCAGCATTCTGTTTTACTGTAGAAGTAAGTTGTTCCATACTGGATGCTGTTTCTTCAAGTGATGAGGCTTGTTCTTCTGTACGCTGTGATAAATCCAGATTGCCACTGGCTATTTCACTGGATGCTTGGCGTACTGATTCAGCACTGTTGCGAACATCTGAGACTGTCGCTCTGAGGTTGATACCCATTTGAATGAGTGATTTAATCAATACCCCAAACTCATCTGAATACTCATTTATGATTTTAGTTTGCAGGTCTCCGGCAGCGAGTGTATTGGATATCTCAATTGCTTTATTCAAAGGTTTTACCGTATTTTGTCTTATGAGGAATCCAACTATGCACATTAACAAAACACCACCAATTCCGGTAACCGCAATGAAGTTACTGAGCCATGGAATTATCGTTGCTTGCGTTAACCCCCACCAGCCAGCACCTGCCGCGCTCAATAACAGTAGCGTTGGCAAGGATAAGTACATTGCAATACGTTTCCCCAAAGTCATTTGGAAAATTGCGGCAATCTTTCTAAAAATCGGTGCGAACAATACTCCCATTTTCTATCTTGAGGTTTTTAGCCTTGCCATCAAGAATCTGATGATAAATTGGTTCCGCTATTTCAACTAATTGACGCGATGGTTTGGTACGTACTGATAAGTAACCGACTACATTTCCATTTTCAATTAATGGGGTAGCATTGCCAAGAACCCAGTAAAAATCACCATTCTTACGGCGGTTTTTAACTAAACCAGTCCAGGGCTTACCAGCTTGAAGAGTTTTCCATAAGTCACTAAATGCTTCAGGGGGCATATCAGGATGACGCACAATATTATGCGCCTTACCAATCAGTTCATCTTCAGAGAATCCACTTACTTCAATGAATGTCTGATTTATATACGTAATACGTCCCTTTGTGTCTGTCGTAGATAATATTAACGTGTCATCTCCGATCGGATATTCTGTATTGAAACTGGTAAATTTACCCTCATGGTGCTATCCATCCTTCATTTATTGAATTTTTAAGGCTACGGCATATCTCGCATAAGATAAAGTTTAAATACCGAGAGTATTGATCTGGATCAAATATTTCGTAAAAAATAGGATCTGTCGAATCAATTGAAATAAACAACCACCGGCTAAAAACCGGTGGTTGTTTATAGTGGGCCTATTGCTGCGGATGGTTGCAAAACGAGGCCATCCAGCAAAAAATAAATGTGTATATTACGTGCTCATTAGTGGCTGGAACATTCGCCGGTATTGGCTCGGCGTCAAACCCGTGCTGCGCTTGAATAAGCGCCGGAAGAACGAAGCGTCCTCATACCCCGCAGCGACACTGATCTCATCTACGGGTGTCTCAGTATGCTCCAGCAATGCTTTTGCATGCTCTACACGGATATTTTGTAAATATTCGATGAGTGATAACCCTGTTGCTGTCTTGAAACGGCGCTTCAATGTGCGTTCAGGTATTTTCGCAAGTGCAACGACATGTGAAATTGCATCCGTCTTCATGAAATGCTCGCGCAACCATTCCTGGCAGGAGCGTACGACTGAGTCAGCATGAGGATCGTTTCGGACTAGACTGGCATAAGGAAGCTGTCCTTCACCATGCAGCTTTAAAAGATACACTTTGGCAATACGCAATGCTTCTCCGGGATTGGCATGCCGTGAGATGATGTGAATCGCTAAATCGTGCCATGAAGTAGTGCCGCCTGCGGTCACGATACGCCCGGCCGGGTCAGCAAACACCAGATTAGGTTCTGGGCAGTAGTGCACTTTCGGATACTGCTTTCTGAACAGATCCTGGTACCCCCAGTGAGAAGTCGCCTCACGACCGTCGAGTAAACCTGTTTCTGCCAGCATAATCACGCCTGTGCACGCCGCATAAATCATTGCACCTTGCCGGTATTGCCTGCGAATCCATTCCATGATTTCAGGGTAACGTCCTTTGAATACTTCATCGGGACCGAGCCAAAGCTCAGGAAGAATCAGGATATTTGCCGTGGGATCTTCGGTAAGTGATACATCCGGAATTACGGGAATGCCATTCTCGCAGCGAAAAGGTTCGCGCGAAAATCCAATCACCCGCACGTTGAATAACTTTTTCTGCGGTTCGGCACGCACCAAACTTTGCCAGAGTGTTCCTGTCGCCAGAGGATATCGATCATGCCGTAAAGTGCGGAACCTGCAGTCTCAGGAATGGCTACTACCAATACTTCAATCGGCATAGGATCAGAACTGCTCATACAATCTCCGCATTCGTGGCATGAATGACCTGTTTATGGCACATCAGCATCTTATCGAACTGGACTCTGGATTCTATTATTCACCTTACGTCATCACTGTTCAATATTCAATAGGTGACTGAATCAATTGTGACTGAATCAATGTATCACGTAACTTATTTTACAAAGGAGAATCATCATGACCCAAGACACTACTGCAACCGCTAACACCAATGGCGTGAATGTCAATTCGCTGTTTGAGACGATCGAAGCGGTCAAGAATGATAATGAACTGGCAAAATTCAGGTTTCGTGCGCGTAATCGCTGGTTCACCGGCGGTCATAATCAATCGACTATCCAGGGATTTTACGGATGCCGTGCAGAAGATACTACCCGTACCATCCCCTTTGTTCTCGATGCTGACGAGCCACCTGTGCTGCTCGGCCAGGATAACGGGGCCAATCCGGTTGAATTTGTCCTCCATGCATTAATTGCCTGCATGACGACTACCATGGTCTACCATGCTGCTTCACGCGGTCTCAAAATTGAAGCCGTTGATTCCGAACTTGAAGGTGATCTTGACTTACGTGGATTCCTCAATCTTTCAAAAGACGTACGCAAGGGGTATCAGGAAATCCGCGTCAAAATACGGGTCAAATCCCAGGCGGCGCCGACCACCCTGCAGGAGTTAACCAAATTCTCACCGGTGTTTGATGTGGTGTCCAATTCAGTACCCGTTAAGGTGACTGTCGAGACCTATTAGTGGTTATTAGGCGGCCAGCGCGGGAAGATAAACATTATGTCCCGCGTTGCCACACCATTACTTTAATCTACCCAGAATTAATCCCTGTCTCTGCGACTTAACCCGGATATTGCATGAATTCGCACGATGATCACGCATGATATTGGTTTCACAAGAGATTTTTCGAAGAAGCGGTGTAGTTATTCATACACCTGACTGAGACAAATCCCTTGTGGAATCAAGAGACAAATGAGGGCGTGTGCAATTCATGCAATATCCGGGTTAAATCTTCTCTGCTGCTTTAATCGCTTCGGCCATGGCTCGGTGAACATTCGCCATATCCATATTAGCTTTTGCAGCTTGTTCGTATGCGTTAATTAAGCTTTGACTATAGGATTGCAACGCCAGCCCCTCTTGTCCATAGTTAAAAGTAACCACGCCATAGGATTCAAGCATTTTCTTATGTTCTTTTACCTTTGACTGCATTTCTCTGGCAGCATCTTCATAATGTTTAGCCAGCGCTTCATGTTCACAACGAGTATTAGCCTTCAAAATAGCTTCCGGTGTATCTGTCGGAATACGATTCGTCTGTGCGCATGCAGTAAGAAAACCCAATAAGCCAGAAACAATTAAAAGCAAAGTAATAATTCTCACAGCATATCCCTTGTCTATAGCCAATAAATACTCTAATAGAAATAGTACAATAATATTGTTACTTACACTATGGAATTGAGCTTCCTCGAGCAAATAATAAAATCCGCACTCACTCTCCCGCTTTGCTCGCTACGATTGCTTTAATCCGGCAGCTTGCTGGAAAGCCTACTCACCCTACCCGGAATACTGAAAATGAACAAATAAAGAAGAGGATAATATAAGAAATTATTATAAGAATATAGAAGAATGAGTGAATTAATTAGCTGGCTTTGTTTAGAAAAACTTTCAATAAATACGATATCACTCTATTTGGTAAGCGTAATTTTGGTTACCCACAATTTCTGTGGATAACTTTGTGCATAAACATCTTTTTTGAACGGTTAACTTATAAATTTATAAGCATTTTTTCTTGACTGCCTAATAACTTAACACATTAGTTATGTGCGATTTATCATATAGTTATGGGACAATTATCTTCCTGGCAAAAAGTTATTCAAAGTAATCTCTTTATTTTGTTAAATCTGTGGATGAGTTAGAATGTCAAGAAAAAATTGGAATTTATTTTTTATCCAAAGCGCTGTCCTGAAAGCATTTGTGTTATATCTGGGCGATAATTGCGGCGGGAAGACAGCAAATCTTCTGACGAATACGTCACTTGCCATTTCATCCGACTACCCGTATCACAGGTAATCAGCGCATTTCAAACAATAAGAATTTATGGCCCTGAAGAAATCCGAACTCTATTCCTCCCTCTGGAAATCCTGCGACGAACTGCGCGGCGGCATGGATGCCAGCCAGTACAAGGATTACGTCCTCGTCCTGCTGTTCGTCAAATACGTTTCCGACAAATACGCC
>JADKHF010000040.1 GCA_016721865.1 Nitrosomonas sp. | reverse complement strand
AATAAAACAAATTTGCCCGAAACAATATTCGGTTTATTCTTTGCCCCTATCGACAGGCAGATCGGAGAAGTGACTGAGCGGCTTAAGGTGCACGCCCGGGCGTGTGTACGGCCTCTTAGACTGTACTGCCGGTTCGAATCCCGCCTTCTCCGCCATTATTATAGTATCAAATCAATGACCTATTTATCAATGTTGCCCCAAATAGCCGTCCGTACATTTCGGCCGCCTTTGCCCCATGTTGCTCATTATTGTTAATCCAGCGAGCATATGTTTTAGCTGTACTTAACACATTAGAATGACCCATTTGCGCAGAGATACCCCAAGCTATATTCTCGCATCAAAGACAACATCATTGATGCAAATGTGCGACGTGTTTGATACGGATTTCTGTAACGCACTCCGGCTTTTTTCAATAATGGAATCCAGAATCCTTTCCCGATTTGTTGATCGCCAGTCCATTGTTTGCTGGTGCGGATTTAAGAACACTTTCCCGCCTTGTAATAGGGTATGCAGCTTTTGATTGATCAGTGCAGCCTCCACATGTGGAGGCTGTCTATTTCCGATTGCTTGATTTTGTTTGGTTGATTCTCACTTGGCGGCGTAGGTATGCGCCTTGTTAATCTTTATTTTCTTCCGTTTCCAATCAACATCTGTCCATTCTAAGGCGATAGTTCTGAAGTCCTCATCCCAGTCCAAAAACACAATGCATTGGTTTTTATTGATCCTGCAGCGGCTTTGTTGATTATTGCCGCTTGCTCTTCTGCATTAAATGGGTCAACGTATGTCTTTTCTTTTGGCGGTTCATTGCGCTTGTACGTCCATCCAAACAACGGATTAACCGGTATCAGGTCATCATGTTGAGCGTCTTGTAGGGCGGCGTAGTGGACTCAAAATGTTAATAATCCTTTATTCGAGCAATCCATACTAGCCACCCAATTACGCACATCTGCACGAGTTAGCATGTGTAGCGTCATTTCACCAAATAGAGGTATCACTAGATTGTGTATGATTTTTCTATAATCTCTTGTGTGCTTGCTTTGATCGTTGGTTCTTTATTTGCCAACCATTCTGCGAGATAAGTTCTAACGGTGTATTGTGTGGGCGAGAATTTATGAACATTCTTTGAATTCGGGAATGTCACAGAATAATCAAAAGTACCGTTCTCTATGGCCAACAAAATAGCAGCACGGTGATTAGCGGCTCGTTTTAGGTTAGAGGAGTGGGCTGCAACCTGATCCGTTCGCGGCATTTTTGTCCTCGATAGTAGAAGCTGATGGCAATCGATGTTGCGCTACCCGCTGTGACGCCTGGATATTTGTTTCTGCCCATTTGTGATACCCGCTGATGCTGATTAAAATTCTACCATCCGGCGCTTTGGTAAATTCTTTACCGCATAACCAATCGCCACGATAAATTTTAGAGCTTATCGCTTCCGGTGTATAGCCTGTTTCCTCACAGAATTTTTTAATGGTTACGTAGTTTGCGCTGGTCATCTGTGTTGCTGTCAGTAAAAGTTTTCTCAGGGCATGTTATTTTCTTAAATTGATGTAAAAATTTTGTTTCTAGCTCAAAATTACAAAGACCAATACCACCGAAACTAATACCAGAACGGCAGACAGTAAATTGATAATAGCCGCCTGCCTGGAAATTCTGGTCAGCTCATAAATCTCCTGACCCTTCCACTTTTTATCTTTTCATCAATCAGCTGAATACAGCTTCCAGGAATTGGTCTCGTGTTAATTGCGTGTTACCCACGGATGCACTGATAATGGCATTGGATTTCTTGGTCGGAAATTCCCACCACCGATTAAAGTTTTCTTCCAATATCGCTTGGTAATTGCTTAACAGCTCAGCATGGGCTTCTTTCTTTTGTTCCAGCAGCACTTCGTTGAGGGTATGCATCATCAATACCGGATCATCCTGCGACAGAACAATGCCGTGTTCAGATGCTACTCGTTCAATGAGCGCATCTAATTTGTCGGCACTCATGTTAGAACCGCAGCCACATTTTCAATGTTGGTGAAGAGCTGCCTGCGGATAATCGTTAATCGTTGGCGTACCATCACCGGCAAAGAATTATTCTTCAGCGCTTCATCAAAGGTGAATTTAGATTGCAGAATCTCACTCAAATCTTTGCCGAAAGTCTCAGGCTTGTAGTGCGGGATTCGGATAATGGCGGATACTCGCGCTTTGTTATCCACATACGCTTTCATTTCCTCAAACTGCTTGCCATTCATGGTGATCTCGCCCCAATAGGGATTTAACCAGACAACAAACAGTGCTTCTTTGGGAAACTGCTTAATCAGATGCACAAAACCATTCAATGTATCCAACAAAGCCTGACTGCCTGTGATGACAGTATGCACAACCAACTCATGTCCCATATCCAGAAGTAAGGCAGGTATCTGGTTGCTGATGAGATAATGTGACATCGGTACAAAGGTGCTGGCGCCATTATCAATAATGACGTCATTGTCTGCTTTAGCTATCAATTCAATCAAATCATCAAACTTTCTCGGATCAATCTCATCATTGTTCATTACATTAATCTGCTTAACATTGAGCTTTTTAAATCCATAAAAAGTGGCATTAACCGGATCTGTATCAATGCATAATGGATTGCCGCCTTTGGCAAACTTATGTTGTGCTAGCGTGGATGATATGAACGATTTGCCTACTCCGCCCTTCCCTTGCAAAATCATATGTATTTTAGCCATCAGACCAACTCCTCTTTTCAGTTGCAGAATTAAAACGAAATCCTTCATGACCATTTCCAGCTGACTTTCCTTGATCAATGCGCGGATGCTGCTTTCTGTCCTCACCGATATGTCGATTGACCAAAGTCCTGAACCATTGATAAGAACATTTGATTTTTTCTTCCTGGTGCAAAATGTTCCAGATCTGCCGAATCGTCCAACCATCCTTGAGTGCTTGTTCAATTTCCGGTTTCAACGCGATGAACGCCGGTAAAAATTGCTTACCGGTACTTTTTTTTTTATCCGCATAAAGTGCGATTCGATCTGATAAGGATTTAGTCATCACGCAATTTTTACAAAATATTTATCTGGCGTCCAAACAGCTTTTTTTTTTTTCTTTGATTTCCTTTCTGTTTCTTTATGTTGCTTTAAGTATCCATTAATTGCTTATGCTTTCTTTTCGTTTCCAAGTGACTGTTATTTAGTTGAATAAAGCTTCTTTCAAGTATTTTTATACTGTTTGAAATTATGATATAACGAAAATAAACTATTTGCAAACATCGATTATAGTGTTAGTATATTTCTTAAAACTTACATAACCGGGCAAGATATGTGGAGATGGCTATCTTCCACTCCAACTTATTCGCACAGTGTGCTCAATGTTGATCTTGCTCTTCGAGGAAAACTGAAATGATTGACCAAAAGAACCCCAAGACAATCAAAAAAGAAAGAAGAGATAAGAAGCTCAGGGTTCCCGTTTTGCCAATCGAGGAAGCTGAAATAAAGAGTAAAGCAACGGACGCCGGTTTAACCGTTGCCGAGTACCTGCGCAATCTGGGTCTGGGTTATCAAGTCCCCAGTATTGTTGATAGTAGGCAGGTGGATAGCTTGTTAAAAATTAACGGCGATCTGGGAAGATTGGGTGGATTAATCAAACTTTGGCTCACCAACGACAAGCGCACAAAATTGATTGGCAAATCGCAGTTGCATTTAACCTTGGACAGTATCCGAAACACCCAAAGCACGATGCTGGATGTCATTATGAAGCTTAAAAATAACTTTCGGAATAGTCCTTTTTACTTAAGCAGCTTAAATACGATGATCGCTAAAATCATACCCATCAAATCAGTGCGCAAAAGCAATTACTCTGCGCTGATACAGTATCTGACCGATCCTCAAGACAAGAGTGAACGTGTCAGCCAGATCAAGGTATCAAACTGCTATACAGACGATCTAACGGCTGGCTTACTTGAAATCCAGAACACGCAGGAAATGAATACACGCGCCAAATCAGACAAAACCTGCCATCTTGTATTGAGTTTTCCTGAAGGAGAACGTTTGCCATTTGTTGATCTGAATGCCATTGAAGAGCGATTTTGCGATGTCTTGGGTTTTAATGGTCATCAACGCATCAGCGTAGTCCACGATGATACCAATAACCTGCACATGCATATTGCAATCAACAAGATACATCCTAGAAACTTAACAATCCACAATCCTTACTATGATTACAAGAAAGTAGCGAAGCTTTGTGAGCAAATCGAACAAGAATATGGCTTAACAAAAGTTAATCATGAAGCCGTGAGTGATAAAGCCTCCAGAGTGGCGCAAGAAATCGAAACCAGAACCGGTGTTGAGAGCTTGCTGGGCTGGATTAAGCGCGAGTGCACTGACTGAAATCAAAGGTGCGGACAACTGGCAGGATTTACATCAGGTTCTAGCTAGACATGGCCTTGAAATCAAGGAGCGTGGCAACGGGTTTGTATTGGTCGCCAACAATGGCGTGGCCGTTAAAGCCAGTTCAGTTGATCGCTCTTTATCCAAAGGGAATTTAACTCAAAGACTGGGTGCTTTTGTACAGAATGAACATTCTACACAATCGTCACAACAGAACACTAAACAATACCAGCCAAGACCATTGCAGAATCGAATCGATACTTCAAAGCTTTATGCGCGATACCAGCAAGAGCAAGCGAATAGCGTCAGACAGCGTTCAAGCCAGTGGGCAATATTGCGACAAAGCAGAGATCAACTCATTGAACGCGCCAAACGAGAAGCCAAACTCAAGCGCAACATCATTAAAAGCATCAAAGCTGGGAGATTGGCTAAAAAAGCGCTATACGCAACCGCTCATCAGCAATTCAAAACAACGATCGAAGTCATTAAAAGCGATTACCAGAAAGCCTATCAAAGTTCTAAAGCCCGTCATTCCAGAATGGGGTGGCTGGATTGGCTAGCATTTGAGGCCAAGCGTGGTAAGACGCAAGCATTGGCTGTTTTGCGATCCAGAAGAATCGGTCAATTTAAGGGCAACCAGGTATCGGCCAAGCCAAGCAATGATAAATCTAATGGCTACTTCAAGGATGGCTTTATTAAAGACAGTTCTGTTGAATCGATCACCAAAATCGGCACAGTCACTTATAAAGCAGGATCAACCACCATCCGCGATGACGGCAAGCGATTAATCGTGTTGTCGGATACAACACAAGATGCATTGGTGGATATTTTACAAGTGGCCATGAAGAAGTACGGCAGCCACCTGGCGATCAATGGGACAGAATCGTTTCGCCTTCAGATAGCACAGGTTGCAGCACAAAACCAAATGCGCGTGACTTTTGATGACAAGCCGCTTGAACAATACCGTCAGCAGTTAATGAAACAGCATGCTTTAGGTAGAGAGCAATCGGCAGGTCAAAAACGATCCACCACCTCCATCACCAGAAGGAGCCTCTGATGAATAACATCAATCTGAGTTCTAAAGACAGCAGAAATATCAAAAAAGACAAGATTATCGTTCGCTCATTATCCATTGTCTGTCTTGTTGGCGGATTCCAAGTCGCCACCCAGTATTTTGCCCACCAATTCAACTATCAGCCGCAATTAGGCATGCACTTTTTTAACATCTATGAACCCTGGGCAATTCTGCTATGGGCAAATAAATGGTATGGCGAGTACTCGGGCATCTTCGATCTGGCGGCAGGTTTTGGTATTTTATTTTCCAGCATCGGTTTGATACTCGTTCTGGTTATTAAAATGGTGCTGGCCAATTCATCCAGAACCAATCAGGGGTTACATGGCTCGGCCAGATGGGCAAATAAGCAGGACATTGTAACCGCAGGACTGCTTTCAACAGGCAAGAATCACAAGAGTCACAAAAACGATGCGGTTTATGTCGGTGGTTGGCAGGATAATTCCGGCAAAACCCACTATCTGAAACACAGCGGCCCGGAACATGTGTTGTGTTATGCCCCGACCCGCTCAGGCAAGGGCGTGAGTCTAGTGATACCCACTTTGCTTTCCTGGACTCAGAGCGCGGTCATTACTGATCTTAAAGGTGAGTTATGGGCACTCACTTCCGGTTGGAGAAAGCAGCATGCCAAAAACAAGGTGCTGCGCTTTGATCCGGCATCAACCAGCAGCGCGCATTGGAATCCGCTGGATGAAATCCAGATTGGCAGCGGCATGGAAGTGGCCGATGTTCAAAACCTGACCACCTTAATCGTTGATCCGGATGGCAAGGGATTACAAACGCATTGGCAGAAAACCAGCCAGGCATTGCTGGTAGGTGTCATTTTGCATGCTTTGTATAAATCAGAGCGAGAAGGATCCCCTGCCACATTATCCACAGTAGATTCCATGCTGTCTGATCCTGATCGCGATATCAGAGAATTGTGGATGGAAATGGCCATGCAGGATTATCTGGATGGCAAAAGTCATCCAGTGATTGCAGCCAGTGCACGCGATATGCTGGATCGCCCGGAAGAAGAAGCGGGTTCCGTGTTGTCAACAGCAAAATCCTATCTATCCTTGTATCGCGATCCGATCGTTGCCAACAATATCAGTGATTCCGATTTTAAGATCCGCGACCTCATGCACCATGAGAGTCCCGTCAGCTTATACATTGTGTCACACCCCAATGATAAATCGCGGTTGCGCCCTTTAATCCGCATTCTGATCAATATGATCATCCGAAAACTGGCCGATAGAATTACGTTTAAAGACGGTCAACCCAGCGCGCATTACAAACACAAGCTGCTATTGATGCTCGATGAATTCCCAAGTCTTGGAAAACTTGAAATCTTTCAGGAATCCCTCGCGTTTATCGCAGGCTACGGCATGAAAGCCTATCTGATCTGCCAGGATTTGAATCAGCTTAAAAGCCGTGAAACCGGCTACGGGCATGATGAAGCGATTACTTCCAACTGCCATATCCAGACCGCGTTTGCACCTAACCGGATTGAAACAGCGGAGCACTTATCCAAGCTGACCGGGCAAACCACGGTCATCAAAGAGCAGATTACCACCAGTGGCCGCCGATCATCGATGATGCATGGACATGTGACACGTACCCTACAGGAGACGCAACGCGCGTTATTAACGCCGGATGAATGTATGCGACTGCCCGGCCCGATGAAAGATGCTGAAGGCAAAATCACCAAGCCAGGCGACATGATTATTTATGTGGCCGGTTTCCCAGCCATCTATGGCACGCAGCCTTTGTATTTCCAGGATGAAACATTTACTGCACGGGCACAGGTCAATCCCCCAAGCTTTAGCGATAAATTAACCGGATTGTGAGATACCTCGAACGCATGAAAGTCAACTTCATGAAAAAAAATATCAAAATCATGATTGTTTTGATTCTGACCATGAGCGCCGGCCTATTTGTACTGAGTATTGGTGCACGAATCAGCGGGATTTATATCAATACCACACCCAGCTTGCCAGTAGGTTTTTATAAAGTGGTTGATGAACCGATTGTAAGCGGCGCTTATGTCGCTTTCTGCCCACCACAGAGTGCGGTTTTTGATATGGCCAGGGATAGATCCTACATCAATCAAGGGAATTGCCCTGGCGGTTATGGTTTGTTGCTGAAACGAGTGTTTGCACAATCCGGAGATACGGTTTCCATCGATCAGGCTGGCATCTTTGTGAATGGTGAACATTTACCCAACAGTGCTCAGCTAACAGCCGATGCTGAGGGTCAACCATTGCCGCAATACCGGCTTCAAACTGTGCTGAATGATGCTGAATACCTACTGCTATCCGATGTGAACCCCCAATCCTTTGATGCGCGCTATTTCGGACTGATTGCGCGTGATCAGATTAAGCAAGTTGTTCGTCCAGTTTTTACCTGGAGTCATTAATCAAAAATTAATAGGAGTCAAAGCCATGCATAGACCACCGATTGATGTTGAAACCGATAATCCTGACATAACAGAAATCATTCAGGAAAAGCTACTCGATGCAGAAATACCGGGCTTCCAGGCTGAATTTGATCCCTTAGAGGCTGAAAGACTAGGCGCATTCACGGAAGATGCCTTGAGTGAACAAGATGCGCTGGATAGCACGATTGATCATACAGCGGAGGTTGAAGATGAAAGAGGCTAAGAAGGCTTTTCATGAACAAGTCGCCGAGAATCTGATTGAGCAACTTAAAAAAGGTGTTGCCCCCTGGCAAAAGCCGTGGGAACCCGGTGATCTGCTGGCCGCATTACCTGTCAATCCCACTACGGGTAAGCGCTACCGGGGCATTAATAGTCTGAACCTGATGAGTCTTGCGTATACGGATCCGCGTTGGTTGACGTACAAGCAAGCGGTAAGCCTGGGGCACAGGTGCGTAAAGGCGAAAAAGCACGCTCGTGCAATACTGGAAATTTACTGATGAGCACATTAAAAAAGATGACAGCAGTAATCCTGTACTCAATAATGAAGGTCATCCCATTAAAGAACAGGTGAGACTAGAGCGCCCCAGGGTGTTTTATGCCGCCGTATTTAATGCGCAGCAGATGGATAATCTGCCAGAACTCAGCATTAAAGCTCCTGACTGGGATCCACTGGAGCGTGCTGAGCACATCTTACAAGCATCCCATGCCGTGATCCATCATGGTGAAGCTGATCGCGCATTTTACCGGCCATCAACCGACAGTATCCACTTACCCCATAAGCACCAGTTTCCAACCCCGATCGCTATTACGCAACCGCCCTGCATGAACTGGGCCACTGGACCGGTCATGAATTGCGGCTCAATCGTGATCTATCGCATCCATTCGGAAGCGAAGGTTACGGCCGCGAAGAATTACGCGCCGAGATTGCCAGCATGCTGCTCAGTGGTGAATTGGGTATCGGTCATGATCCGGGGCAGCATGTGGCTTATGTGAATTCATGGATCAAAGCGCTGCAGGAAGATCCGACAGAAATATTTCGTGCCGCTGCTGATGCGGAAAAAATCCAGGATTATGTACTGGCATTGTCACAACAACAGGAAATGGTACAGGAAGTTGATACACAGGAGGCAATCAAGATGGATCAAATCAAGCAAAATACCGCCAGCTATTTACACAATCTCTCACCTGATCTGGCCACCATCGCATCCCACAATATCCAACGGTTTAATGATCTGACACAAGCTATGCCAAAAAAGGATCAGGATGCCATCGTTTTGGTTGCCGAGGCACTCAAATTTTTGAGAAATGGTGGCATTGATAATCTGGAATTTGAAGAAGTATCTTCAGACAAACTGGGCTTTAGCATTCCGGCTGACTGGAATGGACGCACCCAAGTGCAGGGTAACGTCATTCAAACCGATGAAAATGGTATTGAGTCTATAGTATCCGCTGATTCAATAAACACGGAGCCACAATTCTGGGGCGTGACTATGCAGCGTGATGATCAAACTTTCCAATGGGTGAAAGACTGTGAATCTAAACAAGAAGCGCAAGATTTAACCAATCTGCCTGCACTCATCGATGTCGCCGCAGAACAAAATGAACATGAAAAGGCCGTTCACGTGGAATTTGCTGAATTGCTGCGTGCTCAAGGTTGTCGGGTTGATGGTAATCATCCGGTGATGGATGGCGGCACACACAGAATTAAAGTTGAGGGCGACAAGTCGGGTGAGAAATCAGGTTTTTATGTAGCGCATCTGGATGGGCATCCTGCCGGATATTTCCAAGAATAATCGAACCGGTATAGAGACACGCTGGAAGGCAAGGGTATTCGTTAACGGATGAGCAGAAAGCCGAACTGATCGCCCAAGCTGCTATCAAGCAGCAAAATAGAAAAGCTGAGCAACAGGCACAGCAAAATAAGGTTGCTGATGCAATTCAACAATTGCTGACTATCGCACCAGTTGCCGATTCTGAGCATCCTTATTTGAAAGAGAAGCATGCCCGGCCAGGTGATCTGAGAATTGTGCCGCAGAATGCGGATGATTTGCCGACCGATTCAATCATCAAAATTGGTCAAAACTGGCAGGAAGTCAAAGTACTACGAAAAGAAAATCCAGACAGTATCGTGCTGACAGCCGGTGATTTGTTGCTGGCCGCACAAGATGTTCATGGACAAATATGGAGTGTGCAAACGATACAACCGAGTGGTGCAAAGCTTTTTGCAGCGGGTAGCAAGAAAGAGAATAACTTTCATGTCGTTGGTGGCGAGAGCCAGGGACTCACAGCACTGGATGCTGCACCTGCCATTGTGATCGCTGAAGGTTATGCCACCGCAGATACATTATCTCAGGGGCTGAATTATCCTGTCATAGCTGCATTTGATTCAGGCAATTTGCCCAAAGTAGCTAGGATTTGCAATGAAAGTATCCATAAGCCAATCGTTATTGCGGAGATGATGATCATCACCTGGAATCCACCTTGGCAAAAATCCGGCAAGGAAAAGCGCTGAGCGCGGCATTGGTAAATGGGTCTGCAGTATTTCCGATTTTTGCGCCGGGTGAGCAGGACTCAAAGAAATTAAATGATTTTAATGATCTGGCCAATAAAGCGCGCTAGGTATTGAGGCGGTTAAACGTCCAGGTTGGATCGGTTGTTGAAAAAATATCTCAGCAGGCTAAACAGGACAGCTTATTGAGGTTGCAAGCCCTATTGAACCTAAGCGGCGGAAATCAAGCAAAAACGGGCATTGATCAGGTAATCTTATAAGGAGGCCGCAAGATGCGGATAATATGCTGAAGATTCCAGGAACCCATCCAATCTGATGAAGGTGATCTTTATGAAAAATTGAGACTCGTCCCGGTACTACCGAAAAGCAAGGAAGCAGGAAGAGGTGCCTATACAGAACTGCTCCCGAATCTCATGCTCGATGGGCAGGCGGCACCTTACTGGGTTGTGATTTCCCAAAAGACTTCCGAGAAAAAGGAGGAACCACCTTCCTGAATCAGTCCATCAAGTCAGGCCATGATCTGGCAATAATGGCGCAAATATTACGCGATCCGCGTTATGAGACACTGAGAATCTTCTATACCCGCATGAATCGCATCGTTCATCATACGGCTGTGAGTTCCAGATTGCCGGGCGCAGTCTATTTGAAAGATTGGACATGCCAATCATGATCTGGGTGTTTGGTAGAAAAGACCAAACGTCATGTTAAAGCAGATGGTTACCGGTTAGATGACCATCCGTCGGGTGTTAACTGAAACCATCTTGTCAGGATGTCAGGCTGCGAAATAATCACTCATTTGTTCCAGTTTAAAGGCCGTGTCGTTATCAATACCAGTCAATACAGTGTCATTGATAGGGACGGTCAGGTCGATTTGTGGATTGGATGGGAATTGGGGCAGAGGTTATCAGAATAACCATTACAAAAGTCATGAATCGCTCGAGAAAAATAGCCTCAAATGAGGATCTGCAAAGATAGGCCGCGCTTAAAAAAACGACTGCTTAACTTTGATAGACTTAGCGCAACAGGTTTTAGATATTGCGAAGTGGAAAGTTATCACTAACTGCACCTGGATTCGTCCTCAAAATCCGCTTCTGGCGCGACTACAAAATTTTGCA
>JADKHF010000039.1 GCA_016721865.1 Nitrosomonas sp. | reverse complement strand
ACAAGGGATCAACATATTGAACGCGCCAAACGAGAAGCGAAACTCAAGCGCAATATCATTAAAAGTATCAAAGCTGGAAGATTAGCCAAAAAAGCGCTGTATGCAACCGCTCGTCAGCAGTTCAAGACAACGATAGCAGTCATTCAAGGCCATTACCAAAAATCCTATCAATATTCTAAAACTCGGCGCCCCAAATGGGTGGCTGGATTGGCTTTCAACGAGGCTGCAAAAATGGTAATTCTGAAGCATTGACTGTTTTGCGATCCAGAAGAGTTGATCAAACAAGGGGGCAACCAGGTATCGGCCAAACAAAAGCAATGATGGTTTCCTTAGCGACTGATGGCCCGAACAAAGATAGCTTAGTGGAATCGATCACCAAAATCGGCACACTCACTTATAAAGCAGGATCAACCACCATTCGTGATGACGGCAAACGGCTCATCGTCCTGCCAGATACATCGCGCGAAGCCTTACTTGATATCTTGCAAGTGGCCATGAAAAAGTACGGCAGCCATCTGGCTATCAATGGGACAGAAAAGTTTCGCCTTCAGATAGCACAGGTCGTAGCACAAAACCAAATGCGCATTACTTTTGATGACAAGGAGCTTGAACAATATCGTCAGCAGTTAACAGAAACAGGGCATGCTTTAAGTAGAGCGTTTGGTAGGTGGAGTGCGATCCGCTACCTCAATTTCCAGAAGGAGCCTCTGATGAACAATAATAATCTGGAGTTCTAGAGATTGGCAAAATGTTATGAAAGATACGCTTCATCGTTCGACTATTGTCCTTTTGTGTGTCTTATTGGCGGATTCCAAGTCGCCACCCAGTATTTTGCGCAACAATTCAATTATCAGCCGCAATTAGGCACGCACTTTTAACATCTATGAACCTTGGGCAATTCTAATGCGGACAAATAAATGGTGAGGCTATGAGTATTCGAGCATTTTGATCTGGCGGCAGGTTTCGGTAGATTTATTTTCCCAGCATCGGTTTTGATACTGGTATTGGTCATTAAAATGGTACTGGCTAACCCATCCAGAACTAATCAGGGATTGCATGGATCAGCCAGATGGGCGGATAAGCAGGACATTGTAGCCGCAGGACTGCTTTCAACAGGTAAGAATCACAAAAGCGATGCGGTTTATGTCGGCGGCTGGCGGGATAATTCCGGCAAAACCCATTATCTGAAACACAGCGGCCCGGAACATGTGTTGTGTTATGCCCCGACCCGTTCGGGCAAGGGTGTGAGTCTCGTCATACCGACCCTGCTTTCCTGGACTCAGAGTGCAGTCATTACTGATCTTAAAGGTGAGTTATGGGCATTGACCGCCGGTTGGAGAAAGCATCATGCCAAAAACAAGGTGCTGCGCTTTGACCCGGCATCAACAAGTAGCGCGCATTGGAATCCGCTGGATGAAATCCAGATTGGCAGTGGTGCCGAAGTCGCCGATGTTCAAAACCTGACCACCTTAATCGTTGATCCAGATGGCAAGGGATTACAAACCCACTGGCAGAAGACCAGCCAGGCATTGCTGGTGGGTGTCATTTTGCATGTTTTGTATAAATCGCAGCGAGAAGGGATCCCCGCCACATTATCGACTGTCGATTCAATGCTCTCTGATCCAGATCGCGATATCAGGGAGCTTTGGATGGAAATGACCATGCAGGATTATTTGGATGGCAAGAGTCATCCCGTGATTGCAGCCAGTGCGCGTGACATGCTGGATCGCCCGGAGGAAGAAGCAGGCTCGGTATTATCGACAACCAAATCGTATTTGTCCTTGTACCGCGATCCAATCGTGGCCAACAATATTAGTGATTCCGATTTTAGAATCCGAGATCTCATGCACCATGAGCATCCCGTCAGTTTGTATATCGTGTCACATCCCAATGACAAATCGCGGTTGCGCCCTTTAATTCGCATTCTGATCAACATGATCATCCGAAAACTGGCCGATAGAATCACGTTTAAAGACGGTCAACCAGCCGCGCATTACAAACACAAGCTGCTATTGATGCTCGATGAATTCCCAAGTCTTGGAAAACTTGAGATCTTTCAGGAATCCCTCGCGTTTATCGCAGGCTATGGCATGAAAGCCTATCTAATTTGCCAAGACTTAAATCAACTCAAAAGTCGCGAGACCGGCTACGGGCATGATGAAGCGATCACCTCCAACTGTCATATCCAGACCGCGTTTGCACCTAACCGAATTGAAACAGCGGAACACTTGTCCAAACCGACCGGGCAAACCACGGTCATCAAAGAACAGATTACCACCAGTGGCCGCGATCATCGATGATGCATGGACATGTCACCCGTAATTTACAAGAGACGCAACGCGCATTATTAACGCCGGATGAGTGAGAGCGACCGCCAGGTCCTAGTGAAAGATGCTGAAGGCAAGATCACCAAGCCGGGCGACATGATTATTTATGTGGCTGGTTTCCCCGCGATCTATGGCACGCAGCCTTTGTATTTCCAGGATGAAATCTTTACCGCACGAGCGCAAGTGAATCCCCCGAGTTTCAGCGATAAATTAACCGGATTGTGAGATACCTCGCACGAATGAAAGTCAACTTCATGAAAAAACCCATCAAAATCCTGGCTATTTCGGTTCTAGCAGTGAGCGTTAGCCTGTTTGTGCTGAGTATTGGTTTTCAGATCAGCGGGATTTATATCAATACCACACCCAGCTTGCCAGTGGGTTTTTACAAAGTTGTTGATGAACCTATTTTAAGTGGCGCTTATGTCGCTTTCTGCCCACCACAAGAGTGCGGTTTTTGATATGGCTATGGATAGATCCTACATCAATCCAGGGGATTGCCCTGGTGGCTGGTTTGTTGCTCAAACGTATCTTTGCACGATCCGGAGATCGAGTTTTGATCGCTCAGGCTGGCATCTATGTGAATGGTGAGCATTTACCCAACAGTGCCCAATTGAAAATCGATGCTGAAGGGTATGCATTGCCGCAATACCACCTGGATCAAAGGGTGTTAGATGATTTTGAATATCTGCTGCTATCCGATGTGAACCCCCAATCCTTTGATGCTCGCTATTTCTGACTGATTGCGCGTGATCAGATTAAGCAAGTTGTCCGTCCAGTTTTTACCTGGAGTCATTAATCAGAAATTAACAGGAGTCAAAGCCATGCATAAACCACCGATTGATGTTGAAACCGATAATCCAGACATAAAAGAAATCATCCAAGAAAAGCTGCTCGATGCAGAAATACCGGGCTTCCAGGCTGAATTTGATCCCTTGGAGGCCGAAATACTGGGCGCATTCACGGAAGATGCCTTGAATGAACAAGATGCGCTGGAGAGTACGATTGATCATACAGCGGAGGTTGACGATGAAAGAGGCTAAGAAGGCTTTTCGCGAACAAGTCGCCGAGAATTTGATTGAGCAACTTAAAAAGGTTTGCGCCCTGGCAAAAGCCGTGGGAACCCGGTGATTTGCTGGCCGTATTACCTGTCAATCCCACAACCGGTAAGCGCTACCGGGGCATTAATAGCCTGAACCTGATGAGCCGTGCGTATACAGATCCGCGTTGGTTGACGTACAAGCAAGCGATAGGCATTGGCGCACAGGTGCGCAAAGGTGAAAAAGCACGCTCGTGCAATACTGGAAATTCACCGATGAGCACATCAAAAAAGATGATATTGGGAATCCTGTACTCAGTACTGAGGGACAGCCTATTAAAGAACAGGTCAGGCTTGAACGCCCCAGGGTGTTCTACGCATCCGTATTTAATGCTGAACAAGTGGATAATCTGCCAGAACTCATTTTTAAAGCCCCTGACTGGGATCCGCTGGAGCGTGCTGAGCACATATTACAAGCATCCAATGCAGTGATCCGTCATGGTGAAGCTGATCGCGCATTTTACCGGCCATCCACAGATAGTATCCACTTACCCCATAAAAATCAGTTTCCGACCCCCGATCGCTATTACGCAACCGCCCTGCATGAACTGGGCCACTGGACCGGTCATGAATTGCGCCCTAAACCGTGATCTCGCGCATCCATTCGGTAGCGAAGGTTATGCCAAAGAAGAATTGCGCGCCGAGATTGCCAGCATGTTGCTTAGCGGTGAGCTGGGATTGGCCGCGATCCGGGGCAGCATGGCTTATGTGAGTTCATGGATCAAAGCGCTGCAGGAA
The DNA here is from genome assembly GCA_016721865.1 of Nitrosomonas sp. Lineage (GTDB taxonomy): Bacteria > Pseudomonadota > Gammaproteobacteria > Burkholderiales > Nitrosomonadaceae > Nitrosomonas. The sequence continues at coordinate 5,765 of JADKHF010000039.1, read as the reverse complement.
GATCTGGACAGAGATATTTTGTGCCGCCGCCGATGCTGAAAAAAATCCAGGAATATGTACTGGCATTGTCACAACAACAGGAAATTGCACAGAAAGTTGATGCACAGGAGGCAACCAAAATGGATCAAATCAAGCAAAACACCGCCACTTATTTGCAGAATCTCTCGCCTGATCTGGCAACTACCGTTTCCGGTAATAACAAGCGGTTTAATGATTTGACACAGGATATGTCAAAAAAGGATCAGGATGCCATCATTCTGGTAGCCGAGGCACTCAAATTTTTGAGAAATGGTGGCATTGATAATCTGGAGTTTGAAGAAGTATCTTCAGACAAACTAGGCTTTAGCATTCCGGCTGACTGGAATGGACGCACCCAAGTGCAGGGTAACGTGATTCAAACCGATGAAAATGGCATTGAGTCTATAGTATCCGCTGATTCACTAAATAGTGAGCCACAATTCTGGGGCGTGACTATGCAGCGCGATGACCAAACTTTCCAATGGGTAAAGGATTGTGAATCTAAACAAGAAGCGCAAGATTTAACCAATCTGCCTGCACTCATCGATGTCGCCGCAGAACAAAATGAGCATGAAAAGGCCGTTAAGCTTGCCAATATCCATGAAAATCGCATCCGAAATAACCTACTTAATACTGAAGTATCGATATCAGAAGCCAAGACCGAGCAAAACGATGACAATGCTCGTCAATATTTGATTGTTCCTTATCATGATAAAGACTTGGCAAAGGCTGCCGGAGCTTGCTGGGATAACAAATCTAAGACCTGGTATGTAGGGCCAAAAGCAGATATTCAAAGATTGCAGCGTTGGTTGCCGGAGAATGTTTCCAGACAGCAGGAACCGGCTATTGATCCTCATAGTGAATTTGCCGACTTGCTGCGCGCTCAAGGTTGCCGGGTTGATGGCAATCATCCGGTGATGGATGGCAGCACACACAGGATTAAAGTTATCGGTGACAAGTCCGGTGAAAAATCGGGATTCTATGTCGCGCATCTGGATGGGCATCCTGCCGGATATTTTAAGAATAATCGAACCGGTACAGAGACACGCTGGAAGGCTAAGGGGTATTCGTTAACGGATGCGCAAAAAGCAGAGCTTGTGCTACAGGCCGCAATCAAGCAGCAAAATAGAAAAGCCGAACAACAGGCGCAGCAAATCAAGGTTGCTGATGCAATTAAAGAATTGCTAGCGATCGCACTGGTTGCTGATTCCGAACATCCTTATTTGAAGGATAAGCACGCCAGACCGGGAGATTTGAGAATCGTGCCGCAGAATGCGGATGATTTGTCGATTAACTCAATCATCAAAATTGGTCAAAACTGGCAGGAAGTCAAAGCACTACGAGAAGAAAATCCAGGTAGTATCGTGCTGACAGCTGGTGATTTGTTGCTGGCCGCACAAGATATTCATGGTCAGATCTGGAGCGTGCAAACGATACAGGCAAGTGGTGCAAAGCTTTTTGCAGCGGGTAGTAAGAAAGAGAATAACTTTCATGTCGTGGGAAATAACGGTCAGGATTGGAAGCAGCCATTAATACAGCACCTGCCATCGTGATTGCTGAAGGGTATGCCACTGCAGACACGCTATCCCAGGGGCTGAATTATCCTGTCATAGCTGCATTTGATTCAGGCAATTTGCCCAAAGTAGCGCAGGATTTACATTATAAATACCCGCACAAGCCAATCGTTATCGCAGGCGACGATGATCATCATCTGGAATCCACCCTTGGCAGAAACCCCGAGCGATTGAAGCAGCAGCATTGGTAAATGGATCTGTGGTATTTCCGGTTTTTGCACCGGGTGAGCGGGACTCAAAGAAATTAAATGATTTTAATGATCTGGCCAATAAAAGCATGTTGGTATTGAGGCTGTCAAACGACAAGTTGGATCAGTTGTTGAAAAAGTATCGCAGCAAGTTAAACAGGACAGCTTAATGAAGTTACAAGTCCCTATTGAATCTAAGCGGCAGGAAATCAAGCAAAAACGGGCATTGGCCAGATAATCTTTTAAGGAGACTACAAGATGCGCGATAATATGCTGAAGATTCCAGGAAATTCATTCCATTCTGATGAAGGTGATCTTTATGAAAAAATTGAGACTCGTCCGGGTACTACCGAAAAGCAAAAGGAAGCAGGAAGAGGTGCCTATACAGAACTGCTTGAAGCTCATGCTCGATGGGCAGGTGGCACCTTACTGGGTTGTGATTTTCCAAAAGACTTCCGAGAAAAAGGAGGAATCACCTTCCTGAATCAGCCCATCAAGTCAGGCCATGATCTGGCAGTGATGGCGCAAATATTACGCGATCCGCGTTATGAGACACTGAGAATCTTCTATACCCGTATGAATCGCATCGTTCACCATACTGCTGTGAGTTCCAGATTGCCGGGTGCAGTCTATCTGGAAAAGATTGGGCATGCCAATCATGATCTGGGTGTTTTAGTAGAAAAGACTAGGCGACATGTTAAAGCAGATGGTTACTGGTTATTGCATAACCATCCATCGGGTAATGCTACGCCATCGAGTCAGGATGTCAGGCTTACAGAAATACTTGCATCAACTGTCCTGAGTTTCAAAGGCCATATCGTTATCAATACCAGTCAATACAGTGTCAGTGATAAAGACGGTCATGTCGATTTTGTGGATTGGATGGGTGATCAGGCAGGGGGTTATCAGAATAACCATTACAAAAGTCATGAGCTACTTTTGGAGAAAATAGCCTCACCGGAGGATCTGGCAAAGATAGGTCACGCTTTAAAAAGGCGGGATCAGTTTTTTAACTTGATAGGCGTCAGCGCAACAGGTTTTGTATTATCGTTAAAGTGAGTTACCCCTATCTGTACTGAATCGTCCTCAAAATCAGCTTCTGGCACGACTACAAAATTTTGCACGCAATTCTGGCGTGAATACGGTATTTGCGATTGCGAATGCCAATGATTACAGACACCCGGTATTATCTAAAGCCTGTGAAGTTGGCATACTAAAAGATGTGCTAACCGTAGAGGGCTCTGATTATCGTTCATTGCGGGAAGAAGGGCTATTTGCGTCAATACCCGGTGAAATAAGCGCCATTTTTAGGAAGCCCAGAGCCTTTGTGAAGGAAGATGGCGGATTGGGCAAATACACAAGGGGCAGAGGACGCAGTAGGTAACGGGCGGGATAGTTATGTGTGGCGGTATTGAATACCAGGATCAGAAGATTTATTTCCCGCAACCGGATGCATGCTTGCCTGTGCGGCTACGAGATGGCCATGTTACCTGGATAACGTGGTGCAGACGCAAGGATGAAGCCAGCGGTAAATTTCCGAATGGCGGCTGGGCACGACTGAACTCCATCAAAAGCGGAAAATGGAAACCCTGGCACCCAAGATCGATTCTAATTGCCGCTGACCAGCTTCATGGAAACCACTTCATGCTGAAAGTGGTAAATTTTGAACGTTGATTAGCACGTAAGAACAAACGATGCTTAATTCATATTATCTTGTAAACTATTGCTCCGGAATGAATTATTCATGATTTCATGTGTTTTCTATATACATACAGAACAAGTGCTTACCTGCAAAAGATTCACGGATAAATCGTGCCGGATCTATAATGCTCAATCATGATTTCTTTGCTAAAAATCTAACAGATTGTCGCTTTGTTGGGAGATTGATTTGTTTTTATTTGTTTTCTTTTTTTATTCGACTTAATCAGAGCTTTCAGCTACACCGATAGGAGTTTTGATAAGTTACGTGGTATGGATCAATAGAATTGCTATAACAAATTCATTCCTTGTTTCTTAGATTTTAGGTTCAACCTCGGCGGAGGCTTCAGATATCGACGTTGCTGCGGCGGTTCAACCAGCAAGACGGATGATGCAACTTGAGGCCGAGATGGCTCTTGGCTACTGATCTGACCTATGACTACGACGATCGGCTGCCCTTGCCGCACCCAGATCAAAGTAAATCATTTCTAATTCGACCTAATCCTGCTGAATCATATTTACCGAAGCAGAAATTCGTGCGATCATTCATAAATTACCCATATTTAACATCTTCATGGAAATAGATGTCGCGTCAGATCGTTGGTTGTCGGTTGAGGAGATCGCCGAATATCTCGGCGTCAGCAAGGACACTGTTTATGCGTGGATCAATAAACGGAATATGCCCGCACACCGTATTGGGCGGCTTTGGAAGTTCAAAACCGAGGCAATTGATGAATGGGTACGGTCTGGTGGTGCAGCAGAGAACGAAAGTCGAAGTAAGGAATAAAAGGATTGCCAGCGACTGGTTTCGGCTGCCCGATCTGATGACCTAAACGAAACAAGGAGAATTAATGTGAAAAAAATTTCATGTGTCGATCTATTCTGTGGCGCGGGCGGCTTGACGCATGGCTTTGTGCTGGAGGGTTTGCCTGTTACCGCAGGTATTGATTTAGACCCTGCCTGCCGTTTCCCCTATGAAGCCAACAATCAGGCGCGCTTTGTGAAGAGGGACATCAGCAAAGTCACCACCGCTGAATTGAAAGATCTGTTCGGAGATGCAGACATAACGATTCTCGGGTTGTGCGCCTTGCCAGCCCTCTTTTCAACTTACGCGCAGCGTTATGAACTCGATGGCAAAGATGGCAAGTGGGGACTGCTGTATGAATTCGCTCGTTTGGCGAAAGGTGCACGTCCCGATGTCATCACCATGGAAAATGTTCCGACTGTGGCGAAGCACGAGGTATTTCACGATTTTGTCGATACGCTGAGACGGCTTGGCTACAACGTTTGGTTTGATGTCGTCGATAGCTCGCTATACGGAGTGCCACAAACCCGGCGACGCATGGTGCTGGCATCGCAGGCATGGCGAAATCAAAATGATCAAGCCAACACTCAAAAACCCAAGACGGTGCGACAAGCTATAGGTCACCTGCGCGCGCTGAGTGCCGGGGAATCCGCCCCAGAGACAAGTTGCACGTTTCCCGCAACACTCGAACAAAAACCCATCGCATTAAAGTCTCGAAGCCTGGTGGCACATGGCGAGATTGGCCAGAACATCTGGTTGCTGACTGCCATCGTGCAGAGAGTGGCCGCACCTACTCCGGCGTCTATGCCCGCATGGAGTGGGATAAACCTGCGCCAACTATGACGACGCAGTGCTATGGCTTTGTAATGGTCGATTCGGGCACCCGGAACAGGATCGCGCCATCTCCTGAGGGAAGCCGCGATCTTGCAAAGCTTCCCACGCGATTACGCCTTCGTTCCAGACGATGGTGAAGTAAGTTTCACTGCGCTTGGGCGCTTGATCGGCAATGCGGTTCCCGTAGACCTCGGCCGGGCCATCGCGCGGAGCATCAATTCGCACCTCGCATCAGTCGTGGCGCGATGACGGACTGAAGAAGCATATCAATGGCGCGCATCCAGTCCTCATCTCCAGAAGCCAGTCGCCGAATGGCGAAAGTACGGCAAAAGGGAACCGGCGCTGAGATAGCATTGCGTCGAGAGTTGTACCGGAGAGGCCTGCGCTACCGAGTCGATTTCGAGGTACTGAAGAAACCTCGTCGGGTAGCGGACATCGCTTTTCCGGGGCTGAGGATCGCCATATTCGTCGATGGGTGCTTCTGGCACGGATGCCCCGAACACGCCACATGGCCGAAGCAGAACGCGGAGTTCTGGCTACAAAAGATAGAGGCGAATCGCGTCAGGGATGCCGACACGAACGAGCGGGCTTCGCAGCATCGGGTGGACTGTGCTGCGATTCTGGGAGCACGAGCCAGCGCCCAGTGCA
>JADKHF010000038.1 GCA_016721865.1 Nitrosomonas sp. | reverse complement strand
ATCGATTTCACCGGCCCGCCATAATTCATGTGCCCCGTTTCCTGCAAAAAGCGGGCCGGCGATCCGGTAAGCCATATCTAATACTTTGTTGCGCCAGCGAACCGGTAGCCGCCAGTAGATATTCTTCAGCCAAGGTAAAATTCTACGGCGAAGCCCATCCAATGCTTCGTGATGCTGGCCACGGATAATTCGAACTAGGAACCGCAAAGGGGATGTGATTCTCCATGAAGTGGAGTGAAATAAGTCATGGATTGTTTTCTGCAAATTGGATAGTTTTTTGTTGATTATTAATTGTTTTTTGTAGATCATTAATGGTTTTTTGTAAAGATTGTTCGTGTTGAAGACTTGCAAGTGTATTCTGTTCAAGGTGACTCTGCAGCGAAGCGACCAATTGATCATTATTAGCCACCTGGCTGCGGAGACTGGCTATCGCATCCTCCCGGTATTGAATCAGCTCCTCCAATTGTTCGCCGGTCAAAAAGCTTCATCCTGTTTAAGTCCTAAGCCAGAGTAACCATAATTGCGGTAAATAGCGGTAATTTTATCGATATGTAATATATCGCTGTGCTGTGTAAGCTGAATCCAGAAATCCCAATCTTCGAAAACTTTCAGATTTTCATCAAAACGACAATGATCTTTAGTTACCAAAGATTGTTTAAACAACATGGCGTGAATTGGAATAAAATTCCTGCCCCAAAGCCGGTGTTGATTGTAAGGCTCATTAAATGCAGTAACGGTCTGCAGTTGTTGATCCACGTAATACTCCACGCGTACGCCAGAGTATGCGCATCGAATATTGGAGTGATTTTGCAGAGCAGCTACCAGAGTCGCGATATGCTCGGGATAAAATAAGTCGTCATCATCAAGAAAAATCAGGTAGTTTCCTTGCGCTGCATTCAAACCAATGTTTGCTGCCCGGCTGCGATTCAGCAATTCATGATTGGTGGTTATCCGGATTGGAAACTGTCCACACCATTCATCTATTTCTCGATGATCTACACCTTTTGCGTTGACGAGGACCACTTCAATATTCGGATAAGTCTGCAAGGCAACCGAGTCCAGTGCATCGGATAATGTAGGGCGATCCATACTGCGAATGATGATACTGACCAGCGGCATGTCGCTGCTGTCCAGAGCCAATCCCAAGGCTTTCTGGCGGGTGTGTTCCGACTGATACAGTTTGAGCGGATCATTGGTCAACTCTTCAGCCGGGATCACAATATAGGCTTCCGCTGCTGTTACACTGGCGGGCAGGGTATAGGTGCGATAACGATTGAGCGCGGCAATATGCTGGTCGTAACGTTGTCTTGCATTTTGTGAAACAAAACATTCCATGGCAGCCGTTTTGCGTGCGGTCAGATCACTGATATCAAGCAATTGATTGGGACGCAATGGGATACCGACTTCATACAATGCTACGTGCACTGCTTTGCCTATTCGCCTGATTGCTTCTACGACAGCCATCCCCAGCACGCGATGATCCGGATGCATCTCGAAAACTGATGGCGCATAAACCAAGTCAGCGCCAGTTTCACGAATGGCTGTTAAAATTTCCTGAATAAGTTTCTCGCTATAACAGACTTGCCGGTCCTGGTACTGCCAGAAAATGGGCATGCCATAGCCAAGAGATGGGCAGCAGTAATGCTTTCATTCCGGCGTTGCCGGGTATATTCAGTTTTGTTTTCGTCGCTTACGCCATGCGCACCATCGGATACGATGATGACGCGAACAGGAACATTCTGTTCAATGTGACGCATAATGGCGCCGCCGCAGCCGAATACTTCATCGTCTGGGTGCGGGGCAAACACAAGTGCGTGTGTGCAAGGGATATTTGTACTGGCTTGATTAGGAACAAGTAGGTTTTCCAAGAAAATCTCAGTTATCGGTTGGTTTTTTTGTTTGCCATGATCTACGTGAAACAGAATCCTGCTATTATTTTAACCTGAATAGCCTATGAACTCCTATCAAGCTTGAGTGCAGTCTGGACTGGGTGATGGCCATTTAGCGGAAGTCCTTATCACCACTCATTAACCACCAGTGATCTTTAGGTGTTTCGGGGATGGCCCATTGCTCCAGGCGTTTGCGGGTATATGGATATTCACCGTTTGTTGTGTTCCGCCAGCAACGGAAAAATAGTCGGCGAAGTTTGCGGTAATGCGGCAAAATACTCGTCTAGCGCCGTGCATGCCAGCCAGTCGTCTGGCATGCGTAATCAATAATGGAATTTCGGCTAGCGGTGCGATGAGATCAACGATTTCGCACCCTTCCGGATCATACCGCAGTACCAGGATGCCGCGAGCATGCTTACTGAAACGATTTCCACTAGCATGATCTGGTATGTTGATTGGGATGGTCGAGGTAGCGGTGTAGCAGATACTGCCAATCGCGTACACCGATGATAGCCGTTTGCAGATCTGCGGCCATATGTTGCCAGCATCGATCGGCAGCAGTTGCTGCAAAGTCTGCTTGTTCACGGCCAATCAGGTTCAGACGTGTTCCCCAGAGCGGAGTCGTGTCCGGGTACTCCATGAAATTCTGTCATATGCCCGACCTCGGCGTATAACCCAAGCCGTTCTGCAACTTTCATGGCGCGTTCGTTTGGAAAACCAAAACCAATCAGATAGGGTTTTCCATAACCGATGTACCGCTCTAGGGAAGGTTGCTGCCATCAGAAAAAAGGGCCTTCCGGGTGGTGTGCCGCGTTCACTCGTATCCACCATCACATCCCCAATTTGCACAGCGGTTTGAGGCTGACCAAAGAACAGGATTTTCCGGCTAACGCCACCATAATGGGCGATTAATTTATTTTCCCGCCAAATGCCAATTTCACATCCTGAATTTGAGCCGTATTTCCATTGCCATGTGGTTGGCGTTATGTCGTGATGGAATGTTTTCTTAAACAAATCGAACATTTCCGGGACCTGATTCTTTTCTAGAATCTGTAAGCGCCATTTAGGCGCCGTTTTTTTTCTAAAATGTAACAAGGCATAACCATAATGTCCGCTGGCATACTTTTTGTGATAGCCGGTTTGATTCATCCAGTCGCGTGAGCTGCTCATCGGTCAAAGTAAGATCCTTGATCAGTCTTTGCCGGTGCGTTGCGGTAATGCAATAGATAATCCAGTGTGGGTGCCGCCTGAGTGGATAGATCCATGCGCTCAACCAGCTCAAATCCGAACCGTTCTGCAAGTGCTACCATATCATTAAGCAGATGAAGACCTCCAATTCCTGCTTCATCATATTTCAGTGCGAATTCATCAATAATGACTAAATCACCGGATAAGGGGAGCAGATCGAGTGCTTTATTAAAAATGACCAACGGCTCGATATATTGTGCGGATTCTTGTAATAGCACAACATCAAAGCATTCTGGCTGGGCTTTAAAATCTTGCAGCGAATGGCAGCTTACGGAAGCCCCTGAATCCAAGTTTTTTTGAATATAAGCGATTTGTTGTGCGTCGGGAGTGATGCCATGAACATCATAACCGCGCTGATTTAATAGGGAAAGAGTGGTGCCCAGACCAACACCCACTTCCAGAACGCGGCAAGGAGGCGGCGGTAGCCTGACCATCAACAGATCCGTAGAAAATTGCTGTGCTGTCTGCAGGCTGGTTTGGTTATCTTGGAACAACCCATAATGATAGGTGGCTTTGCCTTCCTCTAACAGCAAGGCATGCGCATAGACGTTTAGCGGGAAAGCAAGGTCTTTGAAAGGGAGGGTGTTGATGTGGCAATCGAAGCGATATGACCGGTTTTCCGGTAGTATCGAGCACCTTGCGCCAAATTGTGATTAACTGTCTTGGTCATTATGCGTACTAATATGGTTATTTTCCCACTGATGGGGAAATTGAAAAAATATCCCCTGCAGACGGCTTATTTGTTTTACCTGCAAGGTCGCCACACTTTCTGCTGCATCATAGAGATGTATGCCGCGCTCACAGAGGAGATATACATTAATCTGATATTCACCCCTAAGTAGCGGCATTTGATCCAGTCTGAGACAAATCTGTCCATATCCTTCAAAATTGCGCTGCACACTAAACTGGTCTTCCCATGTTGCCGCACTGGTGATCGTGCGGCCGTCTTTTGCTTGTATTGTCATTGCCACATTGGGGCAAGGTAATGAGGGATCCGAAGCGAAAGTGACCCATAACGTGATGCCGGATTGACCGCTTGTGATGATAGCATGCTGCGTGTTGATCTCATTTGCCAGTAGCTTGACTTTTTCCAGATGGGCGCTACCCGATGTGTGATTCCTGTCAAATGCAGTGATATCAGTGCGGATATTGGATGTTTCAGGGATTGAATTTGTTATACTTTGATCTAGAAATGCCTGATAAGCGGATACCACTTGCGCCGATTCGCCATCTAAAACAATTTTCCCTGATTAATCCAGATAGCTCGGCTGCATAACGATTCAACCTGAAACAGCGAGTGGGAGCAAAATAAAATTGTTTTTCCCGCATCGCGCATATGCATGATGCGGTCGAATGATTTGCGCGCGAATGCGCCATCGCCCACTGACAAGGCTTCATCTATAACCAGAATGTCTGGATCGACATTAATCGCGACGGAAAATGCCAGGCGCACATACATGCCACTGGAATAAGTTTTGACCGGTTGATCGATGAAATCACGAACACCGGAGAAATCAATAATATCCTCTATGCGATCGGCAATCTGTGATTGACTGAATCCCATGATCGCCGCGCTCATTAAAACGTTTTCGCGGCCGGTAAATTCGGGATTAAACCCGGCGCCCAGCTCCAGCAAAGCAGCAACACGACCATTTACCTGGACTTCACCCTGAGTGGGCGTCAAAGTGCCGCAAACCAATTGTAGCAGTGTCGACTTTCCGGAACCGTTTTGACCTACGATACCAATAACTTCTCCTGGCATCACAGTCAAATCAATATCGTGCAGCGCCCATAACTCACGATAAAATTGACGGCCCCCACCATTTGTGCGGCCATAAGAATTATTTTAAACGATCCTTGGGATGCTGATACAACTGATAGCATTTGGATAGCTTTAAAGCGCTAATGGCTGTTTTAGAATTGGCTGGATTAGAGAACATCAGCAAATCCCTTGCGTGTTTTCATAAACCACATCAAACCGGCCCAGGGAAACTATTGTAGCAAGCATATAATAGATAACTAAGCCGCTCAATCCGGAAGTTGACCATATAATGTTACTGCACGTGCTTGTTCAATAATAAAAGTTAGGGGGTTGAGAAATAGATAATTACGAACAGATTCCGGCAATGCAGAGGCCGGATAAAAAATCGGACTCATAAACAGTAGCATGGTCAAGATCAAACCAATAAATTGTCCAATGTCACGCACATAAACCCCGATTGAAGCAAGCATCCAGGACAATCCCATGACGAGTAATAGCAGTGGCAGTATGATGATAGGCAAACAAATCAGTGTCCAGTGAATGGGATGGTCAATAACCAGCATAAAAGTAAATAACACCAAAAAACTAATTCCGGCATGAAACAACGCGGAGCCTAAAGAAACCAGCGGCAAGATTTCCAGCGGGAAAATAACTTTTTTAACGTAATTTACATTCGCGAGTACCAATCCAGGTGCGCGGGAAAGGCATTCGGAGAATAAATTAAACAGAATCAATCCGATAAATAATAATAATGCAAAGGCAAATTTATCATCATATATATCGGTGTTTTGCGGATCTAAGCGCACTTTAAACACTACACCGAAAACAAATGTATAGATGGCCAGCATCAGAATGGGATTGACAAATGCCCATAATAATCCCAGAAATGAGCCTCTGTAGCGGCCAATCACTTCCCGCTTGACCATTTGCAAGATAAGCGGGTAGTGTTGCCTGAGGCTTAGAAAGTTTTCTAAAAAGGTAAAATTGAACAGATGCAAGAAATTGAATATAAAGCACAGAATAAAACATTATCGCAGATTTTAAGCGAAAAATTACAATGTAAAAACAGATGGACGCCCGCAAGGCAGCTGTAGCAAGTACAAAACTAAGCGTATCGCACTAAATTAATTAGTGTAAATATGTGATTTTAGTCACACAGCATCAACAAACTAACTGTGTATGCTGCAACTAAAGTGAAGTAATGATCCATGGCGATAGTAGATACAGCTAATAAGACTCGGACAAAATAAGTTGTGTGGTATCTATTATTTTATATTACAAGAATTGTTAGCATTAATGCGAACTTGGCTATGAGAAGGTGAAAAACACATTCTTATCCGTCATTTTGAAGTTTTAGCGTGAATGAATACTGTTACAATGTTATGTTGTAAATATGCAACATACTCAATGTAAACTTCAGTCGCATACTTGCAAAGCGGGTTTGTTTTGGGCAGAATGCACTTTAACTTGGCTTTTGTGGTATCTTCTGGTAAGTGGATTGTTAACTGCACAGAAGTTGCATAGAGACAAAGTGAAAAGTGAAAAACTTGCAAGTAATTTACTTTCGTAACTATTTTAATTTTTTTATCAAGGGAGCTCCCATGGCTA
>JADKHF010000037.1 GCA_016721865.1 Nitrosomonas sp. | reverse complement strand
ATTCGATAACTTCCAATCGGCCTTATCGTGAAGTCATTCTTTTGAGTTCGCCAAAGCAGAGAGATTCTACGTATGAAGGGAAGCCAGTTTGACCCGGAAGCCGTAGATGCTTTCAGCGCCGAAGAGGAAGTGCTGCAAAAATGGTTATTGCTAAATGCCATAATCATCCTTCGTTAGTGTCAAGCAGATGAACTATATTGTAGGGCTTGATCTTGTCACCAACAGCGAGTTCACTCACTAACCGCTAAGGACGGCGTATTCTTTCACTTATCACAGCATTGGGGATACTCGGTGGCTACTTTATACCAGAGGATTACGAATTAAATTATAGGAATTTAGGTATATTTCTTTGATTCAACTGAGGAGATACTTATGAAAGCACGTATATTTTTTGCAACTTTGGTGATTCTGGCTTCATTGATTTCCTGTGCACAAATGAACCCCCATCCGATGGAGATGACCAGCGCGGTTCGTAATGCCAAAACTAGTGCTGACCATGAAGCATTGGCCAAACACTATGAGATGCAGTTCATGAAATGCAGCTAAAAGTAGAAGAGCACAAAAAACTTCTTGAAGAATATGAGAAACACCCTTATTACTATCCCGCGCGCCCAAGACCTCCAGGGGCATTGTTGGAGTCTGATAAAAAGTTATGAGCAAGCTGTAGAAGCAAATATGAGCATGGCGAAAATTCACCACCAAATAGCGGATGAAGTGAAGTAATGTCCACAACTTAAGAACGAGAGACTCGTAGCCTTCAGGTTAGATATGATTTATGGGAGGGTCAAAATGAATTCAGATTTAAACGATTCACATCCGTCAGATACTGATGATCATCGGCAAATAAACTCCAAGCTTCCAGATGCGCCGCTAGCAGCGGATGAAGATAAATGGACATGTCCAATGCACCCGGAAATCTTGCGGAATGCACCGGGAGACTGCCCGATCTGCGGTATGGCTCTGATACCTATTACAAATACGAATATGGGCGAATCGGATAATTCCGAGCTTCGCGATCTCACGCGACGGTTGTGGATTGGCATTGCTTTGTCGCTTCCACTGATTGCTCTCACGATGATGCCCATGATTGGTCTAAATGAACCATTTGGCCTTCAACCTCGTTTACGTGGTTGGATCGATTCCTGCTGGGTACGCCAGTAGTGCTGTGGGTGGATTGGCTATCCTGCGCAAGTTCTGGCTCTCACTCGTACACCGCGCGCTCAATATGTATACACTAATCGGACTCGGCGTCGGATGTGCCTATTTCTTCAGTCTGGCCGCAGTACTTATGCCTGACTGGTTTCCACAGGAGTTTCACGCGCACGACGGTGCGGTGGGCACTTATTTTGAGGCAGCAGCTGTTATCGTAACACTTGTGATACTTGGCGATTACCTTCAGTTGCGTGCGATGGGTCAGACAAGTCAGGCAATTAAACAATTGTTGAGGCTTGCACCCAACCAAGCTTGGCGCTTGCGCGATGACGGAACGGAGGAACAAGTACCGCTTGATGTAATTGTTGTAGGTGACAGGCTACGCGTAAAACCTGGAGAAAAAATTCCTGTCGATGGCACAGTACTTGAAGGCATGAGCAGAGTTGACGAATCAATGATTACCGGTGAGCCTATGTCGGTAGCTAAAGCACCGGGCGACAAGATCGCCGGTGCAACCATGAATAGTAATGACTCGTGATTATCCGCGCTGAACACGTCGGCGCAGACACATTGCTGGCACGTATCGTTCACATGGTCGGAGAGCCCAACGCACGCGCGCGGCTATCCAGCGGCTTGCGGATATCATCGCCGCTTACTTTGTTCAGGATCGTTATTGCCATCGCAATTATCACTGCACTAGCATGGTGGTTTCTAGGCCCCGAACCAAAATTCACTTAGCCATTTCTTAACGCCATTGCCGTTCATCGTCATCCCTGCCCTTGTGCGGTCGGTCTTGCAACACCTATTTCAATGACCGTCGCGATGGGACAAGGCGCTCGGATGGTATCCTGTTTCGCAATGCAGAGGCGATCGAACGCATGCGGGATATTGATACCTTGTAGTGATAGACAAAACTGGCACGCTGACACTCGGGCATCCGGTTCTAACCAATTTTATCGTCAAGGGTATTGCGGACGATGAGGCGCTCGCGCTGATCGCAAGTGTAGAACAACTTTCGGAACACCCGATTGGCCTTGCAATTGTAGAGAGAATGCAAAAGCACGTGGTTTGACTCTGCGTCCAGCAAAATCTTTCGACGCAATCAATGGCCTTGGCGTACAAGCAGATATTGATGGCGAGTACGTGCTCGTTGGTAATTACAGCTTTCTCGCGCAACATGGCGTGGATACTCAACCTTGGCATCATCAAGCGAAGCCTACGCACTGAAGCCAAAACAGTGGTGTTCTTCGCCGTGGATGGCATTCCCGTTGGAATCGCAGCAGTCGCTGATCCCATTAAGGAAAAATACGCCAGAGCTATCGTAACGCTCAAACATTTGGGCATTAGAATTGTGATGCTGACCGGAGATTCCCAGCACACAGCCAATGCAATAGCTCGGCATCTCGGGATTGATGAAGTGCTGGCCGAAGTGCTTCCCGAAGACAAGGCTGGGCATGTAAAACGTTTGCAAGCCGAAGGCCGCAAGGTTGCGATGGCGGGTGATGGTATCAATGATGCGCCTGCGCTAACAGCCGATGTCGTATAGCGATGGGTACCGGCACCGATGTTGCAATGGAAAGCGCAAGTATTACCCTTATAAAGGGGGATCTGCGCGGTATTGAGCGCGCTATCCTGATGTCGCACGCCACCATGCGTAATATTCACCAAAACCTTGCTTTTGCATTCGGCTATAACGTCCTTGGCATTCCGCTTGCTGCCGGTGTATTGTACCCGGCTTTTGGTTTTTTACTTTCACCCATGTTTGCCGGTGCAGCCGTGGCATTAAGCTCGGTTTCGGTTGTTACTAACGCGTTGAGGCTTAATCGTACAAGAATATGATTACTAGGAAATTATTTGGATATTGGTTTTTTATTTTTCATTTGCTTATGCTACTAAATTTTATGCTGTACTGTAACCTATGATGATATATACTGTTTTTGATAGGGTGTTAATTGATCATAATTAGTAAGGATATATAACTGTGAGAATCTCAATTTTCTCGTTAGTTGTTTTTGTTTGTTAAGTTCTGACTTCCTGCGCAGATCTGGGGCCTTATCGGATGGATATGACTCAAATAATCGAATCTGCCAAAACTTCTCGGGATCATAATTGGATTGCTGGACATTATGAAGATACTGCAAAGATATGCAGTCAAAAGCAGAAGAACATAAGAAAATGCTGGCGCAATATGAAGCCCAAAGACAGTATTATGGTAAGCGCGATTTAGATATGGAATCAATGTGTCGGGCTTTGATTCATACTTATGAGCAAGCTACAATAGAAAATATGAATTTAGCTGATGCCCATCGTAAGATGGCCAAACAATTAAATAATACTTTTGCTTTACCTCCATAAATTGTGTGCCGCCATTCGGCGTGAAAGGTATCACCGAAAGATTTCTTCCACACTGGAGATACCTGCACCACTAATACCCAAACCCAGCGTAGAGGCTGCCGCCAATTTCAGGAATGAACGTTTCGTAAATCATGCTGAAGGTATTCGTTCTTTTTGTCGCATACGTGGCAAATAAGAGCTCCGGTATTTAAAATCATTCACATCAGAGTAAATAAGCAGGTATTAGTTACTGATCTTTGCATGCCGCCTCGTGCAATTATAATATACTTCGATATACTCAAAAATAAGCCATTTAACGTTTTCTCTCGTTTTAAATCAATAATGATGCAAGCTTTCAGTTTTTAGCGTGTCAAAGAAACAATTACCCTTACAACTCATGGAAGTTTGTATGCCACAGCTGGCTTGTAATGCACGGTAACAGCACTGCAATATTGGTTGCCACGTTCAGAATGATGTTCAAGCCAGGGAACAGACTCTTTCTTCTGATACTGTTGGCGTTGTTTCCAAGTTTGATGCTGACAAGGGTTTGTTTGTTTCGCCGTTAGTACCTGAGAGCCGGTTTGATATGATACTGCAGAGAAGTTTTCCATGGATAAGTATCCGTTCTCTATGAACATACTTATGGCTATTAAAAATTAAACCTTATGCTTTATTACGCACTCAAAGTAATTATTTCGGCCATTGTAATAGTAGCGATTGCAGAGATTGCCAAGCGAAATACAGGACTCGCTGCACTTGTAGCGTCTCTGCCGCTTACATCGTTATTAGCTTTTATCTGGCTCCATATTGAAGGTTCTACAGTGTCGCAAATTGCAGATCTGTCGAAGCAAATATTTTGGTTCGTATTGCCATCGCTTCTGTTTTTCGTATTGCTGCCCATATTTCTTAAACATGGCTTGGTTTTTTGGCTTAGCCTGGCTTATCCGCTGTGGCTACCATTAGTTGTTATTTTAGTTTCATGTTTTTTTACCCAGGATCGGGGCTCAACTATAAAGAAAAGATCGCTGCCATAGCGGTCAAGAATTGGTGCACAAAGTGTTATCTCTAAGTGTGAATGTGCTTAATTGCCGGGTTGCGGCTAAAAATTGCCTGTGGATGGAAAATAAATTAAGTTTCTTCGTCTTATCATCAACAGCAGGATTAGTAAATGTGACTAGCCATTCTTTGCCCATCTACCATCTCGATTTTATCTTGTTCAATCATTTTCCATGATGGATCAATCTTGCCTTGCTTAATCAATCTTTCTTTTCGCTCAGTCGCGCAGTTTATTACAGTTTCTTCCGTAGCAACTTTGCTGCCGTGAAAATGGCAACTGCTGCCTTCCGCTGCCATCACCCGCCAGCCCCAAATTTCCAGCAACCAGAATCGTTATCATCAATAGTTTCTTCATTAAATTACTCCTCGGTAGTTAGTAAATTAAAGGCTTTCACGCCCCCGTATCAATGCTCTGCTCAACTTCCAGATCCTCATGCGCATGTTTGTGTTCTTGGCTGGAAAGCGAAAACTATCAGGATCAGAATCATGCTGATACCCCCGTGTAATTGCATCAACAGCAAGAGTACTCCGGCATAAATAAGAGATTGGTTAGATGCAAAGCTAAATCGTTGGAAAAGATGGTTTATGTCTCCATAAAGAAAGCAAAGCCACCATGACCACCAAAGCAACGATCTGCCCTATTTCTACACCCAGATTAAAACTCAATATTCGTAATAGAATACCAGTACTATCGTCACCGAGTGGCAACTGCTGAAGGCGGGTTGAAAGGCCAAAGCCGTGTAGTAAACCAAATAGAAAAACTGCGCCTAACAGGTTGGGTGATTTCATATCCAGATACTTCTGAAAGCCGCCGTTATTGTCAAAACCCTTATAGATCACACTAAGTGCAATAATCGCGTCAATCAAAAATAATTCCAGGTAATCTGGTAGAAGGTTGCAAAGATCAGAGTAATACAGTGTCCGACCGTGAAGGCTGTTACAAACTTGGCTATATCCTTGAAGCTGGTCAGGAAAAACACTACCCCAAATAGGAATAATAAATGGTCATATCCAGTCAGCATATGGGTAGCGCCAAGCCCTATGTATTGGAGATACCCACCACTCAACATTCGCAGCTTATCTTCCTCAGAAATACCGTGTGCTAACGCTGAAACTGGTATTAATAAAAATAATAATATTATAAATTTGTATCTGGTAAAGCGCATATCCGGAGTTGGCACTATATTTTCTAAAAATGGTTTTGATGGCTATTTGCTAGACTGGATACGCGTGACTATATAGTCACTGCCTGATTGAATGAATGTAAAGGTCACAACATTATCCACCTTGATTTCTTGCAAAATGCTCTATCCTTAATCTTGAAATTCATGGTCATAGACGGCCATTTGAGGGATGCAATCGGGCCATGGGCTAGCTTCACGATGCCTTGGTTCATATCAATCGCTTTGACAGTTGCTATACCCTCGCAGAGACGACCATTTCTTCCTGTGCTGCGATTGCTATATCGGCAAGTTGCATGGGCCAACACTCCAGACAATATTATTAACACGAACATACTGCAAATTTTGGTAAAAACATTACTAATGTTTCTTTTCAAGATCATCACTCCAATATAAATATAGTTTTGTACACATATTAGTAAGCAATAATTTGCTTAATATTCGATTTGAACAATCTTTGCAGGTTCAATTCCCCCCACTCCTTGGGGCAGAGAAGCTGGTTGAAACTAGTAGATTGAAGTGCGTAGTTTATACCTTGCCGCAAGCAGCGGAGTGCTTTATT
The DNA here is from genome assembly GCA_016721865.1 of Nitrosomonas sp. GTDB lineage: Bacteria > Pseudomonadota > Gammaproteobacteria > Burkholderiales > Nitrosomonadaceae > Nitrosomonas. Next base: position 4,479 of record JADKHF010000037.1, on the reverse strand, counting down.
AAGATTAAGAATTAGGATTTAACTTAAAAATTAGTAGCGTTCAAGATGATATAGTTATTTAATGTACACATTTACATTAACTTATCAAATTGAGTTTTTTTAAGTTAAGTCTAAACAGGTTTATTACAACCTTGACAGAATTCCAATAAGGACTAGAAACCACGATAACGTTTAGCACTTGGTGTTCAAGAATCTGTACAGCAAGAAGAATTGCCACTGGACAGTTGAATCGGTGGACATGGTGCATCGCCATAAGAGCAGTAAACACAGCAGTCTCCAGCTTTAGGCTTCCCAATAAATGGTGACAAGATTCACATTCATAAAAATTGACAGGCATTGGTCGGCATCGTCTCCAATTTTTGAGTTCCACAATTCGGGCAAGTAATAGTCGATTGCAACTGTATCGTTTTAATTTATGCATATTTATCACGTAATTATTAAGTTTACAAAACCTTCGGAGCTCTCAAATAATTATTTATTATGATGATAAAACAAAAGTTACTCATTTCTACTTTAAACCACTTCTGCCGGTGCTTGCTTACAGGATGGGATGTATCTCCGCGCTCAAATTGGACGGTGGTATGCTGAATTCCAAACAGCTCACGCAATTCATTATTAATTTGAACCAATAGCAAATCATCAATGACCGCATCTGGCTTGACTAGATGCACGGTTAGTGCAATTTCCGTCGTGCTCATTGCCCAGATATGTAGGTCGTGAACTGCTTCAATCCCTGGAAGACTAGCGAGGTAAGCTTCAACTTTGGACGGATGGATATTTGCTGGAACAGCATCAAGAGCAAGGCTTAACGATTCACTTTGGCGCAAGCCCCAAGTGCCAATACCAATAATTACTGCGACCACAAAAAGGCTCATGAATGGGTCCAACCACAACCAGTCCGTAAATTTTATGGCAATAGCTGCCAAAACGACGCCAAGAGAAACTGCTGCGTCAGCCATCGTAATGCAAATATGCACCGCGAATATTCATATCTTGCTTTTGGCCGGACGCGAACAGCCATGCCGTGAACCCGTTGATGACTATGCCAACTGACGCTACCCAAATGACTGTGTCACTCGCCACGAACTCGAGATAGCCAAATCTGTGAATAGCTTCCCAGGCGATAGCACCAACAGCAACAAGCAAAACTAGCGCATTAATCAATGCAGCTAATATCGAAGTACGGCGTAAACCATAAGTATGCCGCTGTGTTGGTAACTTGCGCACTAAGACGCTTGCGCCCCACGCGAATAATAAACTCAAAACATCGCTGAGGTTATGGCCTGCATCTGCCAACAGCGCGAGAGAATTTGCAAATAAACCAAAACAATTTCAACCACAACGAAACCTGCATTTGCGCAATCCCAATTGCGAATGCGCGATCAAGGTTTTTGGGAACGTGGCTAGGATCACGATCACGATCGTGGGAATGGTTATGTGCCATATGTAGATTCTCTTTCCGACATGTGAATTTCTAAAAATAGCGGATATATTAAAATTATATGGAACCGATCGGAGATTCGTAGACTGAACTACAGTGGTTATGTCAACATGATCGAAACATTGAAATAAAAAAGCTGCGCCAAATTATGGCACAAATTGCTCACTATCCCATTACGGTATGTATTTTAAGGAAACACAATGCAGAGAGGAAACAACTGGAAGAAAATCAGATAGGGTTAGCGCTGTGGCCTTGGCTGTCGGGATGGGGCTTGGGTTGTGGAATTCTAGCTTTGGCGCAGGCCTGGGTATTTGATTTCCCCGTGCTTGCAGTATTGCTTTATAGCATGTTTGCGCAAATCCCTTTTTCTTCAACTACGCGAGGCGTTCGCGAATAAGCGGTTTACAGCTGCGCTATTGCTAGTTAATTTTATCATCGTGCCCATCGTGGTTTGGTTATTGTCGCTTCTTTTACCGGAACACCCGCCGCTGTTACTAGGGGTATATCTGGTTCTGTTAACACCTTGTATTGATTATGTTGTCGTTTTTACTCACCTTGGTCGTGGCAATGCCCGGCTTGTGCCCTCTTCCACGCCTTTGTTGCTGCCACCCAGATGCTTCTTTGCCCGTGTATCTATGGCTTTTCATGGGAGAACAAGCTGCACAAGTCATGAGTGCTGAGCCATTCCTTGAGGCTTTTCTTATACTCATTGCTTTTCCACTGGGGCTTGCCTTACTAACGGAGTTTTGGGCAAAGCGCCAGCGTAGCGGTGCAACCTGGCTTGAGGTCACGGCGTGGTTTCCGGTGCCATTTATGGCGGTTACATTACTTCTCGTTGTGGCATCTCAAATTGGCAGAATAGAAGAATACCTCCCTGTTGTGGAACAAGTCGTGCCAGTTTATATTGCCTTTATGGCTATCATGCCCTTTCTTTCTCGCTTGATAGCATATGCATTTCGCCTGGACACACAGGCAGGAAGAGCACTTGTTTTTAGCGCAGGAACGCGGAATTCGTTGGTAGTTCTGCCTTTAGCGCTGGCTTTGCCGGACGGTTGGATTTTGGCATCTGTTGTAATCGTGACTCAAACGCTGGTGGAACTAATCGGTGAGCTGATTTACATACGCTTGGTGCCTTCGATTATCTTTCAAGAGTCTAAAAGTTTAGAAATCTCAAAAGCGCTTAGCAAAAAGAAGTAATCAGGATAAATAAGTTGTGCTTCTATGCGGGAAAGATTATGCAGTTACTAAAAATATTCGGAGAATTAGCTATTACCTCTTGCGGCAATAGCAATAAACAAACTGCTGAACAGTGCCAAATGGCGTGTGGTGTGCTTCTTTTCATGTTCGACCAGCTGAAAATATCTCCAAATACCGCATGTAGGGCTTCAGGTTGGTATCTCATCACGGGTAGAACCACTACATTTTTCTGGTCCATCTTCGGCAAAAGTGGCAACAATCACATGTCCACCTGGCCGAACCGAACTTAAGACACGCTCGACATAAGCATGGCGATCTGCCGGATCAGTCAAAAAATGGAACACTGCACGGTCATGCCAAATGTCGAATCGGTTCATGGGAAACTTTGCACGGGTAATATCGCCTTCTATCCAGTGAACAATATTCTACGTTTCCCCAAACGCTGCCTTGCAACAGCAAGCGCAGTCGATGACAGATCAAATACTGTCAAATCAGTATAGCCTTCTGCCACAAGGTCATCTACTAGTCTGAAGTCCCCCTCCCACATCAATAATGGCCGCATCTTTACCGAGTCTTGTATTATGGATTAATCGCAGAGACTGGTCAGCGTGTTCCTGAAACCAACTAACTGAGTCAGATGCCTTAGTGGTATACCTGTTCCCAATGCCGCTTATTATCCATGGGGTAATTTCTCTAAAAGCACAATACCTTATCTGAATCGTGAATCAGCGTATATAAATCCTGCATCGTGGATATCGAACAGATTCCTAACTCTTCAGACTCACGAAGCTTAAGACAGGTTCCGCAAGCTAAAATTGCACCGCCTATATCCGAAAAACTGTGAATCTGGCCGGTAATATCAAACTTGTCCCTATCAAGAGATTCTACCTCCACACCTTTTCCGAGTAAAAACACTGAAACAGTATCCCCCTGCTTGCGGGAGAAAATTCCAAGTCGGAAGGCGTTCCATACAGTTTCTGAGTCATTCGAATAAATGATAATTCCGAGTTTCATTTAATCTCCTTCAATTCCATTAGTTGTTCGTTAGCCTCGATAAGAAGCTAACTGTATGCAGTATAGAATTCTTGTGTAGAGATTTGCAAAATTGTTAAATTGGAACCGTGATAATCGGATTAGGGTTAGCGTGCCAATTTCTCGTAATTCGGTATGGGTACTAATACTCCGCATCGGCAGCACTTAGATTTGTAATGATTAATGGGATGGATCTGCTGTAAAACGTTGCTTCTGCTTCTATTGCAGTCTTGACGCATTGTGACTTTCTAATAATTTGACCCAGTACACTACGGTTTAGGTTGAGCAAAGCTAATACTTAGCGGGCTGTCCAATTTGCGTGGCCACTTCGAGATTGATATGATGGCTTCAATCAAAAATACGGAATTCTGCCAAGTTTATTTCGTATTTTTTTAGTTTGGCGTAAACAGCACGTGAAGTAATTCCCATGTTCTCAGAAACTCTTTTTATATTTCCATGATGCTGTTTCAAAGCTGTCTCAAGGAATGATTTCTCAATTTTTGAGACGGTATGTTCTTTTATGTCTTTCCACTCAACAACACTTTTGGTTTTAGCTGAAGCTCTAAATCCAGTTCGGTCATTTCTTTGCCACTGGCAAACAGGATACTGCGCTCAAGAATGTTTTCCAGCTCGCGGACGTTACCTGGCCAATGGTAGGCGCGGATTTTCCGCATGACTTCACGGCTTACTGATTCAACCTCTTTGTTATAACGCTTGTTCAATCGCTGAATGATCAATTGCACCAGGTAAGGTAAATCTTCCGACCGTTCGACCAAAGGAGGGATGTTTAAGCGGACTACGTTGATGCG
>JADKHF010000036.1 GCA_016721865.1 Nitrosomonas sp. | reverse complement strand
GGTCATACAGGGTTTTAAGGTTCTTGTTCTGGCTGGTTACCAGTTTGGCCAGTAAAGTTGATACTGGCTGCGGCGTGTAGAATTCACCAGCCTTCTTACCCGCACCACTGGCAAATTCACCAATCAGATATTCATACGCATCACCTAACACATCCGCCGTACCATCCGCCAGATTGAAGTCAATCTTATCCAAATGCACAAGCACCTTGGCCAGCGCATTCTTGGCTTTCTCGGTAGCACCCAGCTTGGAAGAAGTGAGGTCTAAATCTTCAAACAGATTGCTGAAGTCATCGGCGCTGTCGGTGCCCAGCGTGCTTTGCTCAATGTTTTTGAGGATACGGGTAAGGTCAGCCAGAATAAAATTGTGACCATCCCCCAGGTTTCCGGTATCAAGCTGATTATTGCCTTTTAGGGCAACTGCATGAAACAGCTCGGAAGGCTTTAAGAAGTAGCCTAACTGTTTCACAGCGGCATCGTGTACCGCCTGCACAATTTCAACGCCTTCTTTAGTCTGTTCGTTCAGTTCAGCAAACTTGAGCTGATCTTCTGCCAGCAAAGAATCGGCATAGCGCTCAACTTTTTCCGACAGGTATTTGTAAAAGATAAACCCCAGAATGTAATCACGGAATTCATCCGCATTCATCTTGCCGCGTAAGGTGTTGGCAATATTCCAGAGTTGTTGTTGAAGCTGGCGGCGTTGTTCTTCGGTCATGGTTTTTCTTGATTTGGAATGTGGCGGTAGTGTAATGCTAAATATGATTTAACAGAACATTAAATCCCTGGCTTACTATCAGGCAGATATCTGACAAAATAGCTTCCTTGACTGAAGTCGGTGCATGACCAAAACAATCATGCCAAGCATGCATAAACTCACCCAGCAATTCACGATCAGGATCTTCCTTCATGGCTTCAAAAATACAGGCTGCGGGATCTGGCAACCCTAACCATAATAAAGGCTGTCGACAATAATCTGACCAATCCGCATAAGTGGCAATGGTTTTGCATTCAGTTTTAGGCTTGCCCGCACAAATCCATGCCCGCACGATAGTTAACGCCAATGATACATAGCGGCCTCGATTAGTTCTGACTTCACTGACTGGCTGCTTCACAAAATCACGCGCTGCCGGTATCTCACAAGCTGGATCAAGGGTAATCGTAACGGTTCGCCGGGTCATATCGCGCACCGGATCGACATTGTTGCCACTACTCAAAAATAACACCCGTGTACCCACTTCCGCAGTTTGCTTTGCCCAAGGATGCGCCCCGATGTATGTTCACTGGTGAGTGCTGTGCATAGTGACTTATGCGGAATTAGATCACTGGTCAAATTATCAAACTCAATGACAGCAGGCGCTGTCAGCGCAATTCAGCCAGCAACAATTTGCGGCATTCCTCATCATCAGGGAAAGCATGCGGCGTGCCTTTTTGTGGCGTGGCAAGGCAGTGAATAATTCGCACAGATAACTTTTCCCGCTGGCAATGCTGATGCCTTGACGTGAAACATAGGTGCTTGAACCAGTGATGGTCTAATAACAGCAGTTAAAATACCCGCTAATGCGGCGGCTCGATCATGGTCAGTTTTAAATGCAAATTCACTTAATAGTTCGGATATTTCAGCCAGGGGGGCTTCTGCTTGTTGTCTAGTCGGTTTGTCGGGTACGCTGAATTGCTGCGCGTTGAATACCCCGAACATACCGGTTACTGCATCATAACCAGCATTCATCATTAGACTGCCATCCGGCCTTAGATAAGGTTGCCGGGCTATGCCGTTCAGTACCGGTAAATGTGGATAACTAATTGAATCATGCAGTACCCGAATATGCTTCTCTGAAGGATCACAGACAAACCATGCATCACTTTTTTATCGTAACGTTGCCAGATTGCTAGCCCTGCCAGCACATGCATCAAACTCGATAATGTTAGCGGTTTAACAGTTGTTTCCCGAGTTCCTGGGTCAGTAGTAATGGTGACTATTAACCCGCCGCGCTGATAGTGCCTGAATGTCTTTGCCATTTCACACTCTGCCGCATCACAGATACGTGGAATCTCCCCCGCTTGGACGTAGATCATCGGTTTATGTTTGGCTTCCGTTTTGCTGATTTCAAGGAAATCATACAATGCACTGACACGCCTATCAGCACAATGCCCATGCTGACACTTGAAACCGCCCAGCGGATAAGATTCACTGGGTTCAAAATAGACAGTCCCATGATCAACTTGATCGGTATGCCCATGTACCCACGGACAGGTAATATCATGCTTACCATCGCCCAGCGGCTGTTTATACCGGCCTGAGTTTTTTAATGCGGTGATAACCGGGTTTTCGTCGGCTCGGGGATATGGACATCATCTTGATACGGATCAGATTGTTGACTGTTTTCCGTCCTTTATCTCGGCGTTGTTGCGAAGATTCTTTCAGCTCGATTTGTAATCCATCAACAATTTCTTGCACGGAATAGCGAAGTTCTGGATTCCATTCTTTCAACTGGCAATGCCAAAGGCACCCGTCAGCATTTTTATGTTTACCGTTAATGGCGACGGGTAGCCGTCCAATCCTTGCGCAGGCACCATTCGATCCGGGATCACACAAACCAGCGTCAATGATTGAATTAAGCAGATTGTCAGCTTTGGCCGGGTCGGTGATTGGTTCATCCAATATAAAACCGACCTGAAAATTGCCCGAGGAAGTCTCGATCTTCCAGCTCGGTACGAGCGTGATGCGATCAAAATCAACCTTTACACCAACATCATCCAACATGACCGCATACAATGCGGCAAATTGCTTTTTCTGCCGCCTGTATTTGCCTTCATCATCCGGCTTGAAAGTAGCAAAGCTGGTGTAGTTGTTATTCTTATCAGCCAGCGGCGTCTTGTCAGCAATCCAAGGTTTGCCAAACCATAAACCAGGCCGAACTTTGCTTGGATCACCAGGAAAACTAACCACTATCGGGCGTTCACTGCCAACAATATTACCGAAGATTCCTTTTATAAACTCGTCATTACTAACTGCCAGAAAGTCGGTTTCATCGGTTTTGTCAGTTTTATTTCCTGATGTTTTAAAATTTGGCAAAACAGAAATATTAGTCATCATGGTGTTTACCTCCACGATTAATAAACCAATCAACTAAAGAAAGTGGCAGGAATTTCCATATAACAAGCAATATCAAAAAGTTATCTAGTCTGGTGTAATTGAAATATGTGTTTTTAATTTCGCCCTTGCCTGCCAGCGGGGCGTTTTCATTTTTAAGCATGATTAAACCTCCACGCCTAAAACTTTCTTGATTTCCTTAACCGGCCAAGCAAGGCGGCCATTGATACGTAGCGGACGTATTGCGCCATTATCCAGGCATGCCCAGGCGCGCATCGTCTGTGGTTTTCTATCCAAATAGTAGGCCGCTTGTTCTGTTGGAACTGTTGGACGTGTTACTGATTCGAGCGGAAATTGCTGATTGTGCGAAGCGGAGTGCTTCTGGAATTGAATTTGCTTCCATTTTTGAACTATCCTTTGCCTTCCGGCGTTATTGAAGATAGTTCACTATTATTCGCGCAAAATTATTTATTAGAATACCCGCTGCGCGTAGCGGGTGCTTTGTGCGCGAAGCAGGTATGCAGTGGGTGCTATTTTTTCGCTTTCTTAGCTGCTGGCCAAGATGTAGGGTTTGGGGTGTTTGTTAATGCATTACGCGCAACCTTGAACGAACCGAATCCTAATCCTGAATATTCTTGTTCAGCGCATATGTCCCGGCTGGAATATTTGCCGCTTGCCCAAATGATTTTAATTTTTTGTTGTAACTATAACTCAGCATGACGATATTTCGCGCCATTTTCCCCGATTCTGATTTGGTATCTTTTATATCTTAACCACTGGATTGATAATTGCATCAAACCCATACTCGAATGGCTCTCTATCTTCCACAAGAAGAGCAAACATTTCGGCAATCTCTTTGATTTCTGGCGTCATGGCTGGGTCATTAGCAGCCGATTGCAGGGCACTCTTTAAGATATTTAGCGCCTTCTCATGGTGTTTGTTGGCTCTATAATTATCCTTGTACCACTTACTAAGTTTTTGACCCTCATCTGTTTCGAGGAAGCTTTCAATGGTTCTTTTCTCTATAGTGGTTTTTTCATTACACGCCCCTTTCAAGCGTCCTTTGAAAAAGCCGCTGTTAGGCCAACAAAGATATCTGGCTTTTCCTTCCGTTGAGGAAGCAGTGGCTAAAACTTATTTCTCTGTTTACGCCTGTAATCTTTCCAGCGGTTTAATATCCGGTTTGGGTAGTTTCTTTGCTTGCCATAAATCCCATTGTGTTTGCATCCCTAGCCAAACATCTGGGGTCGTGCCAAGCCATGCCGAAAGACGCAATGCCATTGCAGCCGTTAATCCCGCTTTGCCGTTCAGCAATTTTGAAAGTGTTACGCGGGAAATCTGCAATTCCTTTGCTGCTTGTGTGACGGTCATTTGTTCCGGTAGCCACTCTTTTAATACTTCTCCGGGGTGCGCTGGGTTGTGCATTCTGCTCATGCTAAAAATCTCCTAGTGATAGTCTTGATAATCCACCAAAACAGCATTTTCGCCATCAAAAGCAAAAGTTATTCGCCAATTCCCGCTAACCTTAAGGGAATAATGCCCGGCATGATCGCCTGTCAGCTTGTGCAGTTTCCAGTTTGGCGCGTTCATATCATCCGGTTGCTTTGCATTGTCCAAAGCGGTCAGTAATATGCGCAATTTCCCGGCATGGGCGGGCTGTATTCCTGCTTTTTTACCCGTTAAAAAGAAAGTTTCGATTCCTTTATGTCGGAAGGTTTTTATCATCGGTTAATATTGTAAACAGTTAATTAACGCATATCAATATAAAGCAATACAATATCGCTGTTCCTAAAAGGATTATTTTAGTTTAACGATTTGCAATCCTGTTTGTTCTGGTACAAAATTAATCCCGGCTTGCTCTAATATCCATGGCTCGATCTTGACGTGCCACATCCGCAAAAGATCAAGCGGGCGGCGTATGTAGTTTTGCTCTCTTACTCCTTTCGGCTTGTGTCCTTGGATCTGTGCAGCGATACCGGCGGGCATTTCTATCCACTCGCACAAGCTGGCAAATGATCGCCTTAATCCATGCAAAGTTAAATCTAATCCTGCAATTGCACAAGCTTTGCGGTGAGCAATGGATGGATCGGTTAAACGACCACTTTCAGCACCAGGACTTGAAAACACCCATTGATTGCGGCGCGGTAAAGCAGCTAGTAGATAAGACACATAAGGCGTTAATGGGATGATTCTAAAATCTTCCACCTTGTCATTTATTGTTAAGCTATTCCATTGAAAATCTATATCCTGCCAGCGTAAGCAAGCGATTTCCTCCCGACGTGCACCGGTCAATAAAAGCGTTTGAAGATATGCAGATATAACGGGATTCTGAATTTGTTTGACTGCATTAAACCATGCAGGCAATTGTTCGCGCTGTAATACGTCATGCTTAACTTTGGCCTTACCTAAACTCTCTCTAGCGTCATTATTCTGCGCTGGATTGCTTGTCACAATGGTCTTATAAGTTGAATGCCTACCGCACCAATTCAGAAACGCTCTTAATAATCGTAGAGCAAGCCGGGCGCGTGTCGGGCGGGTCACTGCTTCTACCTTCGCCCACTCCGTCACCATCTCTGGTGTTAAATCTACCAGTCGAATTGTCGCCAATGATGCGAGTGATCCCGGCTCTGTCAATTTGTTACTGCGCGCTCTTTTCTCTCCACCAGATTGCATAATTTTCTGATGATCCCGTATGTGTAGCTCTGACCATAGTGACTTGCGGGCAGTCACGTATTCATCCCATGCTTTGCCTACTGTCACAGTTTCGCGCTTCTTGTGCTTTCTTGGCAGCGGCGGCGGCTTGATCTGTTGCTTTTTTGTCGGCTGCTTCTTGGCGGGGGTCTATGCCTTGATCGGTCTTAACTTTGAGTCGGGCTGCTTCGGTCTGTGCGTCTGAGATACTCCACGCTGGATAGTTGCCGATGGTTATACGCATAGTTTTGCCGTGTAGCTCAGTTTGGAATATGTAAGATTTTGCACCGCTGGCAGTAACTCGCAATCCCAGGCCGGACTGTTTTCCATCCCAAAAGATAGTTTGCTTTGCGCCTGGTTTACATTGGAATGATGCGACTCGCTCAGAAGTGAAGTTATCCCATTTCATTTTTGGTTATTTCCGTGTAAGGCTGGTGTAAGGAAATAATATCAAAATAGTAGAATATTGATCAACACAAATAAAAGGGTATTTTTATTATATTATTGTTTTTATTTAATTTATATGTATTTTATAAATACTAATCAACACCGACAAATGCTATTTTCGAGGAC
>JADKHF010000035.1 GCA_016721865.1 Nitrosomonas sp. | reverse complement strand
TGTTTTATATTGCATGCCAGGAGGCATGGCAATGCGGTATTCCATCAGGGACAGAAGTACTGAGCTTCACATAAAGTCAGAATGTATGGCTGCAATCTTTATCTTCTCAAAATCATCGACTAAAAGCTTGGCATAGCATGCGCGTCAATGTATGTTCCATTGCAGCACATGCCGCAGGATTTACACAGATCGTTCAGAGCGCACTCCCAAATCGTGAAGACGCCAAAGGAAATGCCGCGAACACCCGTAGTCGCGTTGTGTTATGGAATGTAGCCCCCACAACCGCTCCCAGAGAGAGCGCTTACCTGGAGGGGAGCGTTACGCACAGCGCATACAGGTTGTTGTTGATCATGTGCGTCCAGGCTGCAGTTTTGCTGGTACCGATGCCATGCCCAATGAAAATCTGTCCACCAGGTGCTGCGGAGAGGTCCTGGTTTCGAAACAGTTCACCTGTCAAGCGTTCGCTGATGGCCGTCGTGGGGAACGAAACCATCGACGCTTCAGTTCCATCATACTGGCTCCACTGGTTGTTTCGGTAGAAATACCAGCTATTGGTGCGGTCGTCGAAGCCAATCACGAAATAATACCCCGCCACGTGGGTGTCATAACTCGATGAGGTCAACTCAAACGTCATTGAATAGGAATTGAGGCTGCCAGAACCTTCGCACGAAAACTGCGCTTCCCGAACGGCTTCATTCTGCAGGCGTGAAAATTTTCTCCAGAAGAGGCGATGAATGTCGGCGCTCTCACAGATTTTGTTGGCGCCCGTAAAAATCTCGGTGGTTTGATCATATCGATAGATAAAGCTCATCGAAGCAATGATGTCCGGCTCGCTGGCCACCCAATTCATGAACTTCAGGTCGATGTCTTTCAGCATGAGGCGATCGGCCTCCAGAATGTCCTCTGGCTTCTTGAAAATGATACCCGGAGGAAAGGCAATCAGCTTCTTCCCGGGGCGAAGTTGTTTTAGCGTTTGATAGTATTCGGGAATGCTTTTGCCTTCACAGTTTTCGAAACCCGTGTAGCAGTCCATTCCTATCCAGTCGAAGACCTCTGGAATTCGGAGATCCGCATTCACCACTTTATAGCCTTCAACAAAGATCAGTGGCGTGTCCGGCAAGGTCTGGTGCACGAGCTGGCCGGCCGTAGTGAGATTATCGTACAATTCCGCGGCTGAAACGAAGGTCAAGCGCCCCTTTTGTTGATTCGAAACGACATTCCAGAAGGGTTCGTCATACAGGAAGATGGCCTTGATGGACTGCCTGAAGGATTCGGCAATATCGAGTATTCTGGACCAATCCGACGCGTAGTTGGCGGCAAGCCTGCCATCGGAATCAAACAAAATGTGTTGCACGGACAAAAGGATATGCTGCTCGTTCTGGGCCAGATAGGCAAGTTTTTCCTTGAAGAGAGCGATGGACTTGGAAGCGTCCGGGTCGTCATTCAGGATGATGAATTCAACCGCTTGCAGATTGCCCATCTTAGCGGCGGCCTCCACGTCGGCCTTCCAGATTTCGAAGTCCGCCGTATCGCTGCCCCTCGACGCGAGCATCCCAACGTGCTGCAGGTGTCTGGACACGGGGACCACCGTATCGTTGGGTGCCAGGCACTGAATATCAGAATCGAGAACAGTCTTCGTCAACACCGGCATTGCATCGACCAGTGACGCGTCCAGCTCCAACTGGCTCCCGTTTGCAACCGGCATGCTGCAGCTCTGCAGCACCAGGACCACCACAAAAACAGTTTCAAAAAGACGCCTTTGATGAGAACTTTGCCGGTCATCGTCATCTTCAAAAATATTTGCGCAGCGATCTCCACGCGATGTTACGTGATAAAATGCATTCAGAAATTCTAAATAGAGTGGCCTTGTCATAGTCATGGCATACATTCATTTTTCTTTTTTCGCGATCGGACCATCCTTTTTTAGATTTACCAAAAATCCCCAGCACTTCTTTGCGCCTCCCTGGTTTTATGTCTTTGCATTAACACTTGGCTTTCTTGCGATAAAGCCGCAGTTGGTTGCAAGGGAACTGTCACCAAATGCAAATATACCAAGCCGCCATTCCCTTGACGATGGTCTGCCAATATCTTCAGATCAATATTACGAGCCGAACCGGGAACCGTATAACGCTGGCGCAGATGCTGCAAAAATATGTTTTCCAAATAGGCATCATATTGCAGCTTCGGAGTATCCCAAAATCGGAGAACAATCCGCTGATTGTCGATCATCGAAGGAACCACGGTGGAACGGTCGCCCAATTTTTCCCGGTTTAAAAAATCAAGGTAAGCAGGAGACCCGACAAGCCAACCTCCCGGCATGATGCGATGCTGCAAAATCGCATCGTTTTCCTGGAAGGGAGATAATTTGTCGGGATCAAATGGGGGTAACGTCGACAATAATAGAGTTTCGCCCCGTTCGTTTGCAAAATACTCAGAAGGGATTGATCGATATACTCTTTCGACACTTTTATTTGTTTAACCTCTTCCATTTTTTTGTTGGCGATAATAGCAAAGAAGCAAACGAGAAGCACTACGAATAATGCAGGAGGAATAATCCTTCGGAATACAAAACTATCATTATGGGGACTGTCGAATAACGACAATTCACTCAAAGATGCAATTTTCAACTTATTTGTTAGGTAGGCGTTAATTTTATGATAATTGGTATTTTGGCTAATTTCCGACAATCCCTGATTGTATAAATGATCAAAAATCATAACCGCATTTAAAAACAACATTAAAAAGCATGGGTAAGCTATTCGTGGCGGAAATCTTATGCCCATCAACAACAAAACAACCAAGATCAAAATGAATAGAGAAGTAGATCAATGAATCTTATTTTTTTTATCAGCGGTGTTAATTGGCAACGATAAAACAAGTATCCAAATTAGAATCACCGACAAATAAACAGCGTATTCAGAAATTTTTGTTTTTGTAACATTAAAACTAAAAATCGATGCTCTAGCAGCATTATTCTCCAAAAATGTTTTTATCTGATCAGCATTAAAAAATGTACTGTCATGAAGCCACCAATTACGTGAAATGAGATAATCCTCATGACTCCACTTCGCAGCAGAAAGAGCCTGTGGTGTCTGAGGACCTGGGAGCGCTCGCGAAGTATCGTTGAATTCACCGCGAATTTTGTTGAATTCCTGATATTCAGGATAGGTATCTCCTCCGCGTATAACAAAGCCACTAAGAAGACTCAAGGCCAAAGCAACAACAAAAGGGGAAAGTGCCTGATAAGCCACCCTCCTCCTCTCCCCGAGCAACAGGGCCAAGAGCAGAGGGACGGAAAATAATAACAGAATGGGAAGTAGAGAAGGCCGTAATAAATAAGCAGCGGCCAACTGCACCGAAGCCAGCCAGAACCAGACATCTGGTGCCATATTGTGGCGTACAGAGTGCAGAAGGTAAGCACACCCTGTTATCCAAAGGAGAAGACTGACTGCGGTAAAATTAATCTGAAAAACCGTAAGGCATACAAAAAATGCGACACCCAGCAATCCTGAGATCTTCCCGCCAAGTGTGCGGACACTGGTCAGAATAATCTGGCTGGCAAGAAAGCAGGACAGTACGACCCCAAAATACAGAATGAACGAAAAACCACGACACTGTCGGAAGGAATTTGTAAAGCAAAAACAGTACAGTACCGAGAAACGGGAAATAAAACGCCCTCCGCGCTAGGTGACAGGCCGAAGAGTCCTTTCACCAATGCGGTTATCATCAGGTCATCATTGGTTTCATATTGAATTGAACCAAAGCAAAAAGAGGACCGTAAGGCCGACAGTAAAAGCAAGAGACGCTTTGATTTCAAATTTTAAAAAGCTATGTGCCATGACTACCTCTTAACTATTTTGGTGTTATGTGATGAGGGACAACGCAATTATAACCGACTGCATCAAGAACAGTTTATCGGATGTGATCCTATGGGCTATCTGCTCAAACTCAATGTCTTATCGCTCTTCTATCTCTTTTGCAGTCATCATCATAAAATATCCATCAATCTTCCGTTTCCTAGTGCATAGTATCTCAAATGTCCATTCAAACAATGCCCTGTGACAGCATCATGGCGTTACGGGCACGCTGAATTTTCGCAAAATTTCTTCGCCCCTGGCATTCCAGACATAACGTTTTGGATTTTGATTGCGGTCAGCCAAATAGGTGAGAATTTTATCGGCCAATTCCTTGATCGAGGCAAAGCTGCCACTGACGATCTGGTCAGTCAGATCGCGGAAAAAACGCTCAACCAGGTTAAGCCATGAGGACGAAGTTGGCGTGAAGTGCATGTGGAATCTGGGGTGCTTGGCCAGCCATGCTTTTACCTCGGAATGTTTGTGGGTTGCGTAATTATCGGCAATCAGATGGATATCCAAATCTTTCGGTGTTTCCCTTTCGATTTTCTTGAGGAATGCCAGCCATTCCTGATGCCGGTGTTGTTCGGCGATAGTCGTGATCAGTTTACCCTCCAGATAGTTTAGCGCAGCAAACAAGGTCAGAGTGCCGTGGCGAATATAATCGTGCGTTGTGGTCTTGATATGTCCGATGCCCAGCGGCAATCCCGGTTGGGTACGCTCCAGCGCCTGACATTGTGATTTCTCGTCGCAGCACAGCACCAGTGCTTTTTCCGGTGGATTGAGATACAGGCCGATGACATCCCAGAATTTTTCCTCGAAATGCGCATCGTTCGACAGCTTAAAGGTTCGGGTCAGGTGTGGCTTGATGTCGTTTGCAGCCCACAAGCGTTGCACGCTGGCCGTCGAAATGCCCGTCGCTCGCGCCATAGTGCGGCAACGCCCAGGCTGGCGGGCGCCCCCCCAACCCCCCCCCCCCCCCCCGCGGGGGGAGCGGGAAGGGAGGGGGCGGGCCCCCGGGCCCTCGGTGAGCCCAGCCAACCGTTCTTTGACGAAGCGCTGACACCAGTGACTCACCGTCCACACGTGTTACCCCGGCTTTCGCACCGATGGCTTCCTGCGTATGCCCTCAGCCATCAGCCATCAGCAAAATGATTTGAGCGCGTTGCCGATCCCGTACTGACACGGTCCTGGCGCGTAACCGCCTGTTCAGCTCTCGTCTCTCTTCCTCATCAAGGACAATCTTTGTCTTTGCCATGATTTGCTCCTCAAACAGTTCACACTTCTAGTATAAGCAAAATCAGGATAATATAAAGTCATTTGTCAGACACTACACTAGCTTTTGGCGTACATAAATAGCGTACATGGCATCATCAAAGGTGGCTTGTTCCGGCAAGTGAGCAGCGATATTCTGAAGAAAGATGATATTCAGAGAGGTGGAGTGTTTATTTTTGGTGGCTTGGATGCTTTTTTATTAAGCCTTGCACAAAAGAATTTTCGCGTGCAAATTAATAGCGAAATTTGGCGTAGGATGGATTACTCTCCATGAGACTTTTAAATTAGTCTACTATAGGTCTACTAATATTTTTCACCAGTTTCTTTTTGTTATGTAACTTATTGTTTATTTTGGCTCCCCGACCAGGGCTCGAACCTGGGACCTGCGGATTAACAGTCCGTCGCTCTACCAACTGAGCTATCAGGGAACTGGTGAGATGCGCATGTTAACGTTTTGAGGCCTTCTGGTCAACCATCAGATTGCTGCTGTGCTAAGAACGTAGCAATATTTAAGACAAATATTGTTAGTAAAGGACGTCGATATGGCTTTGTTGCTTTGTTGTTGGGCATTAAAATAATGGCAATTGAAAATGCCTAACGTAGCAAATAATTGTTTTAGGGCTGAAGTCTATGAACAAGTTGAAGTCCAACAAGTTAAGTGTCGCGCAGGAGCTTATATATTCTGCACGTCCATCAACTATTCTCAGAGTATCTACTTACTGGCCTTGATTGCAGTATAAGCAGTAAAAAGATTGCGATAGTCAGGAATATGATTAGAGAACAACGCTCCAAGACCTTCTATGTCATTTCTCCAGTCTCGATGTAGCTCACAAGCGACTGCAAACCAACTCATTAACTGTCACCAGATTCAGCCATACGGCTCCACGCAGCTTGACGGGTCACTTCATTAAAAGTGCCCGAAGCATCTGTCACAACAAACACCTCAAAACCTTCCTCCAAGGCTGATAGTACTGGAAATGCAACACAAACTTCTGTAACGACACCTGCAATAATCAATTGTTTTTTACCCGTTTGTTTAACTGCTTTAACAAAATCTTCGTTATCCCAAGCATTAATTTGCCCTGGCCGGGCGATATATGGGGAATCTGGAAAAATTTGTTTTAATTCCGGCACCAGCGGGCCATTAGGACCGTCCTCAAAGCTAGTGGTTAGAATGGTCGGTAATTTAAAATACCTGGCTAAATCAGCTAAAGCTAATACATTGTTTTTGAATCTATCTGGCTCAAAATCACGCACCAGTGACAGCAGCCCTGCCTGATGATCGACTAGTGCGACGAGCGCATTGTTTTTATCGAGACGATGATATGATTTGCTCATTTTGTTTCTCCTATAAATTGATTGTCACAGCGTAACAGCCATGCAGACATTGGGTCAGTAAAGTGCAAACTAACGAGATAATTGCCCGAAGCTTCCGCTACTATAATCTGCAATCGCTTGGTCAATTTCCGCTTGGCTATTCATTACAAAAGGGCCTTGACCAACAATCGGTTCGTCAATGGGTTCTCCACTGAGCAAAAGCACTACAGCATTATTCTGTGCTTCGAGCGATACCCTATTACCCGACCGATCAAGCACCACCGCCTGCGCTTCTTTTCCCTGCGAATCGCCATTGATTGATACGGCTCCATGTAAAATAATGAGTGCAACACTCCAGCCGTCGGGTAAGGATAATTCTGTTGTTTTCCCTGGATTCAAACGCAAATCCCAGACGTTCATGGGAGTAAAAGTACGTGCAGGTCCTGCATGATCCAAGTAATTTCCAGCAACTACGCGAACCGTGCCAGCATTTTCAGGCAAGGCAATCACTGGAATATCTCTATTGAGTATGGCCTGATAACCTGGTGCAACCATCTTGTTTTTTGCGGGCAAATTGACCCAGAGTTGCACCATCTCTAGTGAACCGCCCGAGCGTGCAAAAGATTCGGAATGAAACTCTTCGTGCAGAATGCCTGCACCCGCAGTCATCCATTGCACATCTCCGGGACCAATCACACCGCCTTGGCCAGCAGAGTCTCGATGTGCCACTTCGCCTTGATAAACAATAGTGACTGTTTCAAATCCGCGATGAGGATGTGGTCCTACTCCACGAGGTTGATCAGCAGGCGCAAACTCCACAGGGCCTGCATAGTCTAGTAGCAAAAACGGGCTAAGTAACTTTCCGTGGTTTCGATAAGAAAATAGCGATCGCACTGGAAAACCATCACCTACCCAATGGAGAGGAGGTGCATCATAAACACCGTTAACATTTTTCATCGTAATCTCCTTTGTTATTAGTCCACTCTTACTTATTCGATATCTGGATAGGAATTAATGCTAACTAAACTACTATAAGTAGTAGATCGTAAAATAATTCTTATAGTTCTATAGAAAACAATAACTGCCTTCTGCAATTTAGCTCACTAATACAAACCATCGGCTTTGACGGTGGAATTTGGTTTGTTTCTCCTTTCATAGATCATGATGCGTTTTTGGAATCGCTTTCAGAAGATTTCCCGTATACGGCGCGACAGCATGCATCACGCGTGGTGAGGTTTCTCCACGATGTAAGGCAAAGATTTTATTCTGTAGTATTTTGTCGGCAACCGATACACGGGCATGCTGACGCAGATGCGCAATCCAGGATTCAACCGTGAACATCTCAATGAATCTTCCATGATCCTCGACATCCTCAAAGAATCCCCACTGAATGGCGCCATCGCGGCGGCGGATAATCCCCAGTTCCCGCATCAGCAAGTAAAACGCATCACGATCCGCGTCGTCGATGCGATACTCCAGCGTTACAAGAACGGGACCGTGATCGTGTGAAACAGGTATGACTGGGACGGGCTCAGTCCAATGGCCAGACGCCGTATAGTCATGATGTTCGCCCATATTGAGTTTGAACCGTGCAGTTACAGGGATCAGAAAAAGCGCCAGCAATCCTGACGCCGACAGCGCGACCGACAAACCAACCATCTCTGTTACCTGTCCCCAGCTAAGTGATCCCAATGTCATTCCGCCAAAAACCACCATCTGGTAGATGGCTAAGCCGCGGGCGCGAACCCAGTCCGGTAGCGCCATCTGCGCTGAAATGTTCAATGAAGATACTGCTATGATCCATGACACACCGCCTGCAAATCCGGCGGCAACACTGATAACTGTATGCCCGCCATAGGCAAACATCATCGAGCTCAGCGCGGTTCCTGCCGTTGCCAGTAGCAAGCTATTGTTTGCACTGAAATGTTTTTTCATGGCTGGAAGCAGAAATGCTCCTGACACAGCGCCAATTCCCAATGCAGTCAGTAGAATCCCATAAAGCCCAGGGCCACCTTGCAACGTACTCTTTGCCACCAAGGGCAGCAATGCCCAGTAAGCAGACGCACAAATGAAAAAGGCAAGCGCATGAATCAAGGTGTAGCGTAATGGCGTACTATGCAACGCAAATCGAATACCAGCTCGCATGGCGCCAGCTAAATGTTCACGTGGCAGCGCGTTGGTTTGCGTAGCGGTAGTGCGCCACCATAGCAGCGCTGCTGCGACCGCAAGATAGGAAACGGCATCAAGAAACGCCGTCACCACAGCACCTGCTGCTGCCAGAATAAGGCCACCCAGCGCTGGACCGATGGCGCGGGCAATATTCATACTAACCCCATTCAAGGCAATGGCGGACCCTAACGTATCCTGTGGCACAAGACGCGGCACGATAGCCTGCCATGCCGGCATAGCAAAGCCGATCCCATACCTATCACAAAGGTGAATAGCAGCAAAACCCAAGCATTTACGCCACCCGTCAATAAAAGCCCGGCAAAAGAAAAAGTACAGCCGCCAGGAAAACCTGTGTCCACAACAATAGTTTGCGACGGTTAAAAAGATCGCCCAGTGCTCCTGCGGGAAGAGCAAAAAGGAAAATCGGCAAGGCTGTTGCTGCCTGGACCATTGACACCATAAAAGGCGAAGAAGACAGCTCTGTCATTACCCATCCGGAAGTGACGTTGAACATCCATGTACCGATATTCGAAATCAGTGTTGCCGTCCACAAAATCGTGAAAATTCGATGTTTGAATGGAGAAAACGCTGAGCCTGTTATTCCGCCTGACATGCTCAACATGCAAAACAGCCACAGCCGATAGCCCACGGATTTTTGAAGCTGGGTTTATCCTTCTGCCCATCAAGATTCAACCAGCGGGATAGCTTACCGTCCTCCGCCTGATAGGGATGATGACTGCATCCTTGTACCGTGCATTTGCTGGCAGCTACCGGAGCGTATCCGGTACTGACTTTTTGATAACCGCCAAAATAGCGTACTGGCGACCAATCTGGACTTGCTGGCGGCAAGGGCGCATCATGTGACTTGAATTCTGCATCTGCATAGACGATTTTACCGCCCACTAATGTCAGGATGGATGTGATGTCTTTAATGTCTTTATCCGGCACAGTAAAAGAATCTTGTGAAAGGATCGCGAGATCGGCATACATGCCGGGCATCAGAACACCTTTCACCTTTTCTTCGTTGGATTTATATGCGCTACCGCGCGTCCATAGATACAGCGCTTCTTCGCGCTCAAGCCAATTGCTATTGCCATAGAGGGGCAAACCGCCGACTGTCTTGCCTGTCACCATCCAGTAGAGTGATACCCAAGGATTGTAGCTCGCAACGCGTGTCGCATCGGCACCACCACCAACTGGAATACCCATATCAAGCATTTTCCGCAGCGCCGGGCTATGTTCAGCAGCGTGCTGACCATAACGCGCAACGAAATATTCACCTTGAAAAGCCATGCGGTGCTGTACGGCAATGCCACCATTCAAGCGCTTGATGCGTTCCAGATTTTTTTCACTGACTGTTTCGGCATGATCGAAAAACCAGCGGACATCGCCAAACTTCGTATCCCGGTTAATTGTTTCGAAAACATCCAGAGCACGATTAATGGTTTCGTCATAAGTCGCATGGAGACGGAATGGCCAATTATTTTCCACAAGAAAACGCACAACGCCGCCAAGTTCTTTTTCCATACTGGCTGCCATATCGGGACGTGGTTGCAAGAAATCTTCAAAATCAGCAGCTGAAAACACCAGCATTTCGCCTGCGCCGTTATGACGCAGATAGTCATCGCCGCTGTACGGTTTGACCATTCCCGTCCATTTTTTGAAATCAGCTAACTCGCCGCCCTTATTCTGCGTGAACAAATTATAAGCGATACGTATAGTCATCAATCCGTCTTTGTGCAGTTTGTCGATGACATCGTAATCTTCCGGGTAATTTTGAAATCCACCGCCTGCATCAATGCAGCTCGTCACACCCAGGCGATTCAGTTCACGCATGAAATGGCGTGTTGAATTGATTTGATCTCCCAACGGCAATTTGGGTCCTCTGGCCAAAGCCGAGTAGAGAATCAGCGCGTTTGGCTCGGCGATTAGCATCCCAGTCGGATTGCCATTTGCGTCACGTTCGATTCGCCCCCCAGCAGGGTCGAGTGTATCCTTCGTTACCCCCGTTGCCCGCAGTGCTGCACCGTTCAGCATTGCTCGATCATATAGATGCAGGATGAAAACCGGCGTATCCGGCGCAACAACGTTGATTTCCTTCAGTGTCGGCATGCGGCATTCTTTGAACTGAAATTCGCTCCACCCACCGACAACACGCACCCATTGCGGCACAGGTGTTTGGTCAGCTTGAATTTTCAACATCGACAGCGCATCAGCCAGACTGCGTACTCCATCCCAGCGCAGTTCCATATTGTAATTCAGGCCACCGCGGATGAGATGCAAGTGGGAATCGTTGAGGCCGGGAATAACGCGCTTACCCCTCAGATCGATCATTTTCGCGTCTGGCCTTGCTAACGCGCATATATCCTTATCTGATCCAGTGGCTGACACAAATCCACCTGCCAGCGCAATGGCCGTTACTTCTGGATTGTTTTTGTCTAGCGTTGTGATTTTACCATTGTATAAAACACATCAGGTTCAATATTTGTCATGGCATGGGGCTCCACTCAGGCGATTAAACATATTTCCAAGAGCAGTAATTCGCTTCAATTCTATAAATCAAACATACCAGAGAACAGATTTAGTCGACTCGTCACGCGTCAATCTCGCCGCGCTCATTAATCTTGTGTTTAATTTCCCGTTGTGCAATCTTTATCCAAGTTCATATGTTTCTCCTTATTGCTTTGTTGATAAGCCACAGTGAAACCGTTTTCTCAGATTCACAATTTTTCAGCGTGACTGCTGAGATATTCTGCAACTCCTTCCGGGCTCGCTTTCATGCCGGGTTCTCCGCTCTTCCAACCTGCTGGGCAAAGTTCACCGCGTTCTTCAAAGAATTGCAGCGCATCGACCATCCGTAACATCTCGTCGACATCGCGCCCGAGTGGCAGATCATTGACTACTTGGTGGCGCACGATACCTTTTTTTATCGATCAAGAAAGAACCACGCAACGCAACATGATTCGGATGACTTACCCCATAAGCGTTCATCACTTCGCCACCCAAGTCCGACACCAGCGTAATATCGATCGGACCGATACCGCCCTGAGTTATAGGTGTATTACGCCAGGCATAATGCGTGAAATGAGAGTCTACCGATACGCCAATGACTTCAGCGTTGCGCTTCTGGAAATCTTTCGCCCGATGGGAATGTGCGATGATTTCCGATGGACAGACGAAAGTGAAATCCAGAGGATAGAAAAATAATACTGCATATTTGTCACGGATATGTGCATGAAAATTGAATTTTTCATCAAAACTGCCATTAGGCAAAACAGCAGGTTTAGTAAAATCTGGAGCAAGGTGAGTGACGAGTGTAGACATTAATTATCCTTTCTGATTATGTTAAGGAATCTTTGAACATCGAATAAATCCAATTAAGTAATTAACAGGTATGAAGACAATCCGATGAAAGTAACATTCTATAAATGATACTTGTCATCATAACTATGTAACGATACAACATTAATTTTTGACAATATTTTTGCATACAAAGATCGGAAATGATAAAAATCTTGAATAATCAAATTATAGAGTACAATGCGGCGTTACGAAATAAACCTGCATTAGAAATAGTGCGTTGGGGCATTGCACAGGCAAACGGTCATGCCATAGTATCAACCAATTTTCGGCCTTTTGAAGCAGTTATTCTTCATCTCTGCACTCAGGTGCAGCCGGATATTCCAGTGCTTTGGGTTGATCACGGGTACAACCGACCAGCAACTTACCGGTATGCTGAGAAACTCCGCGACACGCTTCGTCTCAACCTAAGAATTTATTTACCTAGACTAACTGCTGCTCATCGTGATGCAATTTATGGCCCCGTTCCGAGTATCGACGATGAAGCTGAACTGAAGGAATTCAGCGAGATGATGAAATTAGAGCCTTTTCAACGTGGCATGAAGGATCTTGCGCCTACAATCTGGTTTACTGCATTACGCAAAGTACAAAATCCGTATCGCGCCAAACTGGACATCTTCTCCTTGGATAAAATGTATGACGTCATCAAAGTCAATCCTGTTTTCTACTGGACGGATGCAGACATGGAAACCTATCTCAAGCAACATAACCTGCCCAATGAATGGGATTACTTCGATCCAGCGAAAGCGGATGAAAAGCGCGAGTGCGGAATACATGTCCAATAAACAAATCCGCTGTCAGAATCAATTCTGCGCACAAGAGAAATCTTCATCACTCTTTTGAAGAATGAAAATAGCGTATTCCACCTCAATTGTTCCATGGCGATCTCAATCTAAGCTTTGCTATCAAATACGGAGTCAACACTTTTCAGGAAATGTGGCAAATTGCCACACCTTAACTTGACATCTGGTCACAAATATTACGCATATTAATATTAATATTAATATTAATTCCTTATGAATCATGATCCTATGAAGTTCTCATAAGCTCCTATACATATACGAATTAACGTATGCGACATTATGACGCATTGTGTCGCATGAATTAAAATGAGAATATTCTCCTGTGATTTAGCTACTCACATTTCCCTCCCAAAACGCCCTCGATCTCTATGGTCTTGGGCGTTTTATTTTTCCAAGTAATCACACATCCAAGGAGGTTTGCCTATTGATAGCAACTTCATGAATCGTATCGCCCAGTCAATTCCCGACAGTCCCCAAATCTACGCTTTTCCATACGCGCCTATTTTTTGCCTGTTAATCAGCATCCCAAATTCACCACTTCAGCTTTCACTATTGCCTAAGCTATTAATAGAAGAACTTGCAGAACTGCTGCGAGCAATAGCTTTTTATGAAAGCATTAGAGACAGACAAATGCAGCCTGTTTGCAATTGCTGGCTGTGACTTTGTACCTACCAATGAACTCATTGGCGCATTATGGACAGAGTTTGATCTAAGCAATGCTCTATGGATCGTGCCAGCTATACCATGGTGGAGTTATCATTCAGAAGCATTAGAAAAGGCGTGGATATCATTCCATTATTCGGTAACTGGTTCGATTTCTCTATCCCAGATTCACTTGTTTTAACCCGCCCCTCCTTTATTGGTGGTCGAACAAGTTGGCGAAACTCTCAAGACCCGCTTGGCTGCAATCTTCCAGCTGCCAGACTTTTATGGATCATTGGTCTCTTTTTGTTTCATTATTCGCCCTACTTTTGGCAATTCCAGTATCTATTTAGAGAGTTAATCCGGCGCGGAATTCCTCTGTTGCCGCCCTACCATCAAGAGTAAAATGACTAATATTTTGTAAATGAGCTTTCAATAATGTCTGTAATTGATAACCATCAGTAAATCGCATGAGCAATAGCCATCGTTTCAGTAATGCCGAACGTGCTGCCGTGTATCGTGCCATAGCCGAGCGCCGCGACATGCGCCATTTTCTTTCTGATCCGGTTGACCCGATCATGTTGAAACGCTTACTTGCCGCCGCACACCAAGCCCCTAGTGTAGGTTTGATGCAACCGTGGCGATTTATCCGTATTACCGATCCCCAGTTGCGCAGCACAATCGCGTCAATGGTGGAAGAAGAACGGCGTCGTACCGCTGACGCACTGGCAGAAAGAAGTGATGAATTCATGCGCCTTAAAGTAGATGGTATTCGCGAATGTGGAGAACTACTTGTAGTTGCATTAAGCGATCAGCGTGAGCAACATATCTTTGGTCGGCGTACTTTACCTGAAATGGATTTGGCCTCTGTCGCCTGTGCTATTCAGAATCTTTGGCTGGCTGCACGTGCTGAAGGATTAGGCATGGGTTGGTTTCGCTATTTGATCCCATACAACTTGCACAATTGCTAAAGATGCCGGCAGGCAGTAAGCCTATCGCTATTCTGTGTCTTGGCCATGTCGAAGCCTTTTATCCTGCTCCGATGCTAAAAATATCTAAGGAAATTGCTTATTGTATTTTCTATTCGCCCCCATATAATCACACAAGAGATAAATAATTTTTTATTTATCTCTTGTGGTTAAGTATTGAACAACCAAATTTTAGGAGGTTATCATGCGACGAATCTATTTTCTTGCCCCTGATATTGCCGTAACTAAGCGCGTAGTCGATGACTTAATACTGGCAAAAATCGATGAAAAACATATCCACGTAATTGCAAAGCGCAACACACCATTAGAAGATCTTCCAGAAGCCACTCTTTTACAAAAGAGTGATTTTATTCCTGCAGTTGAACAAGGATTAGCGATTGGGGGATCAACCGGCATGCTCGCGGGATTAGTTGCGATTATGCTGCCACCTGCTTCAACAGTGATTGCTGGGGGCATCTTGCTTGCAACCACTGTTGTAGGTGCAGGTGTTGGTGCATGGGTAAGCGGCATGGTAGGAATGAGTATAGGAAACAGGCGAACTAAAGAATTTGAGGACGCGATAGACGCAGGTAAATTTCTAATACTTGTCGATGTTCCGACGAACCGTCTTGAAGAGATTGAGGTACGTATTAAACAACATATTCCTCAAGCAGAAATAGAAGGAACTGAACCAAGGATACCTGTATTTCCGTGAAGAGGAATTTTGAATCTAATTTTGCAGTGGAAAATCGCACAATTCTGGGCGCAATGTATTAAATGTAAATTTCCTCTCTTCATGTCTTTAGGGTGCTGCCATGAACCATCTACCTGAAAGAAATATGTTTCCCGAGCCACAGTATAAAGTTTATGTAAGTTACCATCATTCCATTGAAGATCAGGAATATCGCAATCATTTCGAGGAAATTCTTTTAGCCAATCAAGATGTCGTAATTATGAAATCAGTTCAAGTTGGGAACATAGATCCTAATTCCGACGCGGAAATACTACAGCAAAAAATAAGAGATGTGTATCTAAAAGACTCAACGGTTACGATCGTACTCATAGGCTCTGAGACATGGAAACGAAAGCATGTAGACTGGGAGATTGGGGCAAGTATCAGAAAAACTCAAAACAGCCCAAGTTCAGGGCTACTCGGGATAGTTCTTCCAACATACCCTCAGAACGGCATGACCGAATACAATCAACACACCATTCCACCAAGGTTGTATGACAATATCAAATGTGGCTTCGCCAGTATTCACGATTGGGATACCGACCCGTTTATCGTTCAGGAATGGATCCATGAAGCTTTTGAGCGAGAAACAAAGTTGACCCTGACAATTCACGTCCAAGTTTCGTGGACAATTTATTCGGAGAGGAGTGGCATTAATTGATAGCGCAATATTGCTATTGCACTATCAGTTTTCTATCCCTGATGTTTTGCTTTACGAAGAACTGGAAGATTGATAAATTCTCCTATTAATTGAAAGGAACCAACCCAGCGTAAAAATTGACTTGAAACAGGCGCAGTAAAACATGACAAAACACAAGCAGGAAATGAACGAATCAAGCGTAAATATTTTGCTTATTTGAAAGGAAGCGATGCGCAATAACGAAGCAACTGTCGATGCCGCCATAAAGGCATGGGCGCGGGATAGTGCAATTGCCACAATGAAGCTAAAGCACATGTTGATTTGATCGAAAACTGAGTCAATCAAGATCCGCGTAAAGTTAAAACGAAGTTTAGCGAGACCTTTCAATAAAAAAGAATTGTAAATTAGAGCTGAAACCCTATCCTGACAGGATGCTTACTTGCAAGAAATTCAAACCACCTAAAACCGCGACAAAACGCTTAAGTATGCATAGATCTTTCTGGAGGCACGGTTTGTTTTTAATACGCGATGACAACAAGATCAACATTGTCGCCTGCCTGCTATTGGTGGGATTAACCCTTGCAGCAGGCATCGCGGTCTATGGCGTGATGCGATCACAAATTGAATCTCCGCTTTATAGAGGCTTCGAGACGGCATTGCGGGGCGAGTCATTCTTCTTTCAGAGCCACATTGATGAGGGATTGGCAAACACGCATATGGTGTCCAGACGTCTGCCCCTGATACAGATTTTGCAGCAGCTCAATATACAGCCGGATAATGCTACCGCTATGCGTGACATGAAACGGAAAATTGATTCATTACTACTTGACGGTTTCACGGCAGTAGCCGTTTACGATATAAACAACAACGAAGTAATGCAAGCAGGCCACTTCTCCCTAGACCAAACCAAAATACTTCCACTGAAAGTTGATCACAACTCTTTCCTGACGTGGAATGATAATCAACTTACTCTGCGTGTTAGCAAGGATGTGTTGGATCTGGACGGGCGGCGTGTCGCCGGGTCATGATCAGACCGGAAGAAAGACTGGCACCGCTTACCCGGAGCTTCAGAGAAATAAGGGAGTTCGGAAAAAGTACCGAGTATATGCTGTGTGAAGCGCTGGAAATAGACGAGCGGGAAATAATATGCCTTATAAGCAATGAGGACGGTGTGGAATTCAAAAGTTTCCGCTTCCGATCAATGGGGAAACGCTACCGATAAGTTACGCGCTTCAGGGAGAGTCCGGCACCATCACCACGAAGGATTATCGCCAAGTCCCGGTGGTAGCATCGTATACTCCGGCAGGCATATTCGGTATGGTGCTGAAGCAGGATGAAAAAGAATTTTACAGCCCAATGATTGAGCAAATAGAAATCATTGCTCTGCATCTCTTCGTGCTGATAGTTATCGGGATACTGCTGCTGTACTTGCTGATGGTGCCGTTAGTGCGAAGAATTATCAGGTCGGAGAAAATGGCGCAGGAACGCTTGAAAGAAAGTTACTGTCTGCATGGGATTCGTCGCGACACGGATCTTAATCTGAAGACAGATGAATTTTGCCAAAAAGTCATTACGCGTCTGATAGAGGCAATGCAATTTCCGGAAATTGCATCTGTCATGATCGAACTTGGGGATAAGAAGTTTGTTTCTGACCGGTACAATAAGGATTTAATGCACAGGCTACAGGCGCAGATCCTGGTCAAGGGCAAAGCTTACGGCTGTTTGCATGTGATCTATAGTAAAGATCAACCCTTCTGGCTGCCAGAAGAACAAGACTTGATCGACTCTATCGCAAGTGTTCTGGGGAAACGGATTGAGCGGGAACAGGCGGAGCAACGCATTATGCAGATGGCACCCATGATGCATTAACTGGCCTGCCCAATCGGCATTTATTAAAAGACCGCATTAAGCAGGTACTGGCGCATGACCGCCGCAGGCACGAACAGGCTGCAGTGTTGTTTGTTGATTTGGATAACTTCAAGATGATCAACGATTCGCTGGGGCATGCAATGGGCGATCTGCTGCTGCAGGAAGTGGCGGGGGCTTAATGCTATTATACGCTGCGAAGACACGGTGGTACGCCATGGTGGTGATGAATTCATCTTACTATTACCAAATATCACCGGCAGCCAGGAAGCGAAAGTGGTGGCACAAAAAATATTGAATGAATTGACACGAACTTTCCATATTCAAGGAGAAGAATTGCATATCGGCGGCAGTATTGGCATTGCACTGTTCCCGTCTGATGGAAACGATATGGAAACCTTGCTGAAGTGCAGTGATGTCGCGATGTACTACGCTAAGAAGAGTGGTCGCAACAATTACCAGTTCTTTTCGCCAGAGATGAATCAGAAGACGATAGAAAACACTTCTGTCGCATAAGAAAAGAATAGTTGAGCAGAAATTCGAGAATGTATGACATCAAACCAGTACGGAAAGATGGTTACCTGAATTAAGAGACACTTTAGTTCATCAGGTTTGAATTGTTTGATTAGTTATCGTAATACATGCGATGTCACATAACCTTTATTTCTCTCATTTATTGATCCGGCCATTAAATAGTTTTAAGCGGCATATTTTACATACGGATCTTGGAAGTAAGAAGCAACGCGCTCTGGATTATTCTGCAGCATCAACATATGATCATCGACAGCGGCATGTAATTTCTCCTTGGTACGCACCGGAACTTTCGGAACCGATAGCCTGCTTCAAATCTGAGTTCAATCTTTCTTCTGGATTTAATTCCGGACTGTAGCTGGGTAAATAAAAGCATTCGATCTTTTCCTTATTTTCTTCCAGCCAAGCCTTCACTGGTTTGCTGTGGTGCACTCTCAAATTATCCAGGATCAAGAACATTTCTTCCCTGCATCCTTGATCAGTAGTTCGAGAAATTCAATGAGTCTATCTGAATTGAAATTTCCATCAATAATCTGCCAGCGTGCACAGCCTTTGTTGGTTACAGTGGCAATCATTGACAGCCGTTGCCGCGTGCCAGAGCGTAGGTCACGGGTGTTTTTCCCTTGGGTGCAAAGCCACGTCCTCGCACATCCGTATTGACTAATCCTGTCTCATCACCCCAGTGAATCTCCCCGCCTTCAGTTCTGGCGCGCTTGGCAATATCCGGATATTGCTCATTGAGCTATTGCTTTACCGCCTCCGGGCGTTGTTCATAAGCACGTCGGATCGGCTTCTGCGGGTAAATCCCCAACGCTTGAGGTAGTGTCCCACCGTGCGTATCGGCATGGATATGCCACATTCCTGCTCGATTAACTGTCTTATCGCTCCACGATTCCACAACGCAAAATCCATCTTCAGTTGCTCAGGACGTTTATCACAATAAGCCGTTGCAATCTCAACCCTGCTCTTCGCTTAAGCTGCGTTTGTCACCCGTACGTCGTCCGCGTCTACCAGGCTTTGGCCCAGCTGCACCACCTTCTTCATAAAGTCGAATAATCTTCTTCACAGCCGTGCTGCTCAGCTCCGTAACTTGCGCTATTTGCCCGGGTTTGCCGCCTCGCTTGTGAAGACGAATCACTTGCCGACGACGTTCATGCAGCGCTTCATCTTTTAAGGTTCTTGCATCTATTTTTTCCATCCTTCTATGACATGCAAAATCACCAAAAATTCAAACTATTTATTGGCCGGATCTATAGTAAGAATAGATTTCACTCAATCTGAGCATGTAAGATTGCTAAGGCGGTTTAGGCTGAATTGGGTAATTGACAGGGGCAACATACAGATTTACAACTTAGAAAAAATTTTCACGAAGTTAACGCAAAACTTACTGACAAGATAGCCGCACAAAAAGAAGGATTCGGTAATAAAGAAACAATAAGAAATTTACCAAACTTTCACACCTTCAAAAGTGAAGCCCTCTGGAAATTTACAAAGACTGGCAGGTATACACGATTCCAGAGTTCCAGTAAATGTAGTATCAGATCTCATTCTTAATTTAAAAACAGTAATAATATTAGGATTCGTAATCGATGTTACGCGAATAATATTTTTATCTCTTGGACCCATGAACGCTTCCCAGTCGCCCCCCCATTCTTGGTTATAAACATTAACTGCAACAACCGTGCGATTATCTTCGCTTATATTAATATAGCCATAGGGTGGAAAATGCCAAATACCATCATAAGGACCACCGGCCGCAATCGCTAATGAACTAAAAAACAGAGGAAGAAAAAATATTATTTTCACTGGTAGAACTCCTTGAACTTACATATCTGTTTTTTTCTTGATGTAACCCAGTGTCATTGATCAAGCGCGGTTACAAAACGGTTACCCTTATTAGAGAATAAAAAAGCACTCAGGATTATTAGTCTCTGAGTGCTTGTTTTTATTGGTTGCGGGGGCAGGATTTGAACCTACGACCTTCGGGTTATGAGCCCGACGAGCTGCCAGACTGCTCCATCCCGCGTCAGAAGCGGAATTATAGCACAAGCTGGCGTATACGGGTCAATTAACATCTGCTGCAGCTTTTTAAAATAAAAATCTCGTTAGCATTGCGATAAGGGGTTACCCCATTTGGTCTGTTTATGCCGTTGCCAGGCAGCTTCCTTTTTAATTGCGGCGTCAATAATCTGCAGAATATTGCTGACATTAACGGGCTTATCCTGTTGTTTAACATTCCCGGTCAATTGAGCCTGGGGTAACTTTCCACGCTGATAAAAGGACCATATCTCTGCCGCATAATCAGATTGTGCTAATTCTGGAGCAAACCGACTGAAATAAGCTG
>JADKHF010000034.1 GCA_016721865.1 Nitrosomonas sp. | reverse complement strand
GATTTGTTTCCTTGTTGTCTGCTGGGATTATCCCGGTAATTCAATTGGGTGCTTTCGCTGCGATGGCAATCTTTCTGGGTTTTTTGTTATCTATAAGCGTGGCGCCGCTGTTGCTAGTCTATTTTTGGAGTAACAAGAGAAATATATACATTGGCAAATCACGATCCCTCGCTGCTTATGCCAGTCGTGTTTTACCCAGTGTGGCAAGGAATATTCTAAATACTACTAGACCTATAATTTTTTTATTTTGTTTTATTTCCATAGCTGGCATGACAGGACTTCATTTTCTGAAAGCAGATTCCAGCTATCTAATGATGTTCAATGAAGACTCAGATATTCGTAATTCTTATAAACATGTCGAGAAAAATGGGTTTGCGGCAAGCAATATACTTATATTGCTAGAAATGGAAAAATGGCCTAGAAACATGCGCGACTTTTCTTTCATTGGATGAACTTCAAAAGGCAATTAATAAATTATCATAAGTAACAAAAAGTAGTGAGCCCGTTGGACGGATTTAAAAATCGATCGCGCATTAGCAAAAAAATGAATTCTGGACTCAAGAAAATTACTTTAACTATGATCGGGCAACATTTGCGCAGTTATTGTTTGTTAGTGAACTTAGTAATAATGATGATATGAAAGACTTACTGTTGCCTGGTAATACGGTAGGTCAAATATTTATCTTTACGGATTACTTAGCAAACAGTGAAGTCAAAAAGCTGGTTAATGAAATTGAAAATTTGATAACAAAGCATTTACTTCCAAGTCAAAGCTCACGTTGCAGGGATGCCTGTTCTATGGGCAAATATGGATCAAGAACTTATTGCCGCACAAATTACCGGTGTAATAGTTGTGTCTATCGCTATGTTGTTGACTTTACTGATTATTACCCATTCTATTTCATTGTCTGTCGTTGGCCTTGCTGTAAATTTATTGCCAGTCATGACTATTGTAGGTCTTATGGCTTGGTTAGATATTAGCCTTAATATGGGGACAGTATTGATTGGTAGCATTGCCTTGGGATTGGCTGTGGATGACACTATTCATTTTCTTTGGCAGTATGTAAATGAGCGTCGGAATGGAGTAAGTGTGCAAGAGGCCTTAATTGTAACAATTAGATTAACTGGGCTTGCGATTTTTCTCACATCAATGATCATCGCAGCGGGTTTTTCTGTGATGATGTTGTCACAATTTATCCCACTGCTGATTTTGGTTTATTTAACGTCCGCAATTTGCTGGCAATGCTTGCTGATCTTCTTTTGTTGCCAGCTATTTTGATGGTGTTGTATGGCAATAAAATAAAAAGGATTGAGGTTAGAACCTGATGAATTACAACGAAATATATTTATAATGTATTAAGTATTTTTGCGTAAAATCATAGTCGAATCCACTTATCTGGTTTTTGTTGTGTTAATCATCATTTTTAACAATTAGCTATAGCCCTATGGTTATGTGTTCCACATAACTTCAGTATCTAAGTTACTGTTTATAATATTACTAATGCATATTATATTCGCTAATTACTTTGAGATTTAACGGCAAAAATATTCGATATCTAAACAGATAAAGAAAACCACTATTATTTCATTATGGAGACTAAATGGGGTAGGCTGAATAGCTCAAAGTTTTATATAGCAGCAAAAAGGAAGCAAAACAATGTACAAATATTTTATTTTATTGATTGCAAGCTTAGTGACTGCTAAGTGGTCAAGGTGATCGCAGAACAACTATCTGCTGACGATATTGTTCATCGTGCGAACAAGGTTTCCTACTATGAAGGGCAGGATGGACGTGTTCGCTCGGAAATGACGATAACTGATGATAAGGGACGTGTCCGTCATAGGCAAATGATCATTTTACGTAAAGATATGTCAGAAACTGATGCATTGGAAAACAATGCATACCGCGATGAACAAAAACTGTATGTTTATTTTATACATCCTGCAGATGTCAATAAAATGGGTTTTCTGGTTTGGAAAAAATTGACTACTGATGATGAGCGCTGGTTATATTTGCCTGCATTGGATCTGATTAAGCGCATTGCTGCAACCGATAAGCGTACCAGCTTTGTCGGTTCGGATTTTTACTATGAAGACATATCAGGACGTAATGTTGATGAAGATCATCATGAATTGATTGAAACGACGGATAATTATTACATTATTAAAAATACACCGAAAGATCCGTCATCAGTAGAGTTTAGTAATTACAAGATGTATGTTCATAAGGAAACTTATATACCGGTACAAGTAGAGTATTATGATAAAAAAGGCAATCAGTATCGTGTTGCCAAAACGCTTAAAGTCGATACCATACAAGGTCATCCGACGGTTACCAAAGCCAGTATGGAAAATCTTAAGACTGGTGGCAAGACGGTGATGGAATATGATGAAGTAAAGTACGATATCGGTCTGACCGACGATATTTTTTCTGAGCGCTATTTGCGTAATCCTCCGCAACAGTTTCTGTATTGATGCGATTTCTGGGTATTTCTTTTCTTTTTTACTGGTTGTTAACTCAGTCAGTTTTGGCGAAAGAACCAAGATTGCCTGCCGGATTAGGTAATAATAGCGAACCCGCATTACCGCTTGGTCTCACTCAAAAAGAATCACAGCATCGTAAGGGTTTAGATAAAGAGCCAGTCTTGCCTGATGGGATTTTTAACTCAAGCGAGCCAGCACAATCAAAGAAATTAGAGTGGAATGATAGCGGAACTAAATCATGGGCAGATCATTTGCCTTTTAAACTCGCTGGTTTTTGGGAAGCCCGTGGCGGCATGCGTGTTACCAATGACCCACATGAACGACAAACCTCTATCGCTGAAACCCGTCTGCAATTACGATTAAATAAAACAGTACAGAACGCTACGTTTAATCTGATCACCGATTTGATTTATGACAAGGTGACAGATAATTATCCCATTCATTTGAATAGTGGTCGTGGTTTTATTGATTTGCGCGAAGCCAACATCTCTTTCTCTCCAGCCAGCTTCATGGATATCAAACCGGGCAGGCAGATTCTGACATGGGGTGCTGGTGATCTGATATTTATCAATGACTTGTTCCCTAAGGATTTTAGCGCCTTCTTTATTGGTCGTGACGAAGTCTATGTAAAAGCACCCTCGGATGCGGTCAAGGCTTCATTGTTTAGCCGCTGGGCAAATCTTGATATTGTATATACCCCTGAATTTGACGCAGATCGGTTTATTGACGGGAGACGTAAGTTCGTACTTTTCTCCCGTGTTGGGCGAAGTCGTGGGTCGTAATGCGATTGTACATCCGAATAAACCGAAAGATGGCGAACTGTCATTACGTTTGTACCGCAATGTGGGCTCTGTCGAGGCTGCAATTTATTTTTATGAAGGTCACTGGAAAAGCCCAGGAGGAATTAACCCAGCCAATGGTCTCGCACTTTTTCCCAAATTACGTGTAACAGGTGCCAGCGTGCGCAGCTCGGTAGGAAAAGGTATCGGCAATATTGAAGTCGGCTATTACGATTCGCGCGATGATCACAAAGGCAACAATCCCTTTGTCAACAATAGTGAGTTTCGGGCACTCGTGGGATACGAACAGGAAGTTGCAAGAAATCTGACCTTGGGTACGCAATATTATCTTGAACACCTGTTTGATTACTGAATTATCAGAACACCCTGCCAATCGATTTTCCCCAGCGCGACCAGAATCGCCACCTCTTAACCACTCGGCTGACGCTACTGACTCATAACCAGAACATCACCTGGTCATTATTCAGCTATTACTCCCCATCGGATATGGATTTTTATCTGCGGCCCAAAGTTAACTACAAGATTAATGATCGTTTGATAACTGAATTGGGAGGTAATATCTTTGGTGGAAGAAAAGACTATACGTTATTTGGCCAATTTCAGAATAATAGCAATGTGTATTTGTCGATCCGGTACGGGTTCTAGTTGATGATTTTACTGTGTCTTGATTAAGAAGAATTGAACACAATTAACAGCAAAACTGACACCCACGGTATTTCTGGCAGCGTACTTTTGTCGAAGAAGTGAATCACTGCGCCTGGATATTCGGCACTACCGGCACGTGAAGAAAGAGCCAAAGGCCAAACAGCGTTGAAGCGCCTCAGAACCATTGCAGGTATTTTGATGCGGAGCTCAGGGAGAATTACCGCAGTACTGTCTGTTTGAATGCTATCAACGGACTTTCTGTTGTATGAGCGCGTATTAGAGCAACAGCAAAGGAATAAGAACAAGATCTACTCATTGCACGAACCGCAAGTGTACTGTGTCGGCAAGGGGAAAGACCACAAACAATATGAGTACGGCAGCAAGGCATCGATCGCCAGTACCGCAAAAGGCAATCTGATTGTTGGCGTAGTCAGTCACGAACAGAACCTGCATGACAATACGTTACCAGAAATCCTGCGTCATGTTGAGATTTCGCGCGGGAAAGCAGCCAAGCAAGCCGTATGCGATCGCGGCTACCGCGGCAAACGTGAAGTCAATGGAACCCAGATCATTTTGCCTGGAAAGGCATTAAAGAAGGATACCCGGTACCCGAAAGACGTGCCGAAAACAGTGCAGGAGGCGCCGGATTGAGCCTACAACGGAAGCCGGATTATCGGATGGCAAGGAACCATCTGAGCCGCTATCGGCATCGCATCAACCCGTGATGCTGCTTGTCGCCTGGAATCTAAAGCAATGGCTGCTGGCCATTTTTTGGCTCTTTTTCCCGTGGCAAAAACTGCAAATTTATCGGATTCCTTGATGGAAATTTAAACTACCGGGGCATGCATTTTAGTAACTAGAGCTTACTCAGAAATTCAGCGATCAGATATGCGCTGCCAAGTAAAAATTCCGGTTTGAGATGAATTGGCAGGCATGCGCAAACCCAATTTCTCTGGGCATGCTCTTTTTTGCCACCCAAAATGCTATTCTGACAGCAAGATTCCTCAGACAAATAAAAACCCGCACCAAGATGAGCAGATTCATAACCAGGAAGATGCTATTAATCTATGCGGCAGACGTATCAGCGCGCTTGGCTCGAATATTGTTGAGCCGATAACCATACTTTCCTTGGCCAAACTTTCCTTCAATTGGAATGCGCTCGCGATATTCCTGTTATTCTGAATTCACCTTTAATTCAGTATGTAACAACAAGCAACGTACCCATGCAACCTTCAATTGCTTTAAACCTCAATCGAAATACCGTAGTTGAAAGATCTGCTGGGCGTGCGCGTGATTTGTTAACACCAGGTGTCTACCACCGAAATTCCACGATCAGGCGCTGGCTGAAGCGCATCCGAACAGACGCCAGTAACCTTTTAGCACTTAACAGCTTAGGCATGACATTGCAAAAAACGCAATCAGACTAAAAAATTTATTGCGTCACATATTAGTGCACAGAATATTTTTATACCTGTATGGTATTAAGCAACTTCTTGTAGTGTCGTCAACAAATTTTTCAAGGCAATAACAACAGTGCCATTTCCGATAGGAAATTCATCAGTTCCACCATAGACCACAAATTTACGGGTAGCCTTAACGTCTTCACAGGCAAGATGAAATCCTTTTTTTACTTTAGGTGCAACACTGTTTTTAATTTCTATTGCCCATAATTCCTGCTAGATAATTTGGGCAAAGGTCAATTTCGGCACCCGCAGCTGTACGATAGAAATAGGCTTCTGCCTGGTTAGGCAAAACCGAGAAAATATTTTCAATCACAAATCCTTCCCAGCTTTTGCCAAGAACAGGATTAGAAAGCAAGGAATCATAATTACTGATGCCGAGCAGTCTGTGCAAAATACCGCTATCGCGGATATAGAAATGTGGTGACTTGATAAGACGTTTTTTGACGTTCGCATGCCACGGCTCAAGACGGCGTAACAGCAGCAAATCAACCAGAATATCAATGTAACTGGCAATTGTTTTTCCATCAACTTCGAGATTGCCGCCCAATTTGGAAAAATTAACGCTTTCTCCTTAAATGGGCCAGCATAGTCCAGAGCCTTCGTAACCGAACCGCTGGAACGCGAAAGCCATTTGAGGCACATCGCGCTCAAGACATGTGCGTATCAGGTTTTCAAGCCAATCCATACTGATGGAATCGGCTGTTGCAAGATAACTTTCGAAATCCACCGCGAAGCCACAATCGTGAATGTCTTCTGGTT
>JADKHF010000033.1 GCA_016721865.1 Nitrosomonas sp. | reverse complement strand
TTACTGCGAACATTCCAACTGGTTCGCCTACAGGACTATTCTTGAGCACAAAAAAGCCAGATGTTGTTGTCATAGGGCAAGCGCTCAATCATAACATCGCCAATATGGCGCTGTTAAGTGAGCAACTGAGGTCTATTGGAGTGAAGAAAGTTATTTTTACGGGACCAACTCCGCATTGGACGACTGATTTGCCTAAGGTAGTCGTTAAGCTATGGGATAACGTTCCACGGAGGACCCGCTTAGGCTCTGATTCTAAAGTTATTGAGCTTGATAGGAATCTTAAGAGGGACTTCAAAATAGACAGATTCAGTTCGGTTTGTGAGTATTGTCGATAACTTTTGCAACGAGAGTGGCTGTCTTGTTTACCTCGGTGACAGCATTAAGGATGGTATAACCTCTTGGGACTATGGACATCTTACGCCAATAGCCTCGTTGGATTTTTCTAAAAATATATTCAGGCCATCAATTCTCTAAGCACATAAGGCAGAATGCCGCCATGCCGGTAATAATCGACTTCTATGGCGGTATCAATGCGGCACAGTAATTGCACCGATTTGCTGCTGCCATCTTTTCTTCGAATGACCAAAAAGACATCTTTCTGTGGTTGGATATCGTCCAGACCGAGTATGTCGAATTGTTCATCGCCTTTGATTCCCAATGAATCAATACTGTCATTATCCTTAAATTGTAATGGAAGGACGCCCATGCCGATCAGGTTGCTGCGATGTATGCGTTCAAAACTGGTCGTAACGACTGCCTTGACACCCAGTAACTGGGTTCCCTTGGCCGCCCAGTCGCGGCTAGAGCCGGTGCCGTATTCTTTGCCGCCAAAAACCAGCGTGGGGATGCCTTGTGATTGATATTTCATAGCGGCATCATAAATGCTCATTTGCTCAGGTACATTATCGGCTGTGCCTTGATACAGTGTGATACCGCCTTCACTACCCGGGATTAGGTTCTTGATGCGGACATTGGCGAATGTGCCGCGCATCATCACTTCATGGTTGCCACGGCGTGCACCATAACTATTGAAATCGGCCTTGGCGACGTTCTTGTCCAATAGATATCCGCCGGCTGGGGAAGTGTCTTTGATTGAGCCAGCTGGACTGATATGATCGGTCGTAACAGAATCACCAAAAATACCTAATGCGTAGGCATTTTTAATACCTGTGGCATTGCTGGAAGCTGCCGGTTGCAATGAGAAGTTCTGGAAAAAAGGAGGCTCGGCAATATAGGTGGATTGTGGCCAATTGTATGTTTGGCCGGTGACGGATGTCACGTTATTCCACAAGGGATGGTCTTTGGTGAGATTGCTATAGAGTTTCCGGAAGGTATCCGCGTTGGCGGCAAATTTCATCTGCGCATGAATTTCTGCGCTATTGGGCCAAATGTCTTTAAGCCAAACCGGTTGATTGTTTTTGCCGATACCTAAAGGCTCCGTAGTGAGATCTTTCAAAACAGTACCCGCGATGGCATACGCCACGACCAGTGGTGGCGAGGCTAAAAAATTCGCGCGAATGTTTGAATGAATGCGAGCCTCAAAGTTGCGGTTTCCCGAAAGTACGGCAGCACAGACTAAGTCATTTTTGACGATGGCTTCTTCAATTGGATCAGCCAATGGCCCTGCGTTGCCGATACAGGTGGTACAACCATAGCCAACCAGATTAAAGCCAAGTTGTTCAAGGTAGGGCAGCAGTCCCGCGACAGTCAGGTATTCTGTTACAACACGCGAGCCGGGCGCCAGCGATGTTTTGATGTGGTGTTTAACCGATAGTCCCTTTCAACCGCCTTCTTGGCTAACAATCCGGCCGCGATTAAAACACTTGGGTTGGACGTGTTCGTGCAGGAAGTGATGGCGGCGATCAATACATCACCATGACCCAGATTAACTGATGAGCTATTCAATTCATTGACGGATGCATCGGCAAGATGAGGGGTCGGACGGTTACTGGTCATTTCAGTAATGTTGCGGGAGGTCATCCGGCGTTCGGCTGGAACAGTTTTTTGTGTCGAATGATGATTGTTTATCTCGGGTGCATTGTGCGAACCGGGTGGTGCGAGCCGACTTTCATCCAGATTGCCAGAGCCAATGTTTGTGCAGACTTCGGGATCTTGCGTGAGGATGTTGCGTGTTGGGTAACGCTGATTGATATCATCACTTTGTTTTCCGTAACCGCTTTCTTTGACGGGTTTGTTAAAGAGTTCAGTAAATCTGGATTTGATCGCAGTGAGTTCAATGCGATCTTGCGGGCGTTTGGGGCCAGCTAGCGAAGGTGTGACCGAACTTAGATCAAGCGCTAGCTCCCTGGTATAGTCGATGTCTCCCTTCCGAGGAATGCCATACATTTGCTGTGCCTGAAAATAGGATTGAAATGCTGCTATCTCATCAATGCTACGCCCTGTGCTTCTGAAATATTCGATGGTGATGTCGTCAACGGGAAAGAAGCCCATTGTTGCCCCATACTCCGGCGCCATATTAGCGATCGTGGCACGATCGGGTAATGTCAATGAAGCTGTTCCTTCACCAAAAAACTCGACAAATTTGCCGACCACATTGGCGGCGCGTAACATTTCAGTGATTGTTAGGACCAGGTCAGTTGCGGTGACGCCCTCACGTAGCTGGCCGGTCAAATTTACGCCTATTACATCGGGCGTAAGCAAATAAACTGGTTGTCCAAGCATTCCTGCTTCTGCTTCGATGCCCCCAACTCCCCAGCCGACAACACCGATTCCGTTAATCATCGTGGTATGTGAATCGGTGCCTACCAAAGTATCTGGAAAGATTAATCCGTCTTTCTGGTGTACGCCACGGGCCAGGTATTCAAGATTGACTTGATGTACTATACCAATTCCAGGTGGTATCACTTTGAAGGTGTCAAAAGCCTGCATTCCCCATTTGATAAATTGATAGCGTTCGTTATTACGGGAAAATTCAATTTCCATATTGCGAGTGAGCGCATCTTTGGTTCCGTAATGGTCAACCTGGATGGAATGATCGACTACAAGATCAACAGGAACCAATGGTTCTATCAGTTTTGGATTTTTCCCTAAATTTACCGCTGCGCTACGCATAGCAGCCAAATCCACTAAGAGTGGCACACCGGTGAAATCTTGCAAAACAATGCGGGAAACGACAAACGGCACCTCGTCTACTCTGACTGCATTAGGTTTCCAGTTTGCCAATTGCCGAATATGCGCTTCATTTATCTTTTTATTGTCATAATTGCGTAATACAGATTCCAGTATGATGCGGATCGATATCGGTAAACGGGAAACTTTCCCAACCCCACTTTTCTCTAGAGCCGGCAGTGAATAGTATTTTGTACTGATTCCCTGAGCGATTGAAAGTTCATGCAGGCTATTGAATAGATTGTGATTCATGGTAATGTTCCTGAAGAATATTGAGGATTAACAGGTTAATAAACTATTCAGCCGATAATATATATTTTTTGGCAAACAAAGTCACGCTTATGTCTATGATTTATAACCGTAAATTTACTGTGAGTAAATTAAGCGAAAAATATTGATCCACACTGCTGTGAAGATAATCAGATGGGGTGGCTGATGGGACTCGAACCCACGACAACCGGAATCACAATCCGGGACTCTACCAGCTGAGCTACGGCCACCATAAGAAGAAGAAGTGAAGCGGTTTAATTTACACAAACTGAGTTGAGTAACAATCCACATGATATAGAAATATTAGTGGTGTGCCCGACAGGGATCGAACCTGTAACCCCCAGCTTAGAAGGCTGGTGCTCTATCCAATTGAGCTACGGGCACCAAGTCGGGCTTGCCCTAAATTTTAGAGCTGAAATTGGTCGGGGTGGAGAGATTCGAACTCCCGACATCCTGGTCCCAAACCAGGCGCGCTACCAGGCTACGCTACACCCCGGAAAAGGCGACACTATACCTTCTTAGGGTTGGAACGTCAATTTCTTCGTGACTTATGATGGGTGATCTACGTTCTAGTCTGCGGTTAGCGGATTAAAAGATATTTGTTCTATGCTATCTATAGCATGGGTGGTGTTACAGATTAAAACCTGAATTTTTATGCTATTCTAAAAAAGGTATATAAGAGCCGGACAAATAACTTGTTATGTAAGGTGTTTTCTGGTAATACTATGAGGTTTTTTATACGATACCGGATTCCGGATTAAAGAGGGGCCTTAAAGATGCCAAAAGAGCTGCAAAGTAAACAAGTGACTCCCTATGAACCAAAAGCAGGTGAGGAATATATGAATCCTGATCAGCTAATGCATTTTCGTAAGTTACTGGAAGGTATGAAAATTGAATTGGGTCAAGATATTGACCGTGCTGTACATACCATGCAGGATGAAGCCACGGTTTTTGCCGATCCAAACGATCGCGCCAGCCAGGAATCTGATATGACACTCGAGTTACGTAATCGTGATCGTGAGCGCAAGCTCATCAAAAAGATCGATGAGATAATTGGAAAAATAGATTCGGGTGATTATGGTTATTGTGAAAGTTGTGGAATTGAGATTGGATTAAAGCGGCTTGAAGCACGGCCCACTGCGACACTATGTATTGATTGCAAAACGTTGGATGAAATGCGTGAAAAGCAAATAGCTAAGTAGGCTACGAGGTAATTGTTGAAAATATAAAAACCCTGTAGAAATAACACAGGGTTTTTATATTTAGTTGTCCTAGGATTCTTCAGTTACAGAATCAGTACTACTGTTTTCATCGGCAGATACTGCTTTCATACTAAGACGCAATCTTCCTTTATCATCTGCTTCGAGTACTTTGACGCGTACTTGCTGACCTTCATTGAGGTGATCAGATACATTATTGACGCGCTCATTGGCAATCTGTGAAATATGTAGCAGGCCGTCTTTTCCGGGAAGGACGCTGACAATAGCACCGAAGTCAAGTAACTTTAACACTACACCGTCATAAATTTTCCCAACTTCAACTTCCGCAGTAATATCTTCAATTCGTTTCTTGGCTAGCTCACCGCCTTCAGCACTGACACAAGCTATCGTTACCTGGCCGTCATCAGTGATGTCAATCGTCGTACCGGTTTCTTCCGTGAGTGCGCGGATGACAGCACCGCCTTTGCCGATGACATCACGAATCTTTTCTGGATTTATTTTTATCTTGATAATACGGGGAGCGTGGACTGAAACATTTTCACGGGTTGAGGGTAGAGCCTGCTTCATGATTTGCAGAATATGCATTCGGCCTTCATGAGCTTGTATCAGTGCCGCATGCATGATATCTTTTGTAATACCTTGAATCTTAATGTCCATTTGCAATGCAGTAATGCCTCTTTCCGTGCCGGCTACTTTAAAATCCATATCGCCCAGGTGATCTTCATCGCCAAGAATATCAGTCAGCACAGCAAAACGATTCCCATCTTTAATTAATCCCATCGCAATGCCTGCCACATGTGCTTTTAGCGGAACACCTGCATCCATAAGTGCGAGACAGCCACCACAAACCGATGCCATTGAGCTGGAGCCGTTTGATTCGGTAATTTCGGATACTACGCGCAGGGAATAACCAAATTCTTCAGGGGTGGGCAGAACTGCGGCAATAGCACGCTTTGCAAGACGGCCATGCCCGATTTCGCGGCGTTTTGGAGTGCCAACGCGGCCAATTTCTCCTGTTGCATAGGGCGGCATATTGTAATGCAGCATAAACCGATCATTATAATCGCCTTGCAGTGAATCAATTTTTTGCTCATCACGTGCTGTGCCAAGAGTTGCAACTGCTAATGCTTGTGTTTCACCGCGAGTAAACAGTGCTGAGCCATGTGTACGTGGTAGTACGCCATTTCGAATCGTTATAGCTCTAACAGTACGTGTGCCACGG
Organism: Nitrosomonas sp.; assembly: GCA_016721865.1. Classification (GTDB taxonomy): domain Bacteria; phylum Pseudomonadota; class Gammaproteobacteria; order Burkholderiales; family Nitrosomonadaceae; genus Nitrosomonas. The sequence continues at coordinate 9,644 of JADKHF010000033.1, read as the reverse complement.
CCATCAATTCGAGGTTCTCCATCCAGTATTTGGTTACGTACAATTTTTGATTCCAACGCAAAGAAAGCTTCCTTGAAAGATTGCAGATCAGGTCCATCTTCAGTATCAACGCCGATTTCAGTAGTTATGCGTTGACTAATTGCCTCAATCGCTTCGGAACGTGCCTGTTTCTGTTTTATCTTATAGGCCAGTCGTAAATCAACTTCTGCCAGATCGGCAATCTTTTCCTCGAGCGAAGTATCTTTTGCAGGTGGAGTCCAGTCCCATGTAGTTACGCCTGCTTCATCAGCAAATTCATTGATTGCATTGATAACTGCTTGCATTTGCTCATGGCCAAATATAACTGCGCCTAGCATAATTTCTTCCGATAATTCCATTGCTTCTGACTCCACCATCAAAACTGCTTGTTGCGTTCCTGCAACAACCAAATTTAATTGAGAATCTTTAAGCTGTGAAGTTGTTGGGTTTAGAACATACTCGTTGTTGATATAGCCAACACGAGCAGCGCCAAGCGGGCCATCGAATGGTATTCCGGAAAGGGTAAGTGCTGCGGAGGTGCCGATAATGGCAGGAATATCTGCATCCACTTCATTATCAGCCGACATCACAGTGGCTACTATTTGTACTTCGTTATAGAAACCTTCGGGAAAGAGCGGACGAATTGGACGATCAATTAATCGAGAGGTTAGTGTTTCCTTTTCTGACGGACGGCCTTCCCGTTTAAAGAAACTGCCGGGTATTCTACCTGCAGCATAAAATTTTTCTTGATAATCTACAGTGAGTGGGAAGAAGTCCTGGCCAGGTTTTATATTTTTTGCACCAACCACAGTAACAAGTACTACTGTGTCGTCCATTGTAACCATTACAGCGCCATGTGCTTGTCGTGCTATTTCACCTGTTTCCAATGTAAGTTGATGGCGCCCGTAGGTAATACTCTTCTTAATAGGTTTCAATTAACAATCCTTTTTCCTTTTTGATGAATTTTTCCGAATTATGAATTGCCCTTAAACCACAGTATCGGTTGTGTAACAATTTGAATGGAAAATAATCTACTTGATTTGCTGCCAGTACTGTTTTGCGAGGAGCTTTTATTTGCGTAAACCAAGACGTTCAATCAGTGTCTGATAAGCATCATTATTACGATTCTTTAAATAATCGAGCAACTTGCGGCGACGACCAACCATGCGTAACAAACCACGACGGGAATGATGATCCTTGACATGTGTTTTGAAGTGTCCGATTAAGTCATTGATCCGTGTTGTCAAGAGTGCAACCTGAACTTCTGGAGAGCCAGTATCCCCGTCGGCTCTTTGATAATCGCGCACTACCTGTGCTTTTTGGTCGATTGTGACTGTCATAAATTTCTCCGATTAAAATACCCAGTGTAAAGAGCCGGAATTTTACTCTTTAATATTGTTCTTGTCCAAATCAGATCAAGGTGTAGGGGTATTAACCCGGATATTGCATGAATTCGCACGATGATCACGCATGATATTGGTTTCACAAGGGATTTTTCGAAGAAGCGGTGTAGTTATTCATACACCTGACTGAGACAAATCCCTTTTGGAATCAAGAGGCAAGTGAGGGCGTGTGCAATTCATGCAATATCCGGGTTAAGTGTTAATGCGAAATGTGTGGTAGAAAATGTGAGTCCCACTCATAGGGGTTTTTGTAAGGCTTTGATTTTCAACTCCACGCACACTGCACTTTTTTATGCAGTTTACGCGGCTTAAATCAGTTTCGATTAAAAACTGCGGGAACGGCAGCATATATTACTGTTCTCGATTTAAAGATTGCACGTTTTTTGTGCAATCTTTGGATAGGCGGCTACAGTATCCTGCTCCTCGATGGGCTGACTAAACCAAGCTCCTGGCTTCGCCGAAGGGCATGTGGCGCTTCGCAGTTCGGTTTAAAGGGTAGCTTAGTTATGCTCGAATTCCAGGCGAGCTTCGCGTTTGAGCAATTCATCTATCGTAATACTTGTAAGACGCGCTGCGGATAGGCCATTGAATACCGTTCCCACCCTTTTATTATTGAAGTGTTGCATCATAGTGATATAAGCCGAGGGCGGTAACGGGAAAAATCCGGCCTCTTTAACCAGGAGAAGGGCATTCTTCATATAGAATTCAACAAATTCTTTGACTTCGGGTTTTTCTGCTTTCTTGATGTTCACATAGATAAAGATAGGACGGGATAGAGGTTGGTAACTTCCATCCTCGACTGTTTCGACAGATGGGAGAATCCCGCCTTTGCCGTTATCTAGTGCAACTGCTGTAACTTTATTCTGATTCTCGATGTAATAGGCAAAACCGAAGAAACCCAGTCCGTGCTTGTCATACGCTACTTTTTTTACCAATACATTGTCATCCTCAGATTGGGAGAAGTCACTACGGCTAGATTTAGCTTTACCAACGATGGCACTGGTAAAGTAGTCGAAAGTACCAGAATCATTATCGGCGCCGTAGAGATTGAAAGCTTCATCAGGCCATGCCGGGTTTATCTGATTCCACTTGGTGATTTTTCCCTGTGCAGCGGGTTCCCATATTTTCTTCAATTGTGCGACGGTCATGGTTTTGCTCCAAAAATTCTCTGGATTTACCGCAACGGTCAAAGCATCAAATGCTACAGGTATTTCCACATATTGCACGTGGGATTTTTTGCAATCGGACATTTCATTTTTTAGTATAGGGCGAGAAGCGTTAACGATATCTATCTCACCGCGACAGAATTTCTTGAAGCCGCCCCCGCTCCCGGTGATATCAACGGTCACTTTGACGGCATCTTTTTTTGCGACCTGAAATTTGTATGCTACTACTTTAGTGATGGGATATACGGTGCTGGAGCCATCAGTTTTGATAATCGCTTGAGCACTTGCAACATTGACAATACAAGTGAATGCACTCAATAAAATAGACATTCTCAATAGTTTGAGGTTGTGTAAGTGTAACATTTCACTCTCCATTTGTTTGAGATGGTCGCCTCAGTCCTGGTGGCTGCATTGTTCTATCTATATATAAGAATATTAAAGTATATTTTTAGACAAGGATAGTATTTTGGCCGATAAGCACCTAAAGAGGCTGGTTAGATAGGAAGCAACCTGGAATATTGCCGGGAATTCAAGATAATTTCCTGAGCTCCCAGCTTGTATACAAGTTTAACTGTCTCAAAAGTCGATTGTAGCCTGTGTCAGGAATGAGGCAAAATCGCCATTATTCCATCCGTGAGTACGTGCGCCGGCGCCACCTGAGTAGCCATTAGTATTTGTGGTTGGAGTTCCGGCTGTGTTGATATCCAGCATATAGATAATGTTAGTTTGAAATTTAACATTCGAATGGGGATACCAGTTTAGGCCCATCCTGACCATATCAGCCTTACCACCCTTGATAACACCATTATTTAAATCGATATAGTCATAACCAGCGGCGACCTCCCATGCACCCCAGCCGGAACTACTACCCCATTTGAATGGCCGATTGGGTTTTAGCCGGTTTGCCGCACCGTTTCTGACGTGGTAGGGCTTAGATTCACCGGTCAGAAAGTAACTCACAAAACCGTAGACACCAGTCAGATGCTCGCCGTCATAACCGGTACCATTTATGTTTGTGCGTAAATATTCAGCTTGAGCTGAAAATGGACCATGCACAAACCAGTATTCTGCACCAAAGCGATCATAACTGCTAATCCGGCGGCGATTCGGGTCATTCAAAGCTCCATAACTTAAGTTGCCAGTATTCAGCATATTGGTACGATCCACGTTTGTTCCAGGGAATGCAAAGAACGCCATTCCGCCGCCACCTCCGGTTTGCCCCTCACCTACCATAGTACCGTCAGCTCGGTATTGAGTATTGACATCAGTGTGCCCTGCAGAGATACCCACATGCACAAACTTGGTTTCATCTAGCATCCAAGGCCTGCCAGTAACGCGGCCGATACCTTCCCAGCCGGTATCGCCAGAGCCGTTATTGCGACTCTGGTTACCGTTGGCATTAACCGACGTTGAAGCTGCTGACCATGCACCAATCGGTTCTGTTTGAAAGGCTAATCCAGTCTGCCACCGTTGAACCGCGTAGTTGACACCGATACCAGTTTTGTATGTATTGGGATTGTCGACGAATGAGTTGACCGACATATGACGTTCAATAAATGTTAGGTAGCGGTTACTAGCGGCTTCCTCCAGACTGAACGGTTCCTTGAATGAACCTACTTTATAGGACAATTCATTGGTGTGATTCAGCCGCACGTACGCATCGGTAATTCCGGATCCAACTGAACCATTACCCCGACTGAAGTCGTACTCGAATTTGTAATCCCATATTTTATAAAATGTACCTTCAACACCAAGACGTGCACGGCGGATATTCATACCACTATTAAATTCATAAGGTAAGTTACTTCCAGTGGCAGGGGCTGGATCATTGATGAAGTTGTATTGCGAAGCTGGTTGTATGCGCCCATTGAGTGACACTGAAAAGTTGCCGTCCTTGGTTGACCAATGCAAGCCACGATCATCAAAAGTTCCGTGTATTTTTTCGACTTCCTTGACACGTTCTTCGAGCACTGAGACCGTTTCGGCAAGACGCACAGTTTCAGATTTATCTGCTACCTCGATAGGTTGATCTTTGCGGGCTGGCATTAATTCAGCCGATTCTGTTTTTTTCGAAGACTCGACTGGAGATTGTGAAGGGGTCGCCAATATTTTTGGCGTTTCTGTTTTTTCTTCTTTTACGTACGAACCCATATGAACCCGACCAGGTCCAGGTTCCGCAAAAATTTGCTTGGTTTTTGTGTCAACATATAAATCCAGAGCATAAGCATTGGATAGAGTGCATAAATTTATTACTGCTACGGTTGCCAAAATAAATCTGAGTGATTTCATAGTCAGTCTTTGATCCGGAGTTTAAAAAGTAAGTCATGAAAGATGGCAACCTTTATATAACAGGAATGTTACAGTTTTGTGACAGTGCTTTTTTTATCAGAATTTAGTTTTTAACCTATTCATTACTCGTGGCTAAAATCATTTTTCTTGGAATATGCGATGCATTCGACATAAGTTGAATAATTTCCATGTTTAATTCGTGAATTAGCTATCTTGAAAAAACGGGAACTTTCCCTGGAAATGACTACACTAAAAATGTGTTTAGTTGGATTTTTAATGTTTCCATGCTAAGCACTTATTTCTATTAGCTAACTTGTTTAATTAATTAATTAATAGGAGGTAACAAAATGGCAACAACTTATGGCACAACGAGCGCAAGTAAGAGCGCTGACTATGACATATCGCAGTGGTACGACTCAAAGTACTACAAGCTGGGCATGCTAACCATGCTACTGGTAGCGATATTCTGGATCTGGTATCAAAGGACATTTGCTTATTCACATGGCATGGATTCGATGGAGCCGGAATTTGACAAGGTGTGGATGGGTCTGTGGCGAGTTCACATGACCCTGATGCCTTTGTTTGCATTAGTCACCTGGGGCTGGATACTGAAGACCCGTGACACGAAAGAGCAACTGGACAACCTGGATCCCAAGTTAGAGATTAAACGTTATTTCTACTGGATGATGTGGCTGGGAGTTTATCTGTTTGGTGTTTACTGGGGCGGCAGCTTCTTCACTGAGCAAGATGCATCGTGGCACCAAGTGATTATTCGTGACACCAGCTTCACACCAAGTCACGTAGTCGTGTTCTATGGTTCATTCCCAATGTACATCGTGTGTGGCGTAGCATCATACCTGTACGCGATGACCCGTCTGCCACTGTATAGTCGCGGCACATCATTCCCGCTGGTTATGGCAATTGCTGGTCCATTGATGATTCTGCCAAACGTAGGATTGAATGAATGGGGTCATGCATTCTGGTTCATGGAAGAGCTGTTCAGTGCACCATTGCACTGGGGCTTTGTGATTCTGGGCTGGGCAGGGTTGTTTTCAGGTGGTATTGCAGCACAGATTATCACCCGTTACTCCAACCTGACCGATGTTATCTGGAATAACCAAAGCAAAGAAATTCTGAATAACCGGATAGTTCCCTAATCCACAATCTTGATGTTCTAGGCATCATTCCTGCTGTCCGCTTTAACAGGCAGCAGGAAAAATTCTCTCGGCTTCCTTGCTATAATTTTGCCAACAGATTTTTATCCAGTTAAGTCTGGATAATTTCATTCCTTATACCTGGGTATTTGCATCATGGAAGATATCGTCGTAACCATTCAGCAATGGATATCCATCAATGTTCTTGTTGGTTTGACTGCGGCATCTATTATTGGCTTTATTGGTTCTCTAATTGCAATCCCATGGATTCTGATTCGCTTGCCGAGTGACTATTTTGATATGCGGGTTCCTCGGCACTGGATGAAGGATCATCATCCGGCGCTACGCATCAGTGGATTAATTATTAAAAACATTATTGGTATTGTATTTCTGATAGCAGGTTTTTTAATGCTTTTTCTGCCAGGACAGGGCTTGCTGACAATGCTGATCGGAATTTCATTTATGGATTTTCCTAATAAGCGCAAGCTGGAAGCCAGAATTGTCGCGCAACCCTTACTGTTGAATGCTATCAATGCGATGCGCCACAAATTCAACAGGCCTTCACTTACGTTCTTGCCAAAACCCGAAAAATAACTCAAGCGCGGCAAACCCCAATTAAGAAAGATAACAGGGCGTAACAAGAACCCAAGCTTTGTCAAAACACTTTGTTTGCTCAAAAAAATGTTTCATTACATATCAAACATATGCTGCGTCACCGTTTTTTTCTCGTGTCTCATTTTTGTTTAGAACTTTGAATGTTTTGAGGCGCCCGGCATTTTTGTTGCAAATTGAGGTTGACCAATTATTTGCTGCCTTTCTCGGTCTGCTGTACCGTCCTGCGACAATCTGTCGCATTCTTTCTATTCGGTTTTACTGGCAGAATGCCGCGTTATTCGACATATCGCAAAGTGCTTCTGCAATCTATGAGTCAACTGTACCAGTCAAAAAAACTAATCGATTCGCTATATCGCGAGCATCATGGCTGGTTATATGCATGGTTGAAGAAAAAAATGACTTGCCGCACCATGCTGCCGATCTTTCGCATGATACTTTTATCCGGTTGTTGTCGTTGCAGGAGATACCCAGTTTGCGAGAGCCACGTGCTTATCTGCTGGTAACCGCCAACCGGTTGATGATCAATTTAAATCGGAAACATAAGGTTGAGGAAGAAACTCTGCGCAACATGTCCGCACTGATTTCTGAACAATCCTGTCAGGATGTAGCCTATGTTTCCGCAGTTCTCCAATTGCTGGAACGCACACTGCTCATGCTCATCGAAGAACTCGATGAGCGGTCACGGCAAGCCTTCTTGATGGCACGCGTTGATGGCATGACTTATGCCGAAATTGCCCAGGTGATGAAGGTATCCGAAAGCCGGGTCAAACAACATCTTGTTAAAGCGCTGGCCTATTGCCACCAGCGCCTATATCAATTTAAGGCCGAGATGCATGCCTGAATCTACTGATTCGGATACCATTTCACTGAGCGAGCAAGCCGCTGAGTGGGCGGTTTGCTTATCTGGCGACCAGATCAGCAATAAACAGCGCGCTGATTTCGAAACGTGGTTAGCGCTAGATCCGCGTCACAGAGAAGCGTATGAGCAAATTGATCATCTCTGGCGCAGTGTAACTCCCCCGGAAACAAAAGTCACGTGCAGGAATCAAGGCACTCCTGGGCATTGTATTGTTGCTGGGCAGTCTTTATGGGCTTTCTCTTTCCGAGTGGTTGGCTGACGAGCGTACCGGTATTGGCGAAATGCGTCGAATTACCCTGACAGATGGCAGTCATATCACGCTCGACAGTGACAGCGCAGCGGATATTGCGTTCGATACACAGCAACGCCGCATCATCCTGTACGGGGCGCCTGCTGGCAAAGTAGTACTGGATTCATTGCTTACGCCACGGCCTTTCATTGTTGAAAGCCGCGATGGAATAGCGCGGGCATTGGGTACCCGTTATACTGTTGACCAAACTGACCATGACAGCATAGTCACTGTCATCGAGCCACAAGTTGCTGTTACCAATCGTGATCACCCGCAACAATCGGTTACTTTGCAGACCGGACAAAGCATACGCCTGAATAGTAAGCGCATTCATTTGCCAGAGGCAGCTTCCCCATTTGCAGCAAGTTGGATACAAGGACGTCTGGTATATCAGGATGCCCCGCTGGATCAAGTGATCCGTGATCTTGCGCGCTACCGCGAAGGTTTCCTGAAAATTGACGAAGAGGCTGGACGACTTCGTTTCACAGGTGTTTTGCCCATTGACAATCCGGCAGCAGCGCTGAGCATACTGGAAAATGCACTACCCATCCGTGCCAAGCAACCTGGTAAATGGTTTGTCTGGATTGATCTGGAAGACCTGACAGGCTTGCTAAACTGCATAATATGCTGTGACCCTAACTTACCTTATCAGAACCACTGCTTAAAGAATAACTGCCTTTCCTCTGCTTCGCACCCACCCCACCGCCACCTATTGCGGTGGGGTGGGTTTTTTTTCTCCCGAGAACCATTCTGCAGAAATAAATATTTTGAAAAAATTGCAATAAGGGCTACCCGATTTTTTGGCTCGCATGTCATGGATATTAGAAATAAGTTTTTCTACCCAGAAAGAGGAATCTCATGACTGCTATAAATTTAATAACTTCAACATATCGTGCCGTCTTATTCGGTTTTATTTTGTTCTTGTGTATCGTTCCGTCAATCTGCGTTTATGCGCAATCTTCACAGCAAACCGTAGAAATCAATATCGCTGAGCAACCTCTTAGTCAGGCTATTACACAACTCGCTACTCAGATGGGTATCTTGATCGGTGTAGATGCCAGGCTGGTCGCAGATAAGCAAGCCTCTGCAATAAATGGCCGCTACACGCCTGAGCAAGCAATCACTAAACTCCTCACCGGTAGTGGACTCGTGGCGGTGGAAAATGCGCCGGGCCAATACACTCTGGAGTTCTCGCATGTGAATCCGCAGAATACAAGTATTTTAGATCGGATGCTCTTGCCCGAAATCACTGTGGCCAGTCCCATGGAAGGTGATTCACCGCATAATATGAGCTATAACCGCCGCAATGCCAGCACGGCAACCAAGACCGATACGCTGATCATGGAAACTCCCATAAATATACAGGTTGTTCCTCAACAGGTAATGAAAGACCAACAGGTAACAAGAATTGAGACCGCTCTAGAAAATGTCAGCGGTGTTTTAAAGCACAAGCAGAATCGGCAGAAAGCTTTAAGATCGGGGCTTCAGGACCTTTGATTTTTATCGTAATGGGTTCGTAACCAATCCCCACTTTACAAGCTGGTGATAGAGAGGTTGCTAACCTGGAGCGTATTGAGGTGCTCAAAGGACCTGCTGCAATCTTGTATGGGCGGATTGAGCCTGGCGGCATGATTAATCTGGTCACTAAGCAACCATTGGCCACGTCCTACCATGCGCTGCAACAGCAATTCGGATCTTTTAATCAGTATCGCACCACAGTGGATAGTACCGGTCCGCTAACAAAGGATAACACCCTGCTTTATCGTGTTAATCTGGCTTATGAGAACAAAGGTTCATTTCGTGAATTTGTTGAAAATGAAAGGGTGTTTATAGCGCCGGTAGTGAAATGGA
>JADKHF010000032.1 GCA_016721865.1 Nitrosomonas sp. | reverse complement strand
GATGCATGGCTTGTGCGCGTAGATTTAGATATCTATCCTTATTCTTGTTTTTGAAGCAGGGATTGCTCCAGTTGACCCGATGAACAACCTTATTCAAATCTTCCAGGTCTTGGCATACGTTAATACCAAGGCCACCAGAATCGACAACATGCGTCACATTGCTGTATTCAGCACCCTCATCAGCCAGATAATCGGCAAACATATTAGAACGTATCTTATTTGTTAAAAGGGGTATCCTGACTATTTCAACGCGCCGCGCATCCGGTCCCATATCACCATAACCGATGACACGCCCAATAACGCACGATGACTTATCCCTTAATCCTTCGCCTGAAGCGATATCGCCGCTAACAATCCAGCCAAAATTCTCATTATCATCAATTATTCTGTCGCGCCGGTACATGGCCTCGGCCACCTTCCTATTCATCATGTGCTTTGATGAATCTTGCGGTGAAATTCCTAGCAGGCGTACATTCCTTTCATCATCGTCATACTGATCCCATAGCTCCTTGAGCGATGAATCACTTACGAACGGTGAATCAAATGAACTAAACCTTAGATTGTTCCATTCGCCACCATTACCGATCGATAGCTCATTCTCTGTTCTGTAGAAAAAACCGGCATTGCGCGTGAACTGGCTGGTCAAAAGCATCCGGTTGTGCTGTTCTGTCAACGCCCCGGATAATGTGGTCAAAACCGCGTCAGGCAGGGTTGACGCTTCATCACCAATTACCAGCAGCCATTCACCGTGTCGACCGGCCATCTTGTTCGCGGTCTTTTCATTGGCCGTTTTGCTCTCGGTAAACCAAATCGGCTCAAAACCCTTTATCCGGCATGAAGCATCGGCCAATATTTCAAGATGTTCTGCAATCCATCCGTGCCTACCACGCCTGATGCGCTCATGCGAAATGCCAATTTCTTTCCATACCGTGGCTTTGAGCTGGTCCATGTCGTTTGCTGTAAGCAAAGTAAGTGACATTGGGTAGCACAACTGATGCCACAATACGATTATGGCTATTCCAGCCGTTTTTCCCGTACCATGACCAGACGCAACAGAAGTACGCGATCTCGATGGCGATACGCTGGCAAATAGTTCCATTTGCTGATCGGAAGGGATAACTCCAACCACTTCAATGGCAAAACGCTCAATATTCCCGGCGTAACGCTCACAAAATGGCTTCCATCGCGGATCTTCTGGCAGTAGAACTCGTTTAGTCATCAATCAATCCACTATCGTGATCTATAACAATCCCAAGCCGCTCACGCCTGCCAATAAGCATTTCGTTGCGCTTTCTGGCTTCTTCAAGCGCCCTGTCGTAAATGGCATCCAGCTCTTCTTTTGGAGGGAATACATTGATGTTGATATCTTCTTTCAATTCAATTTTGTTTTTCCATTCTTTTGGCCTGCGATTGAACAGCCACATTCTTTGTGCTGCAACATCTGGCGGTATCTGCCTTCTCAGATTCCTAACTCCTTCGCCAACAACAATCTTTTCTTCCTCGACATAGTGTTTACCGGTGGCTGATTTGTAAGTTGACATAGCCACATCAGCATCGGCTTCCATCTTGCCCTCTTCCATGGAGGCCAGAAACATCGGGTACTCATTCTACCAGTTTGTTATTGTGTTCTTCGATACCCCGAAATACTTAGCTATCTCTTCCTCAGTCACACCTAAGACACACAATCTATGTACTTGATCGTTATACTCTTCTCTATAAAGAGTTGGTCTGCCACCGGGACTCTTATCATCACCTTCGATGGTTTCGGAATCATCATTGATGGTTTCTATATCGATGGTTTCCGAAACCTTGGCATGGTTTCTCTGCGAAACCTTGGAAACCTTGCTTTTTTGTTTTTAACTTGCTTGTTTCTTTGGGTGTTTTTGTGGGTTTTGATGGTTTCTCACTTTTCTTCCACTTATCCCGAAGAGAAACCTTGCGCACACCCGGAGCCGATACCGGCAATGCCATGGATTCAACTAACCACGCATAACCCTCACGCGGGTCTGATTCCCATGTGTTGCGTACTTTCGCCCACTCTTCCGTGGTTAATTTTGGTTTTGCTGCCATAATTGATTACAACAATAATTGCCGCTGTACCGGCTTGTCGACCTGTGACACGATAGCAGCGCCTATTCCAGATGCCTTACACATACTGCTGAATCTGGTTACTTTTCGCTTACAGGTTCCGGTTAAATTAAATAATTTATCTATTGAAGCAAGCAACCGGTTACCGCCGCGCATATCATCAAATGTTTCTGAATTAAGCTCAATGAACCTTCTAAACGCATCTTGCACATCCTGCGATGCAGAAAATAACCCGGTCACTGTTTCACTGATAGCATTCATCCTGAGTTTGAGCTTTCTCAAGACTTCTAAATCACGCTGACGACCTGCTTCCCATGCTTCCATCATCCATTTGGCCATATCACGCTCTTGTAATGCCCTGGCGCTCAATTCCCAGTCATCAGATTCGCCGTAAATGTAATCGATTGATACATCGTAGAGTCTTGCCGCTCTCAGAACCATCCAATGCGGTACTGAGTTTGTATCCGTGCCGCCCTCGATCTTGGCAAGTTTCGTTTGATTGGCATAACCCAAACGCCTGGCAGCCTCACCTTGGGGCATACCTATCGATTCTCTTGATGCACGCAACCTAAGCCCCATGTTCTTTGCTAATGCTGCGCGGGAATTTGCTTTAGGAACCTCTAAGACCGGCTTTTCTTCGACCATTAACTGATTACCTCGTGCGCGTTATGAATTGCCATTACCAATTTCTTTAATATTCCATGCGCTACAACTCTTGTTCGCCGCCTTTATTAATAGAAATTTGAATGGAAAAATTTCATTTGCCATTTTTATCTTCACATTGGCATCATCTAACATAAAACCTTTTACTTCGTGCGCTTCGAGTTCACCTGATGCTTTCATTACAAAGAAATCGACCGTGTAATGCGTGTTATCTGCCAATCGCAGCTTTATCGCCTCGAACTTCCACCAGGAAATCTCTCCGCACGCTTTTAAAGCCTCAAGATAATGTGAATAAGCAATCTCTGTTTTATTCATCTTGCCGGTTTTCATACGACCGAGTGCCTGCAGGTTGCGCATTGATTCACTGCCAGCGCCGCTCTTATGGATTGCTGCGGGAACCGATTTAACATTTGGCACCGATGCAGGGCTCTGACCAGCAACTTTCAGCGCGCCTTTATTGATGCGCTCTTCAATATCCTTCTTGAATGCTGGCGAATATCCGCTCATTTTTTACGCAAATCTCCATTTATAAACTGTTGTTGGTGGCGCGGCGGCTCGAATCGAACGAGATTGGACGCAATAGCAAGCATCCAAAATACTGGGTATTGGTCAATCGCGCGTCTCTGATCTGGTGCGCGGGAAATGGGACAAATTCAGCCTTGATATGCTGGTCACATTCGTAACGCGTGCTGGCAAGCATGTTGAGCTGACGGTTGTGTGATAAGACTCTCAAGGAATGGATGCGCGAGCATCGCGGGGTCGGATAAGCCTGAATCATGGCGCTTGTCAAATTCATGACACAACCGCTAAAGAAAAACCCAGCACACCAAAGGAAGAGGAAGGTGCGCTGGGTTTAATGAGAGAAAACAGGGTAGATGCAACCATCCGACTACGCACACTCAAGCGCGCTGATTGCTGCGGTATATTCATGCTTAGGGCTTGAATGTTAGCCATCCTACAGGATATTTTAAATAAATGCAAATGATTCTCATTAACAATTGTGTATTGAATCAATCTATCCATCAGACTACGATTGTTCATGGTTAAGCCTCCTTGCCTATATCAACCAGCCAAAGATAATCTTCAATCGTTTTAATCTGCCTCGTTTCACCTTCATCAATTCCGGCCTCATACCCTTTATCGCCGCACTCATTTTCATAGAGGAACCACTCAAGCCCGGCCTGTGTGTCGCCAATCAACGTAGCAACAATCTTCACTTGATCATTAAGCAGATCGTTCACGAATCGGTATAAGCAGGTTTCGCTATTTAGCCCAGGATAGTCACCGAATAATTCGTTAAACTTTGCCATGAATACGCTCTCACGCTTTACATGTCCTATCAAACTCTCAATAAGCTTTATTTTGTAAACTTTTGCGTGATCTATTGGCTCTTGAACCGTCTCATCTTTGGAATTAACAGGTGTCGTGTTTTCAGTAACAAAATCATTCATATATTTCCCTAATCCTTCGTATTATTAAGATCTGAAGTGCCCAAGCATGTGCTTCTCGTAGAAATCATCAATTTCCTGCGTAATTTCTGACAGTTAAACCTGTGAATCTTAATTGATTTCTCAACCCGATATAAATCATTTAACTTCGTGGCAGCGCATAACATCCCGAGCATCTTTGCTTTTCAGTCCATTTGCGCCTGCTGCGCCCATTCTGGTGCGCTCCTAACGAACTCGTTCCGGGATTATGAGAGCAAACATGAGGAATCCTGACTTGGCACTCCTTCCCTCTTGCGCTTTCTGTAATCTTTTTACTCATTTGGCATTCTCTCGGCCATCAAATCAATATCATCCGGTTCCATATCAGGCCAATAAACATCAACTATGTACCTGCAAATCATTCTTTGGGATTTCGTCGAATTACCGCTTCACCAAGGCTTTCGAACCTAAAACTTGGTGGTTTCTGTTTAATTCGGCTCAGTTCGCCATTACTATTTTTATGTTTTATTTCTTCGCACGCAAAATCTGATTCAATTTGCAATCTGTTTTAGCCCTTCTAACAGGCATCCTCGTAATCACGCTCTCATCGTCGGCATCATTAACTTCAATCTTGGTCCGTCCTTTGTATGCGTGCCTTGCATTGCTGCATTTCTCGATAATTGAGCCGATAGAGACATCCCTCAATTTGTATTTCTATTGCCGAGCCTTGTCTCAGCATAAGATCTGCGTGTATCGGAAGGGTCACTCGATTATTCTGTCTACACTTTGGCCTTGCATGATTCGGTTTGCTGGTTCATAGATATTTTCTAATCTGCTTAACAATCGCCCATCCAGCTAATGTCGTAATCAGCACAAGAAGAACAGACAGGCATAGCGGTACCAAGACTGTGAGTAGAAATTCAAAAAATATTGGCATCATTTCACCAATCCTTGCTTGTCCCATTTTTCTGCTCCTTTAACTTTTCTTTTCGCCGCACCCAAAGCCACTCGACGCAATCTTTAAGTTTTTTGTGGCTATTGGTCCGCGTTTTAATTCCACGCCTTTAAGATGCTTTTCCCAATCTTCATAGCTGCGCTCATAAAAAATTCTTGCTGTTTCTTTGCATTCGCATCTATGCCGATCTGGTTCGGTTTTCTCATAAACAGCTTCGGATATTCTGGTTTTCACTCAATAATTTATTGCTACATATGCACCATAAAACACCGCTACCGCCATCAAAAAGAACGCCACTTCCTCTTTTGCCTCTTTTTTCCAAATTGCTTCCATTGATTGAATTCCTTTTATTGTTTTCCGTGTTGTCGCTCTTGCGCTAAACGCGATTAATAGCAATCCAACAAGTACCTTCATGTACGCATCTGGCTCTGGTACCACTGCTGCAACGTTCGTAAAAAATGCGCTGTTGTCGTCATAGTCAAAATCGCCTCCTCGCCACAAATCCTCGAATCCAACGTAGAGCAGGTTTCCGTATTGCGTGTGCTGTACATGCTGCACACCATCGAGATTTAGTAAATGATTTGAGTAAAACGTATCTCCTGTCGTTATTACGTCTAGCCGGAAATCAATCAAATCACCGGCATTGGCAAAACCGAAATCAATCTGTGTCCCGATAGGTGTTTGATGGTTGTGGATGTAATTTACTGTCTGAACGCCGTTGATCAACAAACTCAGCTTGCTGTCATACGCTGCTGTAGAGCCAGCCGCATAGCCGTAAATCTCACCATCTTCGAGCACTTTGAATGTCAAAGCATTTGCGTTAACTGAGAATAATATTGCGATGATAAATAATAGTTTTTTCATGATAATTAAGCCTTTTAATGTTTTTGTTAGAGTCAAACGCGAGCTTTAGCTCAGTTACAACACTTCCAGCCTGATGGGATACTAAAATCACTGTTTTTCACCCTTTATTGCTTCCAAGCATATAGTTGTGAAGCTTTCACGATCACCAACCAAAACAACTTCATTGCCATCAAGAATCACTTTTGTGTACATACTCCCCGTCGATAACTTGGAATGAGATAACATTTATCAAACCAAAACCTTTACCAAACAAATCTTTTTTTTTGAAAACTTGAATTTGTGCAATCGATTTCCTCCTATATCACTCATTTTTAGAATCTCCATTAACAATTTTTTATTCAATATCCTACGAACTTCCGCAAATCTTTTGCTGCTTCTTCCTTCGATACCGTGGTTTTCCCTGGTGCTGGTATCGCAACCAATCTTTCTGGAACTGAATTTGGCAATCTGCCATCAGAAATCTTTTCTCTAGCCTTATCGAATGCAGATTTCCAGCGCGCCCGTATCGATTGGTAAGGATAATTATTCAGATCATTCCCAATCTGCTGCTGCCCAGTAAATAGCCGGATTCGACCATTCATCCTTACCTGTTTTGCGTTGTTGCATTTGCTCAACCGCTTCAATGTGCGCTTGCTCGTAATCGATTGTTGGTCTGCATGCCAGCTTGAACTTATCGCAATCAGGCATGAACGGGTACTGTACCGACATGCCGCGCTTGATCTCTTCCGGAGTAAATCCTGCAAGTTCTTCAGCCCAAACATTTCTTGCGTTTACTACACCAACATCTTCTCCATCACGATTAAGTTTTCCAGTGCTGTATTCAGCAAAGAATCTGTTACCAAAGCGCCCGTGAAAGCGTTTGAATATTTCATCTACCCAGTTGCTTGGCAGTGGATTCATAACCGATTACCTCCCCGTTTATGCACTTCTCGTTATTCTCGTTACTAAAAAATGTTCTTGCTGCGATTGATGCTTGTTGCTGCTTTGCTGTCATTTGCGTTAATGCATCCGGCTTCGGCTCATCTTCCCAACGGTGTTGATTTAAGTAAGTTGCTGGGTTTGGTATAAATCCTTGCTGCCATTGCTGCGAATTTCTTTGCCACTCCAAGGAAGAAAGTATTTTTTGCAATGGAGGTTTAATTTTTTGCCATTTTTTAAAAGCATCTTGTTTCCCGGTTTTGTTTGGGTATGCATTCCAAAATAAATCAAAACTTGTGAGTTTCTGTACTGATGGTTCTATGGTGGTTATATGATGGTTAATGGTGGTTCGGGTGTCATGGGTGCTAGGGGTCTCGCGCATGGGTGCTAGGGGTCGTGCGCATCCATGGGGTCTCGCATCCATGCTAGGGGGTAGATCAGCGCTGGGGGGTAGCATCCATGTCTGGGTGGAAAGCATTTCAAGATTAATTCTGTAATGCTGTGATTGGCCAGGATTGCCACCTTGATGATTAGCAACAACGTTAAAAATCCTTCATCAATAAATTTGTGAAGTATTCTTCGTGCTTGAGACTCACTAACATTGATTTTATTAGCTACACCTGAAATAGATGGATGCAAGCTTCCGCCTTGATCATTACACCAATCGGCAAGCCAGACATTGCCAGCTTCTCGCTTCCTCCGCGATTGAAGTTATCCCAAACTAATGACATGACTTTTTGCTCATCTAAACCCAATTAAAAAAACCCAGTGCGCCAAACAAAAGATGGAACAAAGCGCACTGGGTTACATATCCGGGAAGAGCTGGCAGGACTCGAACCTGCTTGTGACAGCAACACAACTGGTTAGGCAGCTCTTGTGTACACAAAACCCAATTCAACACTCCACCGATATCTCGTATCGTTTTGATGCTGTTTCCAGCACTTGGGTTAAGAGGTTTATTCATAGTCTAGTGAGGTGACATGAATTCTGTTATTGCTTTGTCCTGGCTGCTCTTCTTTCTTCGCTGGCAGCCATAAAGCACTCAATGCGGCTCATAATTTCAGCCGATGCGACAAGGAATTGCGTGTGTTTCTTTTTGATGCTGACCACTTGATCAAAATCAACGTCACCGCTGCTCATCGCTTCTTGAATTTCGTTTGCCCATTCGCCCTGTTGTGATTGCAGCGTGAGAAATAGATCAAGCAGTGCTGCATCAGATATGCCGTCAAAGTCAGGTTTTTTTATGCACATCAAGCCGCGTCTATCAGCGTAGTAATCTGCTATCTCGTTCGTGCTCGCTAAATCAGCAAGCAAAGCAAGCTCTTCACCGGAAAAATAGTGCGTATCAATCGAGTGATTAACTTTGCTTTTTAGCGTGTTGTAGTTGATACCCATATCAGCAGCTAACTGCACCAAGCCGCCTTGGTATTTATGCGCTACTCGATGTATTAGTTTTTTTATATCCACGATGACCGCCATATCTACATTTGGTCGTTAACTTGTTCAGTTAACTTAGTTATTCTGAATTTATGGAAAAATTATGCAACTCTTTCTTCTGATTTTTTTGTTCAACCTGGCAAGTTCAGGCCAGTATTTGATCCAGTCTGATGGCCGCATATCAATACAATTGATTGGCGAAGAGTTAGCTGTCAATCTACCTTCTAAATATTTGCAATGTTTGGAGGAATATTAGTTCTTTTTCCAATCATTGATTTGCAGACCTGTGATCTTGATTTCCCAGCAAGCTCTGCTTGCGAAACTCCTAATGCACTGCAAATACGATCAACCAATGTTCTTTATGTTCTTGATGCATGAAAATTCAAACTCCAGATATTGTTACAGAATAAGTCTAGTATTACTGTACCTTAAAGTCAAGCATCACTGTACGACAGAGGCGGGGTTTTGCTGTATTTTGATGATATGAAGAATACCGAGCATGAAAATCCAATCCCGGCTACATAAAAAAGCTAGGCTTGCAATGCCAAATGACACAAGATCAATTTGCTGCCGAGTTCAATTGCACAAAATCAAATGTGTCTGGTTGGGAGAAGGAAGGCATGAACCGCCTTATAGAATACTGCGCGCCATAGCCAAAATATCCGGCGGTTCCGTTGCCGGTCGGTAAATAATGGCGATGCTCAAGAGATGGCGGTTTATAGAACATCCGATCCGCAAGAGAAAAATTAATTATAGAAGCGGTTTTATTCTATCGATGAGCAGGACGGGCTGGATTACAGAAAAGACTCTCCAACATGGCCATGGAACTTGTATTGAGGAGAAAGAGAAGCGCGAGGAAGAACACAGGGAATATGAACGCGTGATAAGCGAAGATCAAGAACAAAATTAACAATGGCAATAAAAAATGAAGTGACTAAAAAATGAAAATAATTCTCTCAGCATTAACCGCAGCAACAATGGCGGCATCTTGGGGCGCGAACGCTACGCTTGAGCCAAGACTTAATGGACAGGCGTATTACGATACAGAATCGGATCTCACCTGGACTGCAGATGTAAATATAAATGGTAGCAAAACAATCGATGAGCAACTCAGTTTTTATCAAATTTGTCATAGACGGGATTAGTGGCTGGAGAATACCGAATAACAGACTATTGATATTAGGCATTGATGAGAATTGTGCAAATGCTCAGATTACAATTTTGTTTGCCAGTACGGCCCGTTTTCAACGACGATTGGGGCGGTGTAGGCTATGGCAGGCACAGCTCGTTTTTTTCGTACCGAGTTTTGAATATACCAAAAAACAAGGTACAGTTACGCTTGACATTTTAGTACAGTTAAACTAAACTTACAAACATCAAATTGCCATAAATCGTAAGCGTAGGTGAGTTGATAGGCTTAATTAATCAAAACGGGATGGATATGAAACAAATATCAACGGTACTGATGGTGGCGATGGTGTTATCAGGCTGCGCAACATCATCAAAGGACATAGCCGCAAGCTACGTGTCACCTTTGCAATACAAAGGTTATGACTGTGATCAGTTGACAGCGGAAAGCCAAAGAATACATGCCAGGGTAAATCAATTATCCGGTCGATTGGATAGTGCAACCCAAAACGACAAATTGATTATGGCTGCTGGTTGTTGTTGGTATGGCCAGCTCTTTTTGCTCTCGGTGGGACTGCCGCGCAAGAGAATGAATGCACGCGGCTAAAGGGTGAGCATGACGCAATCATGCAGTCGGCAACACTGAATAAATGCCAGATTGCCAAATCGTGAGAAAGATAATCAGATAGCAGTTTGCGGCCATGATCTGGTTCTTTTTGCTCTTTGCGATGACGGTTCAGTTTGGCATCAAGAATGGACAGGCAAACATCCTGCTTTATGGGTTAAAGAGCCTGACATACCGCAGGTTGAAGAAGTAACAGTAACGGCTAGCAATTATCAAAAAGGATTGTGAAATGAGTATAGATACCAAATTAAATTTTGTATTTATTGCCGCATTGGTTTTCGTTCTTTTTAAGGACGATGGAGCGGCGCAAAGATGGTGCGACACCTACGATTTTTGCGAAGAGCAAGAAATCCACGCAGAGAATGATCATGAATAAATCGCGGATGTTTATTTCTAACCTGCTTTTCTTTTTGAGAGCGGCTTTCACAGTGAGTGACGCGATCAGATTAACAAATATCTTAATGAGAGCGAGAAATGGTTGAACCATCAATAACTATACGTGCTTCGGCCTGGTCAGGTTTGTTCGACTGTGCTTATAAATTTGAAGGAATTCACCTGCTTGGCATGAGAAACGTAGTTGGGCTGCGAGCTGCGCTTGGAACAGCGATACATGCCGGTTCCGCTGTATTTGACCAAGCAAGAATTACCGGCGATACGGTTACAGCAGTTGATGCAGCCGGGGTGATGGTTGACAAACTGCATGACCCGGAGAACGAGTTCGACCATGGCAAGGATGATCTCAGCATGAAGGAGGCCGAAAGCGTTGGTATAGCGCTGCTCACAAAATATTGTAATGAGGTATCACCTAACTACAACTTCATAGCCGTGGAAATGGAAACAAAGCCTCTGGATATTGATTGTGGAGGCGGCGTGATTGTGCGGCTAAAAGGCACTATGGATAGAGCGAGGATCAAGAAAACAACCGGTGGTATTGGGATTGCTGACGTGAAAAAAGCGGCTGTGCAGAAAGGTGTTGCTGTAACTAAAGGGCATGGGGCACAGATCGGCACGTATGAATTGCTATACCAGCACACAACAGGCGAACAAATTACGTCTGAAGCTGAAATTATTGGCTTAAAGACAAAAGGCAAAGCAGAGATAGGGTTCGGGAAGATTGGCAATGCAATGGAAATAATGGTTGGTAATGAAAATAACCCTGGATTAATAGAACTGGCTGCTCACATGTTCAAAACAGG
>JADKHF010000031.1 GCA_016721865.1 Nitrosomonas sp. | reverse complement strand
TTGCTCAGATTATTTCGGATTATGTACCTGAAACAACTGATAGGCTTGCAAGCTGGCAGGGAGATAGCAATATCAGTTTTGATCCACTACGTTTAGCGCATAGTAACGCTTTGGTTCGAACACGCTTTCTTCCGATACAAGCGGATTCTCGTAACGGCGTCGTGGTATTTTCTCGAAGACATGGGGCGCATAGAAGCAGCTACAGCAACTAAAACTCGCAGCATTGGGCCGTCTGACGGCGAATATTGCACATGAAATTCGTAATCCGCTTTCCGCGATCAATCATGCTGCCGAACTTTTGGGAGAAGAGCTGCTTGAAAATAATACGGATTCTCGTCTCCTGCGTATCATTTGTGATAATACCCAACGTCTAAATAAGATTGTGCAAGATGTCTTACAATTGAACGGCGTAATATTTCAAAATCAGAAACAATTGAAATATATGAGTTTATTCATAAGTTTCTAGAAGAATTTTGTCATACTGAGAAAATCAATACGAATGTATTTATATTAGATGGCTCGAAGGATTATTTGATTAGTTTTGATCGTGATCATTTGAACCAGATACTGTGGAATTTATGCCGAAATGCATGGAGACATTGCCGTAAACAAACTGGCAGTATTCGCATCGAATTGTCTACAGGAGGAAATGAAAATAATGTTTGTCTGAATATAATTGATGATGGTCGGGGTGTTGACATGAAACAAACAAAACAGATCTTTGAACCTTTTTTCACCACTGCAACTGGCGGTACAGGTCTGGGTTTATACATTGCACGTGAATTGTGCGAAACCAATCATGCATCGCTCGACTATATTGAGGGTGCTTCGGGGGCATTTCAGGATAATCTGCAAAAGCAGTCAGCCATGTCTATAGATAAAGGATCAATTGTTAATCCACATAGAAAACTTCAGTTCCGAGTATACTGATTGTGGATGATGAGCCTGATATTATCGAGCTGCTCGAACTGACATTAGCGCGTATGGGATGGAAGTTTTCAGTGCAAATTGTATCAGTGACGCAAAGCTATTGTTGCAATCACGTCAGTTTCAGTTATGCCTCACGGACATGCGCCTACCTGATGGAGAAGGGTTGGATCTGGTTAAACATATTGGACATCATTGCGCAGATCTGCCTGTTGCCGTTATAACAGCTTACGGCACTGCAGAAAATGCCGTTGCTGCGCTTAAAGCAGGGGCTTTTGATTACTTGCCGAAACCGGTTTCGTTAAAACAGTTGCGGGATTTAGTTAAATCAGCCCTAAGCTTGCCACCCATAGAAACTGGACCTGCATCACAAACTCCATCGAATCAGCGTATATTGTTGGGTGAATCTCAACCCATGCGTCAGCTACGCGCAACCATAGACAAACTTTCCCGTAGCCAGGCTTCTGTTTATATCAGTGGTGAATCAGGCAGTGGTAAGGAGCTGGCCGCCAGAATGATTCATGAAAGAAGTGCTCGCCATAAAGAAGCGTTTGTTGCTGTCAATTGTGGTGCAATTCCTGAAAACTTGATGGAAAGTGAGTTTTTCGGCTATAAAAAAGGCGCCTTCACTGGTGCAGACAAAGAGCATGATGGATTTTTCCTGACAGCAAATGGCGGAACATTGTTTCTTGATGAAGTCGCGGATTTGCCACTGGCCATGCAAGTTAAACTGCTTCGAGTAATCCAGGAAAAACAAGTGAGAAGAATCGGCGATACGCAAGAAAAATATTGATGTGCGTATCATCAGCGCCACGCACAAGAAACTTGGCGATTGTGTTGAAACCGGGCAATTCCGGCAGGATTTATACTATCGTCTGAATGTAATTGAATTGATCATGCCAGCGTTGCGTGAGATGCCCGAAGATATTCCGCTCATAGCAGAAGCAATTTTAACAAAGATCTGCCGGGAAGCCGCACGGGCCTGTTTGTAATCTTAAGAAAGATGCATTGGCGTTGCTGATGAACTATGGCTATCCAGGTAATGTACGTGAGCTTGAAAACATACTTGAGCGGACATTAGCACTTTGCTCCGATACGCAGATTGGTAAAGAAGAGCTGCAATTGCCCAATAAAGCCAGAGAAATTCAACAAAATGTCGGCAACTTGCCAACCATCAGTTCGGATCCAGGATTGCCGCTGCAGGATTTTCTTGATCAACTGGAAAGGGACTCCATTATAAGAGCACTGGATCAAAGTCGATATAATCGAACAAAAGCAGCTAAAATATTAGGTATCACTGTCAGGTCGCTACGTTACCGGATGGAACGACTGGGGTTAAATAATTAACCCCATCTCATTGAATGTGCAATTAAATTACTTTGCAAGACTAGCGTAATCGATGGCTTACCCATAATGCTGCTGCAAACAGCAATACTGCACCTCCTTGATGTGAAGCCGCTAAAGGAACAGGCACTATATGCAATAAAGTTGCTATACCCAAACTAATCTGGATTACCAGCATCAGCAAAAAAAGATTGCAGGCAATACGGGTTGTGCCGGAAAGCTCTACTTTTCTGGATTTAAACCAGAAAAGCGGTACTAAAAAGGCTAAAATCCAAGCAATAAGCCGATGATCGAATTGCACGGTTGCCATGTTATCAAAGAAATTGCGATACCACGGTTCCAGCATAAAGATTTCCGGCGGTATCAGATGCCCGTTCATGAACGGAAAAGTATTGTAGGCTAAACCTGCTCGAATGCCTGCGACAAAACCGCCTGATAACACCATGATAAAAATGAGTAAAGTGAGGCCAAAGGAGAATCGCCGTAAGCTTTGCATCATTTCATTCGATTCAGGATTATCGTTTCTCGGTGACAGCAATCCCATGCAACCCAGAACATGGCGGCAAAAATGACAAATGCCAATCCTAGGTGTGCAGTAAGGCGGTACTGACTCACATGAGGGTCGCTAACCAATCCGCTCTTGACCATATACCAGCCCATAAACCCCTGTAGTCCACCTAATACAAATATTCCAGCCAGTCTGATCCCTAATGATCGATCGATCTGCTTTCTCAACAGGAAATAAACAAAAGGAACAAAAAACACCAAGCCGATTAGTCGGCCTAACAGTCGATGAAAGTATTCCCACCAGAAAATACTTTTGAATTCATCGACACTCATGCCTTTATTAACTTTTTGGTACTGCGGGGTCGCGCGGTATTTTTCCAGTAGCTCATCCCAATCTCCCTGAGTGATTGGAGGCAATGTGCCTAAAATTGGTTGCCACTCAACAATAGAAAGTCCTGAGTTAGTCAGCCGCGTAACACCACCGACCACCACCATGGCAAAGACCATAGCACAACAAATTAGTAACC
Source organism: Nitrosomonas sp. (assembly GCA_016721865.1). GTDB lineage: Bacteria > Pseudomonadota > Gammaproteobacteria > Burkholderiales > Nitrosomonadaceae > Nitrosomonas. Next base: position 3,505 of record JADKHF010000031.1, on the reverse strand, counting down.
AGATAGCAATAGATTTTTGCATAGTCGTAAAGAATAAATATTATTTCTGTAGTTAAATTTTCATCAATTATTTTGGATTTTTTCATTTGGCGCGGAGCATACGTTGCTTGGTACGTTCCCATTCCTTTTCTTTCTCGGATTCGCGCTTGTCATGCTGTTTCTTACCTTTAGCCAAGCCAATTTCCAGTTTAATCCTACCCGTTTTATAATGCATATCCAGTGGAACCAGAGTATATCCGGCGCGTTCAACTTTACCGATGAGCCGCTTGATCTGTTCCGCATGCAACAACAGTTTGCGTGTTCTTGTTGGATCAGGGTTGATGTGTGTTGAAGCTGTCTTGAGCGGACTGATGTGACAACCAATGAGGTATAATGCTTCGTTGCGGATAATAACATAGGCTTCTTTTAATTGAACTCGACCGTCACGAATGGCTTTGACTTCCCATCCTTCCAGTACCATGCCTGTTTCGTACTTTTCCTCGATAAAATAATCGTGAAAGGCTTTTTTATTTTGTACTATACTCATACAGGATTGAAATCGGTGGGAATTACAAAAATTTCGTGTATTTTATCAGTTTTTCAGTATTACCTCATTGATGCGGGGTGATTTACTTTTATGGCAGAAATAGAAAAATCAGTTTTGGTCGAATACTCAGCAAGCCAAATGTTTGCGCTGGTTGATAACGTTGAGGAATATCCTAAATTTCTTCCGTGGTGCGGCGGTACTTCTGTAGATCCTCAAGATGAAGTAACAACGCATGCAACGGTTAGGATTGATTACCATCATATTCAACACAGCTTCACCACCATAAATAAACGTTTTCCGCCGGATTTGATAGAAATGAGTCTGCTGAATGGTCCATTTGAACATCTCGATGGCTACTGGCAGTTTATTCCATTATCGGATAATGCCTGCAAGATAAAATTTCGTCTGCATTACACGTTCTCACACAAAATTCTTGAGAAATTGGTGGGGCCGGTATTTCACATGATTGCGAACAGTTTTGTGGAACATTTTATTGAGCGAGCAGAAGTGATTTATGGCAAGCCATGACAGTGTTTTTTCAAGTCGAAGTTGTATATGCATTGCCGCATATTCAAATCTTAGAGAAACTCGATGTATCAGCGGGTTGCACAGTTGAACAAGCGATAAAATGTTCTGGAATTCTGGACCAATTCCCTGAAATTGATCTGACAAAAAACAAATTGGGTATTTTTGGCAAATTTGCACAGCGAGATACCTCTCTCCATCCCTATGACAGAATCGCAATTTATCGGCCGCTCATCATTGACCCAAAGGAAGCCAGAAGAATTCGTGCAAAAAAGTCATTGGCGCACAGAAAATCGGCGTTGATTAGTCATTTTCTTTTCAACTTGTAACCTGGATGCACGGAGCATTCCGGCAAATAACCGATTACATTTATAATGGATCTGGCATGCCCAATTAAAGCTTCCTGCAGTAATGAATCCTATTCCTTTTCACTTAAGATCAAACATATTCATGGGCAGCAGTATAATGATAATTATTCTGTCCTGATTTATTCCAAAGGAAGCAGTTCCAGCAAAAGCAAGATTTGCTGGTTTGCAACTGTTGGTATCCTTATTTTATGCTTGATATTGATTCAATTTTCTCATCGGACGGTGCTCTTTCCCGGCATATCACAGGATTCCGCACGCGTTCACAGCAACTGGAAATGGCTCGGGCGATTGCTGATACGATTGCAAAGCACCGGATCCTAGTCGCTGAGGCAGGCACCGGAACGGGCAAAACACTGGCCTATCTGGTGCCTGCTTTGTTGGCGGGGGGTAAGGTCATTATTTCCACTGGAACGAAAACATTACAGGATCAACTGTTTAAACGTGATATTCCGACTGTGCGGGCGGCGCTGAAAATACCAATCACTGTTGCGCTATTAAAAGGACGCGCCAATTATATTTGCCACTATCATCTGGAAAGAAGCTTGCAGGATACGCATCTCAGTTTTATTAACCGTGATGAAATCCAGTACCTGCAACAAATAGAACGGTATGCAAACAACAGCAAAAATGGTGATAAAAGCGGACTCAGTGAAGTTCCTGAGAATGCTGTCATCTGGCAGCAAGTCACTTCAACGCGTGACAGTTGTCTGGGTTCAGAGTGCCCCAGCTACAAAAAATGTTTTGTTATGGAAGCGCGTAAGCAAGCTTTGGCAGCAGATGTTGTAGTGGTCAATCATCATTTGTTTTTTGCGGATGTCATGTTGCGTGATGAAGGTTTATCCGAGTTATTGCCTGCTTGTAATACAGTCATTTTTGATGAAGCGCATCAATTACCCGAAACGGCCAGTTTATTTTTTGGGGAATCCATCAGTACCGGCCAGTTACTGGATCTTGCACGCGATGCCAAGGTAGAGGCAATTCAGGCTGCAAAAGACTTTGTTGAGCTGCCAAACACTATTGCTGCTATGGAAAAAGCCGCGCGCGATTTGCGTTTGACTATCGTGGAAGACAATGTGCGATTATCTTTGGCGACGATAAAACAGAATGTGGGTTTTAGTGATGCGTTGGATAACTTGCTGGGAAAGCTGACAACATTGGCAAAACTATTGGAGAATCAGGCTGAGCGGTCTGAAGGACTGGAAAATTGCTGGCAGCGTACAACCAATCATTTGTATCTGATACAACGCTGGCGAGATGAAACGGAAATGCAAGGTCATGTTCGCTGGATTGAAATCTATAATCAGGCATTACAATTGAATGCGACACCCTTATCGATTGCTGAGATTTTCCAGAAACAAATGATCACTTCGCCGCGTGCCTGGATTTTTACTTCAGCGACATTGTCGGTTAAAAGGGATTTTACCCATTACAGTGAGGAAATGGGACTGGCTAATGCGCAAACAGCCTGTTGGGAAAGCCCATTCAATTTTGCTGAACAAGCGTTGCTTTATGTGCCGATTGGCTTGCCGGAACCACAGCATAGAACCTATACCGATCAGGTTGTACAGGCGGCTCTGCCGGTATTACGAGCGAGCCGGGGACGTGCTTTTTTTCTGTGCACCAGTTTGCGTGCGATGCAACGTGTTTACGAGTTATTGCTGGCAGCCGAAGAATTTGCTTTTCCATTGCTACTTCAGGGGCAAGGTTCGCGCTCTTACATGCTGGAGCGTTTCCGTGAATTGAGTAATGCTATTCTCATTGGCAGTCAATCGTTCTGGGAGGGAGTCGATGTGCGAGGGGAAGCGCTGTCGCTGGTCATTATTGATAAGCTTCCGTTTGCTCCTCCTGATGATCCAGTGCTTGCGGCGCGTATTGAAAAAATCAACAGTGAGGGGCGTAACGCTTTCATGGAGTACCAATTGCCACGTGCTGTCATTAATCTGAAACAAGGAGCCGGCCGTTTGATCCGGGATGAAGCGGACCGGGGAGTGCTGATGATTTGCGATCCTCGCCTGACTACCAAAGCCTACGGTAAGCAAATATGGCAAAGTTTGCCGCCGATGAAACGTACCAGGGACTTGGCTGA
>JADKHF010000030.1 GCA_016721865.1 Nitrosomonas sp. | reverse complement strand
CACTTGCCGGATGAACCCCAATTTACAGGCATTAGAGCAGAAGGATGTGGATGCCTACGTGGCCACCGGCAAAGATGAAAAGCTACACAAAATACCTTTAGAAGCATCAGAGCGCAAACTGGTCAAGGCAGACTTCCAGTACCATGAAGCCGGTAATACCTTCACCTGTCCTGCTGGACAGGTTTTAGTGATGATCAGCGAATCAAAAGCGGGCGAGCGGGTATATCAGGGCCGTGCTGACCCATCTTCGTCACAACACCTCAAACTTTTCATTTTTTACAACAGGTTAATCTCGACACACAATATCTGTTGGCACTACAAATTTAGATTCTAGTGTTTAATTGCATAAATAGTTATATTTAAGTAATCTCTGTTTGTTTAACGTAAGCAGGAGCTCTCCTGACACGGGTAGCAGCAAAGGTAACATACGGCGATCAGGATCGAGAAGAATTGGAGCGACTGGGATCTAGTCGCAAGAGCAAGCTCGTTTGGTTGAGCGTGCAAAAGATTGTGTTGGGCTGTCTGGCGGGCGAACGTAACGACCAGATTGCGGCACGCATGAAGTTGCAGGCGAATACGGTAGCGATGTGGCGCAGCAAGAGATTTATGGAGGGCGGCATCGCGGCGTTACATGACCGAGCGCGCAGTAGCAAGCCACCCATCTACGATGCCAGCGACTTGCGCGATAGAATACGCAAACAGCTTGAACTTACTCCCCCCGAAGGCTTTCCAGTTGACGGAAGAACGCTAGCTCAGGCACTGGGCGTGTCAGATGACGCTATCTGGCGCATTCTTCGCAAAGGAGGGCATTCAACTACGGCGCATGCGTTCTTGGTGCGTGAGTACTGATCCAGAATTCGCCGCCAAAGCAGCAGATGTGATAAGCGCTTTACCTGGGGCCACCCACCAACGCACTGGTTCTGAGTGAAATTGATGAAAAGCCATCGATTCAAGCCTTAGAGAGAAAAATTGGCTACGTTCATACCAGCAGCGGAAAATCGTGCGCGGAATCAAAAGCACGTACAGACGTCACGGTACCGTCAATTTATTTGCCGCGCTGAACGTGGCCACTGGCGTAATCCAATCCAAGGTCGCGGCAGTCGGGAAGCGTCCAGACTTCCAGGCCTTTCTTGATGACGTAGTGGCTGAGGTGCCTGTCAACAAGAAATTCACGTGATCTTGGACAACTACGCAACCCACAAAAATGATGACTGGCTAGCCTGTCATCCTAACGTCCACTTCCATTTCACGCCTACTTCAGCAAGCTGGCTTTAACCAAGTAGAAATTTGGTTTGGCATCTTTACACGCAAAACACCGAATGGGGGCAAGCTTCCAAAGTACGGAGCAACTGACGCAAGCCATCAAAGCGTTCGTGAAACACTACAATAAAACTGCTGCGCCGTTTGTTTGGAGGAAGCGCGAGGCAAGAGGTGCTCAACTCAGATATACAGTCGTTAACTTATGCAATTAGATTCTAGCCAGGAATGATTGTTTTGCGTATTCCTCCGGGATTTTGAGGTAAATCCAGTGCCTGATAGATTGCTTGCTTGCTGCCAAGGCTCAGGGCGAGCAGCTTTGCGAATGTGCAGTGTCTTGTTATCCTTGGTACGCATTGTTGTTGTGACGCGCATATGGCTGCGCATGCGCTGGCGTAGCGTGTCCCAGCTGTCATGGATATCCGGCATTTTTAAGCAAACGGATGTGATGCACAGGTGATAGGCGAGCAATGGATCCACAGGTGACCTTCCACGCGTTGGGTCGTTTGATGGTAGACGGGGCGCATGCTTAATTCCGATTTCAGGCTGCGAAATCCAGCCTCAGATCGGGGTCAGCATGATGTACGTGCTGGAGCTTCTCGGCATCCCAGTCCAGCATGTTGGTGCGCAAACAGTACAATGCCATGTATTCCTTCGCTGCAACGTTTGTGCGCTCAAAGTGTAACCTGGTGGCAAGATTGCTATGCGGGTGTTTTTCTTCGATGGTGTAGTGCTGGGCCACTCGCGCATATTTCTCCTGCAGCCGCCAACACGTTGTAATACCTTGTCGTATCGCCTGGTACTTCCCTTTTTGTTCAATCCATCCGCCAGCGCACGCATTTGCGTCTCAAAGCGTTGCTGAAACAGGGAATCTATCGCGACCCCTGGCCGCACGGCTGCTGGAGCGACAATACAGTTCCACTTCTTTTCATCGTCACTCGGTTTGCTGTAAATCCGGACTTCATTCGTGCCTCGACACGCACAATTGCGATAATTCCTCGTCCCACATGGCGCTTGCGGCTGACCACCAGGTAACGATAGTTCGTTCCTGCAGCCATTGAAGATTCGCTTCAGTCGCAATGCCCGCATCCATCAAGCAATCAATGCGCTGGCCTTGCGCCAGCTAGCGATGTAACCATCGTCTCGAGCGTGGCTGGTTCACTGGCATTACCAGCAAAACCCGCTGCTGCGCGGAAACCCGCTGCTGTCAAAGCACCAGACCCAGTGTAACCAACGGGCGTCGCACCGCTTCTCCTTTGAACGGCCAGGAAAGCTTGGTCATTGTATTTGCCGCTGCCTTCAAAGAAAGTATTGGTCAGATCATGCACAGCGTGATGGTGCAGTTCAGATCAAACAACGGACATTCACGCATAAACATTTGAGTTTCCAGCGCATCACGATGCCTTAACAATTGATCTGAAACACGATACAGGCGACTCAAACTACATTGGTTGAAATCGTGTCGATGATCTCACCCAAGCCACTCTCCCGCTATAACCAGCGATGTGTAGATAACTCACTATCCGGCGCAACCATTCGGCCAACGATCGTGCCAATGGCGTGGCCACTCCACTGATTCAGTCCCCAGAGGCCGTTAATTGAACATCCAGCTACAAAGACTGCAATGCAGCATAGGCCATATGCTCCAGCCCAACACTGCGCAGTTCCGAGCTTTCGATGCTATCAATATCTGCCGTGCAATAATCTGCTGTCGCCATGCGCTCATCACTCGGCGCATATTCTTTTGCAGCAGTAAATTAGAAGCTATGCGCTGCGCTCGGCTTCAATGGTTTCGTCAAGCGGAAGTAGATTGGGCTGGTGATGCGGGATGGCTCTAATACGATGAGTCAATTCACCCCAGTACTCACGCGGTATGGAAAACTCGGCACCCAGATTCAGCAGCGTTTGTTGTTTGACCTTGTTGCCGATACGGAAGATTCAACCAATCGGGATAGGAAGGTAAGTGCTGCCGTCTTTTTGGAGCGAAGTGGTGGTTTGTCTGATATACATACCCTTAAGCCTACTATAGCCGGGGGGTATGTGTCGATATAAAACAACTATATTATGGCACTACAATGCACGAGAAAAATACGATCGTATATTATTCAAATGCTTATAAAATTAACGGCCGGATAAGAACAGTGAAATGACAGTTTCTGGACGGGTTCCTGACGCGAAGATAATGGAATGGACGCCCACTACCCAAAACGGCATCAAAGTGCAAAGTAGTGGTGCAAAATGACCACTAAAACAGAGAGGAGCGTCCGACATGAAGATTACAACAATAGGCATTGATTTGGCAAAAGAGGTGTTTCAGATCCACGGTGTAGATGAGTATGGCAGCTGTGCTGCGTAACCAATTACGCCGCGGACAGATGACGGAGTTCTTTGCCAATCTGGGGCCTTGCCTGATTGGCTTAGAAGCGTGCGGTAGTTCCCACCACTGGGCGAGAAAGTTGGGTGGATTTGGGCATACTGTCAGCTCATGTCGCCCCAGTTCGTCAAGCCCTATGTCAAGACTAACAAGCATGATATGGCCGATGCAGAAGCGATCTGCGAAGCAGTGACTCGACCCAATATGCGTTTTGTACCGATCAAGACTGTTGAGCAACAGGCCATTCTATCAGTGCACCGGAGCCAGACGGAGTTTGTCAAGGCGAGAACTTCAGAGGCAAATCAGATACGCGGTCTACTCTGAGTTTGGTATCGTCATCCCTCAGGATCCAATCGATTGGCAAACGCATGCCTGACATTCTGGAAGATGCTGAAAATGGTTTGCCAGGAACAATGCGCCGATTACTGAAAGACTGAATGACCACCTGAAGGAGCTGGATCGGCAGGTGAAAGAGTTAGAGTTGCAAATCAAGCTTTGGCACAAGGAGAGCGAAGCCAGCCAAAGACTGGAAGCCATTCCGGTGTTTGGCCCGATTACAGCGAGCGCCATTGTGGCAACTGTGGGGAATGCTACAGAGTTCAAGAGCAGTAGACAATTGGCCGCATGGCTAGGGTTAGTGCCCAGCATTCAAGCGGTGGCAAACAGTTATTGCTTGGTATCAGCAAACGCGGGGATACTTATCTTCGCACCCTGCTGATCCATGGAGCAAGAGCAGTCATCCGCTTTGCCGAGAAGAAGGCCGAGCCAGAAAGCTGGCTTCGCAAGCTGATAACACGGCGCAATAAGAACGTTGCTGTTTGCCCTGGCAAATAAGAACGCTCGCATCATCTGGGCATTGCTTACCCAGAAAGCGACATTTCACCCCGATCACACTATGGCAACATACTGCTGCGGCTCATTGATCGTGAGGGGTTGATTAGAAGCGTATGGGTATGTTGCATTAAAAACGAGTTTAAGGAAAGTTACCACCGATTGCACAGGCAATCATGACATGATGGCGAGACTGGTCAGACCGTGAGTAGCTAAACCTGACTTAGCCCAAGTGCATAGAGCACGTGAAGATGATAAGGTGCTACTCAGCAAATTCCATCAGGGACAGAGGCAATGCGCTTCACATAAAGTCCGGATGTATGGCTGCAATCTTTACCTTCTTGAGATCATAGATTGAAGGCTTTGCAAAAATGTGGGCGTCCATGTATGGGCTGGGAGCTCCGGTTCGATAAATGGGGTTGAGAATGGGACTGGAGATTTGCGCCCGTGCGTCACACTGCAACGGGAGGATAAAAAACAGCTTGGGGGATGGCGCGTTCACACTATATCCCTCGCGAGTGCGGCGGAATCCCCGCGTCAGACCCAGACAAGTCCAGTTCGCGGCGCGATAGACCGTGCCGTGAAACCGTGACCGATCAACGAAGGTTTCCAGTAAGAGCAAAGGCTGGCCAAAATGCGTTTGCCAATCTCCGGCAATCCGTTGGTGGCATAAGGACAATACTTCGGAACCCAGATTGGGGTAGTGCCATTCCGGCAGAATCAGAAAGCGACTGTTGTTGGCGATTAAATTCAGACGATCAAATTGGTGGCGAAAGTCCCATCCAATCCAGCGGTCACGTACGCCGCACTTCCAGGCTGAGGCAAAAGCTCAGCAATGCTGACCACTCTCCGGCATAAGTGGCAACGTACCAGAGCGTGTGACCGATCTTGGATAGATCGCCCCAGGTAGTGATGCTGCATCAATTCTCGGTAACGCGGCTCTGCGCTCTTGAGCACGGGGCGCACGCATAGTGCGTTTAGATTGACTTGCATTCATACTTTATACGCAAAATAAGCGTGTATGTCCAGATAAACAATTAACCGATTAATCCTTTAAGGATTTATAGGGAAGACAAATTCCCTGCGATCTACCTCGTCAACCCCGCATACAACACCGGCAATTTCTCCGGCAACCGCTCCACATGATCCACCACCAGATAATTACGTTCACCAAAAATACGCGAAACATACTGATCCGCGCGCGGATCGAGGCTCATGCAGTAGGTGAGGATGCCCGAGCGCCCGGCTTCTTCCACGGCTTTCTTGGTGTCGTGGCGCAGATATTGCGGATCGCGCACGTCGACGTCGGCGGGTTCACCGTCAGTAATAACGAGTAACAGTTTTTTTGCGGATTTCTGCAGCTTCAAATAGTGAGTGGCATGGCGCATGGCTGCACCCATGCGGGTCGGGAGTTGCCCGGTCATGCCGGCGAGCCGGGCTTTGGGGATTTCGTTATAGGGTTGGTCGGAAATCCTTAGCAGTAGTATTCCACGTCATGGCGCCCGTCCGAGCAGAAGCCGTGAATGGCGAAAGGATCGCCGATTTTGTTGATAGCGTTGGCGAGCAGCACCGTCGCCTGGCGGGTCAGATCCAGAACGGAGGAGTCATGACCAGAAAGTTTCTCGTTGGTCGATTCCGATAAGTCGAGCAACACCAGCACCGAGATATCGCGAACTTTGCGCACCGAGCGCATCATGATGCGCGGATCGGGTTGCATGCCCATGCCGATGTCGATCATTGAACGGATTGCGGCATTGATGTCGATTTCATCGCCATCTTCCAGTTTGCGGATGCGGCGCGTGCCTTGCGGTTGCATGGCATCGAGCAGAAATTTCATGCGCGCGATTTCGCGTTTGTATTGTTGCGCGATGTCGTCGATGCATTGCATGTCGCCAAGTTTCGGGCGTTTTTCCTGTACCGTGGCCCAATCCGGGCGTTCCAGTTGAATCTGGTAGTCCCATTCGGAATAGTGGTAGGGCGCCGACACCGGCTCTTTGCCTTCCATATCGTTGTACGATACGCCCATGTCTTCGTACGGGAAGAATTCGGTGCCCATGACCCAGATTTCCTGCGCGTCGTCACCGGCGGTTTCGACGTCGAGTTCGTTGGCGAATTCCATCACATTGACGTATTTGCGGATTTGTTTTGGCGTTTCATAGCCAGCCGATAAGGATTTGTTTAAATCAAATTCCTCAAATTCCCAGAAATAACGATTGTCGTCGCGATACGGAGCGGTGAGCTGATCCGTGAGCATGGCGAAGGGAATGTTTTTTTCCCTGAAACTATGCGTCAGTTGCACGCCAATGTCCCATGAGATTTGATAGGTATCCAGTTTATCCTGCTCGCCTGCAAAAAGCTGACGACCTTCGACAATCCAGCGATCGTTGTCGTGATAATCCGGGTCGAGTAAAGCACGTGCCAGGCGATTGAGATAGTCTCCCATGGTGGCAGCCATATCCGGCGTGGCGGTGTGCAAGTCTGCCCAGGTTTTACGCAATCCCGGGAAGCGGTGAATGGCAAGTGCTTCGACGCGCGCGTCTTCAATTACGGAGATCATCGCCATCTGCATCGGACTCAATCCTTCCGCAGAGATCGGTTGTCTGGTTTCCACCAGATGCGCGGCAGCGTGCGCGGCGGCGGCACGATAAACCTCGGTGGCGGATATACCCGCATGGCTGTCATAAGCATCAGGCAGGTAAATGAAGTAATTTTCAATATAAGGTTTGTAACCTTCACGCGTTTCAAAGTCACCGGAGGTTGGCTTCATGAAAAAATCACGTGCCCACAATGCGCGCAGATACATATTGATGCGGCGCTGCACATCCACAAACAGGGTGCCTTTGCGTTCCTTTTGCAATACCGCGAGTGATTCCTTGGATTCCAATCCAAAATATTTGATTTGCTCTTCATAATTCGTGCGATGGGCATGGGCGCCCCACATCGCCCAGCGGCGCAAACCGCCCAGAGTCAGTTGACCAAACAGAATATCCAGTTTGTTGAGCATCGGACGCATGCCACGCGGTGCTTGTGCAATTAAGGTATTCAGGAATTGCAGATAATTCTGGAATAGCTGCGCATCACCGAGGCGTTTGGCCGCAGTAGGAGAGGTCGCTAATACCAGCTCAATTACTGCGCCGGAAGTTCTTGAGGCGAGTGAAAGTGCAGAAGTCGCCAGATCGCTGATAATATCTTCACCAATTTCTTTGGCGACCAATGGGATTTCATCGATCCAACAATCCACCAGACTGCGTCCGCGCCCTAATCCTCGGATTGCTGAAGCGCCTTTCAGGTAGTTATCCAGCCCACGCGCCGAAAAAATTTTGACGGCTTCCGGCCATGCATGCTTGAGTAATTCAACCGATTCTGGCTCTAAATCTTCCAGTAATTCTTTGTAGTCATCCAGATTAATACTCATGGGATCACCTGTTTATTTTTACAAAACAATCGATAGATTTCAGAATTATCAAAACACTTAATTAAAAAAAGTGCTGACTGCCGCATCCAATGCATCACGCATGTCGGGATCATCGGTAATAGGGCGTACCAAAGCAACACGGCAAGCGGCATGCGCGTCTACTTTTTTGGCGATAAGACTGCCTGCGTAAATCAGCATCCGCGTTGAGATGCCTTCATCCAATCCATGACCTTTGAGGTTACGTGCACGTTCCGCAATCGATACCAGTTTCTCGGCAATTTCAGTGGATACACCCGTTTCATGCGCAACAATTTCACTTTCAACGTCATGGTTAGGATAATTAAAATCCAGTGCGCCAAAACGCTGTTTGGTGGATTGCTTGAGATCTTTCATCAAGCTTTGATAACCGGGGTTGTAGGAAATGACAATCTGGAAATCAGCATGCGCATGAACGAGTTCACCTTTTTTTTCCAATGGCAAGACACGGCGATTGTCGGTTAACGGGTGAATCACCACGGTGGTATCCTGGCGCGCTTCAACGACTTCATCCAGATAGCAGATGGCGCCATAGCGCGCCGCAACAGCCAACGGACCATCCTGCCAGCGTGTGCCGCTGGCATCCAACAAAAAGCGCCCCACCAGATCGGATGCGGTCATATCTTCGTTACAAGCTACGGTAATCAGCGGTTTTTTTAATTTCCATGCCATGTATTCGACAAAACGAGTATTACCGCAGCCGGTACGACCTTTCAGCATCATCGGCATGCGCACCGAATAGGCGGCTTCATATAATTCCACCCCATCAGCTACGGGATGGTAATAGGGCTCAGTGGTCACACGGTATTGATCAATGATATTGCTCATGATTAACTCCTGTCTTAGCAATCTAAAAGTACTTTATTTTAGTCAAAAAAAAACCCCCGATCCTTTTACAGGTAAGGGGGTTCCAGGGTACGAAACCCGTTATGTCTTAAACAGTTTTGCCGCGGTATATCACCATGGCTGTGCCTTGTGATTGGTTGAAATTGTTGTAGCCAATTAAACGAACATGATTATTCGGGTTGGCTTTATGACATGCGGCAGCCTCTGCCAGCACGCGGTCTACATCAGTTTCACCAAACATGGGTAGTTTCCACATATACCAGTAGGAATCCATTACATACTCTGGTTCTGTATGCTCGATAGCTGGATTCCAGCCTTTACTGATCAGATACTCTACTTGCTTCTTGATATCTTTGTCAGCCATCGCAGGCAGGTAGGAGAATGTCTCAAATTTACGGCTTGCTGGATCACTGACACGTGATTTGTAGTCAATTACTTCGCTCATTATTTATTCCTCATTTTTAGAGAGATGAAGAAGAAAAGCAATATTAACGATCGGCTCTTCTTCTTTAGTCATGTATTGCTTACTTGTGGGCTACGTCGAGCTTATCAACCGTATCAAACTCGAACTTGATCTCTTTCCATGTTTCCATGGCGATTTTTAGTTCGGGACTGCTCTTGGCTGCTTTAGTCAGAATCGCTTTGCCTTCCTTCTCGATTTCAACACCTTGGTTACGTGCTTCTACGCAGGCTTCCAGTGCCACACGGTTAGCAGCGGCACCAGCAGCGTTACCCCAAGGGTGACCTAAGGTCCCGCCGCCAAATTGCAAGCAGGCGTCATCACCGAAAATGGCAACCAGTGCAGGCATATGCCAAACGTGAATCCCGCCCGAGGCAACCGGGAATACACCTGGCATAGAACCCCAGTCCTGATCGAAGAACAGGCCGCGGCTGCGGTCTTCCTTGATGAATTTGTCGCGCATGGTGTCGATCCAGCCGAGGGTTGCTGCACGATCGCCTTCCAGTTTTCCGACCACGGTACCGGAATGCAGGTGATCACCCCCGGATAAACGGAGTACCTTGGTTAAAACGCGGAAATGAATCCCATGGTGCGGGTTGCGATCGAGCACGGCGTGCATGGCACGATGGATGTGCAACAGTATTCCGTTGTTGCGGCACCAGTTAGCCAGTCCCGTATTGGCTGTTAAACCACCCGTCAAGTAGTCATGCATAATGATCGGCGCGCCCAGTTCTTTAGCAAACTCTGCACGTTTATACATTTCTTCTGGAGTTGGCGCGGTTACGTTCAAGTAGTGACCTTTACGTTCTCCAGTTTCACGCTCAGCCTTTTGGCAAGCTTCCACCACGAATTCGAAACGATCACGCCAACGCATAAAAGGTTGACTATTAACGTTTTCATCGTCCTTGGTTAGATCCAGACCGCCGCGCAGACATTCGTACACAGCACGGCCATAGTTTTTGGCAGACAAACCCAGTTTAGGCTTAATGGTACAACCTAACAGCGCACGGCCGTATTTGTTCAAACGATCGCGTTCCACTTGAATACCTGCTGGCGGTCCACCGCAGGTTTTGACGTAGGCAATCGGGAAACGAACATCTTCCAGACGCAGTGCGCGAAGCGCTTTAAAACCAAACACGTTACCGACCAGCGAGGTCAGCACGTTAACCACGGAGCCTTCTTCGAAAAGATCGATAGGGTAAGCTACGAATGCGTAGAAACAGGTGTCATCACCAGGCACGTCTTCAATCTTATAAGCACGTCCTTTGTAGTAGTCCAAATCGGTTAAAAGATCAGTCCACACTGTGGTCCAGGTACCCGTGGAAGATTCAGCAGCCACTGCAGCAGCAACTTCTTCACGAGGTACGCCGGCTTGAGGCGTAATTTTGAAACAGGCCAGAAGGTCGGTATCCAGCGGCGTATAATCAGGGGTCCAGTAAGTGTGTCTATATTCTTTCACACCAGCGTTATATATTTTTACTGCCATAGTTTCTTCTCCAGTTAAGTTCCACTCAACTCCAGCCAACAGCACAGGCAGAAAAGAGAGGATATTGCGTTACAAACAAGACTACTCAAACCTATGAAACACACTATAGCGCTATTTATCTATAAGAACAAATCAGTAATTCTGATATTTATGATAAGGTAATGTTTATGAGAACCTCTCTGAGTTGATGTATGCTTCATCTTACTTTACGACAATTAAAAGTGTTTGAATCGGTTGCTCGACACTTGAGTTATTCGCGCGCAGCTGATGAACTTCATTTAACTCAACCTGCTGTTTCAATGCAGATTAAGCAACTTGAAAGTAACATTAGTTTGCCGCTATTTGAGCAACTGGGTAAACGAATTTATCTGACCGAAGCGGGACGAGAGTTATATCAATATAGCCGTTCAATTTCCCAGCAATTATCTGATATGGAGGTTGCACTGGATGAATTGAAAGGCATGGAACGGGGAAAATTGAATATTTCTGTGGTGACAACAGCCAATTACTTTGCGCCGCATTTATTGGCAAAGTTTTGTCAGCGCTATAAAGGTGTGACAGTGAGTTTAAATGTCTCTAACCGTGAAACCGTATTGAAACAGCTTTCTGATAATCTGATAGACCTTGCTATCATGGGGCAACCGCCGGAAGATCTCGATATTGATAGCGAATCCTTTATTGAAAATCCATTAGTCGTTATAGCGCCGCCGGATCATCCTTTGTGCAAAGAACAGCATATACCGGTTAAAAGATTGGCCAAAGAAATTTTTCTGGTACGTGAATCAGGTTCTGGAACGCGCGGCGCCATGGAGCGTTTTTTTGCAGCGCATGATGTCAAAATCAATAAAGGGATGGAAGCAGACACGACGGAAGCCATCAAACAGGCGGTTCAAGCTGGCATGGGGTTAGGTATTATGTCGCAGCATACGGCGGAGTTGGAGCTTGAAACGAATCGTTTAAAAATTCTGGATGTTCAGGGATTTCCTATTATTCGTTATTGGCATGTGGTGAATCGGAAAAATAAGCGCCTATCCGCTGTTGCCAATGCTTTCAGAGAATTCTTGTTAAAAGAAGCTGCAAAATTGATGGCTAAATCAAAAAAATAAAAAATTTTTTGTAAAAGTAAAACTTTTTTTGATGCGGTATAGAAGAATATACTCTCTCAATCAGAGAACCAGAAATTCCGGATGGAAAGTTAAAGCGTTTAAAAAAATTAGGCGAATAGTGCAAAATATCACAGGTAATTTCTTAAATAATTTACACTTCCCCCTTCTTGAAATGAAAAAAACTATTACTAGGAGCCCGGATTTAAGGTCAATCTACTGCGCCAATGGGCGAGAATACAATCAGCAGAAACTAAATTGGTTCTGTGAAAATATTAAGAGGGAGAATAATGTTAGGGCAGGGATCAGGTGGAAATGTACTTGCAGCAGTTTGTAGTTTTTCATACCGGGGTTAGGTCAACTGGTTCAAGGGCGTTTATTGTCGGCATTTTTGTTTTTTGTAATCGTTGGCGTGGGATACTTTTTTGCCGTGCTGATTATTCCTGCAGTAATTGGTGGAATTTTTCATCTATGGTCAATCATTGATGCGGCCCGATTTAATAGGCCGTCTTAACCCGAACTTTGCATAAACTTTTTGTCACACATTTTTGTTGCTGCTCCCCTATTTTTTGATTTTCAGGCGATATCTCCCCTACCCCTAGTGACAAGATTGAGCGTGAACTGGTTATTGGGAAGGAAGAAGGTGGCATAGTCGAATTCACCGAACAGGCGCACTGACGACACGACCGGCCCAATCCCTTGAGCAGCCATCAACTGATGCAACGCGAGATGACCGCGCGCATTCTTCATCAGTCCCTCAGCTTTGGCGGACAAAACGGCGTTGCCGCCCAGAAGCTAAAGATGAAATCGGCATTGCCAATTTCACTGATCTACTTCATCAGCTCCGGATTGGAGAAATGCCCGTCGCCGCGCAGCAGGATATGGGTATGCGGCCAGTGCTGGCGCAAAACATGCAGCACTCGCTTCATGATCATGGCATTCTCGACACCCGTCGGGCGCTTGACCTTGGCGCAGCACGCGGAAGTCACCAAGGCTCCTGACTCAGCCTCGAACACCAACAGTGGCAGGTAGCAATAGTACCCAGTGATGATTGTGAAAGGTAAGCTCCCGCTGGCCGTGCGCAGCGATCGGTATGATCAATATCCAGCGTGATGCTGTTCGGCGCCTCGCTGTAAGTGGCGACAAACTGTTCGATCAATGCTCTGGAGCCCGGTAGATGTCACTGCGGCGCAGCGATCCCTCCAGGCGGGAGTGCGTTGCGTCACGCCAACGGATTGCCGGTTTCCAGCGGTGCGCGCCCTGCCGCTAGCTCGAACAGCGGGTCGGCGCGCAAGGTATCAGCATCGTTGCCGTCTTCATAACCTGGAGGCGATCTGAAATACGCGCTGTTTCAGCAAATCCCGCAGGGGTGAGTAATATCGCGCATCGCGTGGATCGGAAATCACCGAAGTCAGGCGATCAATCAGGCCGATACGATGATCGACTGCATCCAGTACCACCGCACCCAAATCAGAGGAGAGCACCCTCCGGCAAAGTCGGCGTGAACTGTGAAGCTGGGAATTGAATTAAAGCAGAGCTGTTCTGGGGTAGAATTGGCAGAAGAGCGAGTAGTTGTAGACATTTTTTACGAATCAATTCTTTGATAACTCAAATTATATCAAATACTTGAATTGTTATTTTCCTATTTATACAATATTCAGGCTAGATCAGTTTATTGGTGATGTTGTGTGTTCATCTGACTCGAATTCTAAGTTTTCAGAGGAATTTGAACAAGATTTAGATGTGGTTAAGAAACTTCACTTCAATCACTTAAGAGGAATTGATGATGAAGAAATTTTAGGAAAATATACTTATTCATTGCTGCGATGTGCTTACCGGTATAAGCATTGGAGATTCAGAGAGGAGAGTGAGGTTCGTATTGTTGCTATACCATACGCTTCAAAACAAAGAGTTTCGTGATCTTACGAAAACAGAAGGTATAGCTGTTTCTGAAATTACCAATAAACATTTTCTGCGTTCCGGTGCAATGGTGCCATTTATTGATTTGTTTTATGGTGTTACGTCAATATCTCAAGAGCTCTTGTCAATAAATCGTATCATTATTTGGCCTACTGTAAGTGAGCGAGAAAAAGTTAGAAGAATACATGCTGTTAAAATGCTCATTGATCGGTGCGGCATCAATGCAAAAGTTACAGCTTCAGAAATACCTTATGTAGAGCCTACTAAAAAAGTATAAGCATCTGATTAAATGTAATAATATTGTATTTTTTGGTAAAATGGTGCACATAAATATGTGATTAACACCAAAAACCGTGCACTATGATTCGTTATATCAGCCAAAAGCAACTGCCCCTCAAAGGATTTGATACACCACCGGGCATGATTCTTGATCCCAATAATCGCTGGGTAAAACTGAGAGATTGCCTCCCGTGGGATGAGAGGCTGTGAAAAAACCATTTGTGCACTGGCTTCAACTGACCAGTAGCAGGTAAAATAACGGAAACGAGCCATTTAATTTGTACCTGCCATGACAACGTCATCAATCCCTGATTTATTTCCTGAAGACCTCAACATGATCATTAATCCCAGGCCCTTGGCTAAACCCTTGGTTGCGGTCGTAGCGCGGGTACTGATGCCGAATCGGTTGCAAGTGGAATTACGACCGAGCGATCTGGAATCGTTGTTACCGGAAGATCATCGGGCCAGGATCGTATGGGCGTATGTAGAGCAGGCTGACTTGAGCGGAATCTATGCTGGAATCAAGGCAGTGGAAGGTGGCAGTGGCAGAACACCGATTGCACCGGAAATTTTGTTTTCGTTGTGGTTGTATGCCACTGTTGAGGGAGTAGGCAGCGCACGGACGATTGCGAGGCTAACCGAGGCGCATGATGCCTATCGGTGGATTTGCGGAGGAGTACAGGTCAACCATCACACACTGTCGGATTTTTCGGGGGAGCATGAAGCGGAGTTTAATGGCTTACTTACAGACAGTGTGGCGGCCTTGTTGGCGGTGAAAGCGGTCGAGCTCAAGCGGGTAGCACAGGATGGCATGCGGGTAAGGGCGAGTGCGGGAGCATCATCATTCCGGCGCTGGGGACGCTGGAGCGCTGCCTGGAAGAAGCGCGCACGCAGATAGAGACCTTAAACGGCAAGTTGAAGACGATCCTGGAGTCATGACGCGTCGGCAACAAGCAGCTCGGGAGCGTGCTCAACGAGAGCGACACGAACGTATCGAACAAGCGCTGCAGCGCTTGCCGGAATTGGAAAAGCTCAAGGAAAAGCAAGGCAAGAAAACGGAAGACGCGCGGGCATCGACCACCGATGCCGAGGCCACGGTCATGAAGATGGGTGATGGCGGGTTTCGCCCAGCTTACAACGCGCAATATGCCACCGATACCGAAACTCAAATCATCGTGGGAGTCGAGGTGAGCACGGCAGGTAGTGACATGGGGCAACTGGTGCCAATGATCGATCAAGTTAATGAACGCTACAGCAAAAACCCGCAGCAGTGGCTGGTCGATGGTGGCTATCCAGCCCATAATCAACTGGATCAAGCAGAAACGAAGACCTGCGTTTACGCGCCCATACCAAAATCGAGAGACGATGCCAGTGACCCCTGTCAACCGAAACCCGGGGACAGTCAAGCGGTAAGAGATTGGCGCCAGCGCATGGGAACAGACGAAGCCAGGAAAGTATACAAGGAGCGAGCCGCAACCGCCGAATGTGTCAATGCACTAGCCAGGGAACGCGGACTAACCCGGCTGAGAGTACGTGGCAGAACCAAGGTGCGGGGCGTATTGTTACTCCATGCGCTAGCGCACAACTTGATGCGAACCTTTGCCTTAGCGCCTGAATTGCTTCGGATGTGCACCCAACACAGTCCATTTCGTTAGTAGCTGGCGGGTAAAGGGGGCAGAATGATCGCAGAATCAGGGGGAAAGTGGCTGGCTTGACGCTCTTTTGAAAGACAGGGTGTCAATCTGATGTATGCCATGGAAAATCGTGTGGCTCAATGCCGTCTTCGCCAGAATGCTACCCCTCGCAAAAATCGATTTTTTCACAGCCTCTGAGCGTATCCTCGAATTGAATCGCGGCCATTGGACAATTGAGAATCGCTTGCCACTATGTGATCGATTGGAATTTCGATGAAGATCGAAGTCGTATCCGTACGGGCCGACCCCGAAAACATCTCCCGCCTGCGTCGCTTTGCAGTCGGCGTTATTCAGTTCATCTCCGACGGAAAATCCAGCGTCGCTCAAAAATGCAACAGTTAAACCAGAAATACCCGTTTGGTATTCGACTATCTACGGATGACGTTTAATTCAACTCAACTATGTTTGCTTTGAGTTCAAAGAGAACAAATTTGCCGTGGCAATAAACCAACGATGAATCATGTGTCATGTTTTTTTTACTTTCATTTTTAAACTTCTTTTTATAAGCTAGGGTCTGTTGACATTTTGCGGTAATTATTTAATAAATATAGAAAAACTCGTAGTATTGAGGTTCCTATACCACCAATAAAACGAGTTTGCGATGCCCGCTTGATGCTCAGTGATGAGTTTTGGTCGAAGCTGAGAAGATTCTGCTTCAAGAAGCCATTTATAACAAGCGCAATTTGCGCATGACGGTAGAAGGAATGCTGTATCGAATGCGAGTTGGTTGTCCGTGGAGAGACTTGCCGAAGGCATTTGGCAGTTGGAATTCCATCTACAAAAGGTTCAACGCGTGGTCATTGAGTATAAAGTGGATGGGATTTTCAAGGCGTTGATCATTGACCCGGATTGTGAATGGGAATTTATTGATGGCAGCTACGTTAAAGCGCATCAGCATAGTGCGGGAGCGGTTGGCGAAGCCGCAGGCCATCGGGAAAAGCCGTGCAGGGAATACCACGAAGATTCATCTGGCGGTTGATAGTTGATGGCTTGCCAGTTGAGTTTGAGATCACCGGTGGAGAAGTCAATGATTGTTCTGCAGCACCGATTTGATTGCCAGGCTACCTGGACGCGGAAGCGATTGTGGCGGACAAAGGCTATGACAGTGATTGTATACGGGAGCAGATAACAAAAGAAGGAGCCAGGCCTGTAATACCAAGAAAGCGCAATTCATTGAAAGGTAATGCAGACATGGATTGGGGCTTGTATAAATATCGGCATTTGGTGGAAAACACTTTTGCGCGATTAAAGCAGTATCGCGCAGTGGCAACAAGATATGACAAACTGGAAGAGAAAATTACGAAAGTATGGTTGCCTTGGCTTGTGGTTATCTGTGGCTACCTATGTGAAATGTCAACAGACCCTAGCCAGAATGATATGAAATAGTATCGCGCTAATTTCTGCGATAACACCACAATTAAAAGAAAATTCAGAAGGAATTTATTATGTTTGAGCGTGCAAATATAAGTCGCATAGCACCTTTCGGCGCTTATGTCTTTTCATGCTGCTGGAAGATATGTTATTGTAGTTTGGCTGGGAAGCTAATGATTTACGCCTGCTTTATGCGGGAAAATAGCTGTCGTTGCTGGTTTGCTTTGTTGATGAGAAGCGCCTATAGTGAATTGCGGTTACCAATTGGCACAAGCTTTCGTACCTGGGTTGTTGCGATAGTTGCCGGTATCGTTGTATTCGTTGCCTGGATTAACTTGACGGCAGATTGATGGTGATGGGAGAGTCCGTTGGTTTTGATCCACGTGATGATAATGAAATCGACTGGTTTCTTGTTGTGGTGAGGCTGATTGGTGCGGCACCGGTTGTCCCAGTGATGGAAGAGCTTTTCTTGGCGGTCATTCCTGATGCGCTGGATTGATCATCCAAACTTTCTTTCTGTTAATCCGGCACATGTCGGATTAAAGGCATTCTTTATCACGGCTGCACTTTTTGCTGTTGCGCATAATCTATGGTTGGCCGGATTTTTTGCTGGTATCGTTTATAACTTGTTATATATGCGTAGCGGAACATTGTGGTCACCCATTCTCGCCCACGCAATCACCAACGCGATATTGGGTATATGGATCGTGTCGACAGGTAATTGGGGTTTCTGGTAGAAGAGTTTGCTGGTGGGGATTTTTCTCAATTAAACTATGTTCTCAGGATGTTCGACAATTTCGATAAATCAAGTGACGTAATGTATGTATCTGTTCTGATTTTATGTCGATAAATTCAACCCCAAAGCAGATTATTTTCTGGCATTCTTATTGATTTCCTCACCGATCTGATAGTACTTTTATTGTTAAGGGTATTTCTTTGTCAAGAACTGTGATGGTAAAAGACAATGTGATCGTTGTGCCTGTTGATCCCAAAGTGATATCTGAGCTAATGCCTGCGCCGCATATACTAAGATCTATGATGGACACCGGGATAGATCTTTCAATGATGGATCCTTGAATATTACATTTAATTCTTCGTGATTTTCGTATGTTTTGACCGTGTATTTCCTTAGGGAAGGACAAGTGTAAATACTTAAAAGGTACTTTTAATAATTTTGTCGACAAAACCATAAAATTGAATACAGAATTTCCAGCTGAATAAACTTACCTGAACTTGATCTCCTTCAATGAAAGGCTCTCCCACTAGTGTCTAATTGTATAAGTTAACGATTGTATTTCTGAGTTGAGCACCTCT
>JADKHF010000029.1 GCA_016721865.1 Nitrosomonas sp. | reverse complement strand
TTGTATCGCGGGGTATTGCCCGAGAAGAACATCGTTGCAAACCGCGATGGCAAACGTCACGTTCCGGCTAACAGAACAGCGAAACCCGCAAGATGGAAACCCGCACTCTCAGCGGCGTGGCATTTCCTTATGCCTGATCCTGCAACATTTGCCCAAAGGTCGCCGCGCCCGCAACTTCGGCTTTCTGCATCCCAACAGCAAACTGATCCCACTGGTGCAACTGATCAAACGTGTCGTGCTCCCACCGCAACTACGCCCGGTGATACGATGCAAATGTTGTGGCGGGGTGATGAAGATTGTCCGTGTCGTATCAAAATATTCACCCACCGATTACGGACTCTTCGTACAAACAGGGAGATGGCCACGTAACGCAACACACCCGTCAACCTGCCGACCGGCAGGCACGGGCGCACTCGCCCTGCAAAAGGGTGAAATCAGGTGAAAACGCATCAAGAATGGCAGGTTGAGCAGAATAAGTTGCCGTAATGGCAACTTTTAGCGGTGGGATTTGGGTGACGTGCATAGACCCGATGCCACCGCACCGATCAGAGAGATATTTCCATAACAAGCAGGATCAAGGCAGCCCCACCGGGTTTGTCCAATAACGGCTCAGACTGTGGCTCGCTTCGCGATCGCCAATTTAACCTTTACTCGTTGAGTATTCGGCGAGCTTGAAGTGTGGTTGTGCCGTCATGGCGTGGATTACTGCGCCGTTGTGCAAGCAGGCATGCATGCGGGAAGGGGTGGTAAGAGTATAGAACTCACCGACATGACCCAAATGATCAGCCACCATTTCAAACCCTCGGATACGCACCATCAATTCAGCACGGCGAATGGCTGGATTGGATACTGAACGATCGGCTAGGGTTTTGTGGTGAAAAATCTCACCATTTTCATTACCTACAAAGGTAGAGGCCAGACAGAGCCGGTTTTCTCCTTTTGTTTGCGTTTACATGAATGGTGTAATCGCTGAAATAAGTGCCACGCAGGCGGCTGACCAACTCGATATTTCTGGAAATGGTTTCAATCTTGCGAAGCCGCAATATTTGGATTCTGCGATACCACCAGCGATGGCAGCACATCCGGTTCAGAGCCGGTTCCAGGTTATCGCCTTTGATGGATGGCCGTTTGACTTGGTAGTGATCGACGATCCGTAAGCACGCTTGATAAGCTTCTAGCGGTATTTCTGTTCGATTTCGTGCGAGATAGCATTTTTCAGCAAAGCGCTTAGCGGCATTGAGCAGTTCTTCATGATCAGCGCATAGATTCAGATCTTCAATGCGCAGCTGATTATGAATATCGATTAACGCATGGTTTGCTTGCTCGAAACTGGATCGTTCAGCGGTTTTGACATAGTGGCTTGCCAAATCTCCGGCAATCGGGGAAAGCTCTGTGAAAATGTGCTGCCGAATGCGGCGGCAATTTTCTGTTCCATACGCTTCAGTGAGGTTATCGGCATAAATGACTTGTGGCAAATTTGTGTCATTTTTGTGCCACAACCGAGGCCTTTGGAGACCAACAGAGACTAATGGGGGATTTTTGAGACTGGAACTAAGATCCTGTTTTATATGGATCTTAGTTGGTCTTGAGTGGTCTGGGTTAGACCGTTTGTGACGGCGGGAACTTAACTAATGTTATACTTATCTGAATAATAAGTATATTGTTATCTAATATTTCTAAATGTACTACTATTAGTACTACTAAAAGGAAATATCAGCTTACTTTTCGATAAAAGCTACCAATCAATATTAGTTAAATTCCAAACGCTCTACCAAACTAAGTAAGCAACAACTTTCTGAAAATTTCTCAATATATCCAGACTAGTTTTTCAATAGAGCAGGCCGTGACATAATCATTTTTTTACAAATCCTGGATAGTTTCTGGGGCCACTATCATTTCGAGTTTAATACAGTAAGATATTGATTATATGAAATATAAATATATTGATGCAGAAATAATATTGATACTAAAATATGAATGGACAGCAATCAAAGCAGGTTATAAGGATGTTGTCCCTGCTTTTGCTACATCAGGCTTAATATTGTTCTGAGATTTGAGGGTTGACATTCCAGCGATGGGAAGGTTTAGCATTAAGACTCCATAAACAAATGACTCAGGAGTTGAACATGAAAAATTATTTACATTACAACCACGAATCGCTTAAAGAACAATCGTTGAATAGCGTTGCTTTGATAGCTACCGTTCATTGCCTATCGGGTTGCGCAATTGGCGAGGTTGCAGGGATAGTGATTGGAACGGCTTTGGGCTGGAACAATGTTGAAACGATAGCGCTTGCGATAGTGCTCGCCCTTCTATCTGGCTATCTTCTCACCATGCTACCCATTCTGCGTTCTGGGTATGGTTTTGAAGCCGCCGCGCGTATCGCGGTTATTTCCGATACAGCTTCGATCACGATTATGGAAATCATCGATAATCTGATGATGTTGATGATCCCGGGAGCAATGAATGCGCCGCTTGATTCGTTACTGTTTTGGAGCAGTCTTGCGATTGCATTAGTTATTGCGGGCGCGGCTGCTTTTCCAGTCAATCGCTGGCTTATCGCTCGAGGTCGCGGTCATGCGCTTGCGCATACATATCATTGAGGTGATGGCATGAATATTGGACAGGCAGCACGTGATTCCGGTGTATCCGCAAAAATGATCCGCTACTACGAGGCGACGGGACTTATTCCGAAAGCAGCGCGCTCTTATTCAGGCTATCGTCACTATGATGAACGCGCTATACACACGTTGCGTTTCATACGCAGGGCGCGTGCAGTCGGTTTTAGTGCAGTACAAATCAAAAAGCTACTTTCACTCTGGCAAGATCGGCAACGACCAGCACGCGAAGTCAAACAGCTTGCAGCAGAGCACTTAACTGAGATGAAGGCGCGAATATCTGAGTTGGAATCAATTGCTCAAGCACTATCGCAGTTGATTGCGCACTGTCACGGGGATGAGCGCCAGGAATGTCCGATTCTAGATACTTTGGCTGGTGAGAATAGCACCAAAGAATTCCTCGAGGCGCATGGCGCGAGTCATATGCATGCTCGTGCCCGCCGGTCACGAACAAAATAGAAAAAAACAGTCTCATTGAGATGATCGCTGATTATCTCAATGATTTATCCAAATATTTGGAGGTATCACATGAAAACATTCATATCAATTATCTTTTTCATTACCGCTATGTTCGCGGGCTTTCTGCAGGCAGACGGGGATCATCAACATTTGGGCCATTTCGATGAGAAAAAATTAGGGAAGGTTAACTTTCCGGTTTCATGTACGCCGATTGCTCAGGAACAATTTAATCAGGCTGTCGCCATGTTGCATTCCTTCTGGTATGACGAAGCCGAAAAGACATTCCACCAAGTTACTGTTATCGATCCAACCTGCGTCATGGGTTACTGGGGAATCGCGATGAGCCTTTATCATCAGCTATGGGCCACACCTCCGGCTGCAGCAGAACTACAAAAGGCACGCGAAGCGCTTCTGCAAACGAGGAAGTTAGTGATCAAGACAAAGCGAGAAAAAAGCTTATCTTGAAGCTACTGAATCGTTGTATCAGGATGGTGAAAAAGCCGATTACGGTGCCAGAAAGCTTGCGTATCAGCAAGCAATGGAGCGGGTTTTGATACAGAACCCTAGTGACCGGGAAGCTGCCGTGTTTTATGCACTGGCGCTGATTTCCATCGCTTCTCCGAAAGACAAAGCCTACACTAACCAGAAGAAAGCATTAAGTCTGCTGCAAAAGTGCTGGAACAGGAGCCGAATCATCCAGGCGTAGCGCATTACATCATCCACAGCAGCGATTATCCCGAACTGGCCGAGCTTGGAATGAATGCAGCCAGGGCGTATACGCACATTGCCCCAGCGGTTCCACACGCATTACACATGCCGTCGCACATCTTCATCAGACTGGGACAATGGCACGATGCAGCTCATCTAATCTGGCCGCATATCATGCGGCAAAAAGACTACGCGCGGAAAAATGCACTATCTGGAACCTGGGATCAGCAGTTCCACTTTATGGATTATATGATGTACGCTTATCTACAAACCGGAGAGACAGAAAAAGCCAGAGAAATCCTGCAAGAACTGCAAACCATCAAAAAGCACAGCCGGAAAATACCACTTCCGCCTATGCATTCGCGGCGATTCCAGCACGCTATGCTATAGAACGCGGCGAATGGCTGGAAGCTTCTGGGCTTAGCATTAATCCAGTCGATTTTCCCTGGAATCAATTTGGCTGGTGCGAGGCAATAACGCACTTTGCCCGCGGCTTGGGCGCCGCCAGAAGCGGAAGATTGGATCTTGCCCAGAACAGTCTGCAACGGCTTGCGGCATTGCGTGATGCCGATAAAGTGGCGAATAAGGACTATACGGCTGATCAAATCGAAATCCAACGCTTGGCGGTAGCGGCCTGGATAGTACATGGAAAGGGTAGAACGGAGGAAGCGGTGAAACTCATGCGCGCTTCGGCTGAATTGGAAGATTCAACCGAGAAAGATAATGTCACGCCGGGTTCGGTAATACCCGCCAGGGAATTGCTGGGCGAGCTGCTTGAATTGCAACGGCCCGGTGAAGCACTGAATGAATTCGAAGCTTCATTGATGCGCACGCCCAATCGCCGCAATGGCATTTATCGTGCTGCACAGGCATCCAAGCTTACTGGCGATCAGGTTAAAGCAAATCGTTATGATGAGCAGTTTCAGCAATTGACTGCATCCAATCAACTCCATAGATGATAAATTTCCTAAGGAAACTCTGAATAACTCGCATTTGTGATTCCGAACGTAGTGAAGAATTTCTAATAATCAATGTAATAGATTTCTCTCTCTCGCGCGAAATGACACTTTTTCAGAGCTTCCCTAACCGAGATGTAAGTTGCTTATATTAAAACAAGGGTATCGGAAACGCAAGTAGATGCGTTTACGTCTGGATGCGACAACAGTGATCTTCGTAGCAATCAATGATGTGGTTGTTGACATAATCGCCAACGCTGACCGGGTGAAGGAGTCGACACCTGGAGTCATGCTTCAAATGCCGATGGCATACTGTCATACTGAAGGGAGACAACCGTACAATGGCTGAAGCAGTTGCTTGACACCTTTGCATCGACGAAGTGGAAGCGGAAGTATTACAGATCAGAAAACGGCAAATTTGATTAGATTGCGCCAGGAAGGCTGGGTAGTGGCAACAATGGCAGGCGGTGGTGACACTGATGCTCTGGCTTTGGCTACTGCCGATGTTGGCGTTGCCATGGGCACGGCGCCTGTCCCAGGCAACCGCGTAACATCCGCCAGAATCTATTCTTAGCCTTTATTTACTATATAGCGGGCGTACCGATCGCAGTCGGAGTACTGTATCCGTTCTTTGGCATTTTGCTGTCACCGATTTTTGCAGCAGCAACGATGTCGCTGTCATCGGTCAGCGTGATCGTCAATGCATTGCGGTTACGAATGGTAAAGCTGTAAGGATGCAATGAAACAAGGCTCATGCTTCTTTTGGCATGAATAAGAATTTTCTTGATATATTTTTTAACTGTGATCTGATTCATACTGATAGCAGTAATAAAGAAAAGATAGGCTATGTCAGAATTAACTGTTGAATGAAATTTCCAAAACCGCGCAAATTCTTAGCAACTTGCGATTCCCCGTGGTCTTGCCGCGGGGATAGGTGCAGAGTGCGCGGAGCAAATTTATTCGTAGGTTTAAGCGTTTTTTATTGTAGATGATAATGCCATTTGTAATTATATGGTTAAAATAAAACGTCGACAGTTAATAGTGACATAGCTAAAAGATAGATAAATTGTGATGTTATATAGAAAATTATAAATCTGATTTTCAACTTCTAAATGGAGTATTAATATGAAGATGTGGTTAAGTTTGCTAGCATTAATTACGGTTGGGTTGATGACTGCATGTGCACACACTGTTCCGCATCAGATGGATATGTCACAAGAAATCCGGAATGCAAAAACACCTGCTGACCATAATTCACTTGCTAAACATTATGAAGATACCGCTAAGGATATGCAGTCAAAAGTAGACGACCATAAGAAAATGCTAGCGGAATATGAAGCTCACAGCGAGTATTATGGGAGGAGGGGTCTAGATATGCAATCAATGTGCAAGGCTTTGATTCATGTTTATGAACAAGCTACAAAAGAAAATATGGATTTGGCCGATTCTCACCGGAAAATAGCTGCAGAGATTAAATAATATTTGTGTAGTGAAATGCTTATTTCAAACAAATTCCTGATACCTATCAGAACATAACCAAAAAGATGAGATCAAGTGCATGTCACTGGTTATTGCTTTTTTTTATGCTATGGCTACCCATGCAGGGGGCAGCAGCGGCTGTGCTATCGGTATGTGCTGAGAAAAAAAGCTTAAACAATCACCATGACAAAAAGTTAGCGATAACTAACGACGATCATCATCATGCTGCTTGCCATAAGCAAGAAACTGAAACTCTGTTAGATCATGTGCTTTCCAGTGTTGCATGTGATGACACTACCTGTGATGCTTACAGCAACACACCGATTGTAGCGAATTATGTAGCATCAATGCCGGCTAATAAAATTCCTGTCGTGTTTGCATTGAAATCCGGTCTTATTTCGTTTATACCGGAACAACTTCAACGCCCCCCTTTGTACTTCTCCCTGTAAAAATCCGCCTGTATTCAGGCAAAATATTTTCTCGCCTACGTTCTACACCTCTCTGAAGGAGAGTGCAGGTTACGCGTGAATGTATTCCTACATTTGTATTTTTCTTTTACAACAGAAAAGTAGACCTTATACGTCAGGAGGTTGGAATGCTCATTACATTTGTTATTAACACCCCTCGACCACACGATTTAATTAGGAGATCACAATGAAGCGCATCGATAGGGTCGTGATTGTACTGATGGCGATTGTGATGTCAGCGGCTGCGCAGGGAAAGGAAGTTGTATCAAACAAAACCGATTCAGGTGTGCTTGCACACTCGGCCAGTTTTCGTAATGAAACTCCGTTGCCAAGTTTGATTGTGGAAGCACTCGAAAATAACCCGGAAATCCGCGCAGCGCTACAAGAACGCGAAGCCGCTCAGCAACGCATAGCGCCAGCAGAGGCGTTGGATGATCCCATGCTTGAGGCTGGTGTGATCAATGCACCGCTGGCATCTTCACCATTCAACCGCGAAGATATGACCATGAAAATGATCGGTCTATCCCAGCGTTTGCCTTTTCCGGGAAAGCGCGGTTTGCGTAAGGATGTTGCCGCCAAGGATGCCGACGCAATTGAGCAGGGTTATCATGAAACGGTTAATCGTGTTGTGCACGATCTTAAAACAGCATATTGGGATCTCGGACTCACGGTTGAGATAATCAAGCTGGCCGAGAAAAACAAGCAGATTCTCAAACGTTTTCTGCGCATTGCGGAAGAACGCTACCAAGTTGGACAAGGCAGTCAGGCGGATGTACTGAAAGCACAAACACAAGTATCGAGAATGCTGGACAGATTGTTAGTATTGACTCGCGAACAGCCAGTATTGGAAGCAGAACTGATTCGCACTCTGGGACGCAACATGAAAAGCGAGATTCTAGTTCCGGTACCACTACAAATTCAAGAAGTGCCTTTGAATTTGGAGACATTACAACAAGAAGCTCTAACGCATCGCCCGCAATTGCTTGCATTGCAAAGCCTGATTGCACGCAATGAGAAATCTGTTGATTTGGCACGCAGGGCCTACTATCCGGATTTTGACGTGCGACTTTCGTATGGTCAGCGTGACAACATGATGGACGGTACGAGACGCGACGACATGGTCAGCATGACTGTGGTGGTTAATCTGCCGGTATGGCGCGGCAATAAAATTGAGCCTCGCATCATGGAATCACAGGCAATGCGTGATCAAACAGTCAGTCTGTATCAAGCGCAAAGTAATGAAGTTACGGCAAGATTGCGTCAGCAAATTGCCATCGCTGAGCAAAGCCTGAAATCGGTCAGGCTCTATCAAACTGCCATTCTGCCGCAGGCGAAACTGACCGTTGAATCCGCATTGACGGCCTATCAGGTGAGCCGGGTTGATTTTCTGACCTTGCTGGATAATCAGATGACGGTATTTGATTTCGAGACCAGTCTCATCACCGCGATGGCGAATTACAACAAAGCAGTAGCGGAAATTGATTTGTTGGTCGGCAAAAAGCAGCACTAACGGTTACCGATTATGGAGTTTCCAATGAAATCTACTATTAAGCCAATTATGATTGGGATTGCGATTACAACCGCGCTGTTTGCGGGTTATTGGTGGGGTAACGCAATCACAAACATCAACCGAAGTTGCTTTATCCCCAGCAACCAGCACCGAAAAGAAGATTTTATATTATCGCAATCCCATGGGGCTGCCCGACACTTCTCCGATACCCAAAAAAGATCCGATGGGAATGGATTATCTGCCGGTTTATGAGGGAGAGGAATCTCAATCAGATCAGACCATTGTGAAAATAAGCACCGAAAAAATTCAAATGCTAGGGGTGCGAACTGAAACTGCAACATTAAGTGAACTGACGCGCACTATTAGAGCCGTAGCAACGATACAGGCAGATGAACGCAAATTATATACATTAGTGACTAAATTTGAAGGTTGGATTCAGCGGCTCTATGTAAACACTACGGGTCAGGCAGTGAGAAAGGGCGATGCCTTGATGGATGTATACAGTCCTGATTTGATTACTGCGCAACAGGAATACGTGATTGCGCTAAGGGGATTGCAATCCACCGCTGATAGCGATTCCGATATGCGGGCCTCTATGCAGCGATTGGTTGCCAGCGCATTGCAGAAACTGCGCAATTGGGATATTGCGGAAACCGAGTTACAACGCCTGCAGCAAACCGGCGAAGTGCGGCAGTATATGACACTGCGCTCTAAAGCCGACGGTGTGGTGCTGGAAAAGAAGGCTGTCATGGGGCAACGCTTTATGCCTGGAGAGGTGCTATATCAGATTGCTGATTTATCCAGCGTGTGGGTGTTAGCTGATGTATTTGAACAGGATCTTGGAATGGTGCATCAAGGTCAAGTAGCCACCATCAGAGTGGAAGCTTATCCAAACAAAGTATTCAACGGTGAAACCGCTTTCATCTATCCCATGGTAACTCCGGAGACGCGTACTGCTATCGTGCGTGTTGTACTTCCCAACCCCGATGGCCCGTTGAAGCCTGCCATGTACGCACGCGTGGAATTTGCTTCATCTCACAGCAAAGACAAAGTACTTCTAATACCCGATTCAGCCGTGTTGGATACTGGCACCCGCCGGGTGGTGTTGGTGGATCTCGGCGCAGGCCGATTTGAGCCGCGTACGGTCAAACTGGGTATGCATGCCGATGGCTATGCTGAGGTGCTGGGGGGAATTAATGCTGGAGAAACTGTTGTGGTCAAAGCTAATTTCCTAATTGATGCAGAAAGTAATCTCAAGGCAGTTCTGAGTGGTTTTGGTCATGGAGGCCACCAGCTACCGGACGAGAAAAAAGAAACTGGAACTGGCTCGTTTGTTAAGGCATCGCCGTCAAAAACTCATCGTGGTGAAGGAACCATCAATACCATGGATTTTGCGCATGCCACTGCCACACTTGCGCATGGCCCAATTGCTAGTCTTCAATGGCCAGCCATGACAATGGATTTCCACGTTTCTGATCCAGCGTTACTTCGTTCATTAAAGCCTGGACAAAAGGTTATATTCGAAATCACCGAGGAATCAGCCGGTGAATATATCATCGTGCACATTCAGCCAGCAGATCTCAGCCTTGGCGCCACCGCTCATGGAGGACACTAAGATGATTGGCAATATAATTGAATGGTCGGTACGGAATGTCTTCCTGGTGCTACTTGGAACTTTTTTTGTAGTAGCTTGGGGCGTGTATGCAGTATTGAAGACGCCTGTCGACGCAATACCCGATTTATCGGACGCACAGGTTATCATTTACACGGAATATCCCGGACAGGCGCCGCAGGTGGTCGAAGACCAGGTTACTTATCCGCTGACTACAGCTATGTTAAGTGTGCCAAAATCAAAGGTTGTCAGAGGATTATCAAATTTCGGTGTATCGTTTGTGTACGTCATCTTTGAAGATGGAACCGATATCTACTGGGCGCGTTCTCGAGTACTGGAATACCTGAGCTTCGCAGCAAACCGGCTACCAGAAAATGTCAGGCCTTCGCTCGGCCCGGATGCAACGGGGGTCGGTTGGGTTTACCAATATGTGCTAGTTGCCAAGAATCGCGCGCTTGATGAATTACGCGCTATTCAGGATTGGTTCTTGCGTTATCAGTTGACCGCAGCACATGGCGTGTCGGAAGTGGCGAGTGTGGGCGGTTTTGTAAAAAACTACCAAGTTACCGTAGATCCACGACGCCTCCAAGCCTACGGGATATCACTCAAAACAATCTCCGATGTTATCGCCTCCAGCAACCGCAATGTCGGGGGACGTGTGATCGAGCTGACGGAAACTGAGTATATGGTTCGCGGTAAGGGCTATCTGCGCGGAATTAGCGACCTTGAGAATCTGGTTGTGAAAGCACACGAGGGTATGCCGGTATTGCTGAGTCATGTTGCCCGGGTGGAGTTAGTTCCTGATGAGCGCCGTGGCATTACTGAATACAACGGAGAAGGAGAAGTTGTTTCGGGTATCGCAGTAGCGCGGCATGGTGAAAACGCTCTCCAATGTGACCCATAATATCGAAAAAAAGATCGACGAAATTGCGTCCGGTTTACCGGAAGGTGTTTTGATTCAGCCTGTCTACAACCGCTCAGAGTTGATTCACCGCGCCATCGCGACGCTAAACGAAGTATTTATCGAACAGATCATAATCGTGGCGCTGGTATGTGCAGTATTTCTCATGCACGTGCGTAGTGCGCTGGTGGCGATCATCATGCTTCCGATCGGTGTGCTGATCGCCTTCATTGCAATGTTTCACCTTGGCATTAATTCCAACATCATGAGCCTCGCCGGTATCGCGCTGGCGATCGCAGAAATGACCGATGCAGCAATCGTCATGGTCGAAAACGCGCACAAACATCTTGCGCGACTCGCTCCCGATGAATCGCGCACGGAAGCTGTCATTGCAGCCTGCAAGGAAGTCGGCCCGCCGCTATTTTTCAGCCTGCTGATCATCACGGTATCGTTTATACCGGTGTTTGTGCTCGAGGCGCAGGAAGGGCGCATGTTTCACCCGCTTGCTTATACCAAAACGTTTGCCATGGCGGGTGCTGCACTGCTTTCGATCATTTTGGTACCTGCTCTAATCCTGCTTCTGCTTCGTGGCCGCATTCCGCGCGAGCAAGACAATCTGCTGGGACGGATCATGATCCAGCTCTATCGGCCTGTAATGGCTCAGGTGTTACAGTGGAAAAAAGTCATTGTCCTGGCAGCAGTCGTGGTAGTTGGGGTTACTGTTTATCCAACGCTCAGGCTTGGAACAGAGTTTATGCCAACATTGAATGAGGGCACACTACTTTATATGCCAGTAACACTTCCGGGTATTTCCGTTACCAAGGCGGCAGAAATCCTGCAAACACAGAATAAAATCATTAAAAGCTTTCCCGAGGTGGCATCGGTATTGGGCAAAGCCGGACGCGCTAATACCGCTACCGATCCAGCACCATTGGAAATGACTGAAACCATCATTAATTTGAAACCGGAAAGCAATTGGCGCCAAGGGATGACCATCGACAAGCTGATCGCTGAGTTGGATCAAGCATTGCAGATGCTGGGGGTCAGTAATGTCTGGACGATGCCGATCAAAAATAGAAACGATATGCTTGTTACTGGTATTCGCACGCCCGTCGGCATCAAGGTGTTCGGCAAGGATTTGGGCGAGATTGAAAAGCTTGCCAAACAAATTGAATCAGTTGTTAAAACGGTGCCAGGAACCAGTAGTGCCTTCGCGGAACGCACGACCGGCGGCTACTATCTTGATGTTGAGCCCGATCGTCTTGAACTTGCCCGATATGGATTGGCTGTTGGCGATTTATTGTCTGTGATTTCAGCAGCGCTTGGCGGCGAGATGGTGACGACCACGATTGAAGGCCGGGAACGCTTTGGTGTTTCCGTACGCTATCCACGCGAGCTACGCAGCGATCCGCAGGCAATTGCTACTCAGGTGCTGGTTCCAACCATGGGAGCGACGATGATTCCGCTTGGCCAGC
The DNA here is from genome assembly GCA_016721865.1 of Nitrosomonas sp. Classification (GTDB taxonomy): domain Bacteria; phylum Pseudomonadota; class Gammaproteobacteria; order Burkholderiales; family Nitrosomonadaceae; genus Nitrosomonas. The sequence continues at coordinate 13,430 of JADKHF010000029.1, read as the reverse complement.
TTGCACGAATCAGTCTTGTCAAAGGCCCGCCAAGCATTCGTACGGAAAATGCACTGCTGTCTGCGTATATTTTTGTTGATATTCGTGATCGTGATATCGGTAGTTACGTTGCAGCTGGACAGAAAGCAGTGCGTGAACAAGTGCAATTTCCTCCCGGATACTATGCCACCTGGAGCGGGCAATTCGAATACATGGAGCGGGCCAACGAGAAACTGAAAGTGGTAGTGCCTATCACTCTCCTGATGGTATTCCTGCTTGTATATCTGAATTTCAATCGTCTTACAGAGACATTGATAGTAATGCTATCGATACCTTTTTCCTTAGTCGGAGGTATCTGGCTGATGTATTGGCTCGACTACAACATGAGCAACGCAGCAGCGATTGGTTTCATCGGTCTCATTGGTATTGCGGCCGAGTCTGGAATGGTCATGCTCGAATTCCTTGATCAAGCGCTCAAAGATGTGACTGCAAAGCGCGAAGCTTCTGGTAGTAAAGTAACTGTCGAGGATCTTTACGAAGCGGTAGTGCAAGGGGCGGTATATCGAATACGACCCGTGATGATGACCATCGCAGGAAGCGTATTGGGCCTGCTTCCAGTTATGTTTAGCAGCGGCACGGGTTCCGAAGTAATCCGGCGTATTTCTGCCCCGATGGTGGGCGGCATGGTTTCCGCTACAGTACTGACAATGATCGTATTTCCCGCAGTCTATGCGCTTGTCAAGGAAATCCCAATTCGACACTCACTGAAAACGGAAAAGATGAGGGGGTTATCATGAAGAAGAATTCATCATTATATCCCGGCGTTTCATTTCCACTGGCTGACACGTTGGTACGATCCGATAATGCGGCGCTTGTTTCCTGAGGCGGCGTTAAAGACTGCATTGATCGCGCAAGCCCGCATCCAGTTTGGCCAAGATGTGCTGGATGTGGGCTGCGGTACGGGCACGCTCACTCTGATGATCAAACAATCTCAACCGGACGCCGGAGTAAGTGGTCTTGATATGGACCCTCAGATATTAGACATCGCACGAAGGAAGGCCGAACAAGCAGGAGAGATCATTATCCTGCAACAAGGTACAGCGACAAGTCTGCCCTATCCGGACAAAAATTTTGATCACGTTTTCGTCAGTCTGATGCTGCATCATTTGACGCGGCAAGATAAGCAGCAGGTACTCAGGGAAGCATTTCGCGTATTGAAGCCCGGTGGCGAGTTACATGTCGCAGATTTTGGCAAGCCGCACGATTCAGTCATGTGGCTAATCTCTCTGGTAATGCGGTGGATTGAAGAGATTCACGATAACATTCTGGATTTATTGCAGGTTTTTATAGCGGATGCCGGATTTCATTCGATAGAGGAGACTACCCGTTATCGAACAGTGGTTGGAGCCGTCGCTTTATACCGTGCCTGCAAACCAATGAGAAATTAGCTATGAAGGCATGTTCAGAAGAAGGCTTTATTACAATTCATTACAAAATTCCTACTGGTAATTGAAGGAAAAGCCTCACTATGAATGCATGGCATAACCAATCATTAATTGAGCTCGAGCATCTCGTTGCGACCGATGTGGAACGGGGACTTGCCGATGAGGAAGTGGCTGCTCGCCTCGCCTGCAATGAGCCTAATAAGCTACGAAAAGGTAAGCGATTTTTAGCCTTGGTTATTTCTGGTGAGTCAATTCAAGAGCCTGGTTATTTGGGTGCTGATTGGCGCAGCAGCTGTCTCAACAGCGCTGGGGTGGGGCGTTGGAAGGCGCCCTTTTTGCTTTCTAATATTGGAAGCACCTACCCTCCCCCCCCCCACATTAACACCCTGGTACATCATCGTTATCCTCAAACCTTTTACAAGGAGGAACGATGTCATCATCAGAAATACGACGAATTCATATCGAAACATGGCAAACCAGCGGTATGTCCCAGGCAGCTTATTGCCGGGAACATGGTTTGAATACAAAGACGTTTGGTAATTGGGTTCGCAAGCATCGTGCCGATCAGGTTATTCGGTCGCCTGCGTTGGTTCCGATAACGATCAAACCAATGTCTATGCCGGCGAATACACTGTGTCTTCGCGGACGGGGCGATCATGTGCTGGAACTGCCATCGACGGTTTCGCCGCATTGGTTGGGGGAATTGTTGAAGTGTCTTTGATTGCGAATCCGGGGGAGATCTGGTTGATGGTTGATCCGGTGGATATGCGCCGGGGGATCGACGGTTTGTCGGTGTTGGTGGAGCAGGCGTTGCAGCGATCGCCTTGTGCGGGCTCGGCGTTTGTGTTTTGCAATCGCGCGGGCAATCGCATCAAAGTGTTGCTGTGGGACGGTACCGGTGTGTGGCTGTGCCAGAGGCGTTTGCATCGGGGACGGTTTGTTTGGCAACATTCCGGAGAAGGTGGCATTGTGTTGACGCAGCCGCAATGGGAGTGGTTGATTGCCGGAGTGGATTGGCATCGTTTGGGGTTGCAGTCGTGCGTACGAAAATATAGCTGAACGCCAATATTGATGCCGCTTTTCGCGGGTTTTGTGGTACAATAACACCATGAAAACGCACGCAAAACAGTCAATTGAATTGGATCATCTGAACCTCGCGCCGGCGGTTAAAACCGAGGTATCAAATCTGATTCAATCACTGCTTACGCAAGCACAAAACGAACTCAAACTGCTGGAGGCGAAGAATCAGGCGCTGACGCTGGAACTGGGGCATTTGCGCCGCATTCGTTACGGTGTGAAGAGCGAAGCACTGTCACAGCCACAGTTGAGTTTGTTCGAAGAAGACTGGCAAACTGATGTTTCTGCCGTTGAGGCGGAAATCGAGCAATTGCCGCTGCCTGCTCCGCAGAAGCCTAAGCGCGCACGCGCTGGGCGCCAGCCGTTGCCGGATCACCTGCCGCGCATCGAACACCGCCATGAACCGCAATCCTGCCAATGCAAACAGTGCGGCAGCGATCTGGTCAGAATCGGTGAAGACGTCACCGAACAACTCGACGTCAAACCCGCCGAATTCTTTGTGCACCGCCACATCCGTCCGCAATATTCCTGCCGGGCATGCGAAACTGTGGTCGCGGAACCGGTACCGCCCGCGGTGATCGACGGCGGCATGGCGGCACCGGGTTTGCTTGCTTGGATCGTCGCGGCTAAATACCTCGATCACCTGCCGCTGTATCGCATCACGCAAATCGCCGCCCGCGAAGGTGTCACTTTATCGCTCTCCACCCTGGCGGAGTGGGTTGGACGCGTCGGCGTGGCACTGCAACCGCTGGCTGACCGGCTGATCTGGCACTTGCTGCAAGGTCGCGTGTTGCACGCCGACGAAACCCCGGTGGCGCAACTGATCCCGGCAGCGGAAAAACGCAGCGCGCCTACCTGTGGGCGTATCGCAGCAACGACTTCGAATTGGAGCCGCGTATCATCGTATTTGACTACCAAACCAGTCGTAGTGGCAAACATGTGCAAAACTTCCTCAACAGCTGGCAAGGCCACTTGCTGGTCGACGACTATGGCGGGTACAAGGCTTTATTCTCCAAACAGCATCACCCTGCACAGAATTAGGCTGTTGGGCGCACGCGCGCCGCAAATTCTTCGATCTGCATCAGGCCAACGCCAGCACCGTTGCATTCGAAGCATTGCAACGCATTGGCAAACTTTACGCCGTCGAAGCCGAAAGCAAGCACTTATCGACCGAAGCACGGCAACAACTGCGTGCCGAAAAAAGCCTGCCGATCCTGCAATCGTTGCACGACTGGTTACTGCAAACCCGCTTTCATACCGCCGATGGCGGCGGCACCGCCAAAGCCATCGACTACACCTTGAAGCGCTGGCAAAGCCTGATCCGCTACGCCGGCAGCGGACACCTGCCGATTGACAACAACCCCGTCGAAAACACTATTCGCCCCATCGCGCTCGGCAAGAAAAACTGGCTGTTCACCGGCTCCGAGCGCGCCGGAAAACGTGCCGCCGCCATCCAAACCCTGCTCGGCACCGCAAAACTCAACGGCCTCAACCCCGCACAATGGCTAGCCGACACCCTCGAAAAACTCCCCACCTGGCCTAACAGCCGAATCGATGAACTGCTACCCTTCGCACCGGAGGCTATTGAAGCATTGTTGAAGGAATGTGGGTAGATGGTGGGGTTGGAGGCTTACGCACCGATGGGTTTCATTCAAGAATACTTCCGTGCGCCGCGGTGCTTTGGTTGGGCCCCCCATTGTCGCGTAATGCGCAATGGCCATAGCGTGATGGTTGTTGCAACCGAAATCGTTCCGGGAGATATTCTGTTGCGCGAAAGCGGGGACCTGGTCACTGCGGATGCCCGCCTGATCCAGGCCTCTGTTCTACGCATCAACGAAGCACCACTGACTGGTGAATCGCAAGCTGTAAACAAATTTACTGATAATTTGCCGCCAGAAACAGCTTTGGCCGAGCGAAAAAATATGGTTTTTCTCAGTGCCGGTATAACAGGCGGTTCCGGTTTGGCATTGATCGTTAATGCCGTTTCCGGGTACTCAAACAATGCTCCGAATTTTCAGAACAATCGCTTCTGCCAGCTCGTTAAAATCAGGTTGCGCAGCTTGCTGGGGTAGCCAAATCCGGATAATTTCCCCTTGCCGCTGACAGGCAACTCCGCCATAGCAAAGAAAGTCGTTAATACCTTTTCATGCCCAAGATTCTGGCTCCAAGCTTTGAACTGCTCCGGTGTTTTGCAGACTTCTTCGCCAAGCTGAACGAGGGTGTTTCTAAAGCTGTGCGAGTTGAAATACGGCAAGCCAGCATCGGTGAAGGCTTTGCGGAATATCGTCCGTATCGGTGTGGCATTGCTCCAATGCTTCCGATCAAGCCCATCAGCTGCAAATTGCATGGATGAGCCGAGCGCAACATGGGTTGCAGGAAATAGTGGATCGTCATTGCCCCATAGTTTTTCTTCCCGTAGATAAGTTATCCATTCCGCTACAATCGTGCGAATTTCATCGCATACCGGGAAAAAGAACGTGTTGAAGGTCTTGCTGAATTTTGTATTCACTTCACGTGCATCCTGATTGACACAGTTCTCAATTAAATCAATATGCTTCAACTTCATTGAAGCAATGGCGCTATCCCGTGCACCGGTCAGCAACGTAAATGCAATCAAAGCACGATTTCGTTTTTCAATATCTGTTTGATAGGGCATGGTGCTGATAACATGCTTGATTTGCTCAAGTGTCGGCGATTTCTGCTCCCGCTGCGTTGTAGCGATGCGCGTATCTTTATCGGATAAATTGAAATACTCCGCATCGGAATACTGTAGACGTGATTTGTAACCCGGCTGCCACGCAAGCCACTGGAAGAATCGTTTGAGTTGCGTCAGTGTCGCATGCAAAGTTGATTTGCTTAATTTTTCACCGGACTGTTGTCCCTTCTGTTCAGCCAAGTGATTCTTAAACGCAATTGCTTGTTCATAGTGGAATGCCTTGAAGTCTTTGTATTTAGTATGGGCCTCAAACCGCGACAGTGCCTTTGCGGCAGCATCCACTGTCGCCTCGCTATTGCGCATCGCTTCTTTCAAATAAGCAAAATATTTACGCTTGATCCTTCGTTTTCGGTATTGTGTTTGGTCATGTTTTACTACTCCTATTTCAAGTCACTGTTTACGCTGGGTTGATTACTATCAATTATGTGTTGCAGTGCTTGCGGTAGCGTGATGGTTATTTCTCCGCATACTTGTTTTAGTTTCGATAAACTAACACGCCGGTTCATGATCTTGTCGCAATCCGGACAAATGGCTTCAAGGTTTCCGATTTTGTCGGTAATAATCTGATAATCAGCCATGTCACCGGCTGGTTTCTTTGGCGCGTGACAGCGTACACAATAAATTTCACCCGGTTTGCACTTCTGTTTGTTTTTCGTTCGCCTTGCCTGGTGAAATGCAACAAGATCTCTGCCTAAAATGAGCATGGGGCGTTTGTCATTGAGGGTAGGTAATCCAGTTTTAATCCAGGCGCGCACAGTGCCTTTGAAAACGTCATACAAACTGGCAACTTCTTCTACCGTGTAGTTGCGATGTATTTTTGCGATATTTGGGTTATGCAGTCGTTTCTTCATGATGACTAATAACCTTTGCTTGCTTTGGCATAAGCATCTGCCGTGCATTGCTCAGCAGCTTCATAGTCCCTAACAAACGGATCATCAATAATAGCTTTCTTTATAGACTGGGTTTGAATGGGCTTTTCTGTATTTGATTGTACTGAGGACTCGATCTCACCTTGACAGGGTACTTGCGGGTGGTCGTCGAGTTAGTTGACAAGTTACTCGACGGGGTACTCGATCTGTCTTCATCCCTAATTTTTGCAGTATGGCCACGCTTATTGTTTGTAATAACCGAACCGCGCTTGCCGCCCTGGCTTTGCTTAAGCTTACGTTCTACCAAATGTATCCGATAGTCTTCCAGCTCAGGACTGATAATAAAATCGCCAACAATCTCAAAGAATGGTATTACGGCAGGAAGGGAGGCCATCACTTCGGCGGCAGGCACTCCTAGAACTTTCGCCAGATCATTGTGATTATTAGGCAGGCGCATGTTTACCCAACATTCGAGCCGCATCGTGTAGAGCAGCCCCCTATCTTGCAATGACATGGTGCGGAATGATAGCTGTGCCATGATGGTCGCCGCGTATTCTTGGTAAGCCGGTGCCTTACGATTCTGGCTCATCCTGTACTCCTTATGCGAGAGTCTTGCGGGCAGCTTCTAGCTTGATTACTAGATTCTTAATTTCTTCGTTAGATTTTCCGGCGATGCGAGCCGCATTCAGTGAAGCGACTTCATGAGCTGGCCAGCCAACTGCCCGCGCACCAAGGCTTATAGGTTTTGTCCACAAGCCTTGAGTAATTCGTAGGTAGATGGTCGAACGGGAAAGGCCAGATTCAGATTTGACAACGGGAAGCCGTAGGATGGTAGGCTGCATGTTAGAACCTCTTTGGGTGTTGTTGAACATGCTGCCATTGAAAACTAGCTAGGGGGCTGTCTTGCAACCTGTCTAGTTCGTCAGGGTGTAAGTCTTGTTAATTCTTGGTTTTGGATTTCTTCGAGCTAGCCTGCCGGGAATTGAACAATAAATCAGCCAATGAATTATTTTTTGGGATATTTTCTTTTAACTGTGTATCGTTATCTCTTATCTGTTTAAGCCGAGTTACCGAAATGCCTTCTTCATCTGCTACCAACCGAAGAAATGCTTTCGTACCTTTTGTTTTTTTTCACGTATGCGCGCTATGAGTCTTTCGCGGCGTGCTTCCGGGGATTCGGTTTCGTTATCGTTTGTAGGATTGTTAACCAGGCGCATCAGTTGCAGCCTTGTTCAATGCGAGGGTATTTTCAGTGATAGACAGCACGTCTATTAGTGAGACAGTATGACCGGCAAGGAGAAGTGTGAGACCGTCATCCGTTAACAGCATGACCGGATATCTGTTCTTTCTTCCCATAAGTGTGCCGATATGCCATTGTTTACCATCAGTAGTTTTCGTAGGTGATTGGCTGAACCCAAGTAAACTGGTCAACATTGCGGCAACCAATCTGCTTGTCGACTGCCATTGCTGCATGCGGCGAAAATCGACAAGCACTCGCCCAATATCATCGTGTTTGTCACAAAGAATAAATGCTCGCCCAGGTTTATCATCTTGAGCTGGATAAATAGTCACTGGCATGATGCAATTTTTTTCACATCCATCACATTCAATGGTTGTCATCGGTTGCGCTTGCTGCAAAAGACCGTTTGTTACCATCAGATCGAGTGTACTGGGAGGCCAATTTTTTACTTCATCCCAGAAAAATAAAGCCCCTTTTGCTGGATCAACACAGCTTAATCGTTCAAGCACAACTTGCAGTGGGTTAACGAGATTGGTCACAATTTTGTTATTACAGTGCGCGTGGTTCGATACCAGAGTCAATGAGCATTTTGCGGATAATGGCATCTTTGCCGTCGTGCTTCAATGAACAGGAGTTTGGCCAGCTTATGTCGAAACTCCTGGTGCTGATTTTTCCGGTTTCGGGCTCAGGCACAAAAGTAACTACAATGCCTACTTGCGTAATAGTTAATTGTGAAACTGGAATATTTTTACACAATCTATCGCGCAATTCATAAACCGCATTCTGGTTCTGTGTTGGATTTACCTCAAGCGTAATGCGTTCCTTGGTGCCATCAATTACCAGTCTAAATTTCTTGATTGCTACGCTCTGAATACCGGAATCGGGAGGAAACTGAAAAGTGGGATTGTCGTTGTGTAGTGGAGAAAAATCATAGACACGTACATCTTCTACAAATTCACCAAGCTCTAGTCCAAGTATCGTATCCGCAAACAATGCTCGAATTTCCTTTTTAGTCTCACTTTTTCCTTTCATATAAAGACTAATTTTTCCATCTTCCTGCGAATAAACAAAAATAATTTCAAAAGCAGGGTGGCGAGCTGGACGCTTGAATGTTGCTCCTTCCCATTCAATACTGGCATGTGCATAATCTTCCGGGTAGGCAAAAAAATAATCCAGTTTCCCGCGCCGGTAGCAATCAACAGCACAATTCTTGCCGCGTCCTTCTTTGGTATGGAAATATTGAATCAATATTTTTTCAAGGCGGCGAATACTTATATCATCGACCTTTGCAGGTGAATTGTTTACTGTTCTGCATTCATTCCATTGGCTGCTGGTAATCGAATCAGCGCGATAAAAGGAGCTGGCAGCGGGCCAATACTGCGGGCGTTCGAGAAATACCCAAAAAGCTTTTCGTGGAATCCTTGCTGTTCGCTGAGTACTTTAGCCACATTTTCACCATGCCAATGCGCTTCTTCGATGATCACCTTGATGCCACCTTCGCAAGCCAGCGCATCAATTTCTAAAATCCCGCTCCATTTCTCCGCGCTGGGTATCGGGCAAGAAGCCATGCCTTGTAGATTGGTTCAATTCTTGTTTCGGATACTTCACTAAAATTGTATTCTCTGAGCACGTCATGTTTGGCGAAATACTTTATCAGCATCGTATTGGGTGCATGACGAAAAAATGATTTTGGGGAGTAATGCTGGGACATGTATTCTTTCCTTTGGAAGATGATAGAACCGTTCAGATTATGCAATACAGTACATTACTGTATATTATTAGCACTATCTAGGAGAATAATCACGGCAATTCAAATGACTTGAATTCGAGCGGCTATATGCTTATATCGCTATAATCAGCTGGATGAACGAAAATAAACTAACCCTTTCCCAATTAGAACAATACCTCTCCAAAGCCGCATGGATCTTAAAAGGTCCAGTCGACGCCTCAGATTTCAAAGTCTACATATTTCCTTTGTTATTTTTTAAGCGGATATCGGATGTTTATGATGAAGAATTTCGTATCGCGCTGGAAGAATCTGATGGCGATCAGGAATATGCGGCCTTACCTGAATTTCATCGTTTTGAAATCCCTGAAAGCTGTCATTGGAATGATGTGCGGGAAATATCAACCAATGTCGGTTTAGCCATTGAGAAAGCGTTAAGAGGAATAGAACAAGCCAATCAGGAATTCTTGTATGGAATTTTCGGTGATGCGCAGTGGAGCAACAAAAACAAACTCTCTGACAGCCTGCTGATCAATTTGATTGAACATTTCTCTCAATACGCACTGGGTAATGAAAAAATCAATCCGGACATGCTTGGCCAGGCCTACGAATATCTGATCAAACACTTTGCCGACCTTACCAACAAGAAAGCAGGAGAGTTCTATACCCCTCGTTCTGTCGTGCATTTATTGGGATTAATCCTCGATCCGCACGAAGGAGAAAGTATTTATGACCCAGCTTGTGGCACCGGCGGCATGCTACTCGAATGTGTCGATCACCTTAAACATAATACAGAAGATTTTCGGACGTTAAAACTCTACGGCCAAGAGAAAAACCTGACTTCCAGTTCAATCGCTCGAATGAATATGTTTTTGCACGGCATCGAAGATTTTGAAATCCTCCGGGGCGATACGTTACGCAGCCCGGCCTTTTTTGAAGCCGATGGGCTAAAAACCTTTGATTGCGTAATTGCCAATCCGCCTTTTTCCCTAGAAAATTGGGGCGCAGAAAATTGGGTGAATGATCCTTTTGGTAGAAATATTGGCGGGGTTCCACCTAAAAGTTATGGCGATATGGCTTGGGTGCAGCACATGGTTAAATCCATGAACAGCACAGGCAGAATGACTGTTGTGCTACCACACGGTGCACTATTCCGGAAAGGGACTGAAGCTACCATCCGGCAAGTGTTGATAGAGCAGGATTTGCTTGAAGCTGTAATTGGTCTGGGACCCAACATTTTCTACGGTACGCAACTGGCCGCTTGTGTAATGGTATTCAAGCAGAACAAAGCACTCGAGAAAAGACACAAAATCTTGTTTATCGATGCTTCTGATCAAATCAGAGTCGGCAGAGCGCAAAATTTCCTGGAATCGATACATGTCAAACAGATTCATGACTGGTATCAAGCTTTTCGTGATGTTGAGAACTACGTCAAAGTGGCCACAATCGATGATCTCAAAGAAAACGATTACAACTTAAACATTCCGCTCTACGTGGAAAAAATCATTGAGGATAACTTACCCAGTGTGGAAGAGGCGTTGAGCGATTTGAAGGCCGCCTGGCAAGCCAGTTTAGAAGCAGAAGAAAATTCAAAACCATATTAAATGGATTTCTCAAATGAAAATGCCATCCAGTTCAGCGCAGGATAGACAAATCCAAGTTTGGTTCCAACGCATCCAAAATGGAGAAATTAAACTGCCGCGCTTCCAGCGCCACCAGGCATGGGATAAAACCGCATTTGCAGCTTGTTAGATACGGTAACCAAAAATTTACCGCTAGGCGTTACGCTCCTGCTAAATGTTAATGAAGAGCAATTCGTCTCACGATACTTGGCAACTGCACCGGAAACCAGTGTTCGCGTTACAGAGCACTTGTTAGACGGGCAACAGCGTCTCACTGCTCTTTGGAGAACTTTGCAAAATAACTACTAAGACGCAACCTACTTTCTTTACCTGCCCCTGTTTGATCAAAATAAAGAAACATCACAAGATTCAGACGAATCCGAAATTTGGCATGTCAGCCGTTGGATCAATAAAAACAACGCCAAAATGCCACTGTGGGCTGATATCCCTCAAAATTGCCTAAGCCGTGGACTCATTCCTATGCAGTTATTTAGACCAGGAGATATCGCATCAGAAATCGATGCCTGGGTTGATTCCGCACTGGCTGTGTCCAAACCAAAACCAAGCGCTGAAGAATTTGAAGCGTTGCTTACCCAATGGATGGAACAGAAAAACCAGGTAAAAACAACAATCCGCGACTTTAGGGAAACCATCGCGCACTTCAATCTACCATATCTCGCCTTACCAGCACAGACTTCAAAAGACACTGCGTTGCAGGTATTCATCAACATGAATACCAATAGCAAGCCCTTATCCCAATACGACATCATTCGTGCAGAAATAGAAGGCGTCAAAGGTGTTTCACTGGATGACTATCAGCATCAGTTGAACGCAACTCACCCCAATATTCAGTATTACTACGAATTACCGTTTTTGATCCTGGCTACTTCGGCACTTATCCAAAACAAGCTACCAAACCAAAAGGGCATGTGGGATATGAGCAAGGATGAGATGGTAAACAACTGGGATAAGATGACCGATGGATTATCCAAAATGGCATTACTCTTGGAATCCCAAGGTATTCCTGATCGGGATCGATTGCCAACTAATGCTGTGTTAGCCGTGATTGCCGCTTTGTATGTCTATATTCCGGAAACTCTCGATCAAAGAGGCAAATTTGAAATATTGCTAAAAAAGTATCTTTGGTCCAGCTTTTTTACCAACCGTTATGAAAATGCAGCGGCAACCCATGCCTATAGCGATTTTGTTACCCTCAAAAACATCATAGAAGGTAAGCAGAAAAAAGATGGCGTTCCATGGGATGAATCCGATGTACCTGTGCTCAATAGAGAACTACACCCACTTGCTACCGAAGATGAACTCCTGCGTGTAGGTTGGCCTAAGCGGGAAAATATCCGTGGTAGGGCAATACTAGGGGGCGTTAACAATTAACGTAATTTCTGCAATAATTTACCAATAGATTGAATATGAAGGTGAATTAATGATGATCAGAATGTGTTGATTGATGAGCAGTGGAAACGAATAGAACCCTTGTTGTCAGCAAACCCAGTGATTGCGGGTAACAGGAGAAATAACCGCTTGTTCCTGGAAGCCGTACTGTGGTTTGCCACAGGCGCACCATTGGCGCTGATTCGCCAGAAGCTCTGGGGAGCTGGCATACCGTGTACACAATTTATAATCGATGGTCTAAAAAGGGCCGTTGGGAAGCGATATTTAAGACCTTATCAGAGGCCAGCGACTTTGAATATTTAATGATCGACGGTTCGATTGTTCGACTGCATCAGCATGGGTGCTCCCCAAAAACAACAGGAAGAGGCGGTTGGAAAATCAAGAGGCGGTCTGAGTACCAAAATCATGCAGCAGTTGATGCTCTGGGCAATCCTGTTAGACTGCGACTGACAGAAGGACAAGCCTCGGAGTACGGCCAGGCAAACGCACTGATTGAGCAGATTCCAGCCGATTATATTTGTAGCGGACAAGGCTACGACGGTGACGAGCTTATTAATACATTGAAGCGTCAGGTGCAGTAGCGGTAATTCCTCCTCGACAAAACCGTATAGTTCGGCGGGAGTATGATCGAGAAATTTATAAAGAACGAAACCTGGTCGAACGCCTGTTCAGAAGCTTAACCAATTTCGCCGAACTGCAACACGGTATGAACGATTAAAACGAAACTATCAAGCCATGCTATATTTGGCTAGCTCGATGATATGGCTGGCTTAATTGTTAACGCCCTCAGCTATTTTCGGCAAACTTGGAGCTTACGATTTTGCGGATGGGGCGCAAACCACCGCGCTCCAGTTACTCAGTGGTAAACGGCATTACCATCACGTGTTTCCGGAAGCACTTCTAACTGAGTTCGGTATTGATAGTTGGCTGGCTGGCATTAAATTGCGCGTTGATTACCGATAAAACCAACCTAAATATCAGTAATAAAGATCCTCTGAACTACCTCAAAGAGCGATACAACTGGACCAGCGAAGATATTGTGAATGACCGTTTGAAGTCTCACCTGATCCCGATTCAAGAGCTGAGAAGCGGTGGCTACGATGGTCTAACCGAGGATAAGAAACAAGAAAAGGTAAAACAAGATTTCAAAAACTTCATTCAGAAACGGGCTGCTTATGTCATTAAGGCGGTGGAACTATTGGTAGAAGGTAGAGATATTCACGCCTCCGATATCATCAATACGGTCGAGAACGCCCAAAGTACAAACATGGATAGTACCTCCATATGACCCAGCAAGAACTCGAAAAATACCTGGGGGTGCAGCCACGGCGTTACGCGGCACGATC